>NZ_CP108474.1:3614178-4216541 GCF_036226445.1 Streptomyces sp. NBC_01255
TCGCGAAGGAGAAGCTGGCGGAGGACCCGCAGGCCGCGGCGACGATGGTCGACGAGGCGCACGGCGAGGTGAAGGTCGCCCTTCAGGAGCTGCGGGCCCTGGCCCGGGGCATCCACCCGGCCGTCCTGACCGACCGGGGCCTGGACGCGGCGCTGTCGTCGGTGGCCTCCCGGTGCTCGGTGCCGGTGTCGGTGGACGTGGACCTGCCGGCCCGGCCGGTCGCGGCGATCGAGGGCATCGCGTACTTCGCGGTCTCGGAGCTCCTGCGGAACGTCACGGAGCACGCGCGGGCCCGGCGCGCCTGGGTGGACGTGTGGCGGGCGGGCGACCGGCTGATGCTCCAGGTGCGGGACGACGGTGTCGGCGGCGCGGAGGCGGCGGCGGGCCGGAGCCTGGCGGGGCTCTCCGAGCGGGTCGGGGCGGTGGACGGCGTCCTGGCGGTGGACTCGCCCGCGGGCGGGCCTACGACGGTGACCGTCGAGCTGCCCTGGCGCGCGTAGCCCTGCTCCGTCCGTCTCGGCCCGCCTCGGGGTCCTCCCCCGGGGCGGGCCGCTTCCTGCGATGCTGGAGGCCTTATTGACCTTCGGGACAGGGGGCTGCGGGACGTGGGAGTACAAGAGGTGACAGATCGGGTGCGGGTGGTCATCGCGGAGGATTCGGTGCTGCTCCGTGAGGGGCTGACCCGGCTGCTGACCGACCGGGGGCACGACGTCGTCGCCGGGGTGGGTGACGGCGAGGCACTGGTGAAGCTGGTCGCCGGGCTCGCGGGCGAGGACGCGCTGCCGGACGTGGTGGTCGCGGACGTGCGGATGCCGCCGACGCACACGGACGAGGGCGTGCGGGCGGCGGTGCGGCTGCGCAAGGAGTACCCGGGTCTGGGTGTCCTGGTCCTGTCGCAGTACGTGGAGGAGCAGTACGCCACCGAACTCCTGGCGGGTTCGAGCCGGGGCGTGGGCTATCTGCTGAAGGACCGGGTCGCGGAGGTCCGCGAGTTCGTGGACGCGGTGGTCCGGGTGGCCGGGGGCGGTACGGCGCTGGACCCCGAGGTGGTGCAGCAGCTGCTGGGCCGGTCCCGTCAACAGGACGTGCTGGCGAACCTGACGCCGCGCGAGCGGGAGGTCCTGGGCCTTATGGCGGAGGGGCGGACGAACTCGGCGATCGCGCGGCAGCTCGTGGTGAGCGACGGCGCGGTGGAGAAGCACATCAGCAACATCTTCCTGAAGCTGGGCCTCTCCCCGAGTGACGGTGATCATCGGCGGGTACTGGCGGTGTTGACGTATCTGAAGTCCTGAAAATCTGACACCCTGTCAGAATCCAGCGCGGCCGCACGTGACCGAGTGCGGCCGAGTGCGACTGGAGCGAGGCCGGAGCGACATCGGGGAGGCTGCCGACCGTCCGACAACCGGAGGGTCCTAGATCCAATGGATGAGGCGTAACGCGACCTTCCGGAACAATCCGGGTGGCGACAGAACGTGACAATTCAGGGCAAGAGGGTGTCTCACAAAGAGGTCCGGTATGCGAGAAGTCCCGGGAGGGCCCCCCTTACCGTCGTAGGGTGGGCCACGGGACGACCGGTGATCAGCCGGCGTCTCCCGAGCCTTCTCCCGCCTCCGGCGGAGAGTCCCCTTGCCACGAGGGAGGTCCAGTTCAGTGACCAGCCAGGTCAGTAGCGAGGCCGGTGAGGCCCTGCTCGGGGAGCAGCGCAGCGCCCCGGCGACGGCCCACCACGGCGCCGAGAAGGAAGTGCGCCGGCTCGACCGGGTGATCATCCGCTTCGCGGGCGACTCCGGTGACGGCATGCAGCTCACGGGTGACCGCTTCACCTCGGAGACGGCGTCCTTCGGGAACGACCTCTCCACGCTGCCGAACTTCCCGGCCGAGATCCGCGCACCCGCCGGAACGCTGCCGGGCGTCTCGTCCTTCCAGCTGCACTTCGCCGACCACGACATCCTGACCCCGGGCGACGCCCCGAACGTGCTGGTCGCGATGAACCCGGCCGCGCTCAAGGCCAACATCGGCGACGTGCCGCGCGGCGGCGAGATCATCGTCAACACCGACGAGTTCGCCAAGCGCGCCATGGCCAAGGTCGGCTACGCGACCTCGCCCCTGGAGGACGGGTCGCTGGACGGCTACCGGGTCCACCCGGTGCCGCTGACCACACTGACCGTCGAGGCCCTCAAGGAGTTCGGCCTGTCCCGGAAGGAGGCCGAGCGGAGCAAGAACATGTTCGCGCTCGGGCTGCTCTCCTGGATGTACCACCGGCCGACCGAGGGCACCGAGAAGTTCCTGCGCACCAAGTTCGCGAAGAAGCCCCAGATCGCCGAGGCCAACGTGGCCGCCTTCCGGGCCGGTTGGAACTTCGGCGAGACCACCGAGGACTTCGCCGTCTCCTACGAGGTCGCCCCGGCGACCCGGGCCTTCCCAACCGGCACCTACCGGAACATCTCCGGGAACCTGGCCCTCTCGTACGGCCTGGTCGCCGCCTCCCGCCAGGCGGACCTGCCGCTCTACCTCGGCTCGTACCCGATCACCCCGGCCTCGGACATCCTCCACGAGCTGTCCAAGCACAAGAACTTCGGCGTGCGCACCTTCCAGGCCGAGGACGAGATCGCCGGCATCGGCGCCGCCCTCGGCGCGGCCTTCGGCGGCGCGCTCGGCGTGACGACGACGTCCGGCCCCGGTGTGGCCCTCAAGTCGGAGACGATCGGCCTCGCGGTCTCCCTGGAGCTGCCGCTGCTGATCATCGACATCCAGCGCGGCGGCCCGTCCACCGGTCTGCCCACCAAGACCGAGCAGGCCGACCTCCTCCAGGCCATGTACGGCCGCAACGGCGAGGCCCCGGTGCCGGTCGTGGCCCCGAAGACGCCCGCCGACTGCTTCGACGCGGCGATCGAGGCGGCCCGGATCGCCCTCACGTACCGCACGCCCGTCTTCCTGCTCTCCGACGGCTACCTCGCCAACGGCTCCGAACCCTGGCGCGTCCCGGACGTCGACGAGCTCCCCGACCTGCGGACCCAGTTCGCGACCGGGCCGAACCACACGCTCGACGACGGCACCGAGGTCTTCTGGCCGTACAAGCGCGACCCCGAGACCCTGGCCCGGCCCTGGGCCGTGCCCGGCACCCCCGGCCTCGAACACCGCATCGGCGGCATCGAGAAGCAGGACGGCACCGGCAACATCTCGTACGACCCCGCCAACCACGAGTTCATGGTCCGCACCCGCCAGGCCAAGATCGACGGCATCGACGTCCCCGACATCGAGGTCGACGACCCGGACGGCGCGAGCACCCTCGTCCTCGGCTGGGGCTCCACCTACGGGCCGATCACCGCCGCCGTCCGCCGTCTCCGCCGCGCCGGGCAGCCCATCGCCCAGGCCCACCTGCGCCACCTCAACCCCCTCCCGAAGAACCTCGGGGAGGTGCTGAAGCGGTACGAGAAGGTCGTCGTCCCCGAGATGAACCTCGGCCAGCTCGCCACCCTCGTCCGGGCGAAGTACCTCGTCGACGCCCAAAGCCACACCCAGGTCAACGGCATGCCGTTCAAGGCCGAGCAGCTGGCCGCCGTTCTCAAGGAGGCCATCGATGCCTGAGCCCACGGAGCTCCTGCTCAACCTGGTCCCCAAGGCCGAGGCCGTCCAGACGATGAAGGACTTCAAGTCCGACCAGGAGGTCAGGTGGTGCCCCGGCTGCGGTGACTACGCCGTCCTCGCCGCCGTCCAGGGCTTCATGCCCGAACTCGGCCTGGCGAAGGAGAACATCGTCTTCGTCTCCGGCATCGGCTGCTCCTCCCGCTTCCCGTACTACATGAACACCTACGGGATGCACTCCATCCACGGCCGCGCCCCGGCGATCGCCACCGGCCTCGCCACCTCCCGCCGCGACCTGTCCGTCTGGGTCGTCACGGGCGACGGCGACGCGCTCTCCATCGGCGGCAACCACCTCATCCACGCGCTCCGCCGCAACGTCAACCTGAAGATCCTGCTCTTCAACAACCGGATCTACGGGCTGACCAAGGGCCAGTACTCGCCCACCTCCGAGGTCGGCAAGATCACCAAGTCGACGCCGATGGGCTCGCTCGACGCGCCCTTCAACCCGGTGTCGCTCGCGCTCGGCGCGGAGGCCTCCTTCGTGGCCCGTACGGTCGACTCCGACCGCAAGCACCTCACCGAGGTGCTGCGCCAGGCCGCCGAGCACAACGGCACGGCGCTGGTCGAGATCTACCAGAACTGCAACATCTTCAACGACGGCGCCTTCGAGGTCCTCAAGGACAAGGACCAGGCCAAGGAGGCCGTCATCCGGCTGGAGCACGGGCAGCCGATCCGCTTCGGCGCCGAGCTCGACAAGGGCGTCGTCCGCGACCAGGCCACCGGCGACCTCCAGGTCGTCACGGTCACCCCGGAGAACGAGTCGCGGATCCTCGTCCACGACGCCCACGCGGCCACCCCCACCACCGCCTTCGCGCTCTCGCGGCTCGCGGACCCGGACACCCTCCACCAGACGCCCATCGGGGTGTTCCGGTCGGTGGAGCGCCCGGTCTACGACACGCTGATGGCGGAGCAGCTGGAGTCGGCCGTGGAGCAGCAGGGCAAGGGCGACCTGGGCCGGCTCCTCACCGGCAACGACACGTGGACGGTGGCGGGGTAGTTCCCGACCCGTCCGCCCGCCCGCACGAGTGACTGAGGGCCCGATCCGTACGCCCGTACGGATCGGGCCCCTCTCATGTCCCGTCCCGCGCCGCCTTCTGCGCCGCCTCGTCGAACTTCCCGAGGAAGACGGGCACTCCGTCCTTCACCTGCCACAGGAAGAGCCCCAGGAGGGCCGTGGCCTTGTCGTTCCTGGTCTTGGCGGAGTACAGCTTGGCCAGCCCCTCGTAGACGTCCCGCACCAGCGCGTTCGCGACGGCGGAGGCCTTCGACTCGGCACCGTCCCCGACCGCCGTGCGCAGCGCCTCCGCGATCCAGTTGACGGCGTCGTACGCCTCCGTGGTGTACCGGTCGACGGGGGTCGTCCCGGCCAGTCCCCAGCGCTTCCGGTACGCGGCGGCGAACGCCTTCGCTGCCGGGATCCCGTCGGGGTCGACGTACCCCGTGCCGAAGTACCAGCCCTCCGCCGCCGGCCCCGCGAGGGTGAGGAACTCCGGCTGGAGCACGTACTCGACGCTGCCGCAGGCCCCCTCGTACCCCTGGTCGCGCAGGGCCTTGGCGCACAGCGCGGCCCGGCTCGGCGAGTCGCCCGCGTACAGCACGCCCTGCGGGTCGGTCGCGAGGGCGGCCCGTACGGCGGCCGCGAAGTCCTCGCTGTCCGCCTCGACGGGGTGCGAGGTCACCACCCCGCCCCGGTCCATCGACGGCGGGGTGGCCTTCATGCTCTTGACGGCGAACCAGCTGTACCGGCCCGCGGCGCGGTCCTCCACGACGGCGGTCCGGACGACCTTGCGCTCGGTGAGGTAGCGCCCGAAGGGCACGATCATCACGTCGGGGGACGGACGTGACTCGAAGTAGGTCTGCCTGAGGGTCTGGCCCTTCACCATCTCGCCCGTCGGGATCGAGGCGAGGACGCTCACCAACGAGACCGATCGGTCGACGAGTTCGCCTCCCGCGGCGAGGACGGCCGGGGCGGTCGCCGGGCCGAGGACGCCGACCAGCCTCTCGTCCTTGAGGAGGGCGCGGGCAGCGGCCTTGGCGCGCTGGGCGTCCCCGCCGTCGTCCATGACCCGGAGGACCAGGTCGAAGGGGCGGTCCGGGCGGGCGTTGAAGGTCTCCACGGCCACCCGGGCCCCGCGTTCCTGGGCCCGGCCGTCCGTCTTGGCGGGGCCGCTGAGGTCGGTGAGCAGACCGAGCGTGTACGCGGCGAGCGGGGCCCCGGTGCCGCCCGCTCCCCCACCCGTACTCGTCCCCGCGATCGTGCCCGTCCCCGTGCCCGCCGGGGTGCGGCTCAGGAGCCACGCGGTCAGGCCGCCCGCGCCCGCGACGGCCACCGCCGAGCCGCCCATCAGCAGCCTGCGCCGCGAAACCCCCTTCGGGGGCTCGGAGTTCACGAGCATCGTCGGCTCGGGGACCGGCAGGTCGAGGACCCGCGAGGAGCGCTGGGCGATCAGCGCGGGCAGGCCGGGCGGCAGCCAGTCGCCCGCCGGGCCCTCGGCCTCCCCCAGCGCCGCCCGCACCTCGGCCGCCGTGGGGCGGTCCGCCGGATCCTTCGCCAGACAGGCGCCGACCAGGGGCAAGAGCGTGTCCGGTACGTCGTCGAGGGCGGGCTCCTCGTGGACGGTGCGGTAGACGACGGCCGCCACCCCGCCCGTACCGAAGGGGCGCTCCCCTGTCAGCGCGTACGCGAGGACACAGCCGAGCGAGAAGACGTCGCTCGGCGGGCCGACCTCGCCGGCCCCGGCGGCGCGGGCCTGCTCGGGGGCGAGGAAGCCGGGGGTGCCGATCATCGCGTCCGTGGCGGTCAGCGCGGTCGCGCCGGCGGAGCGGGCGATGCCGAAGTCGATGAGCCGCGGCCCGTCGAGGGCGAGGAGGACGTTGCCCGGCTTGACGTCCCGGTGGACGAGCCCCGCCTCGTGCATGTCGGCCAGCGCGGCCGCGAGCCGGGCGCCCAGGGCGCGGACGGCCGGCTCGGGCAGGGCGCCGTGCAGACCGACGGCCTCGGCGAGCGACGGCCCCGGCACGTACTCGGTCGCCAGCCAGGGCTCCCGGGCCTCCGGATCCGCGCCGAGGACGCGGACGACCCAGCGCCCCGTGATGCGCTCGGCGGCGCGGGCCTCGCGGCGGAACCGCTCCCGGAAGCCGGGGTCGGCGGCGTGCTCGGACCGGATGAGCTTGAGCGCGGCGAGCGCCCCGCCGCCGGAGCGGGCCAGGTAGACGACGCCCATGCCGCCCGCGCCGAGGCGGCCGAGGAGCCGGTAGCCCGCGATCGACGACGGGTCGGCCTTGCGGAGAGGCTGCACGGCCGGTCAGGCCTTCTGCTTCGCTTTGTTCGCCTCGCTCGCTTTGTTCGCCTCGCTCGCTTTGTTCGCCTCGCTCGCGGGGAGGACGGGTGCGGCGCCGATCAGCTTGAAGGCGCCGTTCTGCACGGCGTGCACGAAGGTCCCGCCGTTGGTGAGGTCGCCGCTCTCGTCGAAGGTGTAACCGCCCATGACACCCGTGTACTTCTGTTTCCGCAGCGCCGCCCAGAGCCCCTTGCGGGCCGGGCTCCCGCCGGCCTTGGCACGCCGCGCGAGCTCTTGCAGGGTCATCGTGACGACGTCGTACGACTCCCCCGTGTAGTACGCGGGGGCCGCGCCGAACCGCTTGCGGTGGGCCGCGACGAAACCGGCGGCCTCCTTGCGGGAGACGGCGTCGAGCACGGGGGCGCCGAAGAACCAGCCCTCGGCTGCCGCGCCGGCCTCCTTCAGGAACGCCGGCCCGAAGGCCCGCTGCCCGGCGAACCGCGGCCCGGCGAAGCCGAGTTCGCCGAGGGCGCGGGCGGCGAGGACGGCGGTGGCCCGGACGCCGCAGTGGACGTACGCGTCCATGCCGGCGTCGATCATCTCGCCGAGGATGGCGCGGTAGTCCCGCGCGCGGGCCGGGACCACGCGGAAGCGGGGGTCGAGGCCCGCCTGCCCGAAGCCGAACTGGACGCCCCGGACGATCTGCCAGCTGTACTGGTCGTCGGTGCGCTCCTGGAGGACTCCGGGCCTGCGGATGGCGGACAGGAGCGTGACGGCGTAGGCGAGGTGCATTCCGGCGTAGACGTGGTGGGGGATCGCCCGCAGCACCGTGGCGTTCGGCGTGCTCTCCGTGTCCCGGACCGTGAGCAGGTTGTAGCCGGCCGAGACGGTGAGCAGGGGAAGACCGGCCTCCTCGAAGGCGGGCAGGGCGACCTGGGCGGTGTCGTCGGAGGTGGCGCCGAGCACGGCGAGCACGCCCGGGTCGGTGGTGAGCCTGCGGGCCGCTGCCAGGGCCTTGGCCGGGTCTCCCCGGTCGTCGGAGACCGTGAGTTCGAGCGTGTACGGCTTGTCCTTGCGGGCGTTGAACTGCTCGACGGCGAGGCGCGCGCCGCGCTCCTGGGCCAGGCCGATCTCCTTGGCGGGGCCGGAGAGGTCGGCGAGGACGCCGATCTTCCAGGTGGTGCGGGGCGGGACGGGCTTCCTGCCGTCGTTCTTCCTGTCGTCGCCGTCGCCGTCGTCGCCCGTCAGGGCCGACCAGGCGGCGACGGAGCCGCCGGCCGCGGCGAGGACGGCGGCGCCGGAGGCGAGGAGCAGGAAGCCCCGCCGGCTGCGCTTCGGCTCCTCCGCCGGTCCCGTGCCGGGCGCGGTGACGTCGATCTCGGGGAGGGCGAGCATCCGGGCGGAGCGCTCGGCGATGGTCCGGACGACGGGGGCGGGCAGCCAGTCGGCGCCGTCGCCCGGGGTGTCCTCGGTGAGCCGGACACCGATCTCCGCGGCGGTGGGCCGGGCGGCCGGATCCTTGGCGAGGCAGGTCCGGACGAGGTCGAGCAGCCCGTCGGGTACGCCGGTCAGGTCGGGTTCGTCGTGGACGGTCCGGTACATCAGGGCGTCGACGGCGCCGGTGCCGAACGGCGGGCGGCCGGTCGCCGCGTACGCGAGGAGGCAGCCGAGCGCGAAGACGTCGGCGGCGGGACCGATCGCGTCGGTGCGGGCCTCGGCCTGCTCGGGGGCGAGGAAGCCGGGGGTGCCGACGACCATGTCGGTGGCGGTGAGGGCGGTCTCGCCGGTGGCGCGGGCGATGCCGAAGTCGATGAGGCGGGGGCCGTCGACGGCGAGGAGGACGTTCCCCGGCTTGACGTCCCGGTGGACGAGCCCGGCCGCGTGCACGGCGGCGAGGGCGCGGGCGACGGCCCAGCCGAGGAGGCGGACGCTCCGCTCGGGCAGCGCGCCGTGCGCGGTGACGGCCTCGCCGAGGGACGGGCCGGCGACGAAGGCGGTCGCCATCCAGGGTTCGGGGGCGTCCGGGTCGGCGCCGGTGACGGGTACGGCCCAGGGGCTGGAGACCCGGCGGGCGGCCTCGACCTCGCGGCGGAAGCGGGCCCGGAAGTCGGGCTGGTCGGCCTGGTCGGCGTGGGTGACCTTGACGGCGGCGAGCTCGCCGTTCGCCGTACGGCCCAGGTAGACGACGCCCATGCCGCCCGCGCCGAGACGGCCCAGGAGGCGGTAGGCGGCGATCACCGACGGGTCGGAGGGCAGGAGCGGCTGGAGGGCGCCGGGCTCGGGCCGGGGTGTGGGCTGCGGCTCGGGCCAGGGCTGGGGTTGCGGCTCGGGCCGGGGCTGGGGCTCGGGCTGGGGCTCGGGCTGGGGGGTCGTGGGGCTCATGACTGGACCTCCAGCTCGTCCTGGGCGCGTTCGAGCATCGTGACGAGGGCCTGGACCTGGGCGGGAATGGTGCCGACCGTCGTGGCGGTGTCCTGCTCGCTGTAGCCGGGCGCGCCCTTGACGACGGTGGCGACGGTGACCTGGCCGATCCGCGACTGGTACCAGCCGTAGAACTGGTCCCCCTTCACCGCGTCGTTGAGGTAGATCCCCCGCTCTCCGAGGGAGTCGTCGGCGGTGAAGTTGCCGCCGACGCCGAAGGGGTTGCCGAGGGAGATGAGGCCCGAGATGCGTTCGCCGTCGCGCAGCTTCTGGTCGGGGCAGCGGAGCGCCTCCTCCAGGGTCCCGGCCATCTCCCAGTCGGCGTCGGCCTCGGTGCGGTGCACGGTGACCGTGGCGGCGACCCGGAGGGTCCCGCGGGCGCCGTCGGCGGGCACCTCGCTGTAGGCGGTGACGCTGGAGAGGACGGTGGAGGGCCGGGTGCCCGTCTCCCAGGAGCAGTTGGCGCCGAGGACGGGCCAGTAGTCCGGGTCGCTGAGGTGCGGGGTGCGCTTCACGTATTCCGGGCCCCAGGCGTCGGGCCCGCCGACGACGGCGAGCGCGATCCGCCGGGCGTCGGCCTCGGTCTTCGGCGCGCGCTTCGGGTCGGGAACGAAGTCGAGCGCGGTGGGCGCCGGGGCGGCCGTGGTCGGAGCGGCGCTGGTCGGGGCGGCGCTGGTCGGGGCCGCCGACGTACGCGTACCCCCCTTGCCGTCGGGTCTCTTCCCGTCGTCACCGCCACCGGTGCAGCCGGTGGCGATCAGCCCGCCCAGCAGTAAGCCACAGCAGGCACGCAGCAGTCTTTGGTCCCCGTACGCCACAAGTCCCCCACGGTCCCTCACGGTTTCCCCACGAACGTGAGCAGATCGTACGGCCTGGAAGGTCAACTCACCGCGATTACCACGTCATTGAGACGCACTGGCGACACTCTCGCGACGCGCCTCGTCGTACCGCGCCCGGGCCTGCTCGACCTCCGCGACCCGCCGGTCGGTCCAGCGGGCGAGCTCCGCGACCTGGCGGGCGGCCTCCTCGCCCATGACGGTGAGGCTGTAGTCGACGCGGGGCGGGATGACGGGCTTGGCGTCGCGGTGGACGAAGCCGTCGCGCTCCAGGGTCTGGAGCGTCTGCGTCAGCATCTTCTCGCTGACGCCGCCGACCCGGCGGCGCAGCTCGCTGAAGCGGTACGAGCGCTCGCGCAGCGCGATGAGGATCAGGACTCCCCAGCGGCTGGTGACGTGCTCCATGACCAGCCGGGCCGGACACATGGCGCCGACGACGTCCGTCAGCAGGCTCTTCGGTTCCCCACTCACGTTCCCACTTACTTCCATACCAGTACCTTACTTCAAAGTGGGTACTTACGAAAGGAAAGTGCCCGACGTACGGTGAGGACATCGCCCACCGCACCCCACGGGAAAAGGAAGCATCATGAGCATCGTCGTCACCGGAGCCACCGGCCAGCTCGGCCGTCTCGTCATCGACGCCCTCCTCGCCACCGTCCCCGCCGCTTCCGTCGCCGCCGTCGTCCGGAACAAGGAGAAGGCGGCCGACCTCGCGGAGCGCGGTGTCGAGCTGCGGATCGCGGACTACAGCCGGCCGGAGACGCTGGCGGAGGCCTTCGAGGCGGGCGACCGGGTGCTCCTCATCTCGGGCAGCGAGGTCGGGCAGCGCGTCGCACAGCACGCCGCCGTGATCGCCGCGGCCAAGTCGGCGGGCGTCGCCCAGCTCGCGTACACCGGCGTCCTCGGCGGCCCGGAGGCCGACTTCGACCTGGCCGACGAGCACAAGGAGACCGAGCGGCTGATCCTCGCCTCCGGCCTGCCGTACACCTTCCTCCGCAACGGCTGGTACACCGAGAACTACACCGCGAACCTCGCCCCCGTCCTGGCCCACGGCGCCGTCGTCTCCAACGCCGGCGAGGGCCGGATCGCCTCCGCCACCCGCGCCGACTACGCCGCCGCCGCGGCCGCCGTCCTGACCGGCCCGGCCGAGGAGCACGTGAACCGGGCGTACGAGCTGAGCGGCGACACCGCCTGGTCGTTCGCCGAGTACGCGGCCGAGGTCGCCGCCCAGTCCGGCCGGGAGATCACGTACACCAACGTCCCCGCCGAGGCGCACCTCGCGATCCTCACCGGCGCCGGGGTCCCGGAGTTCTTCGCCGCGATCCTGGTCGACGTCAACCGGGCCGCGGAGCACGGCGCGCTCGCCGTACGGACCGGCGACCTGTCCCGGCTGATCGGCCGCCCCACCACCCCGATCGCCGTGACGATCAAGGAAGCGCTCGCCGCCTCCTGAACGAGGGGTCGGGCTGTCATGACCGTATGGCGATACGGGCATGACAACCCGCCCCGTGCGGCGCTACCTTCGACAGGACAGCGTGGCGCGCGGCAGGAGGTCCGGTGGAGACGAAGACGGAGAACGAAGGACGAGCAGGATTGCTCTACGGGATCGGCGCCTACGCCATGTGGGGACTGGTCCCGCTCTTCTGGCCGCTCCTCAAGCCCGCCGGAGCCGTCGAGATCCTCGCCCACCGGATGGTCTGGTCGCTCCTCTTCGTCGGCATCGCACTGCTCGCGCTCCGCCGCTGGAGCTGGATACCGGAGCTCGCGCGCAGCCCGCGCAAGCTGGCCCTGATCACCGTCGCCGCCGCCGTCATCAGCGTGAACTGGGGCCTCTACATCTGGTCGGTCAACACCGGCCACGTCGTCGAGGCCTCCCTCGGCTACTTCATCAACCCGCTCGTCACCATCGCGCTCGGCGTCCTCGTCCTCAAGGAGCGGCTGCGCCCGGCCCAGTGGGCGGCGGTCGGCGTCGGCTTCGCGGCCGTCCTCGTCCTCGCGATCGGGTACGGGCAGCCGCCGTGGATCTCGCTCACCCTCGCCTTCTCCTTCGCGATCTACGGCCTGGTGAAGAAGAAGCTCAACCTCGGCGGCCTGGAGTCGCTCGCCGCCGAGACCGCCGTCCAGTTCCTGCCGGCCCTCGGCTACCTGGTCTGGATCGGCACCCAGGGCACCCTGGCCTTCGGCTCCGAGGGCGCCGGACACGCGGCCCTGCTCGCCGCCACCGGCATCGTCACGGCGGTGCCGCTGGTCTGCTTCGGCGCGGCCGCCATCCGCGTACCGCTGTCGACGCTCGGACTCCTCCAGTACCTGGCGCCGACCTTCCAGTTCCTGCTCGGGATCCTCTACTTCCACGAGGCGATGCCGCCGGAGCGGTGGGCGGGCTTCTCCCTCGTCTGGCTCGCCCTGACGCTCCTCACCTGGGACGCGCTGCGCACGGCCCGCCGCAGCCGGGCCGCGATGGCCACGGCGTCGGCGGAGGCGGTGGCGTCGGTCGAGGCGGCTTCGGCCAAGGCGGCTTCGGTCGAGGCGGCGGCCTCGGTCAAGGCGGCCCACCACCCGGGGCGCTGACGTCTCACGCGTCCAGGAGGTCGTGCTCCTGGATCAGCCGGCAGACCGCCGTCAGCCGCAGGGTCACGAAGTCGTGGCCCGCGGGCTCGGTCCACTCGGCCTCGGACAGCCCGTCGGTGAACCCGAGCACGTAGTCGGCGAGCTCCTCCCGCCGCACGGTCCGGCCCTCCGGCCCCCGCTGGGCCGGGACGAGCGCGTCGCACACGGCGGCGGCGTGCTGGTCGACGGCGGCCGCGAGGCCCGGCTCGGAGGCGACCTCCGCGAGCCGGGGCAGGTACGCGACGGCGACATCGGTCAACGGGCAGCCGGGGGAATCGCTCATCACTCCACATTAGGTGCGGATCGGGGCGTCCCGACCGTGACCTTGGTCGCAGGTCGGTTCCCTCTTGTAACCGACCCGGTCCTGCGCCAGGATCGGGTGTCATGGATGACAGCGCCCTGAAGGCACCGAGCCACTGCGCGGGAAGCTACGGAAACGACGGCGACCCCGACCCCTTCCAGTGGGACACCCGCGAGGACTGCGAGGTCCGCCAGATCCTCGACCGCGTCGCCGACAAGTGGTCCCTCCTCGTCATCGCCCTCCTCGACCGCCGCGTCCTGCGCTTCACGGAGCTCAAGCGCGAGATCGACGGCGTCAGCCAGCGCATGCTGACCGTGACCCTGCGCCAGCTGGAGCGCGACGGCCTGGTGAAGCGCACCGTCCACCCGGTGGTCCCACCCCGCGTCGAGTACGAGCTCACCCCCCTGGGCGGGACCCTGCACACGACGATCCGCTCCCTCGTGACCTGGACCGAGCAGCACCAGAACGAGATCGCGGCGGCGCGCGAGGAGTACGACGCGAAGGAGGCGGCGCCCGCCTGAGGGCCGCGACGTCCGGCGGCGGCCCCGGGATATCCGGTGGCCCCGCCCCCGGGGCTTCGCGCACCCTGACGTCCATGGAAGAACCGAAGTACCGGATCCGGGCGCTCCACACCCCGGACACCGTCACCGTCTACCAGGCGTACACGCCGGGGATCGGCCTGCCCGCCGCCCGCGAGGGTCGATTCCCGGCCACATGGAAGCGGGACCGGATGACGTGGATCAAGCCGTCGTTCCTGTGGATGATGTACCGCTGTGGCTGGGGCGCGAAGGAGGGCCAGGAGACGGTCCTCGCCGTGGAGATCACCCGCGAGGGCTTCGAGTGGGCCCTGCGGAACGCCTGCCTCTCGCACTACGTGCGCGGGTTCCACCCCGACCAGGCCTCCTGGAAGCGGCAGTTGGGGCAGGCGCCGGCGCGCGTCCAGTGGGACCCGGAGCGCGACCTGCACCTGCGGCCGCTCCCGTACCGCTCGCTCCAGCTCGGCCTGTCGGGCGAGGCCTCCCGCCGGTACGCGGACGAGTGGACGGTCTCCGTCACCGACGTGACCCCGCTCGCCCACGACGTCCACGCGCTGGTCCGCGCGGGCGACCTGGCCGCCGCCGGCCGCCTGCTGCCCCGCGAGGAGCCGTACCCGGCGCCGGACGGGCTGCTGGACCACCTCCGCGCCCAGGAACCGGAGCCGTCCCCGCCGGTCACCGCGCCTTAGCACCCCGCGCGGCGGTCCTCGGGGCGGTCACTCCCCCACCCTCCGCACGATCTCGGCCATCACGCCCTTCCAGTGGGCGCGTTGGCGTTCACGCTCCTCGGCGCTCGCCATGTGCTCCTGGTGGAAGGTGAGGACGGTCCGGCCGTCGCCCGCCGGGGAGACGGCGACCTGGAGGACGGTCTCGCCGTACGACAGGCGGACGCGGTCCCGGGGCCGGAGGCTGCGGAGGGCGGGGTCGCCCTCGACGGGAAGCGCGGCTCCCGGACCGAACCAGAGGCTCAGGCCTTCGGGGCTCATGAGGAAGTCCCAGACGGCCGCGACGGGCAGGGGCAGGGTCTTGGAGACACCGATCTCCCAGCCGGCATCCCGCGTCAGTCCCACAGGCATCACACTTCTCCCTCCGGCGGGGTACGGGCACGGTGCGCCCGGACCTTGTGGCGGTTGCCGCACCGGTCCATCGAGCACCAGCGGCGGCGCCCGGGACGCGAGGTGTCGGCGAAGACGAGCGCGCAGTTGTCGGCGCCGCAGACGCGGACCCGGTCGGCGTACGGCCCGGTGAGGAGCTCGACCGCGTCCCGGGCGACCGTGGCGAGGAGCCGGGCCCCGGTGGCTCCGGGCGCCCACGCGCGCGTGCCGTCGGCGGCGATCAGGGCGACGAGCGGCGGCTCGGCGGCTGCGGCGTTGACCGTCGCCAGCTCCCCGGGGTCGGGGGCGGCGCCCCCGACCCGCGCCAGGGCGAGGCCCCAGAGCGCGTCCCGCACGTCCCGGACGGCCGCCAGCTCGGCGTCCGTGACGGTCACGTCGAGTCCGGGTGCGAGGCGGCAGCCCCGCACCCAGTCGAGCAGCCCGTCGACCCGGTCGAGGACCTCGTACTGCGCGGCGACCGGCCCGGGTCCACCGGTGAGCAGCAGCTCCAGGCAGAGGGCCCCGGCATCGAAGCGGAACACCTGCCCGTCGCGGTGCCGAAGGGTCATTCCGGTGGCGGCCAGTGTCATGTAACCAGTATAACCAGTTACATGAAGCCCATCCATTGGAAGCTTGTCCTCGACGCCGCCGACCCGCACGCCCAGGCCGTCTTCTGGGCCGCCGCACTCGGCTACGCGGAGGAGAACCACGACGCCCTCATCCGGCGCCTCCTCGACCTCGGGGCCGCCCAGCCCGAGCAGACCGTGACCGTCCACGAGGGCACGGACCACGAGCGCCTCGGCTGGCGCGACCTCGCCGCCGTCCGCCACCCGGACGACCCCCAGGACCCGGCGACGGGCGGCGGGCTCGGCCGGCGCCTCCTCATCCAGCGCGTCCCGGAACCCAAGACCGTCAAGAACCGGCTCCACCTCGACCTCCACCCGGACCCGGGCACCCGCGAGGCCGAGGTCACCCGCCTGGAGGCGCTCGGCGCGACGGTCCTGCGCCGGGTGGACGAACCGTCCGGGTCCTGGACGGTCATGGCCGACCCGGAGGGCAACGAGTTCTGCGTGCATTGAGGGCCGAGGTCAGGGCCTGCGCACCTCGAAGTGGAAGCAGCCGTACTCCACGGCGCGGACGTGCACGAGAACGACGGCCGGGTCGGCGAAGGCCTCCTCGAAGGCCTGCTCGAAGCCTTCGCCGGGAGCTTCGGGCAGCTCCAGGAGCCGCCCGCCGGCGATCCGGCCCTCCGCGTCGTACCGCCGGACGGTCCGCAGCGCCCCGGCCCGCTCGAAGGGGTACGCCTCCGAGGACCCGGGGCCGCCGCACTCCTCGGCGTGCACGAAGACGGGCCCCTGCTCGTCGTACGCTCCCGGCTCGACCCCACCCTCGGCCGCCCAGCGCCGCAGCGGCGCGTACGAGACGAGCGCGATCCGCTCCCCGGCGACGGAGAGCCGCAGACAGCAGCGCAGAGGACTCCCGCCCTCGGCGTCGACGAACGGCACACAGGGCTGCCCGGCATCGTCGGTGACGCGCAACTGGGCGTGGACGGCGGGCGAGATGGCGCGGGCGAGGTAGATGCTCATGGGCCCAGCGTCACGCGGCACGGCAAAGGCCGCTGGCGGAATTCGGACGGGGCGCTCGGGGCGGGGGCGAGGCTCTGGGGGTGGGCCTGCTTCGTGGGCTTCTGGTGGGGCCGCCCTCTTTCCGAGAGTCGCAGCTTCCACCACCGCGTCAAGGGCGCCTGCGGCGTCGCGATGCGATGGCCTACGGCCACCCTTGACCCGGCGCCGGAAGCTGCGCAAAAACTCTCGGAGGGCGGTCCGGGGCCGGGGTCACGCGGGGGCTTCGGGCATCGGCGGGGGCTGGAGGGCGCCCGGCGGGCCGGTGGGGTGGGGCTTGGTTCGTAGCCGGGGCGGGCGGACATCTTCCGGTGGGTTCGGGGTGCGCGGCCGTTGAATGGGGCAGCCGGGCCTGGCTAAGCGGCGAACGTCCGTCCCTTGGCGGGGATTCAGGCCCGGCTGGTCACTCCCGGCGGGTGGAGAGGTGACTAACGTGCAGCTACTCCGAGTAACAGCCCCCGAGATAACCCCCAAAGGGCGTACATCGCCCTTATCGGGCGGAGAAAGTGCACCAATGTCTCACCGCCAGCCGCCAGCCGCCAGCCGCCTCAGCCCCGACCACGCACCGCCCTCCGTCCACGACCGGCTGCCCAGCGCCTACCACCCACCGGGAGTGACCAGCGGGGCCTGAATCCCCAACTCCCCACCGGCCGCGACCCGCTAAGCGCCGCCCGGCTGCCCCATTCAACAACCGCGAACCCCGCACCAACCCCCACAGACACACCCGGCCCCGCCACTAACCAAGCCCCACCCCACCGGCCCGCCACACGCCATCCCGACCCCCGCCAATGCCCGGGCCCCCGCGTGGCCACGCCCCGGCCGCCCTCCGAGAGGTCTTTCGCTCCTGGAGCCGCCGGGTCAAGGGTGGCCGTAGGCCATCGCATCGCGACGCCGTAGGCGCCCTTGACGCGGTGGTGGAAGGTGCGACTCTCGGAAAGAGGGCGGCCGCACCAGAAGCCCACCGGAAACGCCCACCCCCAGCACCCCTGCGGGCCCACCGGCACCCCCAACCCCCGGCGTCCCGCCCCGGGTTCGCTCAGCGAACGCACCTGACCGGTTTCCGCTCTTGACGCGGAGTCAAACTCTCACTGAACATTCAGCACGCACAGCAGAACAACTGAACACCGCACATGCACTCGCACAGCTCCAGCGCCTCGTGGCACCCACGCCCGAGGCGTCTCGCACGTTCCGTCCCATCCCCGTTCGGAATCCGGAGCCCCCACATGAACATCTCCGTGCCCAGACGCGTCACCGCGGTCGCCGCTCTCGCGGCCCTCGCGCTCGCCGGTCTCACCGGTACCGCCGGCGCCGAGTCGCAGGCGGCCGCCGCCGCCCCCGACATCCCCCTGGCCAACGTCAAGCAGCACTTGACGGACCTTCAGTCGATCGCCACCGCCAACGGCGGCAACCGCGCCCACGGCCGTACCGGCTACAAGGCGTCCATCGACTTCGTGAAGGCCAAGCTCGACGCCGCCGGATACACCACCACCATCCAGCAGTTCACCTCCAGCGGCGCCACCGGCTACAACCTCATCGCCGACTGGCCGGGCGGCGACCCGAACCAGGTCCTGATGGCCGGCGCGCACCTCGACTCGGTCAGCTCGGGCGCCGGCATCAACGACAACGGCTCCGGCTCCGCCGCCGTCCTGGAGACGGCCCTCGCGGTCGCCCGCTCCGGCTACCAGCCCTCCAAGCACCTGCGGTTCGGCTGGTGGGGCGCGGAGGAGCTCGGTCTCGTCGGCTCGAAGTACTACGTCAGCCAGCTGCCGACCGCCGAGCGCGCGAAGGTCTCCGGCTACCTCAACTTCGACATGATCGGGTCGCCCAACCCGGGCTACTTCGTCTACGACGACGACCCGGCCATCGAGCAGACCTTCAAGAGCTACTTCGCGGGTCTCGGCGTCCCCACCGAGATCGAGACCGAGGGCGACGGCCGCTCGGACCACGCCTCGTTCAAGAACGTCGGCATACCCGTCGGCGGTCTGTTCACGGGCGCGAGCCGGGTCAAGACCAGTGCCCAGGTGTCGAAGTGGGGCGGTACGGCCACGGCCTTCGACCGCTGCTACCACTCGTCGTGCGACAACACGTCGAACATCAACGACACCGCCCTCGACCGCAACAGCGACGCGGTCGCGCACGCGATCTGGGCGCTGTCCGGCACGAGCACCCCGCCCACGGGCACGGTCTTCGAGAACACGGCCGACGTCTCCGTCCCGGACAACGGCGCCGCGGTCACCTCGACGGTCAACGTCACCGGCGTCGCCGGCAACGCCCCGAGCACTCTCGCCGTCGGTGTGAACATCGTCCACACCTACCGCGGTGACCTCGTCGTCGATCTCGTCGCCCCGGACGGCTCGGTCTACAGCCTGAGCAACCGGTCCGGCGGCAGCGCCGACAACATCGTCCAGACCTTCACCGTGAACGCCTCCTCCGAGGTCGCGAACGGCGCCTGGAAGCTCCGCGTCCAGGACAAGGCCTCGGCCGACACCGGCTACATCAACAGCTTCAAGCTGACGTTCCCGTAAGGCGCAGGACGCAAGAAACTCCCGGGTGGGTCGGTGACCATCGCCCCCGACCCGCCCGGGGTCCCAACCTGACGGTTACTTACCGGCGTTGGCCGCGTCCACCAGCGCGTCCTGCGTCACCGCGCCGACGTAGACCTTGCCGTCGTCGGTGAGCAGCGCGTTCACCAGCTTCGTCTTGAAGACGGTGCCCGAGCCGAACTTCCCGGTGACCTTGTCGCCGAAGGAGTCCAGGAGCCCCTGGATCTCCTTCGGCGCCTCGTCCGTCTTCGGGGCCGGGGCGCCTGAGTCGAGCTTCGCGATCGTCGTCCAGCCCTCGCCGATGACGTTCAGGCCACCGCCCGTCCCGAGGTCGCCGAAGCCGGGGAGGCCGCCGAGCTCGCCGCCGAACTCCTTCTCGAAGTCCTTCCCGAAGTCCTCGGGCTTCTCCGACCCCGCGCCCTTCTCCGCGGCGCCCTCGGTCACCTTCGCGCCCTCGGGGACCTTGAAGTCGAAGTCCGAGGCGGCCGGCTTGCCGAAGTCGACCTTCGTGAAGCCCGCGTCGACGACCGGCTTGCCGCCCTCGACCGAGGCGAGGGTGAACTTGAGCGGGGTGCCGTTCGCCGCGTCCACGGCGATCTTGATCGACTCGACCGTCGAGCCGGACTGCTTCGGCTTGATCATCAGCTGGTACGCGTCCCGGCCGGCGACCTTGGCCGTGCCGTCGACGGTGATCGACGTGGTGTCGCCGGCCGCCTTCAGGACCTCGTCGGCGAGCTGCTTGGGCGTGGTCGGGAGCTCCTTCGAGGGCGTCTCGCCCTTCTCGCCCTTCTCCCCGGCGCCTGCGGGGGCCTTCTCGTGGAAGACCTCCTTGGACTTGCTGTCGTACGCCCAGACGTCGTCGCCGTTGTGGATCAGGCTGTACTCGTCGGAGCCGTCCAGCAGCGTCAGCTTCTGGCGGTCGGGGCCGTCGGCGGCCACGCGCAGCGTGTGGGTGCCGGAGACGAGCTCGGTGAGCTTCTCCGTGGGGTCCGCCGAGGAGGAGCCGCCGCCACCGCCGGCCAGCGCGCCGAGGTCGGCCAGGCCGCCGACGGGCAGGCCGAGGTCGGTGGAGATCCTGAAGGTGCCGGACAGGGTCTGGGTGTCCGAGGCGGCGATCTTCTCGATGAGCTGCTGGGCCGTGATCTCCGGGAGGTCCGGGTCACCGGACGCCGCGAGTGCCGGGACGAGCCCGATGGTCGCCGCGGCCACTCCTGCCACCGCGATCGGGACGATGAACCGGCTCGCCTTACGGGTGTCTGCCATGGTCTCCGCTTCCTCCGTGCTGCGCCCTGTGGTCGATGACTCCATCTGACCAAATCGGGGGCATAGAAGCGTCAGCCCCCGGGATCAACCTCGCGTACTGCTTCGGGATGACCCCACCCTGAGATTCCCTCACCCGCCCGGTTGACCCCTCGGCGTCCGCCGGGCCCTCAGCCCGCGCGGTGGACCACCGCGTCGCACATCTCCTGGAGCGCCGCCTTCGCGTACCCGTCGGGCAGCGGCGCCAGCATGGCGCGTGCCTCCTCCGCGTACCGCACGGTGTCCCGCCGGGCCTGCTCCAGGGCCGGGTGGACGCGGAGCCGCCGCAGGACCTCGGCGTGCCGGTCGTCGTCCGTCAGGTCGCTGTCGACGAGGGCGACGAGCTCGACGTCCTCCGGGCGGCCGTGGGCGGCCGCCGCGGCCCGCAGGTGGAGGACGGGCAGTGTCGGGATGCCCTCGCGGAGGTCGATGCCGGGGGTCTTGCCGGACTCGTGGGAGTCGGAGGTGATGTCGAGGACGTCGTCGGCGAGCTGGAAGGCGACGCCGAGCCGCTCCCCGTACTGGGTGAGGATGTCGACGACGCTCTCGTCGGCGCCGGACATCATCGCGCCGAAGCGGCAGGAGACGGCGACGAGCGAGCCGGTCTTGCCGCCGAGGACGTCGAGGTAGTGCTCGACGGGGTCGCGGCCGTCGGTCGGTCCCGCGGTCTCCAGGATCTGGCCGGTCACGAGCCGTTCGAACGCCTCGGACTGGATCCGTACGGCATCGGGGCCGAGGTCCGCGAGCGTGTGCGAGGCGCGGGCGAAGAGGAAGTCACCCGTGAGGACGGCGATCGAGTTGCCCCAGCGCGTGTTGGCGCTCGGTACTCCGCGCCGGACGTCGGCCTCGTCCATGACGTCGTCGTGGTAGAGCGTGGCCAGGTGGGTGAGCTCGACGACCACGGCGGAGGGCACGACGCCCGGCGCGTAGGGGTCGCCGAACTGGGCGGAGAGCATCACGAGCAGGGGGCGGAACCGCTTGCCGCCGGCCAGGACGAGATGCTGCGCGGCCTCCGTGATGAAGGGGACATCGCTCTTGGTGGCGTCCAGGAGGCCCGCCTCCACAGCCGCCAACCCGGTCTGGACATCGGCCTCAAGAGCCTGGTCCCGCACGCTAAGACCGAACGGCCCGACGACGGTCACGAGGGGGTCTCCTGTCTGCTGACGCCTGCTGACGATCACACGGATTGTTCACATGGACTGTTGACGATCACATGGATTGTCGATGTGTCGCTCGATTCACTCAAGCCAGCGTATCCGGTCACCTTTCGATCACCGTGGGCGCCTTCCCGTCACCCCCGGTATGTTCGGGATCAGCTCATACGACCAGGAGTAGGCGTTTTGTCCCGAACAACGATCGATACGGAACCGAACGGCGAGCAGCCGCCCCCGGAGGACGACCACGCGTTCCTCGGCCATCCCCGGGGACTGCTGACCCTCTCGGGCCTGGAGGTCTGGGAGCGGTTCTCGTTCCTCGGCATGCAGGCGATCCTCGTCCTCTACTTCGCCGCGAGCGTCGCCGACGGCGGCCTCGGCATGGACTCCGGCACCGCCGCCTCGGTCTCCGCCGCCTACGGCACGCTCGTCTACCTCGTCTCGGTGGCCGGCGGCTGGCTCGCCGACCGCATCCTCGGCTCGTACCGCGCCGTCCTCTGGGGCGGCATCCTCATCGCCTGCGGCCACTACGCGATGGCCGTGCCGACCGCCGCCATGACCTGGGTGGGCCTCGGCCTGATCAGCGCCGGCACCGGCCTCCTCAAGCCGAACGTGGCCACCATGGTCGGCAAGCTGTACCGCACGGACGACGACCGCCGCGACGCCGGTTTCGCCCTCTACTACATGGCGATCAACATCGGCGCCTTCGCCGGCCCGCTGATCACCGGCTGGCTCGCCGACCACAAGGGCTACCACTGGGGCTTCTCGGCCGCCGCGATCGGCATGACCTTCGGCCTGATCCAGTACGTGGCGGGCCGCCGTCACCTGGCCGGGCGCAAGCACGCCGCCGAGTTCGCGCTCGCCCCGGACGCCATGCGCCGGGCCGTCCGGGCGATCGTCGTCGGGGCGGTCGTGACGGCCCTCGTCGCCGTGGCGCTCGCCCTCACGGGCTGGCTCACCATGGACCGGTTCGTGGACGTGCTGACCCTGATCTCGGTCATCGCGCCCGTCGTCTTCTTCTGGGTGATGTTCAGGAGCCCCCGGGTCACGGCCGAGGAGCGCGGCCGCCTCAAGCCGTACATCGTGCTGTTCCTGGCGTCGGTGGTGTTCAACTTCATCCTCTTCCAGGCGTACTCGACGATGATCCTGCTCGCCTCCACCAACGCCCGCACGACCATCCTCGGCTTCGACTTCCCCGCCAGCTGGTACGCCTCCGCCCTCGGCGCCTTCGAGGTCCTCCTGGCCCCCGTCGTGGCCGCCGTCTGGGCCCGGATGGGCCACAACCAGCCGCACGCCTCCAACAAGATCGCCTTCGGCGTGATCCTCGGCGGTCTCTCCTTCCTCCTGATGGTCCTGCCGACCTCCGGGCACGCCGACGACACCTACCAGATGGCCGCCTGGTGGATCGTCGGCTCGTACCTGCTGCTCGGCCTCGGCGACGTCCTCCTGGAGACCTCCGGGATGTCCGCCACGAGCAAGCTCGCCCCGAAGGCCTTCAGCAGCCAGACCATGTCGCTGTGGTTCCTGTCGCTCGCGCTCGCCAACGGCATCCAGGCCCAGACCGTGAAGCTCTACGACGACGTGTCCAAGCCCGTGTACTTCGGCGTGAACGGCGCCGTCGCCGTCGCGGTCGGCCTCGTCGTGATCGCCCTGGCGCCCTGGCTGCGCCGCACCATGCACCCCGTCCACTGAGGTGACCTGATGACGAAGCCGAAGATCCGTACCGACTTCCCGTACGAGACCCGCCACGAGGACGTCCGCATCCCCCTCCCGGACGGCACGAAGCTGTACGCCCGGATCTGGCGCCCGGTCACCGAGGAGCCCGTACCGGCCCTCCTGGAGTACCTGCCGTACCGCCTCAGCGACTGGACCGCGCCCCGCGACTGGCAGCGCCACCCCTGGTACGCGGGCCACGGCTACGCCTCCGTACGGGTCGACGTCCGCGGCCACGGCAACAGCGAGGGCCTCCCCGGCGACGAGTACGACGCCGTCGAGCTCGCCGACGGCGTGGCCGTCGTGAACTGGCTCGCCGAGCAGCCCTGGTGCTCGGGCAAGGTCGGCATGTTCGGCATCTCCTGGGGCGGCTTCAACTCGCTCCAGATCGCCGCCCTCGCCCCCGAACCCCTCAAGGCCATCGTCACCGTCTGCTCCACCGACGACCGGTACGACAACGACGTCCACTACATGGGCGGCTCGGTCCTCGGCGTCGACATGCACGCCTGGGCGGCCACCATGCTCGCCTTCGTCTGCCGGCCGCCCGACCCGCGGTACGTGGGCGAGGAGTGGCGCGAGCGGTGGCTGAAGCGTCTGGAGGCCGTGGACCCGCTCATCCACACCTGGCTCGCCCACCAGACCCGCGACGCGTACTGGCGGCACGGCAGCGTCTGCGAGGACTACTCCGCCATCGGGGCCGCCGTCCTCGCCGTGGGCGGCTGGCACGACCCGTACCGCGACACCGTGCTGCGGCTCGCCCAGCACCTCCCCCAGGACCGGGTGCGCGGCATCATCGGCCCCTGGTCCCACCAGTACCCGGACCGCGGCCTGCCGCCGGGACCCGCCATCGGCTTCCTCCAGGAGACCCTGCGCTGGTGGGACCACCACCTCAAGGGCGTCGAGAACGACGTGATGGCCGAGCCGCTGCTGCGCACCTGGATCAGCGAGTCGCACCCGCCGGCCACCGTGTACGAGGAGCTGCCGGGCCGCTGGGTCACCGACCCCGCCTGGCCCTCCCCGAACGTCACCCCCGTCACGTACGCCTTCCAGGGCGCCCCCCTCGTGGTCGACTCCCCGCAGCAGACCGGCATCGACGCCGGCCGGTTCTTCCCCTTCGGCAACGACGCCGACCTGCCGCCGGACCAGCGCGACGAGGACGCCCACTCCGCCTGCTTCGACTTCGCCGTCCCCGAGGACGGCGGCCCGATCGAGATCCTCGGCCGCCCGTCCGTCAGCCTCGCCCTGCGCGCGGACGCCCCCACCGGCCAGGTCGTCGCCCGGCTCTGCGACATCGCCCCCGACGGCTCCTCCACGCTCGTCACGCGCGGCGCGCTGAACTTCTCCGCCCGCTACGGCCGCGACCGGGCCGTGGAGGCGCAGGTCGGCGAGTGGGAGAGCTTCGTCTTCGAGCTGAACGGCATCGGGCACACCTTCCCGCCCGGCCACCGGGTGCGGCTCGCGGTCTCCTCCGCGTACTGGCCGTGGATCTGGCCGCAACCGGACGCGAAGGGCTTCACGCTCGACCCGGCGGGCTCCTCCCTCACCCTGCCGGTACGCCGCCACACGGAGGACGCCGTCGAGTGGGAGGAGCCGGAGCAGTCCGAGCCGCTGGGCGTCGCCTACCCGCGCACCCTGGAGGAGCCGCGCCCGGAGCGGGTCGTGGTGCGGGACGTGGCGAAGGGCGAGTGGAAGCTGGAGGTCGACCCGAAGTACGGGGGCACGCGGGTGTACCCGGACGGTCTGGAGTTCACCGAGGACGCGGTGGAGACGTACACGATCGAGGAGGGCGACCCGCTGTCCGCGCGGACGCTCTCGGAGTGGTCGATCCGGCTGCACCGGCCCGAGATGGCCTGGGACGTCACGGTCGACACGCGCTCGGAGATCTCCTGCGACGCGGACGCCTTCCACACCGAGAACGAGGTGGTGTGCAAGGAGGACGGCGAGGTCGTCTTCCACCACACGTGGGAGAAGAGCATCCCGCGCACGGCGGGCTGAGGACGGCTGCCGGACACGCGCGAAGGCGCCCGCACCGGGGTCGGTGCGGGCGCCTTCTCTCTGGACTTACGCGTTCGCGCCGGCCTTGCGGCGGCGGGCGAGGACGAACGCGCCGGCGCCCAGGGCGACGGCCCCGGCGGCGGCGAGGCCGAGCGGCAGGGTGTCGTTCGCACCGGTGGCGGCGAGGGCGCCGTTGTTCACCGCGGTGTTCGACGAGCCGCCCTGCTGGGTGGTGTTGCCGTTGCCCGTGGAGGTGACGGTCGGCGCCGGGGTGGGCGTCGTCGTCGACGGGGACGGCTCCGGGGTGGGCTTGGTCGTCGCCGAGGTGGGCTTCGGGGTCGGCTTGTCGCCCTTGGCCGCGACGATCTCGAAGTCGGCGGTCGCGTACTCCTCGCCGAGACCGCAGCTGCCGTCGTTGTTCTCGTACGCGCCGACGGCGAAGGCGACACCGGGGCCGGCCGGGGTCTCGTCGTCGAGGGTGAGGCGCAGCTTCACGTCGGCGGAGCCGCCCTTGACGAGGTCGCCGATCTCGATGGCGTCGAACTCCTTGGTGATCGGCGTCCACTCCAGGACGTCGGCCGAGGACCACTCGATGGAGATGTACTCCTTGTAGAACCCGGACTCCTCGTCGAAGGGCGCCTCGCCGTCGGGCAGGGCCGCCGCGTAGGCGAGGGCCTCGACCTCGTCGAGGGTCCGGTCGGAGGTGTTGCTGACGCGCAGCGAGAAGATCGCGCTGGTGCCGGCGGTGACCGACTTCGGGCCGCTGAGGGCGACCTTGACGGCGTCGTCCTCGTAGCAGTCGCCGAGGCCCTTCTCGAAGGCTTCCAGGGCCTCTTCCGCGTCGGCGAGGTCCTGCTCGGCCACCACGATGTCGGCGGCGAGCAGGCTGGCCTTCTGGGCGAGGGCGACCCGCGCGTTCTGGAAGGCGGTCTCCGCGTTCTTCAGGCGGAGGTCGGCCGCGGTCTTGGTGGCGGCTGCGGCCTCGACGGCGGTCTTCGCGGCGGTGACGGCCTGCTCGGCCGTCGCGATCTCCTCCGGGGTGGCGGTGCTGCCGGTCTCCTTCAGCTTCGCCAGGGCCTCCTCGGCGGTGACGAGCGCCGCGTCGGCGGTGGCCTTCGCGGTCTTGGCGGCCTCGACGGCGGCCGTGGCCGCGGCGAGCTCGGTCTTCACGGCCTCGCCGACATTGCCGTCCCTGAGGTCCTGCACGACGGCCTTGCGCTGGGTCTCCAGCTCGTCGAGCTTGGCCTCCGCGTCGGCGACGGCCTTCTCCAGCTCCTCGTACGAGGGCTTCTCGTCCTCGTCGTCGGTCGCGGGCTTCTGCGTCGACGCGGGCGACGGCTTGGTGTCGGCGAACGCCGGCGCGGCGGAGAGGAAGACGACCGGGGTGGTCACGGCGGCGGCCACGGCGGTCGCGAGGATGCGACGAATCTTCACAGTGTGGACCCTTTTTCCTGGTCAAGGAAGATGAAAAGAGCGTGTTGGGGCGTGCCTCCGCGGGGACTTCACGCGGCGCGACGCCACCGCGATCGTAGGGCTCGGGGGGCGTTCGCGGGAGGGCTGTTTCCGCAGTTCGGGACGGGTGTCTCGACGGATCTCGGCCACATACCGCACGAATGCGGACGGTTGCCCACGGAGGCCGCACTTTCTGTGTGATCCATGTCATCAGCGCCCGGCGGCGGGCCCCGTAACGTGTCCCCCACACACGTGGAAAGCGAGGCACGCACAGATGTCCGAGCACAGCCCGCTCGACCTGGCCGAGGGCGATCCCTTCGGCCCGCACAACCTCCCGTACGGCGTCTTCTCGACCGCCGACGAGCCCGGGCGGCGCCGGCTCGGCGTCCGGATCGGCGGGCACGTGCTGGACGCGGGCGCCGCGGCGCACGCGCTCGGCTCGCCCTATGCGGCGCTGCTCGCCCAGCCGAGCCTGAACCCGCTGCTCGCGGCCGGGCGGACCGCCTGGCGCGACGTCCGCCGGGCGCTCACGGCCTGGGTGACGGTGCCGGCGCACCGGGCGGACATCGAGCCGCTGCTGTACCCGCTGGACGGGGTGACGCTGCACCTGCCGTACGAGGTCGCGGACTACGTCGACTTCTACGCGAGCGAGCACCACGCGACGAACGTGGGCCGGATCTTCCGCCCGGACGGCGACGCCCTCACCCCCAACTGGAAGCATCTGCCGATCGGTTACCACGGTCGCGCGGGCACGGTCGTGGTCTCCGGCACCGATGTCGTACGCCCCTCCGGGCAGCGCAAGGCGCCGACGGACGCGGCCCCGGTCTTCGGGCCGTCCGTGAAGCTGGACATCGAGGCGGAGGTCGGCTTCCTCGTCGGCACCCCGTCGGAGCTGGGCCGGCCGGTCGCGCTCGGCGACTTCCAGGAGCACGTCTTCGGCCTGTCGCTGCTCAACGACTGGTCGGCGCGGGACATCCAGGCCTGGGAGTACGTGCCGCTCGGCCCGTTCCTCGGCAAGTCGTTCCAGACGTCGGTCGCGGCGTGGGTGACGCCCCTGGAGGCGCTGGACGCCGCCCGGACGGCCCCGCCGGCGCGGGACTTCCCGCTGCTTCCGTACCTGGACGACGCGGCCGCGGAGGAGCCGGGCGGCTTCGACGTGCGGATCACGGTGGAGATCAACGGCGAGGCCGTGGCCGAGCCGCCGTTCTCCACCATGTACTGGACGGCGGCCCAGCAGCTCGCCCACATGACGGTGAACGGCGCCTCGCTGCGCACGGGTGACCTGTACGGCTCCGGGACGGTCTCCGGGCCCGAGGTGGGCCAGCGCGGCTCGCTGCTCGAACTCACCTGGAACGGCCGGGACGCGCTCGAACTGGCCGGTGGCAAGCGGACGTTCCTGGAGGACGGCGACGAGGTCGTGCTCACGGCCTGGGCGCCGGGCCCGGACGGTACGCGGGTGGGTCTCGGCGAGGTCCGGGGCCGGATCGCTCCTTCCGCCTGAGCCGTCTGAGCCGCCTGATCCGTACGGCCGTCAGCGCACCCGCCACAGCGCGGGGACGTTCGGCGGCTCCCAGCCGGCCTGGGCCGTGTGTGCCTGGAGGCACGCGTAGCCCAGGCCGCCGTACGTGACGGAGTCCCCGGCCCGGTAGGCGGTCCCGGCGGCCCAGGTCCCGCCGGGAGACCCCGTCGGAGTCGCCGTCGGAGTCGCCGTCGGAGTCGCCGTCGGGCTCGGTCCGGGGTCCTGCGGCACGTTCAGGACGAAGTCGAAGGCGGCCTCCCGGGCTCCGCCCGCGTCCCGGACGGTCATGAGCAGCCGCGGGTCGAAGATGCTGTCGGTGTTGTTGCGGGGTTCGTTCGGGAAGTACAGCTGCGTGGTGAGCACGGGCCGGCCGGGGGCCTGGAGCTTGACGTGGAGGTGCCGGGTGCGGCCGGGGTAGAGGCCGGGCACGATCGTGGTGAGCTTGAAGGCGCCCTGTGCGTCGGTGAACTGGTGGCCGCGGAAGCGGAATCCCGAGTTGTCGTAGGCACCGTTGGTGTCGGCCTGCCAGAAGTCGAGCAGGACGCCCGGTATCGGCCGGCAGGCGAGTCCGAAGACGTAGCCGCTGACGGTCAGCCGGACACCGACCGTGCCGGACTCCAACAGGCTCGTCCGCAGCGGCGAGTTCGGCTTGAAGTACGGGCCCTCGGTCTGCGGCACGGTCGGGTCGTCGCCGTCGTCGCACTCCGGGGTGAGCGCGGGCGCCGCCTCGCCGGCGGTGAGGGTTCGGGCGAGCGCCGGGACGCCCATGAGCACCGCGGGCGCCGCCATGCCGGCGGCGAGCGCGGCGCGCAGCACCGCCTTGCGGGTGACGTGCCCGGTACTGGTTTCGTGGTCCATGCCTGCTCCTCCTGCGGGGGCGGGGTGGCGGGGATGGCAACGAACCTAGGGGCGCGGGCCGTCGACTTCGAGGGACGGAACACGGCGGTCGTGGTGTTTTCGGAAGTCCCCGGGGCTGTGGCCGGTCTCGCGGCGGAAGAAGCGGCAGGAGTACGCGGGATCGTCGAAGCCGACCCGGGCCGCGACCTGGCGGATCGTCAATCCGGTGCCGACGAGGAGTCGTTGTGCCTCGCGGGTGCGGGCCTCGCGGAGCAGGGCGCCGGGGGTGCGGCCGGTGGCGGCCCGTACGGCCTCGGTGAGGTAGCCGGGGGTGACCCCGATCCGCTCGGCGCACTCCCGTACGGACCGGTGGTCCGCCCCGGCGGGGGTGATCAGGCGGGCGAACTCCCCGGCGACGGTACCGAATCGGCCGGCCGGTGCTTCGGCCGTACACGTGGTCTCGGGCCCCGGGAGACGCGCCGTCCGGACGAGGAGGACGCGCAGCAGGGACCGCAGGACCGTGGCGAAGCCGGCGGCGCCGTGCCCGTACTCCCCGGCGAGTTCGGCCATCAGCCCGGTGGTACGGGCGTGGGTGGGCCCGTCGAGGGTGAGCCAGGGGCGCTCGCCGAGGCGGCGCAGCAGGTCCCGGTCGCCGGGGTGGTCGAGGAGGAAGTCCTCGGTGAAGAGGACGACGGTGCCGTCCAGGCCGTGCGCGTCCTCCCAGTGGTGGACCTGGCCGGGCACGATCACGGCCAGGTGGGGCGGGCGGAGCTCCCAGCGGGCCAGGTCGACGACGTGGGCGCCGGTCCCCGCCGTCACGTGGACGATCTCGTAGAAGGTGTGGCGGTGCGGGAAGGCGGCCCTCGACAGGGGGCCGACGGCGTCGAAGCTTCCGGTGGCGAAGGGCACGTCGTCGGGGAGGCGCAGCTCCAGGCGGTGGACGGGCGGGTCGCCCGCCCGGGGAGCGGCGCAGGGAGTCCCTGGTAAGACGGTCGAGCCGCGCATCGTGACGCTTCCTCCCGGGTGAGTGGTACAGACCATTCGGGGCGGTTTCCACGATGACACGGGCACCTCCAATGGGTCACCCCCGCGTGCGGCACCCCTACCGGGAAGCCGATGCTGCTGGAGGCGGCGGGAACAGGGGAGAGTCCGCCCCCGTCAGGCGCCCCGCACGGGCGCGCTCCCCCCTCCCGAGGAGCACACCCACCTGTCCGCTCGACCCCGTCGTCTCATGGCCGCGCTCGCCCTGGCCGCCGTCGGATCGCTGGCCCTGGGAACGGCACCGGCCGCCGCGGTCTCGGCCGGGAAGCCGGTCACCGACTTCCCCCATCCGGGCCTGAAGAAGACCTACGACGCCACCGTGGCGTACAAGTCGGAACAGAAGGCCATCGACGACGGCTTCGAGCGCACCGACATGTGTGTGGTGGACGAGAGTCCGGAGAAGCTCGGCGGCATGGGCTACCACTACGTCAACCCGGCGAACATCGGCTCGACCGACCCGACGAAGCCCGCGTCGGTGCTGTACGCGAAGAACCACGAGACCGGCAAGCGCGAGCTGGTCGCCGTCGAGTGGGTCGTTCCCAACACGGGCCAGCCCAAGCCGCGTCTCTTCGACCACGACTTCGACGGTCCGGCCGTGATCGAGGGAGTCGGCGACGTCTACACGCTGCACGCGTGGATCTTCAAGAAGAACCCGAAGGGCGTCTTCACCGCGTACAACCCGCGGGTGCACTGCGCTTGCCCGGAGGACGCGGCCGCACCCGCGCCCACACATCCGTAGACAGACGAGGAGGGGCCCGGCTCGCCGTGAGCCGGGCCCCTCCTCGTACGGCACGCACCTACCGGACGAAGACGCTCGCCTGGTTCGCCAGGTCCAGGAAGTACTGCGGCGCGAGGCCGAGCACCAGCGTGACCACGACGCCCGCCGTGATGGCGAGCGTCGTCAGGGCCGAGGGCACGGCGACCGTGGGGCCGTCCGCCTTCGGCTCGCTGAAGAACATCAGCACGATCACCCGGATGTAGAAGAACGCGGCGATCGCCGAGGAGAGCACGCCGACCACGACGAGCGCGCCCGCGCCGCCCTCCGCCGCCGCCTTGAACACCGCGAACTTTCCGGAGAATCCGGAGGTCAGCGGGATGCCCGCGAAGGCGAGCAGGAAGACCGCGAAGACCGCCGCGACGAGCGGTGAACGGCGCCCGAGACCGGCCCACTTGGAGAGGTGGGTGGCCTCGCCGCCCGCGTCCCGGACCAGGGTGACGACGGCGAACGCGCCGATCGTCACGAAGGAGTACGCCCCCAGGTAGAAGAGGACGGACGAGATGCCCTCGGGGGTGGCGGCGATGACACCGGCCAGCAGGAACCCGGCGTGCGCGATGGACGAGTACGCCAGGAGCCGCTTGATGTCGGTCTGGGTGATGGCGACGATCGCGCCGCCCAGCATGGTGACGATCGCGACGCCCCACATGACCGGCCGCCAGTCCCAGGTGAGGCCCGGCAGCACCACGTACAGCAGGCGGAGCAGCGCGCCGAACGCGGCGACCTTGGTCGCGGCGGCCATGAAGCCGGTGACCGGGGTCGGGGCGCCCTGGTAGACGTCCGGGGTCCACATGTGGAACGGCACGGCGCCGACCTTGAAGAGGAGCCCCGTGAGGACCATGGCGAAGCCGATGAGCAGCAGGACGTCGTTGCCCATGGTGTCGGCGAGCGCCGGGTCGACGGAGACGACGGCGCCGTCGACGACCCGGGCGATCGTCGCGTACGAGACGGAGCCCGCGTAGCCGTAGAGCAGGGCGATCCCGAAGAGCAGGAACGCCGAGGAGAAGGCGCCGAGCAGGAAGTACTTGACGGCCGCCTCCTGCGACATCAGCCGCTTGCGGCGGGCGACGGCGCAGAGCAGGTACAGCGGGAGGGAGAAGACCTCCAGGGCGACGAAGAGCGTCAGGAGGTCGTTGGCCGCCGGGAAGACGAGCATGCCGGCGATCGCGAAGAGGGCGAGCGGGAAGACCTCGGTGGTGGTGAAGCCGGCCTTGACGGCCGCCCTCTCCTGCTCGCTGCCGGGGACGGCGGCGGCCTCAGCGGCGAAGGAGTCGACCTTGTGGCCGTGGTCGGCCGGGTCGAGCCTGCGCTCGGCGAAGGTGAAGACCGCGACGATCGAGGCGAGGAGAATGGTGCCCTGGAGGAACAGGGCGGGTCCGTCGACGGCGATGGCGCCCATGGCCGCGATCTGGGCCTTGGTGGTGCCGTAGCCGCCGGCCGCCAGGCCGACGACCGCGGCGAAGGCGGCGACGAGGGCCAGGACCGAGAGGAACACCTGGGCGACGTAGCGGCCCTTGCGGGGCACGAAGGCCTCGACGAGGACGCTGATGATCGCGGCGCCGATCACGATGAGTACGGGCGAGAGCTGCGTGTACTCGATGTGGGGGGCCGGGATCTTGCTCAGCGGCTCGACCGCCGCCGTCGTCCACAGGCTGTGGACAGCCGTTGCACTCACTTGGCTGCCTCCACGTTCTCCACGGTGGGCTGGGGGTCCTTCTGCTGGACGTCGGACATGGTGTGCTGCACCGCCGGGTTGACGACGTCCGTCAGCGGCTTCGGGAAGACGCCGAGGAAGATCAGGAGGGCGATCAGCGGGACGACCACCGCCAGTTCGCGCACCCGCAGGTCGGGCAGCTCCCGCACCTCCTCCTTCACCGGCCCGGTCATCGTCCGCTGGTACAGGACGAGGACGTAGAGCGCGGCGAGGACGATGCCGGTGGTGGCGATGATGCCGGCCACCGGGTACCGGGCGTACGTGCCGACCAGGACGAGGAACTCGCTGACGAACGGCGCGAGTCCGGGCAGCGACAGGGTCGCGAGACCGCCGATCAGGAAGGTGCCGGCGAGCACCGGGGCGACCTTCTGCACACCGCCGTAGTCGGCGATGAGCCGCGAGCCGCGCCGGGAGATCAGGAAGCCGGCGACGAGCATCAGCGCGGCCGTCGAGATGCCGTGGTTGACCATGTAGAGCGTGGCACCGGACTGGCCCTGGGTGGTCATCGCGAAGATGCCCAGGATGATGAAGCCGAAGTGCGAGATCGACGCGTAGGCGACCAGCCGCTTGATGTCCCGCTGGCCGACCGCGACCAGCGCGCCGTACACGATGCTGATGAGCGCGAGGACGATGATCGCCGGGGTGGCCCACTTCGAGGCCTCGGGGAAGAGCCCGAGGCAGAAGCGGAGCATCGCGAAGGTGCCGACCTTGTCGACGACGGCGGTGATGAGGACGGCGACCGGGGCGGTCGCCTCCCCCATCGCGTTCGGCAGCCAGGTGTGCAGCGGCCACAGCGGCGCCTTCACCGCGAAGGCGAAGAAGAAGCCGAGGAAGAGCAGCCGCTCGGTGTTGGTCGCCATGTCGAGGGACCCGTTGGCCCGCGCCTCGGCGATCTCGGTGAGCGAGAAGTTCCCCGCGACCACGTAGAGCCCGATGACGGCGGCCAGCATGATGAGCCCGCCGACCAGGTTGTAGAGCAGGAACTTGACCGCCGCGTACGAGCGCTGGGCCGCCGCGTTCTCGTCGGATCCCGAGTGCGCCCGGTCGCCGAAGCCGCCGATGAGGAAGTACATCGGGATGAGCATGGCTTCGAAGAGGACGTAGAAGAGGAAGACGTCGGTGGCCTCGAAGGAGAGGATCACCATCGCCTCGACCATGAGGATCAGGGCGAAGAAGCCCTGGGTCGGGCGCCAGCGCGAGGACTTCGTCTCCAGGGGGTCGGCGTCGTGCCAGCCCGCCAGGATGATGAAGGGGATCAGCAGGGCGGTGAGCGCGATGAGCGCCACCCCGATGCCGTCCACGCCGAGTTCGTACCGGACCCCGAAGTCCTTGATCCAGGAGTGGGACTCGGTCAGCTGGTACCGCTCGCCGCCGGGCTCGAACCGTACGAAGACGACGGCGGCGAGCACGAGCGTGGCGAGCGAGACGAGCAGCGCCAGCCACTTGGCGGCGGTGCGACGGGCGGCGGGGACGGCGGCGGTGAGGATCGCACCGAGCGCCGGCACCGCTGCCGTGACCGTAAGGAGCGGGAAAGACATGACAGTTACACCGCCCTCATCAGCAGGGTCGCGGCGATCAGCACCGCAGTACCTCCGAACATGGAGACCGCGTACGTGCGGGCGTAGCCGTTCTGGAGCTTGCGCAGCCGGCCGGAGAGTCCGCCGACGGTGGCCGCGGTGCCGTTGACGACGCCGTCGACCAGGGAGTGGTCGACGTAGACGAGCGAGCGGGTGAGGTGCGTGCCGCCGGTGACGAAGACGGCGTGGTTGAAGTCGTCCTGGAGCAGGTCGCGGCGGGCGGCCCGGGTGAGGAGCGAGCCGCGCGGGGCGACGACCAGGACGGGCCTGCGCCCGTACTGGAGGTAGGCGAGGCCGACGCCGATCACCATGACGGCGACGGTGGCGGAGGTGACGGCCGCGGCGCTGATCGGCGGGTGGCCGTGGGCGTAGCCGGTGACCGGCTCCAGCCAGTTGATGAACCGGTCGCCGATGCTGAAGAACCCGCCCGCGAAGACCGAGCCGACGGCCAGCAGGACCATCGGGATCGTCATGGACCTGGGCGACTCGTGCGGGTGCGGCTCGTGGCCTTCCGCATCGGGCTGCCAGCGCTTCTCGCCGAAGAAGGTCATCAGCATCACGCGGGTCATGTAGTACGCGGTGATGGCCGCGCCGAGCAGGGTGACCGCGCCGAGGATCCAGCCCTCGGTGCCGCCCTTCGCGAAGGCCGCCTCGATGATCTTGTCCTTGGAGAAGAAGCCGGACAGACCGGGGAAGCCGATGATCGCGAGGTAGCCGAGGCCGAAGGTGACGAAGGTGACCGGCATGTACTTCCGCAGGCCGCCGTACTTCCGCATGTCGACCTCGTCGTTCATGCCGTGCATGACCGAACCGGCGCCGAGGAAGAGACCGGCCTTGAAGAAGCCGTGGGTCACCAGGTGCATGATCGCGAAGACGTAGCCGATGGGCCCGAGGCCGGCCGCCAGGATCATGTAGCCGATCTGCGACATCGTCGAACCGGCGAGGGCCTTCTTGATGTCGTCCTTCGCGCAACCGACGATCGCACCGAAGAGGAGCGTGACCGCGCCGACGACGGTGACGACGAGCTGCGCGTCCGGTGCCGCGTTGAAGATGTCGGCGGATCGGACGATCAGGTAGACACCGGCGGTCACCATCGTGGCCGCGTGGATGAGGGCCGAGACCGGGGTCGGGCCCTCCATCGCGTCCCCGAGCCAGGACTGCAGCGGCACCTGGGCGGACTTGCCGCAGGCGGCGAGGAGCAGCATCAGGCCGATCGCGGTCAGGGTGCCCTGGGACGCCTCGCCGGTCGATGCCAGGACCGGCCCGAAGGCGAAGGTCCCGAAGGTGGTGAACATGATCATGATGGCGATCGACAGGCCCATGTCGCCGACCCGGTTGACCAGGAAGGCCTTCTTCGCGGCGGTAGCCGCGCTGGGCTTGTGCTGCCAGAAGCCGATCAGGAGGTACGAGGCGAGGCCGACGCCCTCCCAGCCGAAGTACAGGAGCAGGTAGTTGTCGGCGAGGACGAGCAGGAGCATCGCCGCGACGAACAGGTTGAGGTAGCCGAAGAAGCGGCGGCGGCGCTCGTCGTGCTCCATGTAGCCGATGGAGTAGACGTGGATGAGCGTGCCGACCCCGCTGATCAGCAGGACGAAGGTCATCGACAGCTGGTCGAGCTGGAAGGCGATGTCGGCCTGGAAGCCCTCGACGGGGATCCAGGTGAACAGCCGCTGGTGCATCGCCCGGTCGTCGGCGCTCTTGCCGAGCATGTCGGCGAAGAGCGCCAGGCCGATGACGAAGGAGACGGCCGCGAGCAGGGTGCCGAGCCAGTGCCCGGTCTTGTCGAGCCGCCGGCCGCCGCAGAGCAGGACGGCCGCGCCGAGCAGAGGTGCCCCGACGAGCAGCGCAATGAGATTTTCCACGGGTCAGCCCCTCACAGCTTCATCAGGCTGGCGTCGTCGACCGAGGCCGAGTGGCGGGCACGGAAGACGGACACGATGATCGCGAGCCCGACGACGACCTCCGCGGCGGCGACGACCATCGTGAAGAACGCGAGGATCTGGCCGTCGAGGTTGCCGTGCATGCGGGAGAAGGTGACGAGCGCGAGGTTGCAGGCGTTGAGCATCAGCTCGACGCACATGAAGACCACGATCGCGTTGCGTCGGATCAGGACCCCGGCCGCACCGATGGTGAACAGCAGGGCCGCGAGATACAGGTAGTTGACGGGGTTCACCGGGTGGCCTCCTCTTCGTCCCGGTCCCGGCCGAGCCGCTCCTCGGAGCGCTGCTCCAGGGCCTTGAGGTCGGCCAGCGCCTCGCTGGACACGTCCCGGATCTGGCCCCGCTTGCGCAGGGTCTGCATGACGGTGAGCTCCGACGGGGAGCCGTCGGGGAGCAGACCGGCGACGTCCACGGCGTTGTGCCGGGCGTAGACGCCGGGCGCGGGCAGCGGCGGCACGTGCGTGCCCTCGCGTACGCGCTGCTCGGAGAGTTCGCGCTGGGTGGCGGCGCGCTGGGTGCGCTCGCGGTGGGTGAGCACCATCGCGCCGACGGCCGCGGTGATGAGGAGCGCGCCGGTGAGCTCGAAGGCGAAGACGTACTTGGTGAAGATGAGGGCGGCGAGGCCCTCGACGTTTCCGCCGTACGCGGAGTTGGCCGCGCCGAGGCCGTTGAACTCGGTGAGCGAGGCCTGGCCGATGCCGGCGATCAGCAGGATGCCGAAGCCGAGACCGCAGGCCGCGGCCCACCAGCGCTGGCCCTTGATGGTCTCCTTCAGGGAGTCCGCGGCCGTGACGCCGACCAGCATGACGATGAAGAGGAAGAGCATCATGATCGCGCCGGTGTAGACGACGATCTGGACGATGCCGAGGAAGTACGCGCCGTTGGCGAGGTAGAAGACCGCCAGGATGATCATCGTGCCGGCCAGCGACAGTGCGCTGTGCATGGCCTTCTTCATCAGGATCGTGGCGAGGGCGCCGACGACGGCGACGGTGCCGAGGACCCAGAACTGGAAGGCCTCGCCCGAGGACGTCGTGTAGGCGGCGAGGTTCGCGCTCATGCGTCCGCCCCCTCCGGCTCGCCCTTCTCGCCGTTGGAGACCTCGACCTGCTGGACCGTCCCGGGCGCGGCCTCGGTGACGAGGCCCCGGTAGTAGTCCTGCTCGGTCATCCCGGGGAAGATCGCGTGCGGCGAGTCGACCATCGTCTCCTCGAGGCCCGCGAGGAGCTGCTCCTTGGTGTAGATCAGGTTCTCGCGGGAGGAGTCGGCCAGTTCGAACTCGTTGGTCATCGTCAGCGCGCGTGTCGGGCAGGCCTCGATGCACAGCCCGCACAGGATGCAGCGGGCGTAGTTGATCTGGTAGACCCGGCCGTACCGCTCGCCCGGCGAGTAGCGCTCCTCGTCGGTGTTGTCCGCGCCCTCGACGTAGATGGCGTCGGCGGGACAGGCCCAGGCGCACAACTCGCAGCCGACGCACTTCTCCAGGCCGTCGGGGTGACGGTTGAGCTGGTGCCGGCCGTGGAAGCGGGGCGCCGTCGTCTTCTCCTGCTCCGGGTACTGCTCGGTCAGCCGCTTCTTGAACATGGCCTTGAAGGTCACGCCGAAGCCGGCCACCGGATTCTGGAAGTCAGACACCGTCCGTCTCCTTTCCCTCACTCGCAGTAGCAGTATCGGAGGCGCCACTGACAACGAGGTCCTTGTCGTGCCTCGGCCTGCGCCGGGGCACGGGCGGCAGGGACTGTCCGGGCTTGGGCGGTACGGGGAAGCCTCCGGCCATGGGGTCGAAGGCCCGCTCGGCCTCGGGGGCCTCCGCCTCGGCCTTCGCCTTCCTGTCGCGGAACGTGTCGAAGAGGAAGGAGAGCAGCAGCAGTCCGAGGACGGCACCCGCCACGTACAGGACGATGTTGCTGAACGCGATGTTCTCGTTCCGCAGGGCCCGGACGGTGGCGACGAGCATGAGCCAGACCACGGAGACCGGGATGAGGACCTTCCATCCGAGCTTCATCAGCTGGTCGTAGCGGACGCGGGGCAGGGTGCCGCGGAGCCAGATGAAGAAGAAGAGGAGCAGCTGCACCTTGAGGACGAACCAGAGCATCGGCCACCAGCCGTGGTTCGCGCCCTCCCAGAAGGTGGAGACCGGGTACGGGGCCCGCCAGCCGCCCAGGAAGAGCGTCACCGACACGGCCGAGACCGTCACCATGTTCACGTACTCGGCGAGCATGAACATCGCGAACTTGATGGACGAGTACTCGGTGTTGAAGCCGCCGACGAGGTCGCCCTCGGACTCCGGCATGTCGAAGGGGGCGCGGTTGGTCTCGCCGACCATCGTGACGATGTAGATGATGAACGAGACCGGCAGCAGGATGACGAACCAGCGGTCCGCCTGCGCCTCGACGATCGCCGAGGTCGACATCGACCCGGAGTAGAGGAAGACGGAGGCGAAGGCCGCGCCCATGGCGATCTCGTACGAGATCATCTGTGCGCAGGACCGGAGGCCGCCGAGGAGCGGGTACGTGGAGCCGGAGGACCAGCCGGCGAGGACGATGCCGTAGATGCCGACGGAGGCGATCGCGAGGACGTACAGCATCGCGATCGGCAGGTCGGTGAGCTGCATCGCCGTGCGGTGGCCGAAGATCGAGACCTCGTTGCCGGCCGGGCCGAAGGGGATCACGGCGATGGCCATGAACGCGGGGGCGGCGGCGATGATCGGCGCGAGGATGTAGACGGCCTTGTCGGCCTTCTTCACGATCACGTCCTCCTTGAGCATCAGCTTGATGCCGTCCGCGAGGGACTGGAGGAGGCCCCAGGGGCCGTGCCGGTTGGGCCCGATGCGCAGCTGCATCCAGGCGACGACCTTGCGCTCCCACACGATGGAGAAGAGCACGGTCACCATCAGGAAGGCGAAGCAGAAGACGGCCTTGATCGCGACGAGCCACCAGGGGTCCGTGCCGAACATGGACAGGTCTTCGGCGGCGAGGACGGTGTTCATTCCTGGACCTCCGTCGTGGTGGCCGCGCCGATGCGGACCAGGTCGCCGGGGTGGGCGCCGGTGGCGGAGTAGACGCCGGTGCCGGTCGAGTTCAGCGGGAGCCAGACCACGCGGTCGGGCATCTCGGTGACCTGGAGCGGGAAGGTGACCGAGCCGGCCGGGCCGGTGACCTCCAGGGTGTCGCCGTCCTTGACGCCGGTGTCGGCGGCGGTGGCGGCGGAGAGCCGCGCGACCGCCGCGTGGCGGGTGCCGGCCAGGGCGGTGTCGCCCTCCTGGAGGCGGCCGAGGTCGAGGAGGAGCCGGTGTCCGGCGAGGACGGCCTCGCCGTCGCCGGGCCGGGGCGCGGCCTGGCCGGGCTCGGTGGGCTCGGTGGCCCGCTCCTCGGTCCACCGGCCGAGCCGGTCCAGCTCGCGCCGTGCGGACTTCAGGTCGGGCAGGGCCAGGTGCGCGTCCATGGCGTCGGCGAGCATGTGGAGCACGCGCGCGTCGGCCGGGGAGAGCGACCTGGTCATCTGCTCGGGCTTGAGCGCGGCCTCGAAGAGGCGTGCCCGGCCCTCCCAGTTGAGGAAGGTGCCGGACTTCTCGGCGACGGCGGCGACCGGCAGGACGACGTCGGCGCGCTCGGTGACCTCGCCGGGCCGCAGCTCCAGGGAGACCACGAAGGCCGCGTCGAGCGCTTCACGCGCGCGTGCCGGGTCGGGCAGGTCGACGACGTCGACGCCGGCGACGAGCAGCGCGCCGAGTTCGCCGGTGGCCGCGGCCTCCAGCATCTGGCCGGTGTCGCGGCCGTAGCGGTGCGGGAGTTCGCGGACGCCCCAGGCAGCGGCGACCTCCTCCCGCGCGCGCGGGTCGGTCGCGGGCCGGCCGCCGGGCAGCAGGGTCGGGATCGCGCCCGCCTCCACCGCTCCGCGCTCGCCGGAACGGCGCGGGATCCAGACGAGCCGGGCGCCGGTGGCGGCCGACGCGCGCAGGGCGGCGGTGAGCGCGCCGGGTACGCCCGCGAGGCGCTCGCCGACGGCGATGACGGCGCCTTCCCGGCGGAGGGCCTCGGCGGCGGCGAGTCCGTCGCCTTCCAGGCTGACCCGGGAGGTGAGCGCGTCGAGCCACTCGGTCTCGGTGCCGGGAGCGGCGGGCAGCAGCGTGCCGCCCGACTTCTCCAGGCCGCGGGTCGCGTGGGAGGCGATCGCGTACGTCTTCTGCCCGTGCTTGCGCCAGGCCTTGCGAAGCCGCAGGAAGACGCCGGGCGCCTCCTCCTCGGACTCCAGGCCGACGAGGAGGACGGCCGGGGCGGCTTCCAGCGAGGTGTACGTGACACCGGAGCCGTCCAGGTCCCGTCCCCGCCCCGCGACGGCGGAGGCCAGGAAGTCGGCCTCCTCGCCGGAGTGGACCCGGGCACGGAAGTCGACGTCGTTGGTGTCGAGGGCGACCCGGGCGAACTTGGCGTACGCGTAGGAGTCCTCGACGGTCAGCCGGCCGCCGGCGAGGACGCCGGTGCGGCCGCGGACGAGTCCGCGGGCGGCGGCCTCCAGGGCCTCGGGCCAGGACGCCGCTTCGAGCTCACCGGTCTCGTAGTTGCGGACGAGGGGGGTGGTGAGCCGGTCGCGCTGCTGCGCGTACCGGAAGCCGAAGCGGCCCTTGTCGCAGATCCACTCCTCGTTGACCTCGGGGTCCTCGGCGGCGAGCTTCCGCATGACCTTGCCGCGCCGGTGGTCGGTGCGGGTGGCGCAGCCGCCCGCGCACTGCTCGCAGACCGACGGCGAGGACACCAGGTCGAAGGGGCGGGAGCGGAAGCGGTAGGCGGCCGAGGTGAGGGCGCCGACCGGGCAGATCTGGATCGTGTTGCCGGAGAAGTACGACTCGAAGGGGTCGCCCTCGCCGGTGCCGACCTGCTGGAGCGCGCCGCGCTCGATCAGCTCGATCATCGGGTCGCCCGCGACCTGGTTGGAGAAGCGGGTGCAGCGGGCGCAGAGCACGCAGCGCTCGCGGTCGAGGAGGACCTGCGTGGAGATCGCTACGGGCTTCTCGTAGGTCCGCTTGTGGCCGTCGAAGCGGGACTCGGACTGTCCGTGGGACATCGCCTGGTTCTGCAGGGGGCACTCGCCGCCCTTGTCGCAGACCGGGCAGTCCAGCGGGTGGTTGATGAGCAGCAGCTCCATCACGCCGTGCTGGGCCTTCTCGGCGACCGGGCTGGTCAGCTGCGACTTCACCACCATGCCGTCGGTGCAGGTGATGGTGCAGGAGGCCATGGGCTTGCGCTGGCCCTCGACCTCGACGATGCACTGGCGACAGGCGCCGGCGGGGTCGAGGAGCGGGTGGTCGCAGAAGCGCGGGATCTCGATGCCGAGCTGTTCGGCGGCGCGGATGACCAGCGTCCCCTTGGGGACGGAGATCTCGATGCCGTCGATGGTCAGCGTGACGAGGTCCTGGGGCGGGAGCGCCGCCTCGCCGCCCCCGGAGGGGGCAGACGTGGTGACTGTCATGCGTTCACCTCCGTGTTGTCTGCGCGCCGGTCGGCCCAGACGGTCGACCTGGCGGGGTCGAAGGGGCAGCCCTTGCCCGTGATGTGCTGCTCGTACTCCGCGCGGAAGTACTTGAGCGAGGAGAAGATCGGCGAGGCGGCGCCGTCGCCGAGGGCGCAGAACGACTTGCCGTTGATGTTGTCGGCGATGTCGTTGAGCTTGTCGAGGTCGGTCATGACGCCCTTGCCTGCCTCGATGTCGCGGAGCAACTGGACGAGCCAGTAGGTGCCTTCGCGGCAGGGGGTGCACTTGCCGCAGGACTCGTGCGCGTAGAACTCGGTCCAGCGGGTGACGGCCCGGACGACGCAGGTCGTCTCGTCGAAGCACTGGAGGGCCTTGGTGCCGAGCATGGATCCGGCGGCGCCGACGCCCTCGTAGTCGAGGGGCACGTCGAGGTGCTCCTCGGTGAACATGGGCGTGGAGGAGCCGCCGGGGGTCCAGAACTTGAGGCGGTGGCCCGGCCGCATGCCGCCGCTCATGTCGAGGAGCTGGCGCAGCGTGATGCCGAGTGGGGCCTCGTACTGGCCGGGTGAGGTGACGTGCCCGCTGAGCGAGTAGAGCGTGAAGCCCGGGGACTTCTCGCTGCCCATCGACGTGAACCATTCCTTGCCGCGGTGGAGGATCGCGGGAACGGACGCGATGGACTCGACGTTGTTCACGACAGTGGGGCAGGCGTACAGACCGGCGACCGCGGGGAAGGGCGGGCGCAGCCGGGGCTGGCCGCGGCGCCCTTCGAGCGAGTCGAGGAGGGCGGTCTCCTCGCCGCAGATGTACGCGCCGGCGCCGGCGTGCACGGTGAGTTCGAGGTTCAGTCCGCTGCCGAGGATGTTCCGGCCGAGGTAGCCGGCGGCGTACGCCTCGCGGACCGCCTCGTGGAGGCGGCGCAGGACGGGCACGACCTCGCCGCGGAGATAGATGAACGCGTGCTCGGAGCGGATCGCGTAGCAGGCGATGATCATTCCCTCGATGAGGGAGTGCGGGTTGGCGAAGAGGAGCGGGATGTCCTTGCAGGTGCCGGGCTCGGACTCGTCGGCGTTGACGACGAGGTAGTGGGGCTTCCCGTCGCCCTGCGGAATGAACTGCCACTTCATGCCGGTGGGGAAGCCGGCGCCGCCGCGACCGCGGAGCCCGGATTCCTTGACGTACGCGATGAGGTCGTCGGGGCTCATCGCGAGGGCCCGCTTGAGGCCCTGGTATCCCTCGTGCCGCTCGTAGGTCTCCAGGGTCCAGGAGTTGGGCTGGTCCCAGAAGGCGGAGAGGACGGGGGCGAGAAGCTTCTCGGGGCTGTTGTTGTTGTCGATCTCGGCCGCCAAGGTCATCACTCCCCCTCCTGACGGGTTGCCTCACCGCGCGGGTGAACGATTCGGTGGTGCGGGGCCTCGCCCTTGGACAGCCTCAGGCCGACGAGGGAGGCGGGGCCCGCTCCGCCGGTGGCCTCGACGGCGCCGGGGCGCTCGTCGGGGAAGCCGGCGAGGATGCGGGCGGTCTCCTTGAAGGTGCAGAGGGGGGCGCCGCGGGTGGGTTCGACGGTCCGGCCGGCCCGCAGGTCGTCCACCATCTTCTTGGCGGACGCCGGGGTCTGGTTGTCGAAGAACTCCCAGTTGACCATCACGACCGGTGCGAAGTCGCAGGCCGCGTTGCACTCGATGTGTTCGAGCGTGATCTTGCCGTCGTCCGTCGTCTCGTCGTTCCCGACGCCGAGGTGCTGCTTGAGCTCCTCGAAGATGGCGTCGCCGCCCATGACCGCGCAGAGCGTGTTCGTACAGACACCGACCTGGTAGTCGCCGGACGGCTTGCGCCGGTACATCGTGTAGAAGGTGGCGACGGCGGTGACCTCGGCGGTGGTCAGGCCGAGGAGGTCGGCGCAGAACCGCATGCCGGTACGGGTCACGTGGCCCTCCTCCGACTGCACGAGGTGCAGCATCGGCAGGAGCGCGGAGCGGGAGTCCGGGTAGCGGGCGATGATCGCCTTGGCGTCCTCGGTCAGGCGCGCGTGGACCTCGGCCGGGTAGGCGGGGGCGGGGAGCTGGGGCATCCCCAGGCTGACGTTCTCCGTCATCGGTCGACGCCTCCCATCACGGGGTCGATGGAGGCGACGGCGACGATGACGTCGGCGACCTGGCCGCCCTCGCACATCGCGGCCATGGCCTGGAGGTTGGTGAAGGACGGGTCGCGGAAGTGGACCCGGAAGGGACGCGTGCCGCCGTCGGAGACGACGTGCACGCCGAGCTCGCCCTTGGGCGACTCGACGGCCGCGTAGGCCTGCCCCGCGGGGACCCGGAAGCCCTCGGTGACCAGCTTGAAGTGGTGGATCAGGGCCTCCATGGAGGTGCCCATGATCTTCTTGATGTGGTCGAGGGAGTTGCCGAGGCCGTCGGGGCCGAGCGCGAGCTGCGCGGGCCAGGCGATCTTCTTGTCGCCGACCATGACCGGGCCCGGTGCGAGCCGGTCGAGGCACTGCTCGACGATCCGCAGCGACTGGCGCATCTCCTCCAGGCGGACGAGGAAGCGTCCGTAGGAGTCGCAGGTGTCGGCGGTCGGGACGTCGAACTCGTAGTTCTCGTAGCCGCAGTACGGGTCGGTCTTGCGCAGGTCGTGCGGGAGGCCCGCGGAGCGCAGGATCGGACCGGTGGCGCCGAGGGCCATGCAGCCGGTGAGGTCGAGGTAGCCGACGTCCTGCATGCGGGCCTTGAAGATGGGGTTGCCGGTGGCGAGCTTGTCGTACTCCGGCAGGTTCTTCTTCATGGTCTTCACGAACTCGCGGACGGCGTCGACGGCGCCGGGCGGCAGGTCCTGGGCGAGGCCGCCGGGGCGGATGAACGCGTGGTTCATGCGCAGGCCGGTGATCAGCTCGTACAGGTCCAGGATCATCTCGCGGTCCCGGAAGCCGTAGATCATGATCGTGGTGGCGCCGAGCTCCATGCCGCCGGTGGCGATGCACACCAGGTGGGAGGAGAGCCGGTTGAGCTCCATGAGCAGGACGCGGATGATGCTCGCCCGGGCCGGGATCTGCTCGGTGATGCCGAGGAGCTTCTCCACGCCGAGGCAGTACGCCGTCTCGTTGTAGAACGAGGTGAGGTAGTCCATCCGCGTGACGAAGGTGGTGCCCTGCGTCCAGGTCCGGTATTCGAGGTTCTTCTCGATGCCGGTGTGGAGGTAGCCGATGCCGCAGCGGGCCTCGGTGACGGTCTCGCCGTCGATCTCCAGGATGAGGCGGAGCACGCCGTGGGTGGACGGGTGCTGCGGGCCCATGTTGACGATGATGCGTTCGTCGTCGGCCTTGGCGGCGGACTGGACGACTTCTTCCCAGTCGCCGCCGGTCACCGTGTAGACGGCGCCTTCTGTCGTCTCCCGGGGGGAGGCGGACGGGGTGTTCACGAGTACGACCTCCGCTGGTCCGGAGCCGGGATCTGGGCGCCCTTGTACTCGATGGCGATGCCACCGAGGGGGTAGTCCTTGCGCTGCGGGTGGCCCTGCCAGTCGTCCGGCATCATGATCCGGGTGAGGGCGGGGTGGCCGTCGAAGACGATGCCGAAGAAGTCGTACGTCTCGCGCTCGTGCCAGTCGTTCGTCGGATAGACGGCGACGAGCGACGGGATGCGCGGGTCGGCGTCGGGCGCCGAGACCTCCAGGCGGATCAGCCGGCCGTGGGTGAGCGAGCGCAGGTGGTAGACGGCGTGCAGCTCGCGGCCCTTGTCACCCGGGTAGTGGACGCCGGAGACGCCGGTGCAGAGCTCGAAGCGGAGCGCCGGGTCGTCGCGCAGGGTCCTGGCGACCCGGACGAGGTGCTCGCGCTCGATGTGGAACGTGAGCTCGTCGCGGTCGACGACCGTCCTCTCGATGGCGTTGTCCGGGAGCAGTCCCTGCTCCTCCAGCGCGCCTTCGAGTTCGTCGGCGACCTCGTCGAACCAGCCGCCGTACGGGCGGGTGGCCGGGCCGGGGAGGCGGATCGAGCGGACGAGGCCGCTGTAGCCGGACGTGTCGCCGCCGTTGTTGGCGCCGAACATGCCACGCTGGAGGCGTACCTCCTCGCCGTGCTCCCCGCGCTGGCCGGGCAGGTTCTGCTCGCTCAGCTCCTTCTCGGGGTTGGGTGTCTCGTCACTCACCGGAGCAGACCCTTCAATTCGATGGTCGGCAGCGCCTTGAGCGCCGCCTCCTCCGCCTCGCGCGCCGCCTCCTCGGCGTTCACGCCGAGCTTGGAGGTCTGGATCTTCTGGTGGAGCTTGAGAATCGCGTCGAGGAGCATCTCCGGCCGCGGCGGGCAGCCGGGCAGGTAGATGTCGACGGGCACGATGTGGTCGACGCCCTGCACGATCGCGTAGTTGTTGAACATGCCGCCCGAGGAGGCGCAGACGCCCATGGAGATGACCCACTTGGGGTTGGGCATCTGGTCGTAGACCTGCCGCAGGACGGGCGCCATCTTCTGGCTGACGCGGCCGGCGACGATCATGAGATCGGCCTGGCGCGGTGAGCCGCGGAAGACCTCCATGCCGAAGCGGGCCAGGTCGTACCGGCCGGCGCCGGTCGTCATCATCTCGATGGCGCAGCAGGCGAGGCCGAACGTCGCGGGGAACACGGACGCCTTGCGCACCCAGCCCGCGGCCTGTTCGACCGTCGTCAGCAGAAAGCCGCTCGGGAGTTTCTCTTCGAGTCCCATAGGTGCCCCTCAGCCCCTCAGTCCCATTCCAGGCCGCCGCGACGCCACACATACGCGTAGGCGACGAAGACGGTGAGCACGAAGAGCAGCATCTCCACGAGCCCGAAAAGCCCCAGGGCGTCGAACGTGACAGCCCAGGGGTAGAGGAAGACGATCTCGATGTCGAAGACGATGAAGAGCATCGCCGTCAGGTAGTACTTGATCGGGAAGCGGCCGCCTCCGGCGGGCGTGGGTGTCGGCTCGATGCCGCACTCGTATGCCTCAAGCTTTGCCCTGTTGTACCGCTTTGGCCCGATAAGCGTGGCCATGACCACGGAGAAGATCGCAAACCCCGCACCCAGGGCACCGAGCACGAGGACGGGCGCGTACGCATTCACGCTCCTCGCTCCTTCCAGTCGTCCTTGACCGTTGGATCGCACGGCCGGACCGTGAAAGATCGCCCCCATGTGAGGCAGTTCACAAGCCCGGCTGCCCCGCATCTTATGCCTGCCCCTCTGTGATCTGCGACACGGGGTGCAGCAACGAGTTTGTGATCTCCACCACCTGACGAAGGATCATGAAGCCGGATGAGGGGTGATCTTGTTGCGCGAAGCGCCCAGGTGATCACCAGATGTGACATCCGTACCGGAAGTCGCTGCTCGGAGGGGGTGCCGCACTATCAAGCCATGGCCCATACAAGCAAATTGGTGATGGGACGGGCGCCGGTGATAAAGGAAGCGCACATCGCCCGGTCGAGGGGTCCGGCGTACGGGAGTGGACGCGTGCACTCGTTCACGAGCCCGGCTGTGACCTGCGTCACGCCGCGCAGGGGTCCGGGAAAGCGGGGCTTGGCCACCGAGGTGAAGAGGTGGTAGGTGACGGGCAATTCGGACGTTTTATTGAAAACACATGATCAAGGGCGCGATGGGTCGTGCCCGATTTGCCCGTTACGGCGTCAATAAGGGCGCCGAAGAAGCGGATTCACCCGTTCCCTGCGCAACTGTGGCGCAGCCCACGTTTCTTGAAGGGAACCGCCAAGCCCTGATAGCGGTTGTCCCATGTCCCACACCGCTCACATACCCAGCCACCGGAAGCCCCGCCGCAGCGCCTCGAAGCTCGCGCTCCGTGCCGGAGTTGCCGGTGGCGTCCTCGGCACCATCGCGGTGGCCGGTGCTGCCGGGCCGGCGTCTGCCGAGCCGGTGACCGAGACCATCGAAATGCCCACGCTCGGATCCCTCGACACCGCGGGCCTGGCGAGCGCTGTCGCCGCCTCCGCCGAGGCGTCCCAGCAGGAGGCCCTCGACCAGAGCCTGGAGTCGCAGGAGAACGCGGCCCTGCAGAAGGCCGCCAAGGAGGCCAAGAAGGCCAAGGCCGAGGCGGACCGCAAGGCCGAGGCCGAGCGCGCCGAGAAGGCCCGCGCCGAGGCCGAGGCCAAGGCGAAGGCCGAGCAGGAGCGCAAGGACGCCGAGGAGCGCGCCTCCCGCGACCGTGCGCGCACCCAGCTCTCCACTACCTCGACGAGCGACAACAGCTCGTCCGGCTCCGGCTCGTCGGACAGCGGCTCCTCCAGCTCCTCGGACAGCGGCTCGTCCACGAGCAGCAGCAGCAACGAGACGCAGGCCCCCTCCGGCTCCGCCGCCGCGATCGTGGCCTTCGCGCGCGCCCAGGTCGGCGACGCGTACGTCCGCGGTGGCACCGGCCCCAACTCCTGGGACTGCTCCGGCCTCGTCCAGGCCGCCTACGCCGCGGCCGGCATCGACCTGCCGCGCATCTCGTACGACCAGTCGAGCATGGGCACCTCCGTCTCGCTGAGCAACCTCCAGCCGGGCGACATCCTGTACTGGGGCAGCCGCAGCGGCTCGTACCACGTCGCCATCTACGTCGGCGGCGGCAAGTACGTCGGCGCGCAGAACTCGTCCACCGGCGTCGTCGAGCACTCGCTCGACTGGGACACCCCGTCGGGCGCCGTCCGGATCCTCTGATCCGGCGCACCACGCCGTAAGCCGAAGGGCCGTCACTCCTCGGGGGAGAGACGGTCCTTCGGTGTGTCCGGGGCCGGAGGGCTCAGCCGCCCTCGACCGCGCTTCCCTGGCCTTCCTGGGCCTCCGCGGCCACCGGGAGGCACTTGCGGAGGATCTCGGGGAGCCCGGGGGCGTACTTCACCTCCTTGCTCTCCGGCAGCCGGCCCGTCTTCGGGTCCGGGTCCGGGTAGTCGGGGAATCCGTTGCGCCGGACGCATTCGGACACCGCCTTGTCCTTCTTCAACTGCGCTTGATCGAGGGGCGGTTCAGCGGGGATCCGGCTCTTGCACGCCTTCTCGGCGGCCAGCTGGGCCTCGACGGTGTTGGCGTCCTTGTCGACCCGCCTGGCGCCTCCCTCCGTGTCCACGAGCTTCAGCCCCTGCTCGGCGAGGCAGTCGTAGAGCGGGTCGTACGCGGCTTCGATCGAGGAGGTCGGGACCGGCCGGGAAGCCGCGGGCTCGGCGTCGCCACCGCACCCGGTGAGCGCGAGAGCGGCGAGGATCAGAGGGGCGGCCAGCGGGCGTCTCATCGATGTACGTCCTTGTCCTGGGGGTCCCGATGCCTGGGACATCCCGATACGGGGGCGGCGCTCGGAGCCTGTGCGCGATGCGCGATGGGCGATGCGCCTCCAGGCTCGGCGCGGAACGGGCCGAGCGCATCGCACGGTTGCTCGACCGGTTCCACTCTAACCACCGGGTGAAGAGGGGGCCGTCCGCCAACTGGCATACGGGGCACGCCTGTTGCGATTTCTCGCCAAACGTGGCGCGTCGGCACTCGTGGACCTGACATAGTCACGGACCGCTGCGAGCCAACTCCGCTGCGGTGTCGTGTACTTCCCTGTCGGTGCCACGCAGGCCCCGACTGTCACACAGCTCCTGTGCAGCCTCCCTCGTACCGAAAGGCAAGGACATGAAGAACACCGCCCTCCGGCGTGCCCTCAGCACCGTCGTCGTCCTCGGCACCCTCGGAACAGGCGTACTGGCCACCGCCGGCACGGCCTCGGCCGTGACCAGGGACGGCTACCTGGACATCCGCGAGTTCGGCCTGTTCTACAACTCGTCCCTCGGGGGCTCGTTCATCGACCTGTACATGGCGGACGGCGACCTCGCCAACGACAGGTTCATCACCCCCGGCCCCGGCCAGGGCTACGTCGTGGGCGACAACGCCGCCTCGTACTTCAACAAGGACAAGGTCACCTGGTACGTCTACACCGGCGCCGGCGCGGGGGGCATCGAGGGCTGGATCCCCGCGGACCGCTTCGGCACCTTCTCCACGACGTTCAAGAACCAGGTCTCCTCGGTCTACCACTTCAAGGCCCGCTGAGCCCTCCTCCCCTCCGGCGGGTGTTCAGGCCTTCCTCCACGGGATCGGGTGCGGGTCAGTGGCGGAGGGCCTCCGCCGGTTCGATCCGGGAGGCCCGCCAGGCCGGGTAGAGACCGGCCACCACGCCGGTGACGAGACCGATCAGCGGCGCCGCGACGACCGCGGTGGGGTGGACGACCGGGGTCCACTCCCGGACGAGCGCCACCCCGATCACCGTGCACACGCCCAGCGCCGTCCCGACGAGCCCGCCGATCGCCCCCAGCGCGCCGGACTCCGCGAGGAACTGGACGGTGATGTGCCGCCCCCGGGCGCCCAGGGCGCGCCGCAGACCGATCTCGCCGGTCCGCTCCAGGACCGCGACCAGGGTGGTGTTGGCGATGCCGACCGCGCCGATCACCAGGCAGACCCCGGCCAGCAGCAGGAACAGCTGGTCGAGGTCGCCGGTGACGCCCGCCCGCAGCGCTCTCGGGTCCGGCGGCGGAACGGCCTTCAGATACTCCGGATGGTCGGGGCGCAGCGCGACCGGGGCCTCCTGCGCGATCTGCCGGGCGGCCCCGGTCTCCGTGGCGATCAGCATCTTCGCCGCACCGGCGTCGGGTGGCCCCCACATTCGCTCGGCGGTCGTCCGGGGCACGCTCACCGACATCAGCACGTCCGGCCTGCGCTCGACGTCGTCGACGATGCCGGCCACCACGAACGGCTCGTCCCCGATGAACACCGCCGGCCGGGTCTCCAGGGTGGTGATCCCGAGCCGGGCCGCGACGCTCGCGCCGATGACCGCCACCGGCTGTGCCTTCGCCGAGGCGAACTCGTCGTAGAGCCGGCCCTGCGCGAGGTGGGGGACGGCGGCCCGGAGCGCGCCCGGCGAGGCGGCGACCACGTCGACCGGTACGCCGTCGGCGCCGTCGCCGACGGGCGCGGCGCGCACGGTGACGTCCGAGCGGAGGCGGACAGTCCAGTACACCCCGGCGTCCCGGACGCCGCCGAGCCGCTCGATCCGGGCGTCCGCGTCGGCGGGGAAGCCCTGTTCCGCGAACTCGTTCTGCTCCCGGGAGATGTCCTCGACGCTGACCTCGGTGGCGGTCAGCAGGTCGAACCGGGCGTCGATCTGGGAGGACGTGGTCGCCGTCAGGCCGAGGATCGCGACGAACGTGCCGACGCCGAGGACCGTGCCGAGGGCGGTGAGGACGGAGCGGCCGGGGCGCTGGAGCATGCCCGCGACGGCCTCGGAGAGGGTGTCGCGGGGGGTGAGGCGGGAGGGTTCGACAACGCGTCCGCCATGGCGGTCTCTCATACGGGGGTCCCTTCGTGCCGGCCCGGCCGTACGGGGTCGGCCTCGCTGAGGACGCCGTCGCGGATCGTCACCGTGCGGCCCGCGCGTGCGGCGACCTCGCTGTCGTGGGTGATGACGACGACCGTCATGCCGGTGGCGTGGAGTTCGCCGAGGAGCGACAGGACCGTCTCGGCGTTGCCGGAGTCGAGGTTTCCCGTCGGCTCGTCGCAGAGCAGCAGCGAGGGCCGGCCCGCCAGCGCGCGGGCGATGGCGACGCGCTGGCGCTCGCCGCCCGACAGGCGGCCCGGGAGCGCGTCGACGCGGTGGGCGAGGCCGACGCGTGTCAGGGCCTCCCGGGCGCGGGCGCGGCGCTCGGCGCGGGGGACGGCCGAGTACAGCATCGACAGCATCACGTTCTCCGTGGCGCTGCGGTGCGGCATGAGGTGGAACGCCTGGAAGACGAAGCCGATGCGGCGGCCGCGCAGGGCGGTTCGGTCGCTGTCGGAGAGGGCGGCCGTGTCGATGCCGTCGAGGAGGTAGGTGCCCTCGGTGGGCGCGTCGAGGAGTCCCGAGACGTTCAGGAACGTGGACTTGCCGGAGCCGGAGGGACCGACGACAGCCACGAACTCGCCGTGCCGGATGGCGAGTTCACAGGGGTGCAGGGCCTGGACTGGCGGCGGGCCCGGGTAGGTGAGGCCGACCCCGTGGAACTCCATGACGGGGGTGTCCGGAGCGGGCTGCTCGGTGTGGGCGGGTGGCGGGCCGGAGTTCCGGTCCCGCCGTCGTCGTACGAGGGGGGTCACTCCGACCCCCGGCCGCCCTGGTCGGCGCCGGTGGCGGCCACCCCGGTCACGACCTCGGCGCCCTCCGCCAGGCTGCCCGCCGCGAGCGGGACGATCTCGACGTAGCCGTCCCCGAGGGTGCCTGTCCGCACCTCGACGGGTGTGCGGCGCCCGCTTCCGTCGACGACGGTGACCACGGTCGTACCGTCCGCGCTCGCCGACACGGCGGTGACGGGGACGACGAGGGCCTCGCCGTCGGTGGAGGCCGCCTCGATCGTCAGCCGTACGTCCTGGCCGGCGAGGGCGGGCGGGATCTCCTTGTCGGGCACGGCGGTGAAGAGGAACCCGGAGCCGGTGGGCCCGTTCGCGGGCGCGGCACCGTCCTGGCCCTGGCCCTGGCCCTCACCCTGGCCGCCGCCCCCCTTGGCGTCGGCGACGGTGGGCGTCGAGGCGACGCTCTCGACCTCGGCGGTGAGTTCGACGCCGGTCACCTCGTCGACGACACGGACCTTCTGGCCGGGCCGGACCATGCCCTTCTGGTGGTCCTGGAGGTAGCCCTGCGCGAGGAGGCGGCCGGAGGACAGGGTCATCAGCGTGCCGGAGACCGGGGAGCCGGGGCGTACGGCGGTGGACGCGACCCGGGCGGGGAAGCGCTCCACGAAGGAGACCTCCCCCGCCGGGACCATCGGTCCGGAGGCCGCCCACGCCTTGCCGAGCACGGTACGGGCCTTCTCCAGGTCCTCGACGGCCCGGTCCCGCGCCTTGCGCAGGTTCTTCTTCTGGGCCCCGTCCTTGTTCTCGGCGACCGCGTCCCGGGCGTCGTCGACGGCCCGTTCGGCGGCCGTGACGGCGTCACTCGCGGCGTCCACTCCGGCGCCCGCGTCGTCCACGGCCGGGCGCGGTTCGTAGCCGGCGGCGGCGTAGAACCCCTCCACGGCCTCCTTCGTCCCCGCGCCGAACGTGCCCTCCTCGTCGCCGGCCCGGCCGAAGCCGAGCCCGGCCAGCGCGGTCTGGAGCTGGGCCACGTCGTCGCCCGTCGCGCCCGGCTTGAGGTCCCGGTAGACGGGGAGCCGGCCCGGGAGGACGAAGAGCGGGCGGCCGGATATCTCCAGGACGACCTGCCCGGCGCGCACGGCCGCGCCGACGGCGACCGGCGTCTTGGTGACGACGGGCGCCCCGCCGTCCCCGCCGGCGGCGACCGGCGCCACCGGTACGGTCTGACCCGCGACGACGGTGCCGCGCAGCACGACCGTCTCCCGCAGGACGCGGCGCTCGACGGCGGCGGTGAGCACGTCTGCCGGGGGCGGGGCGGCGTCCGCCGCGATCTGGGCGGGCGACTTGATCACCGTACCGGCGAAGGCGCCGGCGGCGGTCAGGACGACGGCCCCGACGACGAGCGCGCCGATCCAGAGGCGGCCTCGGGTGGGTCGGCGTTCGGGGGTGGTGTCCATGGCCGAGTTCACGTCAGCGTCCATGTCGGCGACGTCAGTCCGAGGCCGGGAAGGGGACCTCGGAGGTCCCCGGGCGGCACTTGCTCATGACAGCCGTGTCGTCCATGTCCGCCCCCACGGGTGCTTCGCCGGTCTCCGGGTCGGGGTCGGGCCAGTCGGGGTAACCGTTGCGCCGGTAGCACTCCGCGATCGCCTGTGACACCTTCAACGCTTCTTGATCGACGGGGAGTTTGGCGGGAAGGAGGCTCTTGCACTCCTCCTGGGCGGCCATGATCACCTTGCGGTCGATGGCGTCCTTGTCCACGGTCATGACGCCGGGGCTCTTCTCCTTGAGCTTCACTCCGTGCTTGCCGAGGCACTCGGTGTGCGCGGCGTACACGGCGTCGATCGGATCGATCGGGGCGCGGGCGGCTTCCTCGGTACACCCGGTGAGCGCGAGGGCGACGAGGAGCAAAGGGATGGCCGGCGAGCGTCTCATCGGTGCACGTCCTTCTGCCTTCTACGGGGAGGCTGTCCCGGTGACGGGGCGCGCGGCGCTCGGAACCGGTGGCGCGGGGCGCCTCCACGGCTCGGCGCGAAGCGGGCCGGGCACGTCGTACGCGTGCTCGACCGGCGCCACTCTAACCACAGAGAGAAGACGCCGTCACTTCCCAACTGCCGCTCATCTCATACCTGCTGTTCATCTGGAGCCGATAACAGCCGGTCGGTTTCCGGGCACTTGACATACTCGGCATAGCGAACGGGTCCGGCGATCACGGGAGAGTCCCAGGTGAGCCGCCGGAAACGGGCGATCGGCGTATGTCCGCCAGGCAGTGCGGTTGACCAATCAGCCTGCGATCAGGTGGAGTTCGCCCTCGAATTCGCCCTCGAATTCGCCACGTTCTCACCCCGGTCTCCCTTCATGCCGAAAGGCAAGAACCTTGAAACAACGCCGAGTCGCGCGCCCCAGCCCGTCCCGTTCGGCCGCCGTCCTCCTGCTGAGTACGGGACTTCTTCTCACCGCCTGCTCGTCGGGAGAACCCGCAGTCTCCGCCGACACGAAGCCGCTGTCCGACCCGTCCAAGGTGTCCCCCGCAGAACTCGTGTATCCCTTGGACCCGTACAAGACGACGAACGAACAGATCCGCAGCCTGGAGACGGCACAGGACCTGCTGGTCGCGGACTGCATGAAGCGCTTCGGGTTCACGTACAAGCTGCCGGTCCGGCCCGCGCCGCGGCCCAACGGCACGTCGTTGCGCTACGGGATCACGGACGAGGCGAGGGCGGCACGGTACGGGTACGCCAGGCCCGGTGGCCCCGCCCCCGACCCGGAGAAGCTGCCCGAGGACTCGCTGCCTCCGGCCGAGCGGCTGGCGCTGACCGGGCCGCCGCTCAAGAGCAAGCCGGGAGGCGGTCTCGTCCTTCCCCCGCTCACCCTGGAGGAATCGCGGAAGACCGACAGCGGCCGGACGCTCAATGGGCAGAAGGTGCCGATCGGCGGCTGTTCCCGGGAGGGGCACCTCAGCCTCTACGCGGAGAAGAAGGAGCCCGTGGAGCTGCTCTACGTCTTCGGGATGGAGTCGGAGGCGTCCACCCGGGCCCAGCAGTCGCCGAAGGTGGCGAAGGCCGTGAAGGCGTGGTCGGCGTGCATGGCGGAGAAGGGGTACAGCGTCACCGACCCCGTCTCCCCGCACCAGGCGCTCGGGCTGGAGGCCGATGGCGACGACGGCAGCGCCAAGGCGATCGCCGCCGCGAAGCAGGACGTGGCCTGCAAGAAGCGGACGGATCTGGTGGCCCTCTGGTACACCGCCGAGGTCGGGTTCCAGAAGGAGCTCATGGAGGAGCACGCCGAGACGCTGAGTCAGGTCAAGGTCGAGCTGGACGAGCGGATCAAGAAGGCGGCCTCGGTCAACCGGTGACCGACATGACGAAGGGCCCTCTTCCCGCGGGAAGAGGGCCCTTCCTCGTATCAGGCCTTCGGGGCCACCTTCGAGAGGCCGTTGATGATGCGGTCCATCGCGTCGCCGCCCGTCGGGTCCGTGAGGTTCGCCAGCATCTTGAGGGTGAACTTCATCAGGAGCGGGTGGGTCAGGCCGCGCTGGGTCGCGATCTTCATGACCTTCGGGTTGCCGATCATCTTCACGAAGGCGCGGCCGAGCGTGTAGTAGCCGCCGTAGGTGTCCTTGAGGACCTGCGGGTAGTTCCGCAGGGCCAGTTCGCGCTGGGCGGGGGTCGTGCGGGCGTGGGCCTGGACGATGACATCGGCCGCGATCTGGCCGGACTCCATGGCGTACGCGATGCCCTCGCCGTTGAACGGATTGACCATGCCGCCCGCGTCGCCGACGAGCAGCAGGCCCTTCGTGTAGTGCGGCTGGCGGTTGAAGGCCATCGGGAGGGCGGCGCCGCGGATCGGCGTCGTCATGTTCTCCGGGGTGTAGCCCCAGTCCTCCGGCATCGAGGCGCACCAGGCCTTGAGGACCTCGCGCCAGTCCAGCTCGCGGAAGGCGGAGGAGGAGTTGAGGATGCCGAGGCCGACGTTGGACGTGCCGTCGCCCATGCCGAAGATCCAGCCGTAGCCGGGGAGCAGCCGGTCCTGCGGGCCGCGCCGGTCCCACAGCTCCAGCCAGGACTCCAGGTAGTCGTCGTCGTGGCGGGGCGAGGTGAAGTACGTGCGGACGGCGACGCCCATCGGGCGGTCCTCGCGGCGGTGCAGGCCCATGGCGAGGGAGAGCCGGGTGGAGTTGCCGTCGGCGGCGACGACGAGCGGGGCGTGGAAGGTGACCTCGCGCTTCTCGTCACCGAGCTTGGCGTGGACGCCGGTGATGCGGCCGGTGCGGTCGTCGACGATCGGGGCGCCGACGTTGCAGCGCTCGTACAGCCGGGCGCCGGCCTTCTGCGCCTGCCGGGCGAGCTGCTCGTCGAAGTCGTCGCGCTTGCGGACGAGCCCGTAGTCCGGGTACGAGGCGAGTTCCGGCCAGTCGAGCTCCAGGCGGACGCCGCCGCCGATGATCCGCAGGCCCTTGTTCCGCAGCCAGCCGGCCTCTTCGGAAATGTCGATGCCCATGGAGACGAGCTGCTTGGTGGCGCGGGGGGTGAGGCCGTCGCCGCAGACCTTCTCGCGGGGGAAAGCGGTCTTCTCCAGGAGCAGGACGTCGAGTCCGGCCTTGGCCAGGTAGTACGCGGTGGTGGAGCCGGCCGGGCCCGCCCCGACGACGATCACATCTGCGGTGTGCTCGGAGAGGGGCTGCTCGGTCACGGCGGAGTCTCCCGGAATTCGACGATGAGGACGTATCGCAGTCTATGGGGGGCGGGTGCGGGAGAAACGGAGGGTCACCCCACCGCTTTCCCACAGGGTGAACACCTGTTCCCCTGTGCTGAACGTGATGGCACGATGATCATCCGTGACCGACTTCCGATTCGACCTACGGCGGGGCGCGCTGATCACGGCCGCCCTCGCCCTCCTCTGCTCGGTGTTCCTCGTGCTGCCCGCGAGCGCCGAAGCCGAGCCCTTCGACGACTGCCCGCCCGCCACGTTCTGCCTCTACTCCGGAGCCGACGGCACCGGCGAGCGGCGGGACTTCACCGACCGGCAGAACGCCGAGAGCTACGACGCGACCTGGGACGGCAAGGCTCTGTCCGCGAAGAACAACACCGCGATGTGGGCCTGCGTCTACGGCGACCCCGCGTACGGCGGGCACCTCGAAACCGTCGATCTGGACGCCGAGGACGCCTACGCGGCCGGCGCCGTCAGCGGCCACAAGCTGGTCCCGACCCGGGCCCTCTGCTTCACCGGCTACGAGCGCTGCCCCGACAACCGGGTCTGCACCTTCGCGGAGCGCAACGGCCGCGGCGCGATGACCGTCCACCTCCCGGCGACCGACCCCGCCACCCGGAACTACGGCAACAGCTACGGCACCGGGCCCGCGCCCAAGTCCGCCTGGAACCGGACCGCGAAGGACGTCTGCTTCTACCCCCAGCCGACGTACACCGGCACCTGGGCCGACCCGGCGGACACCACGGGCGTGAAGAAGTTCGGCGCCTACGTCGTCCTGCGCGGCGACAGCGTCACCGTCCCGGCGCCCTTCGCCGGGACGTTCCGCTCGCACGAGCTCGTCACCACCACGGGAGACTGCCAGTGACCAGGAACCGCCGCCCCTGGGTGGCCGTGGTGGCCGCCCTCGGCGCCGCCCTCGCCCTGACCTCCCCCGCCTCCGGCGCCGGTCAGCAGGCCACCGACCCGCTCGCCACCTGGGCCAAGGGCACAGCGGTCACGGTCGCCCCCGGCGTCACCCACACCACCTGGACCGAAGGCCCCTCCGCCCTCCGCGCCAAGGCCCGCAAGCTCCAGATCGTCGAGATCGACCCCACCGCCGGGTCTCTCACCCTGGAAAGCACCGTCGGCACGCGCGACGGCTCGGCCGAGCACGTCACGGAGCAGCTCGCCAAGGTCACCCCGGTGGCGGCCCGTCACCCGTACGCGGGAGTCAACGGCGGCCTGTTCCAGCGGGAGCCCGCCGGAGCCGGCGTCGAGAAGACCGCCGCGCACACCAGCGTCTCGGCCACGGACGGCGTCCTGCACAGCTCCAGTTGCTGGAGCGGCGGGAAGGGCAGCACCGGAGCGGTGATCCAGTACGGCATCCCGTACATCACCAAGCTCCTCACGGACATGCAGCTGATCGGCCCCTCCGGCGAGACCGTCCGGATCGACGACGTCAACCGGACCCCGGGACGCCCCCCGCACTGCGCGCGCGACTCCGAGGACATGGAGGTGAGCAAGACCCCGCCCGTCTTCACCGACAGCGACGAGATCGTCGTCTTCACCGACGACTACGGCCTGCCCACCCCGAAGCCCGGGACCGACCCCCTCGTCGCCGCCACCGCCGACACGGGCTTCGAGGTCGTCGTCGACGCGCACGGCGTCGTCACCCAGGTCCGCGAAGGCCGCGGCGGAACCGCGGTCCCCGCGGGCGGCCGCGTCATCCAGGGCATCGGCACCAGGGCCCAGTGGCTCCGCGACCGGCTCGCCCTCGACGACCGGGTGACGATCGACCAGAAGCTCCACGACGTCACCCTGAACCGGGACATCCCGCTGGACAAGTCGGTCGACGTCGTCAGCTCCTTCCACCAGCTGCTCCGCCACTCGAAGATCCCCGCCGAGCTGCCCGACTCCTGCAGCGGCAAGGAGACGAGCGCCGACGGCACGACCCTGATCTGCACCGACTCGCGCACCGCGCTCGGCACGAACGCCCAGGGCCACCCGGTGCTCGTCACCCTCACCGGGGCGGACAACGAGGACGGCGACTACCTGCGGAGCTTCGCCGCCCTCCTGGACTCCCCGCTGCTCGGGATCGTCGACGCCATCAACCTGGACGGCGGCGGCTCCACCGCCCTGGTGACGAAGAAGCCGACGGAGGCGCAGTCGAAGACCCACACCCCGCCGACGGACCCCCTGGACGGCGGGCTCGTGCACCGCGAGGTCGCCGACTCGGTGTACACCGGCATCGGCGGTTACGGCATGTACGTGAAGCCGTAGCCGTCGCTCACCCGGCCGTCAGGCCTTGAACCCCCGGTGGAGCGCCACGATCCCACCGGTCAGGTTCCGCCAGGCCACCTTCGACCAGCCGGCCTTCTGGAGCATGCCCGCCAGGGTCGGCTGGTCCGGCCAGGACTGGATGGACTCGGCCAGGTACACGTACGCGTCGGGGTTCGAGGAGACGGCGCGGGCCACCGGCGGCAGCGCGCGCATCAGGTACTCCTCGTACACCGTGCGGAACGGCGCCCAGGTGGGGTGCGAGAACTCGGAGATGACGACCCGGCCGCCCGGCTTCGTCACCCGGTACAGCTCGCGCAGCGCCGCCTCGGTGTCCTGGATGTTCCGCAGCCCGAAGGAGATCGTGACGGCGTCGAAGACGTCGTCACGGAAGGGCAGCTTCATGCCGTCGCCCGCCGTGAACGGCATCCACGGGTGGCGCTTCTTGCCGACCTGGAGCATCCCGATCGAGAAGTCGCAGGGCACGACGTACGCGCCCGCGCGGGCGAAGGGCTGCGAGGACGTGGCCGTACCCGCCGCGAGGTCGAGAATCTTCTGCGCGGGGCGGGCGTCGACGGCCTTCGCGACCTCCTTGCGCCAGCGGCGGTCCTGCCCGAGGGAGAGCACGTCGTTGGTGAGGTCGTAGTTCGCCGCCACGTCGTCGAACATCGAGGCGACTTCGTGCGGCTGCTTGTCCAGGGTTGCGCGGGTCACTGGCGTTCGGCCTCGCAAGATCGGGTGCGGACGGATCCACCCATTCTGGCAGGCGGCGCCCTGCCGCCCGGAGCGGGCCCGCTGGGCGGCAGGATTTCCGGGAACTCCTTTCAACCTTTCGGGACCGGGGGTGCTCAAGGACGGTCGAGCACGCGCCACGACGGCGGGTGCACGACGGCGAGGGGAGAAGGGGTGCGATGGCAGTGTCGACCGAGATGACGGCCGCGGAGCCGGACGTCAGGGCCGGGGGCGGCTCCGACGTCGGGGCCGGGGGCGGCTCCGACGTCGGGGCCGGGGGCGGCGCGGACGTCCGCACCGACGGCCGGGTGGACGTCGGGTCCGTCGCCGGGTTCGAGGAGTTCGCCCGGGCCGCCCAGCAGCGGCTGTACCGCACGGCGTACCTGCTCTGCGGCGACGCCGAGACCGCCCGGGACCTGACCCAGACCACGCTGGCCAAGCTGTACCAGCACTGGCGACGGGCGGGGGCCGCCGATCATCCGTACGCGTACGCCAAGACGGTGCTGACCCGCACCTTCCTGTCCGAGCGACGGCGCCGGCTGCGCGATCTGCTCGCGCTGACCCGGACCGGGGGCACGGACCCGGCACCGCCCGCCGACCACACCGATCTGCGCGTGACGCTGCTCGGCGCGCTCGCCGAACTCCCGCCCCGGGCACGGGCGATGGTCGTGCTGCGCTATTGGGAGGACCAGAGCGTGGCCTCCGTGGCGACCCTGCTGCGGTGCAGCGAGGCCACCGTCAAGAGCCAGTGCTCCCGTTCCCTTGCCCGACTTCGCGTACGCCTGGCGGATGCCGGGCTCTCGATCACGGAAAGCTGAGGTCCACCGTGGAAAAGAACAACGACACCGATCTGTTGCGCGACGCCATGGACCGGACGACGGACGGTCTGCCACCGCTGCCCGACCTCGTCCCGCTCGCGGTGCGCGAGGGCCGCAGGCGGCGGGCCCGGTCCCGGTTCACGGTCGGGGCGGCGGCGTTCGCCGTGGTCACGGCGGGGGCCCTCGGTCTCACCCTGCTGCCGGGGACGACCGCCCCGGCGGTGTCGACACCCGCCACCGGGGGCGCGACGTACAGCTATCCCCCGGTGGTCGTGGAGGAGACGCCGGGCATCACGCCGCCGGACAACCCCGAGGGACTGTCCCCGGCCGAGCGGGAGCGCCGCGCGCAGTACCAGCAGAAGATGGCGGCTCTGCTGGACGAGCTGCTGCCCGCGACGATCACCGACATCAGCCCGGTGAAGGACCGGACGCCCGAGTACCGGATCACGGCGGGCGGCGAGACCTTCCGCATGGTCGCGTCGGTGCGACCGGGCAACGAGATGTCCCTCCTGTACTGCGAGAACAAGCCGAAGGACGCGCCCACCTGCGAGGAGGACACGCGGCTGAGGAGCGGGCCAATGAGCGAGTGGCCGACCTGGAGGGTGACCAAGCAGTACTGGTACCGCAAGAGCGTGGTCGCGCTCATCGTGTACGCCGGGAAGGCGGAGGCGCCGGTGACGCTGCGCGATCTGGTCGACGTCGCCGAGGACCCGCGCTTCCTGGAGCTGGTGAAGGAAGCGGACGCGCGTCCGGTGGAGGCGGAGGAGCCGCCGTTCGTCCTGGAACGCCTTTCCCCGACGGAGGTTGCCGAACTGTCCTCCGGGAAGGGTCAGCGGGCCCGGTAGACCAGTCGGCCGTCGATGACCGTGGCGACGCAGGTCGACGGGCCGAGGCGGACCAGAGCGGCCCGGTCGGCGACGTCGAAGACGGCGAAGCGGGCCGGGCCGCCCGGCACGAGACCGGGCAGCAGCACCAGCGGCGCCGGCGAGAAGGACGGTGGCCCGGGGAGCGTGTCCGGGCGGCGGCCGATGACCAGGCCGGCCCTGCGTACGGCGTCCACGGCGCCCCGGCCTCGCAGTTCACCGGCGACGCCGACCGTCCCGTGGGCCAGGAGCTGCTGCACGCCGCGGCGCGCGGAGGCGCCGCGGCGGGAGGGGTCCATCCGGAAGATCCGCTGCGCCCGCTCCCCGGGGATCGGCTCGGTGCCGAACCCCGCGGCCTCCCGGGGGTCCGGGTGGTACATGCCTTCGAGCAGCTCGGGCCCGTACGGGTTGAGCAGTCCGGGCGTGAGGATGCCGGGCCACTGCCGCACCCGCGCCTCGGGGCGCAGGGCGGCCAGGTCCTCGTACGGGCCGACGGCGGCGACGAGGGCGCCGTCGACCAGGACGGCGGTCTCGGGCGACGCCTCGGCGAAGTGGATCGTCAGCATGGCGCCGTCAGTTGGCGTCGAGGAGCTTCAGCTCGGGGTGAGCCGTGCCGCCCTCGATCGCCGTGGACGAGATGTGCGAGGCGACGCGCTCGTCGACCGGGTCGTTCGCCGGGTCGTCGTGGACGACGAGGTGCTCGTACGTCGTGGCGCGCTGCGCCGGGACGCGGTCCGCCGTGCGGATCATGTCGATCATCTCGCGCAGGTTGGAGCGGTGCTTGGCACCCGCCGAGGAGACGACGTTCTCCTCCAGCATGATCGAGCCGAGGTCGTCGGCGCCGTAGTGCAGGGTCAGCTGGCCGATCTCCTTGCCCGTGGTGAGCCACGAGCCCTGGATGTGCGCGATGTTGTCGAAGAACAGCCGGGCGATCGCGATCATGCGCAGGTACTCGAAGAGCGTGGCGTGCGTGCGGCCCTTGAGGTGGTTGTTCTCGGGCTGGTACGTGTACGGGATGAAGGCCCGGAAGCCGCCCGTCCGGTCCTGCACGTCACGGATCATCCGCAGGTGCTCGATCCGCTCGGCGTTGGTCTCGCCGGTGCCCATCAGCATGGTGGAGGTCGACTCGACGCCCAGCTTGTGGGCGATCTCCATGATCTCCAGCCAGCGCTCGCCGCTCTCCTTGAGCGGGGCGATGGCCTTGCGCGGCCGCTCGGGGAGCAGCTCGGCGCCGGCGCCCGCGAAGGAGTCGAGACCGGCGGCGTGGATGCGGGTGATCGCCTCCTCGACGGAGACGCCGGAGATCCGGGCCATGTGCTCGACCTCGGAGGCGCCGAGGGAGTGGATGACCAGCTGCGGGTAGGCCTGCTTGATCGCGGCGAAGTGCTTCTCGTAGTACTCGACGCCGTAGTCCGGGTGGTGGCCGCCCTGGAACATGATCTGGGTGCCGCCGAGCTCCACGGTCTCCGCGCAGCGGCGCAGGATGTCGTCGAGGTCCCGGGACCAGCCCTTCTTCGTGTCCTTCGGAGCGGCGTAGAACGCGCAGAACTTGCACGCCGTCACGCAGACGTTCGTGTAGTTGATGTTCCGCTCGATGATGTACGTCGCGATGTGCTCGGTCCCCGCGTACCGGCGGCGGCGCACGGCGTCGGCGGCGGCGCCCAGCGCGTGCAGGGGCGCCGAGCGGTAGAGGTCGAGCGCCTCCTCGGGGGTGATCCGGCCACCCGCGGCTGCGCGGTCGAGAACAGACTGGAGCTCGGCCTTCTCGGTCACCGGGTACGTCCCTTTCGGAGGGGTTCTGATCGTCCGAACCAGCGTACGCCAGGGGTTCTCACGGCTTCCCCAGGGTGCTCGGCGGGGTGTTCCGCGAGGTGTTCCGCGCGAGCAGCTCCACTCGGACGTCGGCCGGGAAACCCGTCGTCGGGCCGGTGCGGCGGGCGAACTCCCGCACTCCCGCGAGCTGCTCCGGGCCGAAGCGGAAATCGAGCGTCCGGAAGTACCGCTCCAGGAGCTCCGCGTCGAAGGTCTCCCAGCGGGCGGCCTGCTCGGCGACCTTGGCGACCTCTTCGAGGGAGAGGTCCCGCGAGGCCAGGAACGCCTGGTGCACCTCGTGGACGGTCTCGGGCTCGCGCGCCAGGTAGTCCTTGCGCGCCGCCCACACCGCGAAGACGAAGGGCAGCCCCGTCCATTCCTTCCACATGAGGCCCAGGTCGTGGACCTGGAGCCCGAGGCGGGGGGCGTCGTGCAGCGAGGCCCGGAGCGCGGCGTCGCCGATGAGGACGGCCGCCTCCGCCTCCTGCATCATCACGCCGAGGTCCGGCGGGCACGTGTAGTAGTCGGGCTTCACCCCGTACTGCTCGGCGAGCAGCAGCTGGGCGAGGCGCACCGACGTGCGGGAGGTCGAACCGAGCGCCACCCGGGCCCCGTCCAGCTCCCGGAGCGGCCGCTGGGAGACGATCACGCACGACATGACGGGGCCGTCGCAGCCCACGGCGATGTCGGGGAGGGCGACGAGGTCCTCGGCGTTCCGGAGGTACTCGACGAGGGTGATGGGGCCGACGTCGAGGTCACCCCGGACGAGGCGCTCGCTGAGCTTCTCCGGGGTGTCCTTCGTGAGCTCGAGATCGAGGAGCGTTCCGGTCCTCGCCAGGCCCCAGTAAAGGGGCAGGCAGTTCAGGAACTGGATGTGTCCGACGCGGGGCCGGCTGCGCGGGTGGGCGCCGGTTGCGTCGTCGGTTGCATTGTCCACATTGCGAGGCTAGACCCGCCTCGTGGCGCGGGCGTCGCCGGGGCTCACGACACGGCCGAGGTCGGCACGGAACCGCAGATCAAACATGTGAGTGACGTGATCTTTCCCTCTACCGTCCTCCGCATCCTGCGTGCTAGGCTCAACGCAAGTTGCAGTTTGGTTTCCCTTGCAGTACAGAGCCTGCGGAGCATGTGACCCGCAGGCTTTTGTAGTTTTCAGACTTGTTTGCAGGTTCTGGAGCAGGGCAACCCTTTGGCCCAAGGAGGGCTTATGGCTACCGGAACCGTCAAGTGGTTCAACGCTGAAAAGGGCTTCGGCTTCATCGCCCAGGACGGCGGCGGCCCGGATGTCTTCGTCCACTACTCCGCGATCAACGCGAACGGCTTCCGTTCGCTCGAGGAGAACCAGCTCGTGACCTTCGACGTCACGCAGGGCCCGAAGGGCCCGCAGGCGGAGAACGTCACCCCGGCCTAAGGTGCCCGGGTCGGCGTCAGCGCTGGACTAGAGCAGTACCCAAGGAGCCCCGCTCCGTGCCTCAGGGCACGAGCGGGGCTCCTGCCTTTTCTCCCTACACGGTCAGCATGTGGGGATGACCGCCCCGTTGTTGTCGCGGGCCTCGTCGTTGCCCCAGCGTGACAGGTAGTACGCGGACACGTACGCTCCGTTGCCGTTCTTCCCGGCGTAGACGGTGTCGAGGTCGGTCCTGAGCCACCAGTGGTTGAAGTTCCCGGAGGCGTCGCGGATCTCCTGGCCCCAGACCTTGCAGAAGACGTAGTTCGTGCCCGCGTTCAGCACGCCTTGGGCGTCGTCGGTGTTCGCCTGCGCGTAGCCGGTGGCGTTGGCGAAGGTGTCGACCCAGTACTTTCCGCCTCCGCCGCCCGAGCAGCCGTTGTCGCTCGTCAGGTACTTGGAGCCGTAGGAGCCCGGGTAGGGGGCGAGGGAGGCGCCGTTGATGACGATGGGCTGGCCGACGCCGTTGTAGAGCTGCTCGTAGTGGATGTGGGCGCCGGAGCTGTTGCCGGTGGAGCCGGTGGTGCCGATCTGCTGCCCCTGGGCGACCCAGGCGCCGTTGGCGACGGAGTAGGCGTTGAGGTGGAAGTAGTACGTCTTCCAGCCGCTGCCGTGGTCGACCACGATGTAGTTGCCCGCGCCGCTCGGCTGGGAGTAGCGGTAGGCGGTCCCGGACGCCGAGGCGAGGACCGGGGTGCCGGCCGTCGTGCCGCCGTCGGCGCGGATGAAGTCGAGGGCCTGGCGGACCTCGGCGGAGTGGTGGCCGTAGGTCCACTTCTGGCCACAGGGGTAGGGGGCCTTGAAGAGCGGCGCCGCCTGGGCGGGGGTGGTCGTGACGAGCGCGGTGAGCAGGCCCGCGACGAGCGCGAGCAGGGTGCCGAGCGGGGTGATCCGTGCACGCATGCGTCCTCCGGTGGGGGCTTCGTGGGGAGCGGGGATTCCAGGGATTGCCTGTCGTTACAGGGGTCGACGCGCGTTGAACGGACCACAGCGTGCCGGAAGATCGCGTGCCGCAGTAGACCGCGAGAACCACACTCGTACGACGGCGATTACGTAGTCTGGACACATGACCGAACGGAAACCGCCGGGCGTGAGCTTCGAGTCGTTCGTCGACAAGCAGATCCGGGAGGCCTCGGAGCGAGGCGAGTTCCGGAGCCTCCCCGGCTTCGGGAAGCCGCTGCCCGACGACTCCGCCCCGTACGACGAACTGTGGTGGGTCAAGCAGAAGATGCACCGCGAGGGCATGGCGGTACTGCCGCCGGCCCTCCAGCTGCGCAAGGACGCAGAGGACGCCACCGCGGCGGTGGCCGCGGCCGTCTCGGAGCGCCAGGTCCGCCGGATCGTCGGCGAGATCAACACCAAGATCGCCGAAGCCCTCGCCCGGCCGCCGGCCGGGCCGCCGCTCAACCTGACACTCTTCGACGTCGAGGAGACCGTGGCGCGGTGGAGGGCCGAGAGGAGTCTGCCGTGAACAGCGCCGGTCTGCTGGTCGACTCGTTCGGACGGGTACGGGAAGCCGTCCACGAGGCCGTGGAGGGACTGACGGAGGACGAGCTCGCCGCCCGGATCGACCCGGACGCCAACTCGGTCGCCTGGCTCGTCTGGCACCTCACCCGGATCCAGGACGACCACCTCGCGGACGCGTTCGACACGAAGCAGCTGTGGGCGTCGGACGGCTGGGCCACCCGCTTCGGCCTGCCGTTCTCCCGGCAGGCCACCGGGTACGGGCAGACGCGCGCCGAGGTCGGCGCGGTGCGCGCGCCGGCGGAGCTGCTGCTCGGGTACCACGACGCCGTGCACGCGCGGACGGTGGAGCTGATCGGGTCGGTGACGAACGCGGACCTGGCCCGGGTCGTCGACACGGCCTGGGACCCTCCGGTGACCCTCGGTGTCCGGCTGGTCTCGGTGATCGCGGACGACCTCCAGCACGCGGGCCAGGCGGCGTTCGTCCGGGGCGTGGTGGAGCGTACGGGCGCGGATCGCGATCACTGACGGGGCGTCTTTTCGTACAACCCCCGACCCGGATCACGAGTCAAACAAGCGTGGCGCTTGCCATGTCTGTTTGTTTTGGGGGGAATTCACCTTGCAGAATCGTTTGTCCGGTCGTGGTCGTCACCTCGCCGCCGCTGTGACCGCCGTCCTCGCGATCACCGCCGGCACGGCCCTGGCGTCCGGGCCGGCCGCGCTCGCCGCCCCGGCGGGTACCGCCGCCGTCACCGCCGCCACGGAAGCCACCGCCGACGCGACCGTGCCGTTCCCGGCCGGCGCGAAGATCGCCGGGGCCGGGACCACCGGCTTCCTGACCCGCTCCGAGAGCACCAACGAGCTCCGGTGGACCCGGTACGCGGACGGCAGCTCGACCGCCGTCGCGTCCCCTGCCGGCGGTGGCGTCGGCGGCACCGGCACGGACATCCTGGTGGTCGGTGACTCCGCCGCCCCGCACCTGATGCGTACCGTCACGCTCCTGGACATGTCCGTGCCCGTCGTCGACCGCCCCGCCGTCGTGGTCTCCTTCGACCTCGGCTCACTGGGGGCCACCTACGTCCAGGCCGTCGGCCCGCGCACCGTCCTCGCCAAGGCGCCCGTCAACGGCGCCCCCGGCGAGAAGCTGCTCCTCGTCACCGAGGAGAACGACGGCATCCACAGCCGCGAGGTGACCGGCCTCCCCGCCGACGCGAACGGCTTCTTCGCCGACGCGCCCGTCGTCGACGGCAAGATCCTCGTCGGTTACGAGACCGGCTCCTCCGACCTGCGCACCGGCGCCCGTGCCGTCATCGACGTGACCACCGGCGCGGTCGTCGAGACGTACCCCGCCGGCGTGTCCGACTCCCTCTCCTCCCTCCACTCCCAGCTGGCCCTCTCGGCCACGCACGTCGCCTGGACCGCGTTCTCCGAGGACGACGGCATCGTCTACACCACGGTGGACCGGAAGACCCGCGTCACGAAGCGGCACACCTTCGCCCTCACCGACGAGTACTTCGTCGGCCTGGTGGGCAACTGGCTGGTGTACGGCGCCCCGAGCAAGCTCACCGACAACGGCACGTTCCCGAACACGAAGGTGCAGGCCGTCGACCTGACGGCGGGCGAGCTCTCCGAGCCCACCCAGATCTCCGAGCCCGTCCAACTCGCCGACTACGCCACCTCCATGGAAGCCGCGTCGGACGGCTCCCTGCTCGTGCGCGGCGGCACGGTCGCGCAGGGCGAGGGCCTCTACCGGGTCTCCACCCCCGGGGGCGGGCAGCTCGCCGTCGAGAAGGTCGCGACGACGGAGCAGCCCACCGCCCTGACCTATCTCGGCTCCCAGGTGCCGGCCGTCGTCGACTTCGACCGGGACCGCGAGGTCGAGCTGAAGTGGCGGATGTCCCGGCTCAACGCCGACGTCCAGCTGAAGCTCACCCACAAGAAGACGGGCCAGACCTACTCCCGCCTGCTGGAGCTGCGCCGCGACTATCCGTCCCGGCACACGTTCGACGACATCACCTTCGGCATCACCTGGCAGGGCCTCGTCGACGACCTCTCGCCGGGCGACAAGTCGGCCTTCAACGGCGACTACACCTGGTCCTTCCGGGCCGTTCCGCAGAACGGCATCGGGCCGGCGGTCGAGCAGTCGGGCACCTTCAGGGTGGTCCGCTCGGCCAAGCCGCACGACTACAGCGACAACGGCTCGCCGGACCTGTTCGCCAAGGACGCGGGCGGCACGCTGTGGCGCGTCGACACCACGTACGACGCGGCCACGAAGCGGCTGGCTCCCACGTACCAGAGGACCCTGGTCGGCTCCGGCTGGAATGCGTACGACCAGATCGAGTCCGTCGGGAACGTCGCGGGCACGACCGCGGCCGACACGATCGCCCGTGACGCGTCGGGCGTGCTGTGGCTGTACCAGGGCACCGGCGACGAGACGAAGCCGCTGGGGACCCGTACGAAGATCGGCCCCGGCTGGCAGACGTACAAGCACCTCGCCGGCGGCGGCGACCTGACCGGGGACGGCCGCGCCGACCTCGTCGCCCAGGACAGGGCGGGCGACCTCTACCTCTACAAGGGCACGGGCTCGGCCGGCACTCCCTTCGGCGCCCGTACGAAGATCGGCGGCGGCTGGGGCGGCTACAACCAGCTGACGGCCGTCGGGAACCTCGCCGGAGGCCCGGCCGGTGACCTCCTCGCCCGTGACACGGCCGGCGTGCTGTGGCTGTACCTCGGCAAGGGCGACGGCACCTTCGCCGGCCGCACCAAGGTCGGCGGCGGCTGGGGCGGTTACACGGAGCTCGTCGGCATCGGCGACGGCAACAAGGACGGCCGCCCCGACCTGTACGCGTACGGCGGCTGGAACCGCGCCGCCGCCTTCTACGCCGGTACGGGCAACTGGAGCGCGCCCTTCGCGGGCGGGACCGACGCGATCAAGGTCCTGGAGTACGGCGGCGCCGGCTACCAGCGCGTCTTCTGACGCACGGCAGCCCCCCGCTTCCCCTTCTGGTTCCGACGACTGATTCCGACGACTACAGAGGAAACGATCCTTTGTCTCTATCGCGTACTCCCCGACGTCACCTCGCCGCTGCCGTCACCGCCCTCCTGGCGCTGACGGCCGGCACGGCACTCGCCGTCACCCCCGCCACGGCGGCCCCCGTCCCCGGCCCGGCAATCGTGCAGACGGCCGAGGCGATCGGCACGATCCCGCAGGGCGCGCGGGTCACCAGCGCCGGGGCCACCGGCTTCCTCAGCACGGTCCGGCACTACGACCCCTTGAGGACCGACTACCTCTGGACGAAGTACGCCGACGGCTCCACCACCCTCCTGAACACTCCGAACACCGGCTTCTTCGGACAGGGTTCGGACATCGTCTGGGGCGCCACGCCCGGTTCACTCTCGTACTCGATGTACGACATGGCCAACCCGGGAACCACCGTGGGCGGCGTCACGATGAACAACGGCACCTCCTCGCGCGGGGTCATCGGCTCGGCGCTCGTGACCGTCACCGAGGACCGCTACACCGGCGCCGTGCGAGTCGAGATCCTCCGAGGGAGCAAGTACCCGACGCCCCCCATCCCCGTACCCGGCATCCCGGGCAACGCCAACGTGACCAAGGTCGTCCTCACGACGCCCGGCACGGCCGTCATCGTGTACGAGACGGGCAGCGGCGCAACCCTCCGCTACCACCTGGCCGCCGTGGACACCGAGACCGGCGAGGTCCTGGAGACGCGCCCGGCGGGCTCGCTGGAGTTCGGCGACGTCGCGCTCTCCGCGACCCACTGGTCCTGGATCGAGTACGACTACCCCGACGGACCGCTCGGCGGGAAGCGCGTCGCCCTCCTCCACACCGCCCCGCGCGGCGGCGGCGCGACCACCACCACCAACCTGGGCATCGTCGGCGCCAGTGAGGTGATGCGCACGGGTCTCCTGGGCGACTGGGTGACCTACACCAGCGTCGGTGGCTACCAGTCCTACGGTCCGTCGCCGCACTACCCGCTGGTCGCTCGCCCCCTCGGCGGCGGGACGCCGGTCAAGCTCCTCGACCACGTCGTCACCGCGGTCTCGGACACCGACGGCAACCTCGTCGTGCGCGGCGGCAGCCTCACCGAGGGCGCGGGCTCGGGCGAGGGCGTCTACAAGGTCTCGGCGAACGCGACGGGCGGCGCACCGACCGTCACCACGGTCGCGACCGCGAACACGCCGACGGCGCTCGGGATCGTCTCCCAGGACGCCGCCCCGACCGTGGTCGACCTCGACAAGAGCCAGGGGGCGAGATTCAGCTGGACCCTGACCCAGGCGAACGTGGACGGCACGTTCACGCTGAAGCACACCCGCACCGGCAAGACCGAGCAGATCCCCGTCTGGACCGACAACCCGACGGCCAACCCGCACAACAAGGCCACCGTCGACTGGTCGGGCAGGCTCGTCTCCTCCTCCCTCGACGCCTACAACGGCGACTACACCTGGGAGCTCCGCGTCAAGCCGCGCAGCGGCATCGGCCCCGAGGTGAAGAAGACCGGCGCCCTCAAAGTGGTCCGCAAGACCGCCGCGCACGACTACTCCGACAACGGCACCCCGGACTTCCTCTCCCGGGACTCCGCCGGCCGGGTCTGGCGCGACGACATCAACAGCAGGACGCCGCAGGACGGCGTCCCCACGTCCACACACACGCTGCTCGGCTCCGGCTGGGGCGTCTACAGCCATATCGAGGCCGTGGGCAACGTCGCCGGTGCCTCCGTGAGCGATGTCGTCGCCAAGGACAAGGACGGCAACCTCTGGCTGTACCTCGGCAAGGGCGACGGCACCTTCGCGCCCCGCACCAAGATCGGCCCCGGCTGGAACGCGTACAACAAGATCACCGGCGGCAGTGACGTCAACGGCGACGGCTGGTCCGACCTCTTCGCCACCGACACCTCCGGCGTCCTCTGGCTCTACAAGGGCACGGGCAACTGGCGTACCCCCTACGGCAGTCGGACGCGGGTCGGCGGCGGCTGGGGCGCCATGAACCAGATCACCGCCACCGGCGACCTCGGCGGCACCGTCCACGGCGACCTCGTCGCCCGTGACACGACCGGCGTCCTCTGGCTGTACCCGAGCACGGGCACCGGCACCTTCGGCGCGCGCGTGCGCGTCGGCGGCGGCTGGGGCGGCTACACCCACCTCGTCGGCGCCGGCGACATCAACGGCGACGGCCGCGCCGACCTGTTCGCGTACAGCCCGGCCGGCGGCTCGTACGTCCACCAGGGCACGGGCAGCCTCTCGACCCCGTTCGCCCCGCGCACGAGCATCGGCGTCTACCTGCCGGGCTCGACGGCGCACAACCCGGTCATCTGACACGTCGGTGTCGTGACGGGCCTGACTGGCCCGAGGCATTCCGGATAGTCGTACAACCTTGCGACGCACTCGGAGGTCATGTGGGTGCGGCGTGGATCGCCGCACCCACATCACTCGAGGGAGAACTCCGTTTTGTCCCACACCGGTTCGTCCCGCCGCCACCTCACCGCCGCCGTCGCCGTGGCCCTCGCCGCCGCCTGCGCGGGCACGTTCACGACGGGCGTGGCCCTCGCCACCACCGAGACGACGACCGCCGTTTCGAGCGGTACGGCCCAGGAGAGTGCCGCCGCGCTCCTGCCGAACTCGTACGTGACCGGCAACGGACCGACGGGCTTCCTGTCCGTCCGCTGGGCCGCTCCTTCCGGCGGGCAGTCGGAGTACCGATGGACGCGGTACCAGGGCGGCGTCACCACCCTCCTGCCCGCGGGCACGTACGAGGGCAGCGCCGGCTCGGACGTGATCGTGAAGAAGGTCAACGGGACGACGTACAACCTGTACGACATGGCCACGGGCGTCGCCCCCGTCGTCATCGACACCACCTCCGTCGGCGCGACCGCCCGGCTCGTACGGGCCGAGGGCTCGACCCTCGTCATGGAGGTCCCGCGCGCCGGGGGCGGCTCGGACGTCCACCTCGTCGGCAAGGCGGCCGACGGGACCCTCCTGAACCGCAAGGTCGCCGGGGTTCCCGACACCACCTCCGTCCGCTCCTACTTCCCGGTCGCGCCGGGCGAGCTGCTCGTCCGCTACTGGGACTCCGCCCAGAGCGTCCTGCGCGCGCTCCTCGTGGACGTCGCCACGGCCAAGGTCACGGAGAACCGGGTGCTCACCGAGAGCATCGCGAGCCCCGACGTGACCGCCTCCGCCACCCATGTGGTCTGGAGCGAGTACGCCAGCGACACCACCACGGCCCTCTGGCTGGCCAAGCGCGGCCAGGAGGGCGCCACGCGGGTCCCCGTGGGCTCGAACGCGACGCTGGCGCTCGGGGTCCTGGGCGACGACTGGGTGGCGTACGGCGATCCGCGAGGGTTCGCGACGGCCAGGCCCAACCCCCTGCACGCCCTGACGGTCCGCTCGCTGACCGACGGCCGCACGGTCAAGCTCCTCGACCTCGTGCACCGTGTCGTCCCCACCGGCGACGGCACCCTCCTCGTCCAGGGCTCCACGCTCGCGCAGGGCGAGGGCCTCTACCGGCTCACGGTCGGCGCGGACGGCGAACCGGCCGCCATCCTCGTCGCGAGCACGGGCCGCCCCCTCGTGTACACGGTCACCGGCGTGACGGTCCCCGCGACCGTCGACTTCTCCGTCGCCAGGAACGGCGTGCCGCTGAAGTGGCAGGGCAGCGGCAGCAGCGTCGGGAAGGTGACCCTGGAGCTGACGCACACGGCGACGGGGGCCCGCGCGACCTTGGGCGCGACCACGCAGGGGGCCGTCAGCCTGAACTGGGGCGGCACCTTCGACAACGGCACGGCCGTCCACAACGGCGACTACACCTGGCGACTGACGACCGTGCCCTACAACGGGATCGGCGAGAAGGCGGAGCTGACGGGCTCGTTCAAGGTCATCGGCCGGCCGGCGGACCACGACTTCTCGAACAGCACCTCGCCCGACCTGCTCTTCCGCAGTGGCGGCCGGCTCTCCGTCTTCGACGCCCGACAGTTCCTGGACAGCAACACAACGGACCCGCTGTCGGAGGTCGTCGTCGGATCCGGCTGGGACACGTACGACCGGATCGTCACCCCCGGAAACCTGGGCGGCACCGTCCACGCCGACCTGCTCGGCCGGGACAAGAGCGGCGTGCTGTGGTCGTACGCGGGCACCGGCATTCCGTCCGTCCCCTTCAAGACGCGTACGAGGGTCGGCGGCGGCTGGGGGATCTACAACAAGATCACCGCCGGCCTCGACGTCAGCGGCGACGGCCGCCGCGACCTCCTGGCCACCGACAAGGACGGCGCCCTGTGGCTCTACAAGGGCACGGGCTCCATCACCTCTCCCTTCCGGCCGCGGGTGAGGGTCGGCGGCGGCTGGGGGATCTACAACAAGATCACCGCCACCGGGAACATCGGCGGCGGCCCCGCCGGAGACCTCATCGCCCGAGACAAGGACGGCGTCGACTGGCTCTACCTCGGCAAGGGCGACGGCACGTTCGCCGCCCGGACCCGGATCAGCAGCGACTGGGGCTACTACACCGACCTGATCGCCGTCGGTGACGCCGACCGCGACGGCCGGTCCGACCTCGTCGTCCGTCATGTGACCGGCGGCGACACGGGCAGCCTCCTCTTCTACCCCGGCAGCGGCGACTGGCGGAACCCCTTCCCGAAGGAGGTGTCGATCGACTCGTCGCGGCGGTTCGTCCGTGACGGCACCCTGATGTTCTGACCCGCCACCCGACCTGCGCAGCCGAAGAGAGAACAGAGCCTTGACGCGTACGAGAAGCACCCGGTACCGCTTCGCCCTCGCCACGGCCGTGGCCACCGCCCTCGCCGTGACGGCGGGCGGGACGGCCGGGGCCTCCGCGCCGACGACCTCGTTCGCGGCGACGGTGGCGGCGGAGCAGAACATCGCCGTCCCGTTCCCGGTCGACGCGACGGTCGTGAGCGCCGGTCCGACCGGCTTCCTCAGCGCCCAGAGCGGCGAACAGCTCACCTGGCGGTGGACGCGGTACGCGGACGGCGTCGCGACCGTGCTCCCGCCGGGCTCGTACCGGGGCGCCAAGCAGACGGACATCGTGGCGAGGACCGACGGGAGCGGCGTCTACACGCTGTCCGACATGGCGACGGGAGGCGACCCGCTGGAGGTCGACACCCGCCCCCTGGGCGAGGGTTACACCCTCGCCGGGGTCGCGGGCAGCACCCTCGTCATGAGGAAGGCCGCCGCGACCGGCGGCACGGAGCTCCACCTCGTCGGGAAGGAGCAGGGCGTCCTCGTCGACCACACGGTGACCGGGCTGCCCGCCGAGATCGTGAACCCCTTCGTCATCGTGGACTCGCCCGGCACCGTGCTGGTCCGGTACACGGTCACGGTGGACGGGGTGAAGCGGAGCCGCGTGACCATCGTGGACGTCGCGACCCACGCGGTCGTCGAGGAGCACGAGACGTCCGACGTCCCGGTCATCGGCATGGCCCTGTCGGCGACCCACATCGCCTGGGTCGAGAAGCCGGCCGACTCGACGGTGAAGGTGGCCGTGGCGCGGCGGGGCGGCACCGCCGAGACCGTTCGCCACGACACGGGCAGCACGGGCAACGTGGCCATCCAGATCGTGGGCGACTGGCTGACGCACCGGCGTTACTCGGTCAACGCGCCCACCACGGCGAACCCCCTGTACTCGCTGTACGCCCGCCCCCTGTCGGGTGGCGAGCCGGTCAAGCTCCTGGAACACACGCTGACCTCCACGGCCGGCCCCGACGGAACCCAGCTCGTGCGGGGCGGGACCTTCGAGCACGACGAGGGCCTCTACCGCATCGCCCCCGGCACCGCCGGTGCCCGGCCCGTCGCCACCCTCGTCGCGAGCACCGGCCAGCCCACCACCCTGGAGCTGGCGAGCCACACCGTCCCCACGACGCTCGACCTCGACCTGCCCGGCGCCGGCGCCCTGACCTGGACCTTGAGCCGGGGCGCGAACGCGGGCCTCGAACTCGTCCACAAGGCGACCGGGAAGACGGCGACGCCGGGCCTCCCCACCATCACCGAAGGAGTCCACACCGCGCGCTGGGACGGTCTCTTCGACGACGGCATCACCGCCTACAACGGCGAGTACACGTGGAAACTGACGGCGACGCCCTGGGACCGCGTCGGCCCCGACCTCGTCCGCACCGGCACCTTCAAGCTCCTCCGCAAGCCCACCTCGCACGACTTCAACGACAACGGCAGCTCGGACCTGCTCCTGCGGAACGACCTCGGTGAGCTGCTGGTGCACGACAGCCACATGGACCCCTACCAGCGGGGACCGGTCTGGCAGAAGAGGGCCCCTGTACGGATCGGCACCGGCTGGAACACCTACGACCAGGTGCTCGTCGCGCCCGGGAACATCGCCGGATCCGCGTACGCGGACATCGTCGCCCGCGACCGGTCGGGGGTCCTCTGGCTCCACCAGGGCGCCGGGCGGACCCTCGCGCCCCGGGTACGCGTCGGCGGCGGCTGGCAGATCTACGACCGGATCACCGGCGGCGGCGACATGAGCGGCGACGGCCGCCCCGACCTCCTCGCCACCGACAAGGCCGGCGTCCTGTGGCTCTACAAGGGCACCGGATCCGCCACCGCCCCGTTCTCGAAGGCCGTGCGGATCGGCGGCGGCTGGGGGATCTACAACAAGATCACCGCCACCGGGAACATCGGCGGCGGACCCGCCGGTGACCTCGTCGCCCGCGACAAGGACGGCGTGCTGTGGCTCTACCTCGGCAAGGGTGACGGCACGTTCGCCCCCCGGACCCGGATCGGCGGCGGCTGGGGCACCTTCCCGCCCACCGCGATGGGCGACGTCGACCGCGACGGGCGGCCGGACCTCGTGGCGTACCGCAACGAGACGGTGTACTTCGCCAAGGGCACCGGGGACTGGAAGGCACCCTTCGCGCCCGTCCGGGAGTCCACGTACCTGCCGACCAACTCGTACGCCCCGACGGTGTTCTAAGGCGCGAGCGGGACCGGCGGAACGGTGGGGATGGTCGCCCAGACCGTCTTGCCGACGGACCGGTCCTTCACGCCCCACGCGGTCGCGAGGGCGGCTACGAGCAGCAGCCCGTAGCCGCCCTCGTCGGGCTGCCCGGACGGTAACGGGCGGCGCTCGCCCCGCGCGTCGGAGAGCTCGATGCGTACGTGGTCGTCGGCGCGTTCCATCCGCACCTCGAAGTCCCTCCCCGGCACCCGGCCCTGAAGGGCGGCGTTGCTCGCGAGCTCGGCGACGACCAGTTCGGCCGCCTCGGCGGCGGAACCGGTCACGCCCCACTCGTGGAGCTGCTGCACGGCGAGTAGCCGCGCCAGACGTGCGCCCCGGCGCGTGGCCGAGAGCCGGAGCGTGAACTCACCGGTTGGGGTGGCGGTTTCGGACTTCATGCCCCTGAGAGTGGTGGGTGCGCCCTACGCTGAACAGCAGCGACGCGACGACGTTGAGTCACTGTACGGGTGCGCCAAGAGGGCGGTACGGATGTCGGGCAACGAGGAGGAGCGGCCGGAACGGCCCTCCGAAGCGGACGGTACGGCGCACTTGTTTCGTGCGCTCGGAAAGATCATCAAGGTGCTGCGGAAGAACGCGGGCCTGAGCCAGGCGGAACTGGCCGACATCACGCATTGCAGCGAGGACCTGATCTCCTCCATGGAGCGGGGCGTACGAATCCCCCAACCGGACTTCCTGATCCGGGCGGACCCCGTGCTGAACGCGGGCGGGGTGTTGGTGGCGGCTGTGGATGATCTACGGGACGCCCAGGCGAGGGCGCGGGTGCGGCACCCGGACTGGTTCCGGAGCTTCGCTGCGGCGGAAGCTTTGGCGGTTGCCCTGCACTACTACGAAGTACAGGCGGTGCCTGGCCTGTTGCAGACGGAGGCATACGCACGGGCCGTGATGCGCCATCGGCGGCCCGTCTGGGACGAGCAGACGATTGAGAAATGGGTGGCCGACCGCTTGGCCCGCCAGTCGCTCTTCGACAAGTGGCCAGCGAAGACGATCAGCTTCGTCCTGGAGGAGGCCATTCTGCGCCGCCCCACCGGCGGCCTCAGCGTCCACCACGAACAACTGCGCCGCATCCTGGACATCGCCAGTCGGCGCACGGTCCATCTCCAGGTGATGCCACTGACGAGGAAGGACCACCCCTCCCTCGACGGCGCGTTCACGCTGCTGACGCCGCAAGGGCGGCGCGAGGTCGCTTACACCGAGATCTACGGCCACGCTCGGCTGATCACCGACCCTGAAGAGGTACGTGTGTACGCAGAGCGCTATGGGATCATCCGGGCGCAGGCACTCACGCCCCGCGAGTCCCTGGAGTTGATCGAGAAGATGCTGGGAGAGCTATGAGCACCACCGATCTGGCCTGGTTCAAGAGCAGCTACAGCAGCGGCGAGGGCGGCAACTGCATCGAAGTCGCCGCGCACCCCACCACCATCCACCTCCGCGACTCCAAAGTCCCCCACGGCCCCCAGCTCGCCGTATCGCCCGCGACGTGGTCCGCGTTCGTCTCGTACGCTGCGTTTCCTAAGCAATCATGAGGAGCGGGCGCGGTGTTGAGTGACACCGGGCCCGCATCCCTGGGGGGATACGCATCATGAATCACGCGCACATACGCGGCCGTCGGCTCGCCGTGGCCGTCACCGCCGTGCTCGCCGTCTCCGCCGTCGGCGGGACGCTCGTCACCGCGCCCGCAGCGGTGGCCGCCGTCGCCGCCCCGGCCGCGCCGCTGGACGCGCAGGACATCACGTTCCCGGCGGGCGAGAAGCTCGTCAGCGCCGGGACCGCCGGGTTCCTCACCTCGAAGGACGACGGCGCGGGCGGGTCCGCACTGACGTGGACGTATTTCGACGACGGCGTCACGTGGCCGGTTCCGTCATCGGTCGCGTACCAGAGCCGTTCGGACACGATCGTCACCCGCGACGGGTACCGCTTCATCCTGCGGGACATGAGCGGGAACGGGGTCTCGACCTACGTGGAGCCGGTCGGGCTCGGGGCGGGCTACAAGGTCGCCGGGGCGGCCGGTTCGACGCTCTTCCTGAGCGTGCCGAACCCGACGTACGGGGGCGAGGACCTCTACCGGCTCACCCGGGTGAACGGCGTGCAGCAGCAGGAGAAGATCACGCCCTTCGGCCGCGGCCGTGACTACAAGGTCCTGTCCCACTCGCTCACCAGCGTGGTCGTCGTCTACACGGAGGACGGCAGCACCGGACCGATGTACCGCCGCGCGCTGGCGGACCTCGGCGGCGGTTTCCTGAAGGAGGAGCGGGCCCTCCTGGCGTTCGACCCGGCCACGGTCACGACCGCGATCAGCCCGTCGTACATCGCGTGGACGGAGTACGTGGACGGCGCCGCCAGGGTGGCGATCGAGAAGCGGAGCGAGTACGCGCCCTTCAAGCGCGTCTCGCTGGGCGCGGGCTCCAAGGGTGTCGTGGTCGGGTTCTCCGGCGACTGGGTGCTGTACGGCGTGCCGGACGGGCTCACGGCCCCGACGGCCAACCCGCTGCACGCTCTGACCGCGCAGAACGTGCTCACCAGCGAGACAGTGACGCTGCTCGACCACTTCACGTCCACGTCGACCGCGCCCGACGGAAGCATCTACGTCCAGGGCGGGAAGTCGACCGACGGGGAAGGACTGTTCAAGATCACGGAGGGCGACCACCCGACGGCCTCGCTGATCGCGGGCACCCCCGGCGCGTCCACCGCGCCGACCGTCCTCGGCAGCACGGTCCCCGGCGTGGCGGACCTCGACCGCAACGGCGGTCAGGTCGCCATGGAGTGGCAGCTCTCCCGGTACAACGTGAACATGGACGTCACCCTGCGGCACACCGCGACCGGGAAGACGTACACGAAGCGCCTCACGCGGCCTGCCGCGCCCGCGCGGCTCACGTGGGACGGGCTGACCTCGGACGGGTTCAGCGCCCCGAACGGCGACTACACCTGGAACGTCACCCTGACGCCGACCAACGCCATCGGGTACCCGGGATACGCGTCGGGCGCCTTCAAGGTGACCCGGAAGGCCAACCCGCACGACTACAGCGACAACGGTTCGGCCGACCTGCTCGCGCGGGACGCGTCGGGCGTGCTGTGGCGGGACGACCTGCTCGACTGGCCGGTGGGCGGTCAGGTGACGCCGGCGAAGCCCCGCGTCAAGATCGGCAGCGGGTGGAACACGTACAACCTGATCGAGGCGGCCGGGAACAACGGCGGCTCCGCCGTCGGTGACGTCCTCGGACGGGACACGGCCGGTGTGCTGTGGAACTACCCCGGCAAGGGCGACGGCACGTTCGGGACCCGGATCAAGGTCGGCCCCGGCTGGGGCGTCTACAACAAGCTCGCCGGCGGGTCCGACCTGAACGGTGACGGCAAGGCCGACCTCGTCGCCACCGACGCGTCCGGCCTGCTGTGGTTCTACAAGGGCACGGGCAGCTCCACCGTGCCGTACGCCGGCCGCGTGAAGATCGGGCCCGGCTGGGGCGTCTACAACCAGCTGACGGCCGTCGGGAACATCGCCGGGGGTGTCGCCGGGGACCTCGTCGCCCGGGACGCGGCGGGCGTGCTGTGGCTGTACCTCGGGAAGGGCGACGGTACGTTCGCGGCCCGGACCAAGATCGGTACGGGCTGGGGCGGTTACAGCCAGCTCGTGGGCGCCGGCGACACGAACAACGACGGCCGGCCCGACCTCGTCGCGTACGGGTCGGCGGGGACGCACGTGTTCCTCGGGACGGGGTCGTGGTCGGCGCCGTTCACGAAGACGACGACCTCGCTGTACGCGGGCGAGGGGACCAAGTTCACGTCGGTGTCGTGATGACGGTCGCCTGACCCGGTACGGGTCAGGGCCTGCCGGTCGCGCCTCGGACCGCTCGTCGTAGCATCCGGGGCGTGACCTCCAGGACCTTCGTTCTCTTCGACGTCGACGGCACCCTCATGGACGCCGTCGCCAACCAGCGCCGCATGTGGCACGAGTGGGCCGCGCGGTACGGGCTCGACGGGGACGAGGTGTACGCCGTCGCCCTGCGGACGCGACCCGTCGAGACCTTCGCGGCCGTCGCCCCGGGACACGACCCGGACGAGTGCCTCGCCCTGCTGCACGAGCTGGAGGACGAGGACGTCCGTACGGGCACGTACACGGCCTTCGACGGGGCCGCCGAGCTGCTCGCCGGCCTTCCGGCGGACCGGTGGGCGCTGGTCACGTCGAACTACGAACACCGGGTGCGGGGGCGCTTCGAGCGGACCGGGCTGCCGCTGCCCGGGCTGATCGTGGACGCGGCCTCGGTGGCCGAGGGGAAGCCGTCCCCTGTCCCGTACCTGCTCGCGGCCGAGAAGCTGGGCGCGGATCCCGCGGAGTGCCTGGTCATCGAGGACGCTCCGTCGGGGGTCCGCTCGGGGCTCGCGGCCGGGATGACGGTCTGGTCGGTCAACGGGCCGGAGCTGGTGGAGGGCGCCCATCGCCACTTCGACACGCTCGCGGAGGCGGCCCCGCACGTCCTGGCCGCTCTGAGCTAGCAGGGGGTGGGCCTGCTTCGTGGGCTTCTGGTGGGACCGCCCTCTTTCCGAGAGTCGCACCTTCCACCACCGCGTCAAGGGCGCCTCCAGGAGCGAAAGACCTCTCGGAGGGCGGTCCGGGGGCCGGGGTCGCCGGGGGCCCGGGCAGCGGCCAGGGTCGGAGAGCGACCGTCGGGCCGGTGGGTGGGGGCTGGGTTCGTAGCGGGGGTGAGTGAGCCTCTTCCGGTCGGCTCAGGGTGCGCGGTTGTTGAATGGGGCGGCCCGGCTCGGCTTGGCGAGTCGCGGCCGATGGGCAGTGGGGATTCAGGCCCCGCTGGTCTGTCCCGGTGGGTGGAGGGTCGTGCGCCTGGAGTGACCAGCGGGGCCCGAATCCCCGCCGAGGGACGGACGTTCGCCGCTGAGGACCCCTGACAAGTGGGGTCGCGCACGAGGCTGTCGGGAAGCGGTCAGCTGCGTCATCGCATGCGATAAGTCCGGCGACGTCGGCGATCACCTCCGGGATACTGGTCGCCCATGGATGAGGTCAAGGTCGTCGTCGCCCATTCCGAGCGCGCGACCCTGCGCGTCGGCGACGTGTTCCTGAAGGTGGACGCCGATCAGGCGCGTATCGACGTCGAGGTCGAGGCGATGTCTCTCGCGCCGGTCCCGACCCCGGAGGTCCTGTGGCGCAAGCCGCCCGTGCTCGCGATCGCCGCGCTCCCGGGGACGACACTCGGGCGCCTCGGCGGGCCGTCGACCGGGTCGTCGGCGGCGTGGGCCGCGGCGGGCGCCGCCATCCGGAAGCTGCACGACGCGCCGCTGCCGCCCCGGCCCGGCCGGGCCGGCCGGGCCATCGTCGCGCTGACGGCGGAACTCGACGACGAGTGCGAGTTGCTCGTGACGAACGGCCTCCTGCCCGCCGACCTGGTCACCCGTAACCGCCAGGTCGCCGAGGCCGCACTCCGGCCGTGGACTCCGGCGTTCACACACGGCGACCTGCAGATCGCGCACGTCTTCGTCGACGGCGACGAGGTGACGGGCATCATCGACTGGTCCGAGGCAGGCCAGGGCGATGCCCTGTACGACCTCGCCACCTTCACGCTCGGACACGAGGAGCACCTCGACGACGTCCTCGCCGGCTATGGCACCGACATCGACCTCGACGTGATCCACGCGTGGTGGTCGTTGCGAAGCCTGCTGGCAGTTCGCTGGCTGATCGAGCACGGCTTCGACCCGTTCGCACCAGGCTGCGAGGTCGACGTGCTGAGATCCCGGGCGATCTGGAACCGGCGGACCTTGTCCCGGTAGACCTCGTGGTCATAGCCGCGGTGGGTGGAGGGTCGTGATTAGTGAGGGTTCGGGACTGGCGGGGAGACATTCGTGCACTTTCTCGGCCCGATAAGGGTGATGTGCCTCCTTTAGGGGTTATCTCGGGGCCTGTTACTCGGAGTAGCTGCACGTTAGTCACCTCTCCACCCACCGGGAGTGACCAGCCGGGCCTGAATCCCCGCCAAGGGACGGACGTTCGCCGCTTAGCCAAGCCCGGCTGCCCCATTCAACGGCCGCGCACCCCGAACCAACCCCAGCGGACCCACTCGCCCCGGCCGCTAACCAAGCCCCACCCCACCGGCCCGTCAGGCGCCCTCCAACCTCCGCCGCTGCCCGGGCCCCTGGCGTGACCCCGGCCCCCGGACCGCCCTCCGAGAGTTGTTGCGCAGCTTCCGGCGCCGGGTCAAGGGTGGCCGTAGGCCATCGGCGGAGCCGACTTGCCCTTGACGCGGTGGCGGAAGCTGCGACTCTCGGAAAGAGGGCGGTCCCACCAGAAGCCCGCCGGAAACGTCAACCCCTCGGGCCTGCCCCTGACGGCCGGCCCTGGGACCCGTGCCCGCCGGGGCCCGTGCCCGCCGGGGAGGTGCGTCAGACCGCGGCGAGCCGGTCCACCGGCAGCTCCACCCTCGGCGCGGCACCCTCTGGCAGTAGCCGTCCCGACCGGGTCAGGGTCGCGAGGCCGTGCAGGGACGCCCAGAACACCTCGGTGAACAAGCCCGCGTGAACGCCGTCCCCTGCGACCTCGCCCAGGCTCTCCAGTAGGGCGGCGAAGGCGTCCTTCAAGGGCTCCGGGGTGTCCTCCTGTGCGTACGGAAGACCGCCGTCGAGCTGGAACATGGCGTCGTAGACCGCCGGGTGGCGTTCGGCGAAGTCGAGGTAGGCGCGGGCGAGGGCGGCGACCCGGGCGCGCGGGCCGTCCGCGGCGGAGGTCGCAGCCCGCACCGCCGCGGCCAGCTCGGCGGCGCCTTCGAGGGCGACGGCGCCGATGATCTCCCGTTTGCCGCGGAAGTGGCTGTAGAGGACGGGCTGGCTGTATTCGATGCGCTCGGCGAGCCGACGGGTGGTGACCGCGTCCCAGCCCTGCTGCTCGGCGAGTTCGCGGGCGGTCGCCACGATGAGGCGCTCGCGCTCCGCCCGTTCGCGATGCTTGCGTTCCTGTACCGACATGATTCGACCCTAGCACCGCTAGACAACAGAGCAGCATTAGCACTAGCGTTGCCTCATCACCTAGCAGCACTAGATTCCCGAGGGGTCGTCATGCTCAACGCACTCGAGGTCGTCACCACCGTGATCGTCGGCGTGATGGTGGGGGTGGAGTTCTCCGTCGCCTTCGTCATGAGCCGGATCCTCAACGCCCTCCCCGACGACAGCCGCCAACTCGGCCATGCGCACGGGGGCCGGATGCTCGGCGCCGTGATGCCGGTCTGGTACATCGGCTCGCTCGTCCTCGTCGCGGCATGGGCCGTCGCCGGATGGGGCCACGACGGCGCCGGACTCGTCGTCACCGCCGGCGCGCTGCTGATGCTCAGCGTGGTCATGTCGATCCTGCTGCTCGTCCCAATCAACAACCTGAACAAGACGTGGACCCCTGACAACCGACCCGCCGACTGGAAGCAGCAGTTGCACCGCTGGGAACGCTTCCACTACGCCCGCGTCGCCGTCATCATCGCCGCCTTCACCCTGCTCGTCGCCGCTCTTGCCTGAGCCCGCGGGCCGGCCTCGCGCCGGCAGCGCACGATCCCCGAACGATCCCTGCACGCTCCACGAAGCTCACCAAGCTCACCAAGCTCACCAAGCCGACGAAGACTCACAAGGAGCAGAACCATGTCACTGAAGAAGATCAACACCGCCCTGGCCGCCGTCTTCATCCTCTTCATCCTCTGGTTCGGGACGGAGTACATCCTGAGCCCGGAGACGACGGCGCCTGGCTTCGGTCTGCCGAGCTGGCCGTCCGGCGACGGCGGCGGTTTCCTGATCACCAAGGGAATCCGCGACGTCGTCCTGGCCTTGGTCCTGGGCATCCTGCTGGTGACGGGCCACCGTCGGGCGCTGGGCTGGGCTCTGCTGGTGGAGGCCCTCGCCGCGTACGGCGACATGGCCAACGTGCTGGCCCACCACGGCTCCGTGGCCACCGCGCTCGGCGTGCACTGCCTGACCGCGACACTGATGGTGGTCAACGGCCTGCTGCTCATGCACGAGACCCGCAAGACCGCGGCCGCTCCGGCAATGCCCGCCCCGCAGCCCGCCTGACGCCACCTTGGCACGTGTCGACATCCGCCCGTCAGCGCCCGCAGGCGATCTCGCGGGTGGTGTCGGCGATGGCGCGGTAGTCCTTGCGGAGGATTTTGGAGTGGTTGCTGGGGACCTTCGTGCTGATCTGGATGTTCGGGTTGCGGGTGGTGGCGGGGGTGAGGTCGGCGCGGATCTTTTCCATCAGGGCGGGGTCGCCGCCGAGGTTGCCGCCGGTGGCCAGGACGTAGCGGGTGGGGGCGGTGATGCGGTCGAAGACCGGGTTGAGGTGGGTGGGTGCGCAGAGTTCGTTGACCTCGATGTTGATCTCGGCGTGCTGTTCGGCGCTCATGCGGGCGGCCATGCCGAGCCGGCGGGCGAGGGGGAAGACGGGGCTGAGGCGGCGGAACAGTTTGCGGACCTGGGTTTTGGTGGCGTCGTCGAGCCAGGAGTGGGGCATGGCGCCGTCCACGGACACGACCCCGTGGACGCGGTCGGGGTGTTGGGCGGCCCAGTGGACGGCGAGCATGGCGCCGTAGGACCAGCCGACGAGGATGGGGCGTTCGATGCCGCGGGCTGTGAGGACGGCGTCGAGGTCGCGCAGGCAGGCGGCGAAGGAGTAGTCGGTGGAGAGTGCGGACTTGCCGCGGGCGCGCTCGTCGTAGGTGATGTGGCGGTAGTCGCCGCCGAGTTCGGTGATGACGTGGCGCCAGTGCTTCTGGTCGGCGTAGGAGCCGTTGAGGTAGACGACGGGGCGGCCGGGGCCGCCGGTGTCGGTGACGGCGAGGCGGGTGTCGTCGACGCAGACCGTACCGGTCCAGGCAGCGGGGTGGATGGCGGCGGTGGTGGCGGTGACGGTCATGGCAGGCCTTCTTTCTGGGTCGCAGGGCTGTGGGCGGGGTGGTGGTCAGAGGCTGCGGGCGGTGATGTCGCCGTGGGCGGTGGTCGCGGTGATGTTCAGGCCTGCGGCCGAACCCTCGCTGTTGTGGAGGGTGTTGGTGATGCGGCCGTAGGTGGTGCCGGCGTCGAGGGTGGCGGAGACGCCGCGGGCGGCGCCGATCTCCAGGTCGCCGGACTCGGTGCGGACCGTGACCGTGCCGGTCTTCGCCTCGGCGATCGTGATGTTGCCCTTCTGGGTGCGGAGTTCCGCGGGGCCGCCCAGGCGGCCGACGGTGATGTCACCGGCCTGGAGGGTGAGGCGGGCGGAGGCGGTCTCGTCGAGCTTGACGGTGCCCTGCGCGCTGTCGATGGTCACGTCGCCGAGGCGTCCGACTCCGCGGAGTTCGGCGGTGGCGGTCCTGGCCTCGACGCGGGAGCCGGCCGGCAGCTGGACGGTGACCTCGACCGCACCGGAGTTGCCCAGGATCCGGCTCTTCGGCTCGGCGGCCTCGATCCGCAGCACACCGTCGGCGTAGTCGACGCTGATCCGCTCGGCGGCCTTGATGTCGTTGCTCTTGGCCGGGTTCGCGGGGAGGACCTCGACCGTGGTGTCGGCCCGGTCGGCGGCGATGAACCGGATCCGGCCCGCCGGGACGGCGAGGACGGCGACGATCGCGGCGGGGGTGGCGAACTTCTGCATGATGCGCTCCTTGTGTTCTCCGGGCCCGGACTCTCTGTCCGCGCCGTTTCCGACAAGAGAAACGCTACGTTGCGTTCAAGGATCGAGCAACGTCTTCGTTGCGCCAGATGCGCATCCGCGCAGGTCATCGCCCATATTTCATTGCAACGGTCGTGCGAACCTAACGCAACATCCCTCACGCGTACGTTGCAACGGGATGAAGGTGAACGCGCCGAATGTCAATCAAGGTTGACGCCAAACGGCCTGTCAACGTAAGTTGACACCATGACCGATGCGACCGATCTCGCCACGCGAGCGGGCGACCGTGACCCCCGGGTCGGGCTGCGGGCCGTCTCCGCCCTGCGGCGATTGCTGGAACAACTGGAAGCCGTCCAAGTGCGCAGTGCGCGCCATCAGGGCTGGTCGTGGCAGGAGATCGCGACCGAACTGGGAGTCAGCCGGCAGGCCGTCCACAAGAAGTACGGGAGGCAGTGATGTTCGAACGGTTCACGAAAGCGGCGCGTGCCGTGGTGAAGGGGGCGGTCGATCACGCGGAACGGGACGGCGCGACCGTCGTCACCAAGGACCATCTCCTGCTGGCCCTGCTCGACCGGGAGGACACCCGGGCCTCGGCCGCGCTGCGCAGCCTGTGCCCGCCGGAGCGCCGGCCGTCCCTGATCGCCGCGCTGGCCGACGCCCGGCGTCGGGCGGGGCTGTCCCGGGCCGACACGAAGGCGCTGGCCGACCTCGGTATCGACGTCGGCGCGATCGTGGCGCGGGTGGAGGAGACCCACGGGGCGGGCGCGCTGGCCGGCGACCGCAAGGACTCCGGATGGTGGTCGGGCCGTCAGTCCTTCTCCCGGGAGGCCAAGACCGTGCTGGAGAAGTCCCTCCGGGTGGCCCTGGCGCGCAAGGACCGGGAGATCGGCGACGAGCACATCCTCCTGGCGCTCACCATGACCGGCGGGGTCGTCGCGGAGGCCCTGGCCGACCACGGCGTCACGTACGCCTCCGTCGAAGCCGCCGTCGCCGGCCCGACGGCCCTCTGACCCACCACGCCGGTCTCAGAGGTGGCCGTCCAGGGACTCCCGGACCTCGGCGGTGGTCATGAGCCCCGTGCCGTGCGCCACCGCCTCTCCCTCCTTCAGCAGGACGTAGGACGGGGCTCCGGTGATTCCGTACCGCTCGGTCGCGGCCGGACAGCGTGTGATGTCGGCGCGTACGGCCGTGACGCGGCCCGCGTACTCGTCGGCGATGCCGCCGACGACGAGGTCCATGGTCCGGCAGGGCTCGATCGCCTTGGGCCATGTCCCGATGAAGTACGCGAGGACCGGGACCCCGCTCATCTTGAGGATGAAATCGAACTCCGCGTCCTCACGGGGTTGGTGGACCCGCTTCGCCATGGAAGCTCCTGACCTCGTGTTCCGTCTTTCTCTCCCCATCATCCCCCGCGCGTCGCGGTGTGCGCCTGCGTCGCGGCGGCCCCACGGACCCGGTGGAGCGCGATGTGACGCGGCCCACAGGGAACGTCCTCCCTGGCTGCCTCCTCCTCAGGGTGTCGGTTGTTCACCAACGCTCCGGGGGAATCTCGTGGTTGACATCAGCACACGGCGGCGGGCAGGCCAGGCGGTCGCCGGGCTGCTCGCCCTGGACGGGCTCGCGCACGTCTACTGGGCCACCGGGCCGACCTGGCCCGCACCCGACCAGCGGGCGCTGTCGCTCGCCGTCATCGGCGGGGTCGTGTCCTTCGCGCCGCGCGTGGTGGTGCCGCTGGCGCTGGTGCTCTTCGGCGCTGCGGCGGCCGTCCTCGCCGGCGCGTACGGGCGGGGCGGGCGGGTCACCGGGCTGCTCGCCGCGCTGGTGACTTTCGCCGTCGCCGCCGGGCTCCTGGTCCGCGGGCTGGTCGGCCTGGTGTGGGCGCTCGGCGTCGGCGACGGGGCCGGTCCGGTCTTCTTCTGGCTCAATCTGCTCCTCTACACCCCGCTCTGCCTCGGCTTCGGCTGGGTGGCCGCCACCCGCCTGGTCGCTCCCCGGGCCCGGAAGGCACTCGCGCTGCCGCTGGCCCTTGCCGCGCTCGTCGCGGGCACGGCGTACGCCTGGCAGCCCGCCGAGGCGACCGGCTACGCCGCCCCGCCCGGTGGCCGGTACGTCGAGACGCCCGTCGCCCGCTTCCACTACGTCCGCCAGGGCGCGGGCGGCTCGCCGGTGGTGCTTCTTTCGCCCGGCGCGTCGTCGACCTTCGCCTGGCGCGAGCAGCTCGCCGCGCTCTCCCGGACGCACACGGTCTACGTTCTCGATCTCCCCGGCCAGGGGTTCACCGAGCTCCGCGACCGGTCCCTGACCTGGGACCTGGACGGGATGACCACGGCCATCGGGAGCTTCCTGGACGCCATGGAGATCCCCCGGGCCGCCCTCGGCGGGAACTCGTGGAGCGGTGGCTTCGCCCTCGCCTACGCCCAGCGCCACCCGGACCGGGTGAGCCGGCTCGCCCTGCTCGCGCCCTCCGGTCTCGACGAACGGGACCCCGTGCTGTGGGAGGCCCTCAAGCTGCCGATCGCCGGGGAGCTCCTGACGAGCCTCGGCGCGGGCCGGTCGGCCACCGAGTCGTCGCTGCGGGGGCTGTTCGTGAACCAGGGCCGGATCACCGACGAAATCGTGGACGCGGCCTGGGCTCCCGCCACCCGCGACACCAACCGGCGCTCGGTCTACCGCCTGGAGCGCGGCCTGGACTGGCGCGAGACCGAGGCCGCGATGCCCGCGACCCGGCAGCCGGTGCTCGTCCTCTGGGGGCGCCAGGACACCGTCCTGCCCGCCGCCCAGGCCGCTCGCTTCGGGCGGCTCCTGCCCCACGCGGAGACGACGGTCCTGGACGGCTGCGGGCACGCGCTCACCCTGGACTGCCCGGACCGGGTGAACCCGCTGCTGGAAGAGTTCCTCCGTGACCGCTGACCAGAAGGAGCGGGGGGACTGGGGTGACCGGGGTGACCGGGGCGTGGCTCTGGCGCGCGCGGCGCGGGCCGGGAACACCCTCGCGCTGCACGAGCTCCTGGACCACCTCACCCCGTACATCGCCCGGATCTGCACCCCCATCGCCCTGGCCGACGGCCCGGACGCCACCCAGGAGACGCTGCTCGCCGTGTTCCGGTCGCTGCGGTCCCTGAAGGATCCGCAGGCGCTGTACGGGTGGGTGCGGGCCATCGCCGTGCGGGAGGCGGTACGGATCGCCCGGCGGGCGGCGCGGGCCCACCCCGCCGAGCTGGCCGACGTACCCGAGCGCGGTGATCCGCAGCTCGCCGCGGACATCGACGACGTACTGGCCCGGCTGTCCCCCGAGCACCGGGCCGTCCTGGTGATGCGGGATGTGGAGGGCCTGGACGAGGAGGCCGCGGCCGCGCTCCTCGGCGTCCCGGCCGGCACCGCCAAGTCCCGGCTGCACCGGGCCCGGATGAGCTTCCGAAAGGCATGGTCCTCATGACGAGGCACGAGATGAGTGCGCACGAGATGACGACGTACGAGATCGACCCGGTGGAGCGGCTGCGCATCATGGCGGCCGGGGTCCGCGGCGCGCGGATCGCCGAGGAGGTGCTGCCCGTCCCGTTCGAGGAGGTGTGGGCGGTGATGGCGGACCTGGAGGGCGAGTTCGGCCGCTTCCAGCCGGACATGAGGAGGGTACGGGTGCTGCGGGTCGCGGGAGACCGGGTCGAGGCGCTGGCCCGCAGCAAGTACGGCTTCCGCGCGCACCTGCGCGGCTTCGTCCGGCCGGGCTGGTGCTGGCTGCAGAGCCGGTTCCTGATCATCGGCATGGCGGCGGCCCCGGAGCCGGGGCCGGGCGGCGGCACCCGGGTGGCACTGACCGGCGGTGTCCGGGTCCGCGTCCCGGGGCGGGCTCCGGCGGTCGTCCCGTTCGGCACGGCGTCCGAGCTGTCCCGCGCGATGGCCCTCCTCGCGGAACGGGTGGGCGACCGGGGGGCGGGCCCGGCCGTGTGACCGACGGAGGGCTACCGTTCAACCGCCGTACGGAAACAAGCACTTGGTCTCCGTACAGATGTGAATCACCCTCAGCTAATGTGTGGCCCATGCAGGGGGAACTGGAAGACCATTCTGGTGTGGGCAGTCTGAACGGCAGCGGAGCCATGCCACTCGAGGCGGGAGATCCCCGCCAGATCGGGGCGTTCCGGCTTCTCGGCGTGCTGGGCTCCGGGGGTATGGGGCGGGTCTATCTCGGCGCCGTGCCAGGGAAGTTCGCGGCGGTGAAGCGGGTCCTTCCCGTACTCGCCGAGGACACCGACTTCCTGAGCCACTTCGGGCACGAGCTCGACAACCTCGCCCGGCTGCCCGCCGGAGCCAACACGAAGCTCCTGGCGAGCGACCGCACGGCCAAACCGCCGTGGTTCGCCACGGAGTTCATCCCGGGCATCACCCTCAACGAGGCCATCCGGCTGCACGGCGGCCCGCTGCCCGCGGCCGCCCTGTGGCGGCTGCTGCGGGACGCGGCGGCCGGGCTGCGGGTCGTGCACGGTGCCGACATGGTGCACCGCGACCTCAAGCCGTCCAACGTCATGCTGACCGGCGACGGCCTCTCCCTCATCGACTTCGGCGTGGCGCGCGCCGCCGACCAGAGCCGGCTCACCAAGACCGGCATGGTCATCGGCACCCCCGCCTACATGGCTCCCGAGCAGGCCGTCGCCGAACGTCAACTCACCGGCGCCGCCGATGTGTTCGCGCTCGGAAGCCTGTTGCTGTACGCGGCGAACGGGCGGCCCCCGTTCGGCGAGGGCTCCGGGCCCGACCTCCTCTACCGCGTCGTCCACGGAGAGCCCGACTTCGGGAAGCTCGCCGAGACCGACCCCGAGCTCGCCGCGCTCGTCCGGAACTGCTTCGCCAAGGACCCGGCGGACCGGCCGACCGCCGCCGAGCTCGTCGACCGGGCCGACGAGGGCGCTGCCGGAGCCGCGTGGCCCGCCGCCGTCGCCGACCGCATAGGCGAGCGCGCGGCCTTCGCCGCCGGGGCGCCCACCGCCGAGCACCTCGCGGAGCTGGAGCGGATCGAGCCGGCCCAGGACGTCGCGACCGCCTCGCTCACCCCGCAGCGCGGGAAGGAGCCCGCGACCGCCGCCCCGGACGCCGTCGCGATCACCGGGGCCGCCGCCACGGGGAAGCGGACGCGGCGGAACCGGTTCGTCGTGTTCGCCGTGCCCGTCGTCGTGGCGACCGGCACCACCCTGACCGTCGCCCTCGGCCCGTACGTGGTCGGCCGCGACGCGGCGGCCGACGGCGCCTCCTCGTCGCCCTCCGCCGTCGCCTCGCAGCCGGCGCCCGGCAACCCCGCGGCCGTACCCTCGTCGTCGTCCTCGAAGCCGGGCGCGTCGACGTCCGCCTCCCCGTCCGCCTCCTCGGGGCCGTCGTCCCCGCCTCCGGGCGGGTCCACGGCGGCACCGCCGCCCGGCACCGGCTCCGGCGACGCGGGTGGCGGGGGCGGGGCCGTGTCCGGCGGCGGGGCCGGGTCCGGAAGTGATTCCGGAAGCGGTTCCGGAAGCGGGTCGGGTAGTGGCTCCGGCGGCGGGTCGCAGACGACCAGCCCCGGCGGCGGCGGCTCGACCACGACCAGCCCTGGAGGCGGTGGTGGCGGGTCGACGACCACGCAGCCCGCCCCGCAGCCCTCGCGGACGACCACCCAGCCCGCTCCCCCGCCGTCGACCGGCGGCGGCTCGGGGCCCTCGGGGACGTACTCCATCGAGAACGTCTCCAGCGGAGAGTGTCTGTCCGAGAGCCACCCCTCGTGGGGCGGCGTCATGGTCAACACCGCCCCATGCGGTACACCGCCCAGCAGCGGCACCATCTCCTACTCCTGGACCTACTCGTCCACGGGGAACGGCACCTTCCGTCTGGTCAACAAGAAGACCGGGTTCTGCCTCCAGCCGGGCGGGACACCCGGCTTCACCGCCAAGGACTGCAACGGCTCCAGCCTCCAGTCGTGGACGATCGGCACCAAGACGTCCGCCGGTCACACCATCAAGAACGTGAACAGCGGCGACTGCATGATCCCCGGCCCGCCGTTCCTGATGCTGTACACCTGCAACCCGAGTGACAGGAGCCACCTCTGGCGGAACATCTCCGCCGTCTGAACCGCGCGTCAGGAGCCGGTCGTGAAGACCGGCACCGTCGCGTCCCCCTCCGCCCGGAAGGCGACCCGCAGCTCCATCCCGATGCGGAGCTCCGCCTCCGGCACGTCCACGACCTCCGTCATCATGCGCGGGCCCTCCGCGAGGTCGACGACGGCCGCGACGTACGGGACACGCTCCCCGAAGGGCGGGAGGTCGTTCCGGTGGACGACCGACCAGGTGTAGAGCGTGGCGCGGCCGCTCGCCTGCTCCCAGCGGACGTCCTCGCTCCAGCAGTGCGGGCAGAACTCGCGCGGGTAGTGGTGGGTCCTGTCGCAGGCCGCGCAGTGGCGCAGGAGGAGCCGGCCTTCGGCGGCGGCGTCCCAGTACGGGCGGGTGAAGGCGTCGATGTCGGGGTCGGCGGCCGTCCTCGGGTTGCTCATCAGAAGAGTCCGATCGCGGAGTCGAGGGACCAGGTCTGCCAGGACATGGCGAGGAGGGCGACCAGGGATATCAGCGCCATCATCGCGTTCTGCCCCTGCTCGGCCCAGTCGTGGATCATCAGGACGAGGTAGAGGAGGTTGAGGAGGAGGCCGCCGACGAGGGCGACCGGGGTGAGGAAGCCGACGACCAGGCCGAGGCCGAGGGCGAGTTCGGCGTAGACGACGACGTACGCCATGACCTTGGGGCGGGGGGCGACGACGGTGTCGAAGCCCTTCTTCACCTGGGGCCACTTGTGGTTGGCGGCGACGTCGGCGGCCCAGGCGATGCCGGTGCCTCGCTCGAACCAGCCCTTCCTGTCCTTGTGGCGCCAGCTCTCCAGCCACCACAGGCCGAGGCCGATGCGGAGGACGGCGAGCCATTCGGCGCCGGTGAGCCAGACGGTCTGCATACGCGCGCCCTCTCGAGGAGTCGATCCAGGAATCTGACGGTACGTCAGCTCAGCCGTCAGTTCAGCGCAGGGCGGGCTCCCCGCGCAAGGGGCGGGCGCGCGTGACCGATTCGCAACCGAAATCCGCCCCCGTCGAGACCCACTGCGTGTACACGTCATTACGCTCAGCAGTCATGGTCACCACCCCCCAGCAATCCTCCGCTCACCCGGTGTACGTCATCGGCGGCGGCCCCGGCGGGCTCGCCGTCGCCGCCTCCCTGCGCGAGCGCGGCGTCCGGGCCGTCGTCCTGGAGAAGTCCGACGCCGTCGGCGCCTCCTGGCGTGCCCACTACGACCGGCTGCGGCTCCACACCACCCGGCGGCTCTCCGGCCTCCCCGGCCTGCGCATGCCCCGCGCCTTCGGCCGCTGGGTCGCCCGCGCGGACGTGGTGCGCTACCTGGAGACGTACGCGGAGAAGCACGAGCTGGAGATCGTGACGGGCGTCGAGGTCTTCCGGATCGAGCGGGCGGGCGAGGAGTGGCTCCTGCACGCGACCGGCGGCCGGCGGCTCACCGGGCGCGCGGTGGTCGTGGCCACCGGGTACAACCACACCCCGCGCCTGCCGGAGTGGCCGGGCCGCGACGCGTACGAGGGCGAACTGAGCCACGCCCGGACCTACCGCAACCCCGGTCCGTACGAGGGCAAGGACGTCCTCGTCGTCGGCGCCGGGAACACCGGGGCCGAGATCGCCGCCGACCTCGCCGAGGGCGGCGCCGGGCGCGTACGGCTCGCGGTGCGGACCGTCCCGCACATCGTGCGGCGCACGACGGCCGGCTGGCCCGCCCAACGCAGCGGCATCCTGGTGCGGCGCCTGCCGGTGGCCGTGGCCGACCGGATGGGCGAGGTGATGGGGCGCTGCTCCCTGCCGGACCTGACGGCGTACGGGCTGCCCCGGCCGGAGAAGGGCCTCGCCACCCGGCAGCGGGAGGGTGCGATCCCGGTGCAGGACGTGGGCCTGATCGACGCCGTACGGTCCGGGAAGGTCGAGGTCGTCGCCGCCGTCGACGCCTTCGAGGGCGGCGAGGTGCTCCTCGCGGACGGCACCCGGATCACCCCGGACGCGGTGATCGCGGCGACCGGCTACCGGCGCGCCCTGGAACCGCTCCTCGGGCACCTGGAGGGCGTGCTCGACGAGCAGGGACGACCGGTGGCACACGGGGCGCGCTGCGCGCGCGAGGCGCCGGGGCTGTACTTCACGGGGTTCACGAATCCGATCAGCGGCATGTTCCGGGAACTGGCACTCGACGCGGAGAGGATCGCGCGGCGGATCGCGCGGAGCCGCTAGCCCGGCCTGATCGGCAAGACTCCCGCTGGAGGGCGCCGAGCAGGTGGGGAGGGCTCCGATGCCCCTCCCCGCTCCTCCCCCACACCCCCTCTCCGTCCGCTCCCCGAACATCCATCCCCGCACGACCATTCCTGACTGGCCGTCAGTTCTGTAATCTGACTAGGCGTCAGGTCAGTAGTCATGGGCGGAAGGTGGAGCGGAACGATGCTTGGATCGACTCACGGCACCTTCACCACCGATCTCCGCGCCCGCGTGGTCGCCTGCGGGGAGGCGCCCGCCGCCGTCGTGCACGGCGTCACCGTCGCCCCCGGCGACCGGGACGTCAGCGGGCGCCCGCTGCACGCCCCCGTGCCCGACCTCGACCGGTTCTTCCGGCCCGGGTCCGTCGCCGTCGTCGGCGCCTCCGACACCGAAGGCCGCCCCAACACCGGGATCACCCGGCAGCTGCTCGCCTGGGCCGAGCGGGTCGGCGCCCGGCTCGTGCCCGTGCACCCGACCCGTACGAGCGTCTTCGGGATCGACTGCGTCCCCTCCGTCTCCGCGCTCACCGAGCCCGTCGACCTCGCCGTCCTCCTCGTCGCCGACCCGCTCCCCGTCATCGAGGAACTCGCCGACACCAAGGTGAAGTTCGCCGTCGCCTTCGCCTCCGGCTTCGCCGAGACCGGCGAGGCGGGCGCCGCCGCGCAGGAACGGCTCGCCGCCGCCGTACGCCGCTCGGGCATCCGGCTCCTCGGCCCCAACACCAACCTCAACGCCTTCGAGCGCTTCCGCGACGACCTCGAAGGCCCCGCCGTCGCCCTCATCACCCAGTCCGGCCACCAGGGGCGGCCCGTCTTCACCCTCCAGGAGCTGGGCGTCCGACTCTCCCACTGGGCTCCCACCGGCAACGAAGCCGACCTGGAGACCTCCGACTTCATCTCGTACTTCGCCGGACTGCCCGAGGTCGGGGCCATCGCCTGCTACGTCGAGGGGCTCAAGGACGGCCGCTCCTTCCTCCTGGCCGCCGACCGGGCCGCGCGCGAGGGCGTGCCCGTGGTCGCCGTGAAGGTCGGCCGCACCGAGACCGGGGCCCGCACCGCCGCCTCCCACACCGGCAAGCTCACCGGCGCCGACCAGGTCGTCGACGCTGCCATGCGTCAGTACGGGGTGATCCGGGTCGACGGGCTCGACCAGCTCCAGGACACCGCGACGCTGCTCGCCCGCGCCCGCAGGCCGCAGGCCGACGGCGTCGTCGTCTACTCCATCTCCGGCGGTACGGGAGCCCACTTCGCCGACCTGGCCACGGCGGCGGGACTCGAACTCCCCACGCTCCCCCAGGCCAAGCAGGACGAACTGCACCAGTGGATCCCGGAGTACCTGAGCGTCTCCAACCCCGTCGACAACGGCGGGCACCCGGTGGGCGACTGGCGCGGCCGGAAGATCATCGACGCGATCCTCGCCGACCCCTCCGTCGGCGTCCTCATCTGTCCCATCACCGGCCCCTTCCCGCCGATGAGCGACAAGCTCGCGCAGGACCTGGTGGACGCCGCCGAGGCGACGGACAAGCTGGTGTGCGTGGTCTGGGGATCGCCGGTCGGGACGGAGGACGCGTACCGCACGACACTCCTCGGCTCCTCGCGCGTCGCCACCTTCCGTACCTTCGGCAACTGCATCGGGGCCGTGAAGGCCTACCTCGACCACCACCGCTTCACCACCGGCTACCGCTCCCCCTTCGACGAGGCCCCCCGCACGCCCTCCCCCTCCTTCCGCAAGGCCCAGGCCCTCATGCGGCCCGGCCGGCGGCTCAGCGAGCATGCGGCGAAGCAGCTGCTGCGGGCGTACGGGATTCGGGTGCCGCGCGAGCAGCTCGTCACGAGCGCGGCGGCGGCCGTCCGGGCCGCGGGGCTCGTCGGCTACCCGGTCGTGATGAAGGCGTCGGGCGCGCAGCTCGCCCACAAGACGGAGCTGGGCCTGGTGAAGGTCGGCCTGACCTCGGCCAGTCAGGTGCGGGACGCGTACCGCGAGCTCACCGACATCGCCCGGTACGAGTCGATCGACCTCGACGGCATCCTCGTCTGCCAGATGGTCGGGCGGGGCGTGGAGATGGTGGTGGGCGTGACCCGCGACGATCTCTTCGGCCCGACCGTCACCGTCGGCCTCGGCGGGGTGCTCGTCGAGGTCCTGAACGACACGGCCGTCCGCGTCCCGCCGTTCGGCGAGCAGGAGGCCCGCTCCATGCTCGCGGACCTGCGCGGCCGGGCACTCCTGGAGGGCGTACGGGGCGCACCGCCGGCCGACGTCGACGCGCTCGTCGAGGTCGTGCTGCGGGTGCAGCGGATGGCGCTCGAACTCGACGGCGACCTCGCCGAACTGGACATCAACCCGCTGATGGTGCTGCCGCGCGGGCAGGGGGCGGTGGCCCTGGACGCGCTCGCGGTCTGCCGATAGGAGTTTCTCGTGGACGAGGTCCTGCACGCCGTGGAGAACGGCGTCTCCTGGATCACGCTCAACCGCCCCGAGGCGATGAACGCGGTCACCTGGGACCAGCGGGAGCGGATCATCGCCCTGCTGGCGTCGGCCTCCGCCGACCCGGACGTCCGGGCGGTGGTCGTCACGGCGACCGGCCGGGGCTTCTGCGCGGGCGCGGACCTGCGGGGGGCTCCGTCGTCCGGGGCGGACCGGGTGGCGGGGGACGTGGCCCGGATGATCCGGCTGGGCGCGCAGCGGTTCATCGGGGCGGTCATGGACTGCGAGAAGCCGGTGATCGCGGCGGTGAACGGCACGGCGGCGGGGATCGGGGCGCACCTCGCCTTCGCCTGCGACCTGGTGCTCGCGGCGGACTCGGCGCGCTTCATCGAGGTGTTCGTACGCCGGGGACTCGTCCCGGACGGCGGGGGCGCGTACCTCCTCCCCCGGCTGATCGGGCCGCAGCGGGCGAAGGAGCTGATGTTCTTCGGCGACGCGGTGCCGGCGGCGGAGGCGAAGGAGATGGGCCTGGTGAACCGGGTCGTCCCGGCGGAGGACCTGGAGAAGACGGCCCGGGAGTGGGCGGAACGCCTCGCCCAGGGCCCGACGCGAGCCCTCGCCCTGACGAAGCAGCTGGTCAACGCGTCCCTGGACACGGACCGAGCAACGGCCTTCGCGACCGAGGCGACGGCCCAGGAGCTCAACATGACGACCCGGGACGCACAGGAGGGGGTGGCGAGCTTCGTGGAGCGGCGGGAGGCGCGGTACGAGGGGCGGTAGCGGGTAGCAGGGCTGTCCGCCCGGGGCCTTATGGTGTGTCGCGCATATGCCACACACTGCCGCTCCGGGGGGAACGGAATGCCCAACTTCGCGCGCTCGCGCGTGAGATCCAGACGATCCATAGGATCCATAGGATCCACGAAAGCGCTCCTGCTTGTCCCTGCTCTGCTGACGGCCCTTCTGGGATCCGCGATCCCCGCGGGTACGGCCCTGGCGGCGACGCCCACGCCGCCGACCGCCGCGGCGACCGATCCGGTGCCCACGCCGTCCGTGGACCCGACGCCCACGGACGAGCCCGTACCCACGCCGTCCGTGGACCCGACGCCGTCCGAGGAGCCCACGCCCACCGGCCCGCCCTGTCCCGACCTGCCGTTCACCGCGCTCGGCGCGCCCGCCGACGCGAGGGGCGCCTTCACGGTGGACGGGGACGGCACCAGCTGCTTCACGGTGACCGTGGAGAACCCGGGTCAGTACCGTCTGCTCACCGCCGACGACCAGGTAAGTGCGTCGCTGTACTCGGGTGAGACCTGGGTCGACTGCACGTACTTCGCCTACCGGTACAGCTGGTGCGAGCTCGCCGCCGGACCGTACACGCTCAAGCTCCACAACAGCAGCGGGTCGGCCGGGGAAGGCCTCGTCTCTCTGGTCCCGCTGACGGCCGCTCCCGGCTGTCCGGCCGTGCCCGGCACGCGCTACGACTCGGCCCCGGCGACCGGGCGGGGGTACGGCCGGACGGGCGTCGTCTGCCGCTCCTTCACCGCCTCCCCTGGTGAGCGGATCACCGTCGACGCCCAGCTCGGCGGCTACGAACCGATCTTCTGGGTCACCGACGACACCGGCAAGCGCATCTGCCCCGCCTACGAGGACCGCAGCGACGGCTGCGTGCTGCCTGAGGGCACCAGCGGCTACCGCGTCCTCGCCACCGTGCCGGACGCCGCTGACAGCACCGCCTCCTCGTACACGTTCAAGGTCCGCCGTCTGTCGGACCCGGCGGGCTGCGTCCCCGTGACCGAGACCTCCTACGGCTCCGCCCCCGCCGAGGCCGCCCCGGGAACCGGATGCAGGACGTTCACCCCGACCACGACCGGCCGCTACGACGTGGACGAGGTCGGCCCGGACACGGGGGCCGCCGGGATCGACGTGTACCGCCCGGACGGCACCACCGCCTGCGCGGCGGGACAGAACTGCGCGCTCACCGCGGGCGTCCCCTACACCCTCGTCACCGACAAGCCCGTACGTATCCTCGACCGCGCCTCCACGGAGGGCTGCGACAGCGGTGTCACTCTCGCGGCCACCTATCAGGGGACGTTCGACGCACGGGGTGCGGTGGACTGCTTGCACCTGCCGGTTCCTCAGGACGCCCACATCGCCATCCTGGGCGGGGACGCCGCCGAGTTCACCGTGGTCGACGCGGCCGGTACCGCCTTCTGCGACAGCGGCCTGACCAAGGGCACGTGTGAGCTGGGCGGCACCGCCCCGTACCGCGTGCTGGTCTCCAAGGAGTACCTCGACGCCGCGTCCCGTACGTACCGTCTCGTCGTCCACCGCACGGACGCCCCGAGCGCCTGCCGGACCTTCCTGGCCGGCGACTTCACCACGAACCCGACGCGGATGACCGTACGGACCGGCGAGGGCGTCTTCGCCGACTGTCTGACCATCCCGGCCGCGGCTCACTCCGCGAACGAGCTCACGCAGATCCAGAAGGTCTCGGGCACCGCGGGAGCCGAGGTCAACGTCCTCGACTCGACCGGCAAGCACGTCTGCTCGATCAGTACCTACTACAACACGTGGACCACGTGCGCCCTGACACCTGGTCTCGCGCACACCGTCCTGGTCCAGGGCCATGACAAGCCCGCCGAGTTCGCGCTCACCCGCCGGGACGTCACCGCCACGGCACGCGGCTGTGTCACCACCCCGGCCGTCGCCGTCGGCGGCCCGTCCACCGGCGGTGTCCCGGCGAAGCCGGGGACCTTCCTGTGCCACCAGGTGACGACGGCGGACGCGCGGGACACCCTGCACCTGAACGCGCGTGACGCGCGGAGCTCCGCGCGGTTCGCCGTGTACGACGCGAACGGCGTGGCCCACTGCGGCTACTTCACCAACGGCTGCGCGGTAACGGGCTCCACGCGCTACCAGGCTCTCGTAGTCGTCCGGGAGGGCGAGACCGCCGCGCCCGCCTACCGCCTCGACGCCCTGCGGATCGGCACGGCCGCCGGCCCCGCGCCCGAGTGCGTCAAGGTGCCGAACGTCAGCTACGGCTTCGGGCCGCTGGTCTCCACGCTGTCGGAGCAGAAGACGGCGGTGTGCGCGGTGCTGCCGACGGCGACGCGCGACGACTTCGACCTGAAGCTCTCGCCCACGGGGACCGTCGCGCAGATACCGACCCCGAAGCTGTACTACGGATCCCCTCTGAAGGACGGCTGCCGGCAGATCTACGGCCCCGACGGCTACTCCTACACATGCGGCCTGCAGACCGAGAAGTTCGAGCGGGTGGCCCAGACGAGCACCCTGGTGGTCGGACTGCCGGAGACCCCGGCCCAGGCCGCCACGGCGCTGCGCGTCGAGGGCAGGTGCGGCGGCTCCAGCCTGTGCGGGCCCGATGAGTGGACCGTCGGCAGTGTCGGCCCCGCCACGGTCGGCAAGGGCAAGATCACGATGAAGGTCACCGGCACCGCTCTGCACGACGAGGACCAGGTGTTCCTGATCCAGTCGGGCGCGGACTACCGGGCTCTGTCGACCGCGACCACCGTCGCTCCCGACCGGCGGAGCATGACGGTCTCCATCGACCTGACGGACGCCCCGCTGGGCCCGCTCATGACGAGGGTGTACACGCGCTACTCGCGCTCCCAGGACAGCAACGCCGTCACCGTCGTCGCCGCCCTCCGCAACACCGCCGCCCCCACCTTCTCCGGCACCGCGATCGTCGGCGCGAAAGTCACGGCGAAGGCCGGGTCGTGGTCGCTGCCGGTGGACTCGCTCGCGTACCAGTGGCGGGCCAACGGGATCGCGATCGCGGGGGCCACGGCCTCCACGTACACGATCCCCTCCACCATCCAGGGCAAGCAGCTGTCGGTGGCCGTGATCGCGCGGAAGACCGGGCACCCGACGCTCACGTCCACGAGCGCGGCCGTCGCCGTCGGCAAGGGCGTCGCCCCCAAGCCCACCAAGGCCCCCTCCCTCTCAGGCACCGCCCGCGTCGGGAACAAGGTCACGGCCGTCGTCGGGACCTGGTCGCCCGCGCCGACCTCGTACGCCTACCAGTGGCGGGCCAACGGCGTCGCGATCTCCGGGGCCACCGGGTCGACGTACACCCCCGTCGCGTCCGTCGTCGGCAAGAAGCTGACCGTGACCGTGACCGCCCATCGGACCGGGCATCTCAGCGGGGTCTCCACGACCGCCGGGTACACCGTCGCCACCGGCCTCGCGCCGAAGGCGACCTCCGCTCCGTACCTCACCGGTACCGTCCGGGTCGGGCGGACGCTCACCCTGAACCGGGGGACGTGGACGCCCGCGCCGACCTCGTACGCCTACCAGTGGTACGCGAACGGGCGGGCGATCAGCGGAGCGACGAAGGCCTGGTGCACGCTGACGAAGGCGCAGCGCGGGACGAAGATCACCGTGCGGGTGACGGCCTACCGGACCGGTCACTCGTCCGGGGTCGCATGGACCCGGGCGACCTCGGCGGTCGTCGGCTGATCCTCGCGCGCGGTACGCAGGAGGCCCCCGGGGCGGCGGACGGAGACGGACGTCGCCCGGGGGCTTCTCCGTTCCCGGGGCTTCCCATCTGACGAACCGTCAGTTTCAATGGGTGGTGTGATGGGACACGCCGGGATGGCGGCCACCGCCGTCCGACACCTGAGAGCGGCCGGTTCGCCCACGGCCGTCGAACCACTGCCACGGCCGGTACTGCGCGCGGTGCGGGAGGACGAGCGACCGCCCGTCGACCCGGCCGAATTCCGCCGCGTCCTCGGTCACTTCGCGAGCGGGGTCACGATCGTCACGGCCCTCGACGCCGACGGCCCGGCGGGCTTCGCCTGCCAGTCCTTCGCCTCGCTCTCCCTCGACCCGCCCCTGGTCGCCTTCATGGTCGCCCGTACGTCGACGACCTGGCCCCGGATCGCGGACGCCGGCACCTTCTGCGTCAACATCCTCGGGGCCGAACAGGGCCCGCTCTGCCGGTCGTTCGCGGTGAGCGGGGCCGACAAGTTCGCGGGGGTCGACTGGGAGCCGGCTCCGGCGACCGGGTCACCGCGCCTCGCCGGCTCGCCCGCCTGGATCGACTGCACGATCACCGCCGTCCACACCGGCGGCGACCATCTGATCGTGGTCGGGCGGGTCGACTCCCTCGGCGCGACGGAGGACGGGGACAGGGACGGGGGCGGGGATCCGCTGCTCTTCCATCGGGGGCGGTTCGGGCGGTTCCGCTCCTAGTGCTCCGGTAGCACTCCGGCAGTACTCCGGCAGGAGTGTGGCGTCCGGCCCGGGGCGATGACAGGCGGCCGGAGCGCTAGACCGCCATCCGCCGCACCACCGCCAGCGCCTCGCGCACCGCCCCCGGAATGTCCGTCACCGGGAAGCGCGCCTGGCGCACCACGCGCTCGCGGTCCACCACCAGCACCGCCCGCTTCAGCCGCAGCGCCTGCCCGGCGCGGAACACGGGTAGCCGCAGGGCGGCGGCGAGGCGCAGGTCGACGTCCGAGAGCAGCGCGAAGGGGATTCCCTCCTCGACCGCGAACACCCGCTGCTCATCCGGGCGTTGCGTGCTCACGCCGCGCACCTCGGCGCCCGCCGCGCGGAAGTCGTCGTACGCGTCCCGGAACAGCCGGTTCTCCAGGGTGCAGCCGATCGCGCCCGGGATGTCGGCCCAGCCGTCCGGCAACGGGCCGGGGCGGCCGGTCGCCGGGTAGCAGAACAGGACGGTGGCCGCGGCCTCGGCCACCGGGTCCAGCGGCTCGCCGTCCCGGTGCCCCGGCAGTGCGAGGCGCGGCAGCCGCTCGCCCACCAGGTCCGCCACGCGCCGGGCCTCGGCACTGTGGTCGTCGGCCGTACCGCTGAGTGAGCCGTCGCCGAGCAGCCAGCGGTCCGCCCAGTCCTGCATCGAGAGCAGCACGGGCAGCAGCCCCCGCCCGCTCTCCGTCAGCCGGTACTCGTACCGCACCGGGCCGCTCTGATACGGAACCTTCTCCAGGACCTCCGCCTCCACCAGGTGCGCAAGGCGCTCGGTCAGCACCTTGCGGGAGATCCCCAGCTCCTCCTGGAGCGCGTCGAAGCGGTGGTGCCCGCGGGCGGCCTCTCTCACCAGGAGCAGGCTCCACCAGTCGCCGACCACCGCGGCCGCCTGCGCGATCGCACAGGCGGCGTCCCGCTCGGGCACCGACCTGACCATGGGGCTCCTGTCCTCCGGATGCGGCGTCTGCGGCTTCTGCAGTGTGCGGTCTTCGAAACCATCTTGCGCCATGCGGTCAGTTCCGGATAGGAACTCACTCGACAAGGTAAGTTCCCAAAAGAGACTCACTGGGGGTGGGCGTCGCATGAGCGAGGCACCGACGGTCCCGAAGCACGATCGCCGCAGCACGCACCACGCGACCTCGCCTCCGGCCGTCTTCTGGCGCTACTGGGCCGCTACCACCGTCAGCGACGCGGGCACCGCCGTCACCGCCCTCGCTCTGCCCCTGATCGCCCTCACCGTCCTCGACGCCACCGCGCTCCAAGCCGCCCTGCTCGCCGCCGCCGGACAGATCTCGTGGCTGCTGCTCAGCCTCCCGGCCGGAGTGATCGCCCAGCGCGTCCCGCTCCGCCGCCTCCAGGTCGCCCTCGACCTCGTACGGTTCGTCGCCGTCGGATCCCTCCCGCTCGCCTGGTGGCTCGACCGGCTCAGCTACCCGCACCTGTTGCTCGCCGCGCTGGTCACCGGCGCCGCGACCGTGCTCTTCGACATCGGCAACTCGACCTTCCTGCCCGCCATCGTCCCGGCCCGGCAGCTCGCCGCCCGCAACAGCCTGATGTCCGGCACGCACGCCGTCACCGAGACCGGAGGGCCCTCCGGGGGCGGTCTCCTCGTACACGCCGCGGGCCCGGTCGGCGCACTCCTCGTGGACGCGGCCAGCTACCTGTTCTCCGCCCTGCTGCTGCGTACGCTCCCCGAGCGCCGTCCCGCCGCCCGCACCGGCGACGGTGCCCTCCGGCTGATCCGTGAGGGCTGGACGTATGTGACGCGGCACCCGGTGATGCTGCCCTGCATGCTCTGGGCCACCGGCACCAACTTCGTCTGCGCCGCCCTGGTCGCCCTCACCCCCCTCTACCTGGTCCGTGAGGCCGGACTGACGCCCGTGCAACTCGGCCTGGTGCTCGCCATGGACGGGATCGGCGCGCTCGCCGGATCCGCCGTGGCGGTCCGGCTGACCCGGCGGTTCGGCACCGCCCGGGTGCTCGTCGGGACCGCGCTGGCCGGCGGCGCCGCTGCCCTGCTGGCCCCGCTGACCACGTCCGCGGCCGACGCGTACTGGTTCGCCCTGGGCAACGCCGGCTTTGCCTTCGGCGTCGTCATCGGGTCGATCACCACTCGCACGCACCGTCAGACCGAGTCCCCGCCCGAGCTCCTCTCCCGTGTCATGGCCACCGTCCGCTTCGTCTCCTGGGGCGCCCAGCCCCTCGGCGCCCTCAGCGCCGGCCTGCTCGCCACGTACGCGGGGACGCACGCGGCCCTGTGGACGGTGTGCACGGCCGCGCTCCTGCCGCCGCTCTACCTGCTCGCGGTCCCGGTGGGCCGCCGCCGGGACTTCGACTGACATGGTCACGAACGAACCGACGAGACCCCCGCCTCACGCACCCGAAGACTTCGGACCTGCTCGTCCGGAGCCTGTCCGGGCGATCCTGTCTCGTGGTTCCTCAAGGTCGAGAGAGCCGATGAAGCGGTCCAGCCGTGAGACGACGTGCCGCAATACGTCGACGGATCCCGTGGCGTCGTCCGCGAGCTCCAGTGCGTGATCCGCCGAGGGAACTTCCAGGACGTCATGTCGTAGGGACTCGGCGGTCCGTGAGTCCCACAGCCTGTCGGCGCTACCGCCGATGAGGAGGGTCGGCGCCTGGGCTCGCCGGAGAGCACGAGCCACATGGTCGATGGTCAGGAGCGGAGTGAGCCAGGCCGCTGCGATGTTCCGCTCGGCTGCGATGCCGCAGGCGAGTGAGCCCAAGGACTTGCCGACGAGGAGGCGACAGGCCCCCGCCTCGGCGTCGACGGCCTGGGTGACCTGCCGCTCCACCCACGCGATCCGGTCGTCCACGGTGAACTGCGAGAAGTCGTCCGGGATCTGCCACCACAGCTCCTGGACCGTCCAGCCGTGCTGGAGGAGCACGCCACGAGCGAAGTGCAGCAGCGGCCTGGCGGGCGAGTAACCGACTCCTGGAACGACGACTGCGACACGGTCAGGGGCACCGTCGAAGCGGGTGGGCATGGCGAAGGGAGAGGGATCGGACATGGCCGCAGGCTACTGGCACCCAACAGGACTCCGGTGTCGGAAACAGGAGGCCTAGGACTCCATGTACAGGGCTATCCCGCCCACCATGAAGACGCTCACCACGGCGAGCGTGCCCCACAGCAGCAGGGAGACGAAGTACCCCTGCCTCGCCGGCCGGGTGAGCAGCGCCGCCACCGCCAGGAACGCCCAGCCCACGAGCCATCCCCACACGCCGGCGAGCGGCGCCAGGAGGGCTCCGGCGAGGGCCGACAGGCCCAGCTGCCACCAGACCGGGCGGCCGCCGAACCTGCGCCCCAGGTCCTCGCCGAGGAGCACCACGGGCAGGACGAGTACGGCGGAGACCGCGAACGCCGCCAGCACGCCGAACGTGGACACCAGCGGGAGCGCCAGCAGGAACAGCCCGCCCTCGTACGTGTAGCCGGTCTCCGCCGTCCGGCTCAGGCCCACCGTCATCAGCACGGCCAGGGCCACCCCGGCCTCCAGGCACAGCGCCAGCGTCGAGACCCGCAGCATCCGGGCGTTCGTCCGCCCCGTGTCAGGACCGCTCATCGGCGATCACCCCCTGGCGGTCATCATGCTCCCGCCAGGGACGCCGTCTCCGTCCGGGGTCGGCGGATGACCAGGGCCATCAGCGCCGCCGCCGCGCAGAGCGCGCCCGACGCGTACCAGACGAGGTCGTACGTGCCGAAGACGTCCCGGGCGACACCGCCCGCGAAGGCGACGACGGCCGCGCCGACCTGGTGGGAGGCGAGGACCCAGCCGAAGACGATCGCCGAGTCCTCCCCGTAGTGCTCGCGGCAGAGCGCGATCGTCGGCGGGACCGTGGCCACCCAGTCCAGGCCGTAGAAGACGATGAAGAACAGCATCGGCGGGTGCACGGTGGGCGCGAGCAGCATCGGCAGGAAGAGGAGGGAGATGCCGCGGAGCGCGTAGTAGACCGCGAGCAGGCGGCGGGCCTCGAAGCGGTCGGTGAACCAGCCCGAGGCGATCGTGCCGACGACGTCGAAGACGCCGATGACCGCGAGCAGTCCCGCGGCCGCCGTGACGGGCATCCCGTGGTCGTGGGCGGCGGGCACGAAGTGGGTCTTGACCAGGCCGTTCGTGGAGGCGCCGCAGATCGCGAAGGTGCCGGCGAGCAGCCAGAAGGGGCCCGTGCGGGCCGCCTTGAGGAGGACGGTGACGGCCCGGCGCGCGGCGCCGGTGACGGGGGCGGGCTTCTCGGCGTACTCGCCGCCGTACGGGGCGAGGCCCGTGTCCGCCGGGTGGTCGCGGAGCAGCAGCCAGACGAAGGGGACGACCGCGAGGGCGGCGAGCGACACGGTGACGGCGGCGGGGCGCCAGCCGTGGTCCTCGACCAGCCAGGAGAGGAGGGGGAGGAAGACGAGCTGGCCGGAGGCGCCGGCGGCGGTGAGGATGCCGGTGACCAGGCCGCGGCGGGCGACGAACCAGCGGTTGGTGACGGTCGCGGCGAACGCGAGCGCCATCGAGCCGCTGCCGAGGCCGACGAGCACGCCCCAGAAGAGGACGAGCTGCCAGGCCGCCGTCATCCACACGGTGAGGAGCGAGCCGACGGAGATGATCGTCAGCGCGACGGCGACGACCCGGCGGATGCCGAAGCGGTCCATGAGGGCGGCGGCGAACGGGGCCGTGAGCCCGTAGAGGGCGAGGTTGACCGAGACGGCGAAGCCGATCGTGCCGCGCGACCAGTCGAACTCCTGGTGCAGCGGCTCGATCAGCAGGCCCGGGAGCGAGGCGAAGGCCGCCGCGCCGATGATCGTGACGAAGGTGACCGCCGCGACGAACCAGGCGCGGTGGACGCGGGGCGTGCGGCGGGGCGATGAGGGAGTCGCGGGCGCGGGAGCGGCGCTCTCGGTTGTCTGGGCCATGCCACAGAGCATCCCGTCCGCACCCCCGCACCGACCATTGACCCGAATGACAGCTTTCCAAAGGATCGGGCCAGTCGCCATCAAGCCCCCTACACCCGCGGCAGCGTCCTGATCGGCCGTACGGCGAGCAGCGCCCCCACCACGAGCACCGCGATCCCCGCCCCCGCGAGCAGCACCTCCTCCGTGCCGACGGCCGCCGCCACCGGGCCCGACAGGGTGCGCCCGACGCCCATCATGAGGAGTGAGCCGGCCACGTCGTACGCGTGCATCCGGTTGAGGGCCTCCTGCGGGACGTGGGTCTGGACGGCGGTGGACCACATGACCAGCCAGAACGCGAAGGCCGCGCCGCCGATGAACTGGCCCGCGCCGAGCACCCACGCAGGGGCGCCCGTACCGAGCAGGACGAGGTTCACGGGGAGGCCGAGGAGGGCCACCGCGCCCGCCGCGAGGGGGCGGCGGGGCCGCAGCCGGAGGGCGAGGAGGCCGCCGACGGCGCTGCCCGCGCCGTTGATCGCCATGAGCACGCCGTACGTGGCGGAGCCGTGCTCCCCGGTGACCAGGCTCGCGGTGAGCGGCACCATCGGGCCCGCGACGGTCAGCCCGTACACCGTCCAGATGGAGATGACCCCCCACAGCCAGCTGCGGGAGCGGAACTCCCGCCAGCCGCCGACGAGTTCGGCGCCGAGGGAGTCACGACGTGCGGTGTCGGACGGGATGGGGACGAGCCGCATGAGGGCGAGGCAGAGGGCGCTGACGGCGAAGGTCGCGCCGTTGAGGGCGAAGGCGGCGCCGGCGTTCCACACGGCGACGAGCAGCCCCGCCGCAGCCGGTCCCGCCATGATCATGAGGGCCTCGACGACCCGCAGGACGGCGTTGGCGCGCTGCACGTCGGGGGCGATGCGCGGAATCGTGGAGGCGACGCCGGGCTGGAAGAGAGCGGCGCCCATGCCGCTGAGGACGGAGAGGGCGTAGACGGCCCACAGGGGTGGGCTGCCGAGGGTGAAGGAGACGGCGAGGACGGCGGCGCCGGGGAGGCGGAGCAGGTCCGCGAGGATCATCATGCGGCGGGCGGTGAACCGGTCGGCGAGGACGCCGCCGAAGAGCACGAAGAGCGCGAAGGCGGCGGTCCAGCCGCCGAGGGCGAAGCCGACGGTGGAGCCGGGGTGGCCGGCGCCGAGGAGTCCGGCGGCGTAGGCGACCGGGACCATGCCCTCGCCGAAGACGGCGACCGCGCGGGCGACGAAGAAGAGCCGGAAGTTACGGTTCCACAGTGCGGGCGGCTCGGCCGGTACGGGAATCCGTTCGGCGGCCTCAGACTTGTACGTGTTGTCCGTCACGGACACGAAGAGGTACCAGTAACTGGTCTGGACCACCACTGATTTTTCCCCCGAAGGGAGCCCCGCCGTGCCGTCCCCGCACCGCGTCGCCGTCCTCGCCCTGCCCGGACTCCTCCCCTTCGAACTCGGCATCCCGCACCGCATCTTCGGCCGCGCCCGGGACGCGGAGGGCACGCTGCTGTACGAGATCGTCACCTGCGCCCCGGTCGCGGGCCCCGTCCCCACCGACGCCGACTTCTCCGTGTACGTGGAGCACGGCCCCGAGATCCTCGCCACCGCCGACACGGTCGTCGTCCCCGCCTCGTACGAGCTCGGCCCCGTCTACGAGGAAGGCAGGCTCACCGCGGAGCTCGCCGCCGCCCTCGCGCACATCCGGCCCGGCACCCGGCTCGTCTCCATCTGCACCGGCGGGTACGTGCTCGCCGCGGCCGGGTTCCTCGACGGACGCCCGGCCACCACCCACTGGTCCTCCGCCGCGCACTTCCAGCGGCTCTTCCCGAGCGTGCGGGTCGACGCCGACGTCCTCTTCGTCGACGACGGCGACGTCCTCACGTCGGCGGGCGTGGCCGCCGGGATCGACCTGTGCCTGCACATCGTGCGCCGCGACCACGGCACGGCCGTCGCCAACGACGTCGCCCGCAGGACCGTCGTACCGCCCCACCGCGACGGCGGCCAGGCCCAGTACATCGAGCGGCCCCTCCCCGAGGCCGGCACCCACACCACGACCACGGCCAGGGCGTGGGCGCTCGCCCACCTCCACGAGCCGATCCAGCTGCGGGACCTGGCGGGGAAGGAGTCGATGAGCGTACGGACGTTCACCCGCCGCTTCCGCGACGAGGTCGGGATCAGCCCCGGGCAGTGGCTCACGCAGCAGCGCGTCGAGCGGGCCCGGCACCTCCTGGAGTCCACCGGTCTGCCTGTCGACCGGGTCGCGCAGGACGCCGGCTTCGGCACGTCCCAGTCGCTGCGCGTGCACCTGATGGGCGCGATCGGGGTGACCCCGACCGCCTACCGGCGCACCTTCCGCTCCTCCGCGTCCACGACGGATTCCTCCTCCTGAGACTCCCGGGTCCGGCGGGTCAGCCGCCGCTCCCCCACCGTGCCGATCGCCACGAGCAGCACGGTCAGACCGACGCCGTAGAGGATCGCGGTCGACGGGGCCACCACCTTGAGCAGCCCGCCCGCGAGGGCGCCGCTGGCGGCGTAACCTGCGCCGACGGCCGCGTACATGACCGAGTACCCGGCGGCGAGCGCGGACGCCGGGAGGAGCCGGCGCAGGGCCAGGTTGCGGGTGAGCGCGGCGGGCGCCTGGAGGAGTCCGGCGGCGGCCAGGACGAGGCCGATGGCGGCGGTCCAGGGCAGGAGGGCGACGAGGGCGACTCCCGCGGTCACCCCGAGGACCAGGACGACGGACTGCACGAGCAGCGGGCCCGGCCAGTGCCCCCGCAGGCCGTAGACGAACGCGCCGACGGCCGAACCGATCGAGAACCCGGCGAGCAGCGGACCGGCCCAGCCGATGGCGATCCCGCGCTGTTCGAGCAGGGCGGGCAGGAGCAGTTCGGCGAGGGCGAGCAGTGTGAGCCCGGCGGCCCCGAGGACGTACACGGGCCAGACCCGCAGCAGCGCCCGCCGCGCGGAGACCCCCTTCTCCGGCGGCTCGGCGGCCCAGCCGACGGGCAGCAGCCACATCCCGGCCACCGAGAGCGCCATCAGGGCGGCCATGAGGAGCAGCGGTACGTCGGGGCCGACGCCGAGCGCGAGACCGGTGGCGAGCGCGGGCGAGGCCGCCCACACCCCGAAGGTCAGCATCGACTCCATGCTCATCGCCTGCGTGACGGCCCGCTCCGGGACCATGCTCGTCAGGAGCGCGCGCAGCCCGCCCGCCACGGCCGCCGGTCCGGCGCCCGCGAGTACCGCGAGGGCGGCGAGGACGACGGGGTGGGCGCCGGGCACGAACCCGAGCCCGGCGAACCCGGCGGCGCCGACGGCGAGTCCGGCGGCGAGCTGTGGCCGGGCCCGCTCGGCGTTCATACGGAGGCCGAGGACGGGGGCGGCGACGATCTCCCCGATGACGTACGCGGCGGCGAGCGCGGCCCCGAGGGAGTACCCGCCGGGCCGCTCGCGCACGAGGAAGACGAGCGCGAGCGGCGCCATGGCTACGGGCAGCCGCCCGGCGGCGGTGACGGCGCACCAGGCGAGGACGGGTCGGGTGGCGAGCTCGCGGTAGGACATGGCCACGACCGTAACCCTCAGGCGGTCCTGTCACCCAGAGGAATTGGGGTGGCTCCCTGTCCGCTCGTACGGCTCAGAAGGTGAGCACCCCGCGTGCCACCTTTCCCTGCTCGGCGTCCTCGACGGCCCGCGCGAACTCCTCCACGGGGTACGTCCGCGTCACCAGTTCGTCGAGGAGGAGGCTGCCGGAGCGGTACAGCTCCGCGTAGAGGGCGATGTCCTTCTGGGGGCGGGAGGAGCCGTAGCGGCAGCCCAGGATCGACTTGTCCAGGAACATCGCGGCGGGCGGGAAGCTCGCCTCCGCCGTGGGGGCGGTCATGCCGAGGAGGATCGCCTGGCCGTGGCGGTCGAGGAGCTCGATCGCGGTACGGACGAGGCCGGTGTGCCCGACGCACTCGAAGACGTGGTCGGCGCCGGTGGGCAGGATCTCCCGTACGCCGTCGGTGGAGGCGAGGAAGTGCGTGGCGCCGAACCGCCGGGCCACGGCCTCCTTCTCCGGGTTGGTGTCGACGGCGACGATCGTCGGGGCGCCGGCGATCCGGGCGCCCTGGATGACGTTGAGGCCGATGCCGCCGGTGCCGATGACGACGACGGTCTCGCCGCGGTCGACCTTCGCGCGGTTGAGCACGGCCCCGACGCCGGTGAGGACGCCGCAGCCCATGAGGGCGGCGGAGGTCAGCGGGATGTCCTTGGGGATCTTCACGGCCTGGACGGCCTTGACGACGGTCCGCTCGGCGAAGGAGGAGTTGGACGCGAACTGGAACAGCGCCTGCCCGGTCGACGCCCGCGAGAACGGCTGCCCCGGCATGCCGATCGCCTTGCGGCACATGGTGGGCCGGCCGCGGTCGCAGTCGGCGCAGGCGCCGCAGTTCGCGAGCGTGGAGAGGGCGACGTGGTCGCCGGGGACGACGTGGGTGACGCCGGGGCCGACGGCCTCGACGACCCCGGCGCCCTCGTGGCCGAGGACGACGGGCGGCGGGAACGGAATGGTCCCGTCGACGACGGACAGGTCGCTGTGGCACAGCCCGGCGGCGGCGATCCCGACGAGCACCTCCCCGGGCCCGGGCGCCCGTACCTCCAGATCGTCGACGACCTGCACGGACTTCCCGTCGAACACGACACCACGCATGAGCTCCAACTCCTCGTCTCGGGGGTGAATCTGTACGTGCCGCGCGTGGGGTCACGCGTTCGGGCGGGAGCCGTCCGCCGCCGCCTTGGCCATCTCCTCGAGCCGCGCCAGCATCGGCATCGGGTCGACCCCCACCGTCCCCGGCAGGAAGTCCGCGATCCGCTCCGGCGTCCACGCGCCGCCCTCCGCGTACCCGGCGCGCAGCTCCCTGGGCTGTGCCCACACCGCGATCTTCGGGCCGGCGATCGTGTACACCTGGCCGGTGATCTTCTCCGCCCTGGCCCGCTCCGAGAGCAGGTAGACGACGAGCGCGGCCACGTCCTCCGGCTCCCCGATCTCCTTCAGCTCCATCGGGACGTTCGCGGACATCCGGGTCCTGGCCACGGGCGCGACCGCGTTCGCGGTGACGCCGTACTTGTGGAGTCCGAGGGCGGCGCTGCGCACGAGCGAGATGATGCCGCCCTTCGCCGCCGAGTAGTTGGCCTGCGCCACGGAGCCCTGGTGGTTGCCGCTGGTGAAGCCGATCAGCGTCCCCGTGCCCTGCTTGCGCATCACCGCGGAGGCGGCGCGGAAGACCGTGAACGTGCCCTTGAGGTGGGTGGCGACGACCGGGTCCCACTCCTCCTCGGACATGTTGAAGAGCATCCGCTCGCGCAGGATGCCGGCCACGCACACGACGCCGTCGATCCGCCCGTACTCCGCGAGGGCGACGTCCACGATCCGCTGGCCGCCCTCCATCGTCGAGATGTCGTCGGCGACGGCGACGGCCGAGCCGCCGGCGGCCTCGATCTCCTTCACGACGGAGAGGGCGATCTCCGAGGTCGGTTCGCCGCCCTCGATCGACACCCCGTAGTCGTTCACGACGACCTTCGCGCCCTCCGCCGCGCAGGCGAGGGCGACCGCGCGGCCGATGCCCCGCCCCGCGCCCGTGACGGCCACGACCTTGCCAGCCAAGAAGTTCCCCATGCCCGGCCCCTCCCGCAGTTTCTGACGGTCCGTTAGATTCATTCGTTGTCAGGATTCTACGGTCCGTCAGATACCGGAAAACAAGACCCCGGAGGCCCCGATGTCTCTGCCCGCCGCTTTTCACGAGATCGCCAAACGCGTCAACAACTGGGGCCGTTGGGGCCAGGACGACGAGATCGGCACGCTCAACCTCGTCACCGACGAGGTCGTACGCGAGGCCGTCGCCACCGTCCGCACCGGCCGCCGCGTCCCCCTCGCCGTCGACCTCAAGCAGGACGGCGTCCAGACCGGCATGATCCCCGGCCGCGTCAACCCGCTCCATGTCATGGTCCAGGTCAACCAGGAGCTGTTCGGCCCCGGCACGGTCGCCACCAGCGACGACGCCGTGACCTTCGGCCTCCAGGCCGGCACCCACTGGGACGCGCTGACGCACGCCTCGCACTCCGGGCGGATCTACAACGGCCGCCCCGCCGACACCATCACCGCGCACGGCCGCGCCGAGTTCAGCGGCATCCACACCGCCCGCCAGGTCGTCTCGCGGGGCGTCCTGCTCGACGTGGCCGCCGCCAAGGGCGTCGACCGGCTGCCCGGCGACCACGCCGTCACCCCCGAAGACCTCGACGAGGCCGCCGAGTTCGGCGGGGTCACGGTCCGGTCCGGCGACATCGCCCTCGTACGGACCGGGCAGATGCAGGTGTACCTGGCCGGGGACAAGCACGGGTACGCGTTCCCGTCACCGGGGCTCTCGGTCCGTACGCCGGAGTGGTTCCACGCCCGGGACGTCGCGGCCGTCGCCAACGACACCCTGACCTTCGAGATCTTCCCGCCGGAGATCGACGACCTCTGGCTGCCCGTCCACGCCCTCGACCTCGTCGAGATGGGGATGCTCCAGGGGCAGAACTGGAATCTCGAAGAACTGTCCACAGCCTGTGCACAAGAGCGGCGCTACGCCTTCCTGCTCTCCGCGATGCCGGAGCCCTTCGTCGGCGGCACGGGCACACCGGTGGCCCCGATAGCCATCCTCTGACTCACCGGCTCACCGATTCACGGGCGGCGGCGCGCTCGCGCGCGCCCCGAGCACGGCACGGCCGCGCCGCCACCCGGCCACGACCCGCACACGCCGAGGACCCACGGCCCTCGGCTCCCCTCGCCACGAATCGCTCACACCAGAGTGGGCAAAACGGAACGAACCGTCAACAGTGCACCCGGCCGGGCGACACCGCGCCCTGACCGTGCGCGGGGGTCACAGGCGCCCTGTCCACCTCGCACCAGATGCTCTTGCCGGCGCCTTCCGGCTGCCAGCCCCACCGGTCCGCGAGGCCGTCCACCAGCTCCAGGCCACGCCCGTTGGTGTCCTCGCCCTCCGCGTGCCGGGGCCGCGGCGGCCGGTCGCTCGCGTCCGCCACCTCGACGCGCACCCCACCCTCCGCCGCGAACAGCATCCGCAGCACCGCCGGGCAGCCCGTGTGTACCACGGCGTTGGTCACGAGCTCGGAGATGATCAGCACCAGCGTCTCCGCGAGCGGCTCGTCGTCCCCTATGCCCGAACCGGCGAGCCGCGACCGCGCCCACCTCCGGGCTCGCCCCACTTCCGCCGGGTCGGGCCCGACCTCCAACTGCACCTGAAGCACCTGCACCGCTCACACCATCCGAACCGGCGGACACACCTTCACGGAACGTGATTCCCTTGTGGGACAGCATGGTTGACGTACAGTCACCGCAACAAGCGCTTCGGGCATATTCCAGCGCGAAGGAGTACGCATGGCCCATACTGTGCGACGCACTCTGCGGGTAGTCGAACGCCGGGCGCGAGCGGCGGGCATTCCCGGGCCCGGAGTCACCACAAGGGCGACACCGGGACGATCCGGGCCAACGAGCACGCGCATCCCACGGAGAGTACCGGAGCCGGAGACCGACTCCAGGCCGTGACGGCCCCGCCGAAGGACACAACCCGATATCAACATTCCGTGACGTGGCGAACGCGGAGCGCTACAGATTCGCCGCCACCACCTCCTCGGCCCGCGCGGCGGGCAGCCGCAGCCGCGCCCGCACCCAGGCCCGCTTGAGATGCAGGTGCACGTCCGCCTCCCAGGTGAACCCCATGCCGCCGAACACCTGGAGACAGTCCCGGGCGTTCGCGGTGGCGGCCTCGTCGGCGAGGAGCTTGGCCCCGGCGATCTCGACGGGATCACCGGTCACGGCAGCACCCCGCACGGCGGCCCGAGCCAACTCACCCCGCACGAGCATCCCGGCACACAGATGCTTCACGGCCTGAAACCCCCCGATGACCTGCCCGAACTGCTCCCGCTCCCGCGCGTACGACACAGCCATCTCGGTAGTCCGCCCAGCACTCCCCACCTGCTCGGCAGCGGTGAGCAGGACGGCGACTTCCGTCGCGGGCAGGACCTCCGCCGTGTCCTCCACCACCCCCGTTGTGGGCATGCGTTCCGCCGGGGCGTGGGGGTCCCCCCTCTGGGGGAGGGTGGGCACAACGGAACGGCGCCCATGCGGGCGCGTTCCGCTCCTGCTCCCGGCGCCCACGAACCCCGGCACTCTGTGCAGGGGCGTCAGTGGATCCACCGACCGCAGCGGGACGGCGCCCTCCGCCTCTCCCAGCACCACGTCCGCCTCGTCCAGCCACGGGACCAGCCCCTCGTCCACCTCCGTCACTACGGTGGAACCCTCCGCCGCCCCCGGCACGGCCCCAGCCGCCACGTGCGTCGCGACCAGCGGCCCCGGCAGCAGCACCCTCCCCGCCTCCTCAAAGAGAAGCACCGCCTCCGCCAGCCCGAGCCCCACCCCGCCCTCCTCCTCCGGCAGCCGCAGCGCGAAGAACCCGGCCGCGCCGAGCTCCCGCCACAGCTCCCGGTCCAGGGACGGGGAAGGCGCGTCCACGGCCGCCCGCAGGGCCTCCCGGTCGAAGAGCCGCGCGAGCAGCTCGCGTACACCCTTCCGGAGCGCCCGCTGGTCCTCGGTGAGTCGGAAGTCCATGGCGGGGGTCACCGTCCTTTCGGGAGGCCGAGGATGCGCTCGGCGACGATGTTGCGCTGGATCTGGGAGGTGCCGGCGGCGATCGTGTACGAGAGCGAGGACAGCCGGTCGAGGGTCCAGTCGTGGCCGAGGTCGAGCGCGTCGGGCCCCAGCACCCCGGCAGCGGCCTCGTACAGCTCCTGGCGGGCGTGCGAGTAGTGCAGCTTGAAGACGGACCCGCCGGCCCCCGGCACCCCACCCGTCGCCTGCGCCTCGCTGACGTTCGCCTGGGTGAGCCGCCACAGCGCCTGGAACTCGGCGGAGAGCCTGCCGAGCCGCCGCCGCAGGGCGGGGTCGTCCCAGGTGCCGTTCTCCCGTGCCGTACGGGCGAGTTCGCCGAGGAGACGGCGGCAGGCGACGACCTCGCCGACGAACGCGGTGCCGCGTTCGAACGACAGCGTGACCATGGTGACGCGCCAGCCGTCGTTCTCGTCCCCGACCCGGTTCCCGACGGGCACCCGCACCTCGTCGAGGAACATCTCGGCGAACTCCGTCGAGCCGGCGAGCGTCCGCAGCGGCCGTACGGTGACGCCGGGCGCGTCCATGGGCATGGCGAGCCAGCTGATCCCCCGGTGCTTGGACACCCCCGGCCCCGCATCCGTACGGACAAGAAGCTCGCACCAGTCGGCGACCTCGGCGTGCGAGGTCCAGATCTTCTGCCCGCTGACGACGTACTCGTCGCCGTCCCGGACCGCCCGGGTCCGGAGGGAGGCCAGGTCGGAGCCGGCGTCGGGTTCACTGAACCCCTGGCACCAGACCTCGTCGCCGCGCAGGACCGGCGGCAGCCAGCGGTCGCGCTGCTCCGGTGTCCCCTCGGCGGCGATCGTCGGCCCGGCGTGCAGCAGCCCGACGAAGTTGGCGCCGACGTAGGGCGCGCCGGCGAGCTCGGTCTCCTCCAGGAAGATCAGCCGCTGGGTCGGTGACGCGTCCCAGTGGACGTCCGCGTACCCGGCGTCGTACAGGCGGCGCTGCCAGCCGCAGTCGTACGCGCGCCGGGCGGGCCAGTCGAGCGGGTCGGGTCTCGGCGGGAGCGTGGGCAGGGTGGCGGCCAGCCATTCCCGCAGCCGCCCCCGGAACTCCTCCTCCTCGTCGCTGTAGGCGAGGTCCATCAGACGAGGCCCTGGCCGGCGCCCCGGCCGACGCCCCGGTCGAAGTCCAGGTCCAGCATGCGGATGGCGTTGCCGCGCATGAGCTTGTAGATCGTCTCGTCGTCGAGGCCCTGGACGTGGTCGAGGGCGACCTCCTTGGTGTGCGGGAAGGTCGAGTCGACGTGCGGGTAGTCGGTCTCGAAGGTGGCGTTGTCCCTCCCCACGACGTCCAGGGACGCGATCCCGTGCTTGTCGCGGAAGAAGCAGCAGAAGATCTGCCGGTAGTAGTACGTGGACGGCGGCTCGGGGATGAGGTCGCGGACGCCGCCCCAGGCGCGGTGCTCCTCCCACACGTCGTCGGCGCGTTCGAGGGCGTACGGGATCCAGCCCATCTGGCCCTCGCTGTAGGCGAGCTTGAGCCGGGGGAACTTCACGAGCACCCCGCTGAAGAGGAAGTCCATCATCGAGGCCATGGCGTTGTTGAAGCTGAGGGAGGCCTGGACGGCGGGCGGGGCGTCGGGGGAGGCGGCGGGCATCTGGCTGCTGGAGCCGATGTGCATGTTGACCACCGTCCCGGTCTCCTGGCAGACGGCGAAGAATCGGTCCCAGTAGCCGGAGTGGATCGAGGGGAGTCCGAGGTGGGTGGGGATCTCGGAGAAGGTCACGGCCTTGACGCCGCGGGCGGCGTTGCGCCGGATCTCGGCCACGGCGAGGTCGATGTCCCAGAGCGGGATGATGCACAGCGGGATCAGCCGGCCGCCGCTGCCGCCGCACCACTCCTCGACCATCCAGTCGTTGTAGGCGCGGACGCAGGCGAGGGCGACCTCCTTGTCGTGGGCCTCTGCGAAGGTCTGGCCGCAGAAGCGCGGGAAGGTGGGGAAGCAGAGGGAGGCCTCGACGTGGTTGAGGTCCATGTCCTTCAGGCGGGCGGCCGGGTCCCAGCAGCCGCGGCGCATCTCGTCCCTGGTGATCCCTTCCAGGGTCATGTCGTCGCGGTCGAAGCCGACGGCGGCGATGTTGCGCTTGTACGGGAACTTGAGGTCCTCGTAGATCCACCAGTCGGTGGGCGGCCCTTCGGGGTCCATCGTGATCTGGTACTTGCCGGCGACGTAGGCGAGCTCGCCGATGCCGGCCGTGAGGGGCTTGGGGCCGCGGTCGCGGTACTTCTTGGGCAGCCAGGTCTCGAAGAGATGGGCCGGCTCGATCACGTGGTCGTCGACGCTGATGATGCGGGGCAGTTCCGTCATGACCCCTCCAGGTTTCTGATGGACCGTCAGATCTGACGGGATCAGGCTAGGCCCCGCACCCCTGGACCGACAAGCAGGGGACCTCTACGCTCGCCGAAGAATCTGACGGAACGTCAGCCAAGAGGGGTAACGGATGACCGAGACCGCACACGCCCTGGGTGATTCCCGCACGCTCTGGGAGCTCGTCGAACGCCGCGCCGCCCTCACCCCCGACCGGCCCGTCCTCCTCCAGGGCGACCGCGTCCTCACCTTCGGCGGCCTGCGCGAGCGCGCCGAGCGCTGCGCCGCCGGGCTGTACGGGATGGGGGTGCGGCCGGGCACGGTCGTCGCCTGGCAGCTGCCCACCCGGATCGAGACGGCGGTGCTCTCCTTCGCGCTCGCCCGCATCGGCGCCGTACAGACGCCGGTCATCCCCTTCTACCGGGACAAGGAGGTCGGCTTCGCGCTGCGCGAGTCCAAGGCCGAGTACTTCGCCGTCCCCGGGGTGTGGCGCGGGTTCGACCACACGGAGATGGCCCGGCGGCTCGGCGCGCGCGGGATCTTCGAGGCGTACGGCCCCGAATCCCTCCCGGACGGCGACCCGGGGATCCTGCCGCCGCCGCCCGCCTCGGGGACGGACGTCCGCTGGATCTACTGGACCTCAGGCACGACCTCCGACCCCAAGGGCGTCCTGCACACCGACCGCTCGCTCCTCGCGGGCGGCTCCTGCCTCGCCCACGCGCTGCGCCTCACGGACGGGGACGTCGGCTCGATGGCCTTCCCGTACGCGCACATCGCCGGGCCCGACTACACGGTGATGCTCCTGCTGTACGGGTTCCCCGCCGTCATGTTCGAACAGTTCGCCCTGCCGGAGGCGCTCGACGAGTACCGCGCGAAGGGCGTGACCGTCGCCGGCGGCTCGACCGCCTTCTACGCGATGTTCCTCGCCGAACAGCGCAAGCGCCCCGACGAGCCGGTCATCCCCACCCTGCGGCTGCTCGCGGGCGGCGGGGCGCCGAAGCCGCCGGAGATCTACCACGCGGTACGGAAGGAGCTGGGCTGCCAGCTCACCCACGGGTACGGGATGACCGAGGTCCCGATGATCACGATGGGCGACCCCGAGGACACCGTCGAGAACCTCGCGACCACCGAGGGCCGCCCGCCCGCCGGCATGGAGATCCGGATAGTCGGCGCCGGCGCCGGCATCGGGACCGGGACCGGCGTCGGGACCAGGACCGGCACCGGCTCAGGTACCGGCGACGGCGAGGTCCGGCTCCGCGGCGAGGCCGTCTGCCAGGGCTACCTGGACCCGGCGCAGACCGCGGCCGCCTTCGACGAGGACGGCTTCCTCATCACCGGGGACGTGGGGCACCTGACCCCGAGCGGCCACCTCGTCCTCACGGGCCGGATCAAGGACATCATCATCCGGAAGGGAGAGAACATCTCGGCCAAGGAGATCGAGGACCTCCTCCACCGCCACCCGGACGTCGGCGACGCGGCCGTCATAGGCCTCCCGGACCCCGAGCGCGGCGAACGCGTCTGCGCCGTCGTCGAGCAGCCCCCGGGCGCGGCCCCGCTGACCCTGCCAACGGTCGCGGCCTTCCTCCGCGAGGCCGGCCTCTCCGTCCACAAGCTCCCGGAACAACTGGAGGTCGTGGACGCCCTCCCCCGCAACGAGACCCTGCGCAAGGTGCTGAAATACCAGCTCAGGGAACAGTTCGGCGCTCTATGATCCCCGGGATTCTTCCGCGAGTTCCCACTCGCGGAACCTGAGGGGGACCACATGAGAAGACGACCCATCGCGCTCGCGGCGGGCCTCGCGGCCGTCGCGGGCCTGCTGCTCGGCATACCGGCGGCGGGCACGGCGACGGCAGCGGCGACGGCGACGGCGACGGCGACGCCAGCGACGGCTACTGCCACCGCCACCGTCACGACCACTCCGTACGCCGGCGAAGTACGCGTCATCACCTGGAACATCTGCGGCGAGGCCGGCAGCAAGCGCGGAGTGATCGGCTACTGCCCGTACCGCAACGAACCCGGCCTCAAGATGGACGAGGTCAAGAAGCTCGTCGACGCCCACCAGGCGAACGTCGTGATGCTCCAGGAAGCCTGCGGATACCAGGGCGAGACGCCCCCGGCCGGAGCCGAGAAGAGCCACATGGCCCTGCTCGCCGCCCGCCTCGGCCCCGGCTGGTCCCTCGCGCACGCCGCTGGGAACAGGGCCGGCGACTACGTCGACAAGGACCCGCTCGTCGTCAAGGACGAGAGCGACCCGCTCAATGCCGAATCGGCGTGCCGCGGCACCGCCCTGGGTGGCAAGGTCGGCGTCCTGCTCGCCGTCAAAGGGACCTTCGACGGCCCCGTCGAGCGCGTCGAGACCGTCCCCGCCGAGCTCTCCCACCGCCGGCTTCCCCTGCTCTGCGCACGGGTCACCGGCCTCACCGACAAGCTCTGCACCACGCACCTCATCGACAGCAACAGCACCGTGGCGAAGCGTCAGAGCGAGACCGTCCGCGACCACCTCAAGTCCGCGCTCGCCACCGGTGTCGTCCTCGGCGGCGACTTCAACTACCGCGAGACCACGGATGCCCTGAGCCCGATCGCCACCACCCTCGACCGCTGCGAGAACGACGACGACACCTCCGTGCACTGGGAGAACACCGCTGCCCAGCCGCACTGGAGCCGCATCGACCACCTCTTCGGAACCGAGCGGCCCGGCGGGCAGCGGTTCGTGTCCTGCACCGTCGACCACTCCCTCCTGGACACCACGCAAAACCTCCTGATCGACGCCAAGCCCTCGAACGGCTATTCCGACCACGCCCCGGTCATCGGCTACCGCCGCCCGGCGCCCGTCCCCGGCGACATGACCGGCGACGGCGCGCCCGACCTCGTCGCCGTCGACGACGACGGCAAGCTGCGGCTCCACCACGGCGAGGGCACCGGCGGCCTCCCCGCAACCTACGGAGTCATCGGCACCGGCGGCTGGTACAGCGCCTCCGTGGCGCACCGCGGGGACTGGACCGGCGACGGCACGGAGGACGTGCTGGCCCGCGTCGGCGGCGAGCTGCGCGTCTACGCCAACCGCGGCGACGGCTCGATCACCGCGCCCGTCGTGGTCGCGACCGGGCTGCCCACGGACACGAAGGTCGCAGGCGTCGGCGACGTCACCCACGACGGACACCCCGACGCGGTCCTCCAGTACGACGACAAGCTGTGGCTCCGCGCCGGGGTCCGCGGCGCGACGCCGGCCGTGGCCGCACCCGTCCTGATCGGCCCCGGTGGCTGGGACGTCATGACGCTCACCTCCCCCGGCGACGCCGACCGGGACGGGCGCGTGGACCTGCTCGCCCGGAGCACCGGGAACGGCGACCTCTGGCTCTACCGGGGGTACGACGACGGGACCTTCGGCAACCGGGTCGAGTACGGGCACGGCTACGCCGTCACCACGCGCCCGCTGCTCGCGGGAGGTGCCGACGCCGACCGGAACGGGGTCGCCGACCTGTGGGCGACGACGAGCGAGGGCACCGGCACCCTGCTCTTCTACGCGGGCGGCACCGGCGACACGGGGACCCCGGTGGACGGCTCCCGCACCACGGTCGGCACCGACTCATGGAGCACGATCCGGTCGATCAGCTGACCTCCACCACGGCCGCGGGGACGTCCCCGTACACGTCGAAGAGGCGGCGGACGCCGAGGGCGGACAGGACCCGGTCGACATGACCGTCCCCGCCGTCGATGCCCGCCTCGGGCAGGATCAGGCGGAGGCGGCCGCCGCAGGAGCGGAGGAGGCGGCGGGCGGCGATGAGGACGCCGACTCCACTGGAGTCGCAGAAGCGCACGGCGGACAGGTCTATCACCAGGTCGTGCCGGCCCCCCGCGACGGCGTCGTGGACGTGTCGGCGTATGCGGGGGGAGGTGACCAGGTCCAGTTCGCCCCTGATGCTCAGCACCGTCCAGGGACCCTGCTCGTCCTCGTCGACCTCGATCGTCGTCACGATCGCCGCCTGCCCCGACACCACCGGCCGAAACCCCTTCACCGAGGTATGGCGCTTTCCTTACCATCCAGACCCGCGTCAAGGGCGCACTTGCGGCAAACAGGCGTGCGTCGTCGGCACCGCGCATTACTTTGGAGAACGAGGACTCAAGGGCCGGCAGGGAACGGAGGATTCGCATGGCGATGGAGACACCACCGCGCTGGGACCGCAAGATGCAGCAGCGGCTCGCCGCCGGGGAGGCCGCCGCGCTCGGCGAGTTCTACGACCGGTTCGCCTCGCTCGTGCACAGCCTCGCCCACCGGGTGCTCGACGACGACGCCGCGGCCGACCAGGTCACCCGCGAGGTCTTCGGCTACATCTGGGAGAACCCCGACGACTACGACCCCAAGCAGGGGAACATGCGGTCGTGGGTCGCCCGGCTGACCCAGCGGCAGGCCGTCCACCGGCTGCGGCAGGCCGAGGCGACGGCCTACGCGGAGACCGGGCAGGGCTCCGCCGAGGAGCTGGAGCAGAAGGTGCGGCGGGCCTCCGTCGCGGCCCGCGCGGACTACATCGTGACCTCCATGCCGGCGCCGCTGCGGGCCGCGCTCGAACTGGCCTACTTCCAGCGGCGGGACTACCGCCAGACCGCGGCCGACCTCGGGGTCACGGAGGACGAGGCACGGCGGCGCCTCCGGCTCGGGCTCCAGCTGCTCTCCTCGGCGAACACCCGCTCCCTGGAGGGCTCCTCCCCTCCCGGCGGCTACGGGCGGACGCTGTGACGGGGGCGAACGGCGACGCGGACGGCGTCGCACGCGCCCCGTGGATACCGGGCCCGCGCCGGTCGGCGGACGACCACGCGGACCTGACGGCCGACCCGACGGTGGACCCGGCGAAGGCCCCGGAGGCCTTCGAGGCTCGCGAGCTCCCGGAGGGCCCGGCGGTCGAGGCGGAACCGGCCGAGCCGGACGTGCCGCAGCTGACCCACCGCGTGCTCAAGTCGCTCCTCGGCGCCTGGGCGCTCTCGGCGTGCTCCGCCGGGGAGACGAAGGCCGTCGAGGACCACCTCACCGAGTGCGCGCCCTGCGCCGAGGAGGCCCTGCGGCTGCGGGACGCCGTCGCCCTGCTCCACGAGGACCGCGACCTGGACCTCGACCCGCTGCTGCGCTCCCGGGTCCTGGAGAACTGCCTGGGCCGCCGCCCCGCCCGCGTACCGGTGCCCGAGTGGGTCACCCCGTACGACGCGGAGACCGCCCGGCTCGACGCGCTGCTGCGGGACATCGGCGAGTCGGAGTGGCACGCCCCGGTGCGGCTCAAGTGGTTCGAGGACGAGCACATCGTGCGCCGCAAGACCACCGTCGCCGGGGTCATCGGCCACCTCCTGGCCGTGGACGGCCTGGTGACGTCGGCGCTCGGCATCAAGGACCCGCTGGGCGCGGGCGTGCCCGAGCTCTCCCCGACGGAGCGGACCGAGGCGTTCTGGTCGGCGCTCGACCGGCCGCCGAACCGCGCGCTGCGCGGGCCCTGGCGGGACCAGTCGCACGCCCTGATCCGTACGGTCTCGTTCGCGGGCCGCGGCGTGGGCGACCTCACGGTCACCTACAAGGACTTCGCGCTGCCGCTGCGGGACTCGCTCCTGGAGCGGGCCTTCGAGTGCTGGGTGCACGCGGACGACATCGCCAACGCGGTGGCGTACCCGTACGCCCCGCCGAGCGGCGCCCATCTCCACGGCATGATCGACCTGGCGGTCCGGCTGCTCCCCGCCGCCCTCGCCGGGCGCCGCCGCAGCGGCCTCGCGGCCCCGGCCCGGCGCCTCGTCGCGGCGGGCGCGCCCGGCCGCTCGCTCCACCTGGAGGTCGAGGGGGCGGGCGGCGGCCACTGGTACATCGCGCTGGACTCCCCGGCGGCGATCGCCTCGCCGGACCGGGCGGTGGCGCAGGTGGCGATGGACGGGGTGGAGTTCTGCCAGCTGGTGGCCGGCCACATCTCGCCGGAGGAGGCCGCGGCCGGACAGGACGGCGACCGGGAGGCCATCCGCGACGTCCTGTCGGCGGCGGCGTCCCTCAGTCGCCTGTAGCGCCCTGCGGAGCTGCTACGCGAAGACGACCGTGCGGCGGCCGTTCAGGAGGATGCGGCGCTCCGCGTGCCACTTCACCGCGCGGGCCAGCGCCTGGCACTCCACGTCGCGGCCCACGGCGACCAGCTGGTCCGGGGTCACCTCGTGGCCGACGCGCTCGACCTCCTGCTCGATGATCGGACCCTCGTCGAGGTCGGCCGTCACGTAGTGCGCGGTCGCGCCGATCAGCTTCACACCGCGCGCGTGCGCCTGGTGGTAGGGCTTGGCGCCCTTGAAGCTCGGCAGGAAGGAGTGGTGGATGTTGATGATGCGGCCGGAGAGCTGCTTGCACAGGTCGTCGGAGAGCACCTGCATGTAGCGGGCGAGGACGACCAGCTCGACGTTCTCCTCGCGGACCAGGTCGAGGAGTTCCGCCTCGGCCTCGGCCTTGGTGTCCTTGGTGACCGGAATGTGGCGGAACGGGACGCCGTACGAGCCGACGAGCTCCTCGAAGTCCGTGTGGTTGGAGACGACGGCGACGATCTCCACCGGCAGCGCGCCGATCCGCGAGCGGAACAGCAGGTCGTTCAGGCAGTGCCCGAACTTGGAGACCATGAGCACGACCCGCATGCGCTGCTCGGCGAGGTGGATCTGCCACTCCATGCCGTAGGAGTCCCCGACCGCCGTGAAGCTCGCGCGCAGCTTCTCCACGTTCACCGGGGCCTCGGCCGAGAAGTGGACCCGCATGAAGAAGAGACCGGTGTCGCGGTCCCCGAACTGCTGGCTGTCCTCGATGTTGCACCCGGTGATGAACAGGTAGCTCGACACGGCGTGCACGATGCCCTTTTTGTCCGGGCACGAGAGGGTGAGGACGTACTGGTCGGTCATCCCGTCAGCCTGCCATACCGGGGAGGCCCGCGAGAGCCACCGTCCGGCAGGCGGAACGGCTCAGGACCGCGTCATGATATTGAGCACGTCGAGGGAGCGCGGGGGCGCGTCGGGATCCTCCCCGTCGGCCTGCGCCATCCGTACGTGTGCCTCGCGGGCGGCCCGTACGGCCTCGGGCCAGCCCTGGTGCTGCAGGTAGGCGGAGACGGGTGCGTCCGGGCCCACCTGGTGCATGATCCGCAGCACGCGGAGCACGGCGACGTCGACGAGGGCGGCCTCGCCGGTGTCGCGGAAGACCGCGCCCACGTACTTCTCTGCGGACCAGTTGTCGAGCCAGGTGTCCTCGACGAGGCGGTAGACGGCGTCGGTGACGTCGCCGTATCCCTCCTGGCCGGCCAGCCAGGTCGTCTCGTGGAACCCGGGGTCGGAAAGCATGTGCAGCGCGGAACGCACGTTGATGCGCCAGCGCCACCACGGCATGTCGTTGAGCGGCATGCCGCCCATGGTGGAGGAGCGACGGCCGCGACGGGAAGAGTTAACCGAACCGGAGACTGGACTGGACACGTTTCGATCGTACGTTCCCTTGCCAGATAAGCGGACTCGCCCCCTCCCCATCACCGCCCGGCCCCCGTAATTCACCTTTACGTCACCCTTCGTTGAACCGCGCTCACTCCCGCGTTACCCGTGAGGCGGAAATGTGCATGCCCATGACCGGTAGGCGACTGACCTCACTCCTCGCGTACGTCACCACCACGGCGGCCGGAGCGTCGCTGCTCACCGGGTGTGGCGTGCTCCCTGGGGCCACGGGGGGCTCCAGGGAGCCCGTCACGGTGATGACCTGGGCACCCGACCAGACCCAAGCGACCAACATGCCCGGAATGCCTGCGATGGCGCAGGCCTATGCCCGCTGGGTCAACTCCCAGGGCGGCATCGACGGCCACGAACTCCGCGTCCTCACCTGCAACGAACAGAACACCAGCGCCGGCGCCGCCGCCTGCGCCCGCCGGGCCGTCCGAGAGAACGCGGTCGCGGTCGTCGGCTCGTACAGCCAGAACGGCAGCTCGTTCATGGCCCCGCTGGAAGCCGCCGGCGTCCCGTACATCGGTGGCTACGGCATCTCGGAGGACGAGTTCACCAGCTCGCTCTCCTACCCCGTCAACGGCGGCCAGGCCTCCCTCATCGCCGGACACGGCATGCAGCTCGCCGAGTCCTGCCGCAAGGTCTCCCTCGTCCGGCCCGACACCGTCGCCGGCGACCGGCTCCCCGACCTCCTCAACTCCGGCCTCCGCAAGGCGAGTCACCGCAGCGCGATCGACATCCCGGCGGTCGAGGACGCCGGCGAGTACACCGAGCAGGCCGGCCGGGCCCGCGACAAGGCCGGCGACGAGAAGGGCTGCGTCACCGCCGTGCTCGGCGAGCGGACCCAGACCTTCTTCGACTCCTTCCGGCGCCTCCCGGAGGACGGGAAGAACGGCGGCTCCGGCAAGAAGGGCGACCCCGTCCGCATCTCCTCCGTGCTCGGCAGCGTCGCCCAGCCCGTCATCGACCGCACCGGCGGCGCCCGCAGCCCCTTCGAGGGCGCGTACGTCACCGGCTGGTACCCGGAGGCGGCCGACAAGAGCTGGGCGCCGATGCGCAAGGTCATCCAGGAGCACGCCTTCGCCGACAACCGGGTCGACCCGGCCGACGCCGGCGTCCAGACCACGTGGATCGCCTACACGGTCCTCAAGTCGGTCGTCGAGACCCTCGACAGGGACAAGATCACCGCCGAGCAGATCACCCACGCCCTCGACCGGGGCGCGCGCATCGACACCGGCGGACTCACCCCCAGCCTGCGCTGGATGTACGAGGACCTGCTCGGCGCCCCCGGCCTCATCCGGGTCGTCAACCGCGAGGTGACGTTCCAGGTGGTCCGCCAGGGGCGGCTCGTGGCGCAGAAGCCCGGCTTCGTCGACGTCGGCGAAACCGTCCTCAGCGCCCCGTAACACGCTCCCCTAGAGCTGGGTGGGCGTCCGCTTGTCCAGTCCGTACTTCGTGGCGGTCGGGTTCCACAGCCCGGCCGCCTGCTTCTTGGCGGTGGTGGCCTCGCCGCTCTTCTTGTTGGCCTCCACCAGATGACCGGTGCTCTTGGCCTTGCCGCCCTTGCAGGCCTTCTTGGCCTTCATCTGGACCGCCCAGGCCGCGTAGTGGTCGTCCGCCGAGGCCGAGGCCTGCCAGGCCTTCGTCAGCGCGGCCGTCAGCTGGGGGCTGTTCGGAAGCTTGTCCACCGAGAGCGTCTTGAGCTTGGTCACCAGGCCCCGGCGCTGGTCGGCGGCGCCCCGCAGGTCCTTCGCCGCCTGGTCGAGGTCCTTGCACTGCTGGATCTTCGCGACCGAGCTGATCACCGTGTCACGGCTGCTGTTGCTGGTCGCGAGGAGCTTGTCCAGCTCCTTGGCCTGCGGCTCCGCCGGGTCGGCCGGCTTCTCCGCGGGCGCCTCGGTGGTGGCGGAGGGCGCGGCGGAGCTCGCCGCGACGTTCTGCCCGGGAGTCTTGGGGTCCTTCGGGTCGTCCTCGCCGCTGAGCAGCATCCCGGCGCCGAGACCGACGACCGCGCAGCCCACGACGACGGCGGCGATCAGCGCGACCGGCGACTTACGGCGCGGCGGCTCGGGCTCGTCGTCGTAGTACGCGTCCTGGTAGGCGTACTGCTGCGGCGGCTGCGGCGGCTGGTAGCCGTGCTGCTGCGGAGGCGCCTGGTGCTGCTGGTGCTGCTGCTGCTGCTGGTACGGCGGCGGGGCGGGCTGCTGGTGCTGCTGCTGCTGCTGCTGCGGCTGGTAGGCCTGCGGCGGCTGCGGGGCCCGCGGAGCCTCCGTACGGAAGAGGTTGTCGAACTCGGCGGGCGGCTGCCGCTCACCGGTTTGCTGAGCCTGCGACTGCGGCGGTACGGGCGCGATGTACTGGGTCGCGTCCGAGGCGCCCCCGGGCTGCCCGGGCAGCTGGCCCGGGAGCGGCCCCGTCCCCAGGAACTGGGTGTTCGCGCCCGCGCCCGGGTGCGGCGGCACGGCCGCGATGTGCTGCGTCGCCTGCATGTCCCCCGCGGCCTGGGCGGCCGGCGGCGGGTACCCGTACCCCGGCTGCGGGGCCTGCACCGGCGGCATCGCACCGGGTACGGGCGCGATGTGCTGGGTCGCCTGCATGTCGGCGGCGGCCTGGGCGGCCGGCGGCGGGTAGCCGTACCCGGGCTGCGGCGGGAGCTGCTGCGGTATCGGCGCCTGAGGCGCGGCCTGCGGCGGGATCTGCTGCTGCGGGACCGGCGGCAGGTACTGCGTGGACTGCATGTCGGCAGCGCCCGGCGTCGCCTCAGGGGGCAGCGGCTGCGCGGGCGGCAGCGGCTGCCCGCCCGGCTGACCACCGGCGGGACCCCAGGCGCCGTCCCACGGCTGAGCTCCCCCGTGGGCACCGTCGTGCGCGGGGGGCACCGCCGGGTACTGCGGCTCCGGACCCTGTCCGTTCTGCGTCACCGGGACTCCTACTGATGGACCTACGGAATCGTCGGCTCACGCTACCGGGTGCGCGCGGGGCTCCGCACACACGTGTGAGGCCGGTTACACAACCTTCCTGCGCCTCGCCTCCGTGGCCTACGCCGCCGACAGGTCCATCCGCGCGCTGAACTCCCGCACCACCGCCTCCCCCGCGTACGGCTCCAGGCTCTCCCTCAGATCGTCCAGGTACTCCGCGCCCCGCGACGACCGCAGCGTGCCAAGGAGTTCGAGCGCCCGCGTCCCCGTCCGGCAGGCCTGCTCCACCTCCCGCTGCTGCACCTGCGCCGACGCCAGCAGGGCCAGACCGATCGCCCGGCGCCGCGCCCGCGTCTCAGGATGGCCGGCGATCGCCTCCCGTGCCGCCCGCGCCGCCTCGTCCGCCTGCCCCAGGTCCCGGTGGCAGTGCGCCAGTTCGTCCGCGAGGTAGGCGTGATCGAAGTGCGCGATCCACACCGGGTCGTCGCCCGCCTCCGGATCGGCCTGCTCCAGCGCCCGTACGGCACGGCCCGCCGCCGTCTCGAACGAGCTGATGTCCCCCATCAGCGCGTGCCCGCGCGCCTCGGCCGCCAGGAACATCGCCTCCGCCCGCGGCGGCACCTTGCCCCGCGCCCCCTCCTGCGCCGCCCGCGCCAACTGGGCGATCTCCCGGGGGTTCCCGAGCTGCGCGGCGAGGTGGCTCATCGACGCGGCCAGGACGTACCCGCCGTAGCCCCGGTCCCCCGCCGCCTGCGCGAGCCGCAGCGCCTGGATGTAGTAGCGCTGCGCGAGACCCGGTTCGCCCGTGTCCACCGCCATGTACCCGGCGAGCTCGGTCAGCCGCGCGGCCGCCGCGAAGAGCTGCCGGCCCACGGCCTCCCGGTACGAGCCCGAAAGCATCCCCGACACCACGCTGTTGAGGTAGTGCACCACCACCGGCCGCACGTGACCGCTGCCGAACCGCCGGTCGAGGTCGACCAGCGCGCTCGTCATCTCCCGTACCGCCGCGACGTCCGCGACCCCGACGCGCGCGCCCGCGAGCCGCGCCACGTGCGCGTCAGGACCGGTGATCAGCCAGTCCCTGCTGGGCTCGACGAGCGCGGAGGACGCCACCGTGGAGCCCGTCAGGAAGTCCCGCCTGCCCACGTCGCTGCGCCACAGCTCGCAGACCTGCTCGATCGCGCCGAGCACGGTCGGCGCGAACTGGAGGCCCACCCCGGCGGCGAGGTTCCGGCCGTTCGCCATCCCGACCTCGTCGATCGTGACCGTCCGGCCCAGTTTGCGGCCCAGTGCCTCCGCGATGATGCCCGGCGCCCGGCCGCGCGGCTGCTGCCCGCGCAGCCACCGCGCCACCGACGTCTTGTCGTACCGCAGGTCGAGGCCGCGCTCCGCGCCGACCATGTTGACCCTGCGGGCGAGGCCGGCGTGCGAGCAGGCCGCCTCCTGGATGAGCGCCTGGAGCCGTTCGTTCGGCTGACGCGCGACGAGTGGCCTGGCTGCCATGAGTTACCCCCTGAGGCCGAGCGGTGATCACAGGTGCAGTGATCACGAGAAGTGATCACTGCCCGGTGGATATCCGGTCAATGCCGATGTGAACACGCGAAACCGGACAGGCCGGCCGCGACGCTGCCGCCGGCGCCCCCACTGATGCGTGCCCCTTGCTTCGTGCCCCTTGCTGCGTGCCCCTTGCTGCGTGCCCCTTGCTGCGTACCCCTTGCTGCGTACCCACCCCCCGCTCCCCCGGCCCCCGCGCGCCCCCGCCGGTGCACCCGTGCGCCCCGTATGCAGGATCGATGCGTCACACCGCTCTCCCCCGCGCCCGTAACCCCAGGTGACGGGGGCAGTTGTGTTCACCGTGGAAGAGACCATCGGAGTCACGGAAGCCGCACAGATCCCCCAGCAGCGAGGCGAACAACTGCTGGACAGCGCCGTGCGGTACGCGGAAGAGCGGCACTGGGACGTGTTCCCCGGGACCTGGCTTGAGGCCGTCGAGGGCAGGGAGCGATGCTCCTGCGGCGCGGAGTGCGCCGTCCCCGGCGCGCACGCGGTCAAGCCCGACTGGTCGACCCAGGCCACCGGGAGCGGCGTCGGGGCGCGGCGCATGTGGTCGAAGACGCCGAAGGCGTCGATCCTGCTGCCGACGGGCCGGACGTTCGACGCGATCGAGGTGTCGGAGTCGGCCGGTTTCCTCGCGCTGGCCCGCATGGAGCGCATGGACCTGACGCTCGGCCCCGTGACCTGCACCCCGGACCGCCGGATGTTCTTCTTCGTCCTGCCGGGCGCCGCCGCCAAGGTGCCCGACCTCGTACGGAAGCTGGGCTGGGTCCCGGGCGCGATCGACCTCGCCACGCGCGGCGAGGGGCACTACGTGGCGGCCCCGCCCACCCGGATCGGCGGCGTCGGCGCGGTGCAGTGGGCACGGCGCCCCACCCCGGCGAACCGCTGGCTCCCCGACGCGGAGGAGCTGATCAGCCCCCTCGCGTACGCGTGTGGCCGGGAAGCTGCGGAGGCGCGCGTCCGGGCGCAGTGATCCCTGGGCCCGGCCAGGCCTCACCCGTATGGTGGTGCCCGTATACACGGGGACAACCGAAGGGTTGACGGGACATGCCTGACCAGGCATTTGACGGAGTTTTCGACAAGGCGGGCGCCGCAGCGGGCACCGCACCGGGTGCCGGTGCGGTGCCCGCGGTGCGTGTCGAGGGGCTGTGGAAGCGTTTCGGCCAGCAGATCGCGGTGAACGGGATCGATCTCGTCCTGCCCGCGGGGAAGTTCATCGGGCTCGTCGGGCCCAACGGAGCCGGCAAGACGACCACCCTCTCCATGATCACGGGGCTGCTCCGGCCCGACCAGGGGCGGATCCTGGTCGCCGGGCACGACGTATGGGCCGACCCCGAGTCGGTCGCCGAGGTCAAGGCGCGGATCGGCATCCTGCCGGAGGGGCTGCGGCTCTTCGAGCGGCTCTCCGGCCGTGAACTCCTCGCGTACAGCGGCCGGCTGCGAGGGCTGCCGGGCGCCGAGGTCGACAAGCGGGCCGCGCAGCTCCTCGACGTCCTCGACCTCACCGGCTCGCAGAACAAGCTGGTCGTCGACTACTCGACCGGCATGCGGAAGAAGATCGGCCTCGCGGCCGCCCTCCTCCACAACCCCGAGGTGCTGTTCCTGGACGAGCCGTTCGAGGGCGTCGACCCGGTGTCGGCGCAGACGATCCGCGGGGTCCTGGAGCGGTACACCCAGTCCGGTGCGACCGTCGTCTTCTCCAGCCACGTCATGGAGCTGGTCGAGTCGCTGTGCGACTGGGTCGCCGTGATGGCGGCGGGCCGGATCCGCGCGCAGGGCCCGCTCGCGGAGGTCCGCGGCGACCGGCCCTCGCTCCAGGCGGCGTTCCTGGAGCTGGTCGGGGCGAACGGGCGCGAGACGGCCGGGGAGTCCCTGGACTGGCTGGGCGGCGGGGCGCAGCGATGAGCACGACGACCACCGTCACCACGACCAGCACCACTGCCGCCTCCCCCAGACCGTCCCTCACGTCCACCTTCGTACGGCTCAAGCTGTCGCTGCTGAAGAACGGGCTGCGGCAGTCGGGCGGGCGGACCGCCGCGTACATCGTCTCGATCGTCTTCGGCGTCCTGTTCGCCGCGGGCATGGTGCTGTCGTCCGTCCTGCTGCGGGGCAGCGCCTCGGCCGACACGGTCGCGGTCCTCCTCATCGGGACGCTCGCGCTGTCCTGGACGGTCATGCCGCTGTTCGTGCCGAGCGGGGACGAGACCCTCGACCCGTCGCGGCTCGTGATGCTGCCGCTGCGGCCCCGGCCGCTGGTCCGGGCCCTGCTCGTGGCGTCCCTGGTGGGCGTCGGGCCCGTACTCACCCTCGTCCTGGTGCTCGGCGCGGCCCTCTCGGTCGCGCGGGGCACGGCGGGCGTCGTCGTCGCCGTGCTCGCCGTCCCGCTCGTGACGGCCGTGTGCGTCGCGCTGTCCCGGGCGGTGGCCGCCGCCAACATCCGGCTCCTGACCTCCCGCAAGGGCCGAGACCTGGCGCTGCTCAGCGGCCTGGTGATCGCGGTCGGCATGCAGCTGGTCAACTTCGGCGCCCAGCGCCTCGGCCAGACCGGCGGTCTGGGCCCGCTCGAACCGGCGGCGGCGGTCGTCGGCTGGCTGCCGCCGGCCGCCGCGATCGGCGCGGTCGACGCGGCGAGCAGCGGCGACTACGCGGTGGCCGTGGCCCGGCTGCTGCTCACGGCGGCAGCGCTCGTGGCGCTGGTGTACTGGTGGCAGCGGAGCCTGGTGCGGCTGATGGTCGAGCCGGACGGCTCCACGATCGGCGCGTCGTCCGGGTCGGGTGCCGCCGAGAAGTCCGGGGGTACGGGGCTGCTCAGCCGGATCCTGCCGGGCGGGCGGACGGGCGCGGTCATGGAGCGCAGCCTGCGCTACATCTGGCGCGACCCGAAGACGAAGGCCGCGTGGGTGACCTCGCTGGCCATGGGCCTGATCGTGCCGCTCTTCAACGCCTTCCAGGGCACGGGCACCATCTACTGGGCGTGCTTCGCCTCGGGCATGCTCGGCGTCCAGATGTACAACCAGTTCGGCCAGGACACGTCGGCGTTCTGGATGGTCGCGCAGACCATCTCGACGACGGCCGACGCGTACGCCGAACTCCGGGCCCGGGCCCTGGCCCTCCTGTACGTCACGCTGCCGTTCACCGTGCTGGTGACGGTGGCGACGGCCGCCGTCCTCGGCGACTGGTCGGCCCTCCCGGAGGCGCTCGGCCTGTCGTTCGCCCTGCTCGGCGCGCTGGTGGGCTCGGGCGCGGTGGCCTCCTCGGTCTTCCCGTACTCGATCCCGCAGGACAGCGGCTACAAGAACGTGGCACCGGGACAGGGCGGCCTGGCCTGGATGTCGATCCTGGGCGGCATGCTCGGCTCCGTGGTGCTGTGCGCCCCGCCCATCGGCGCGACGATCTACCTCCACCTGTCCGACCGGCAGTCCGCGCTGTGGCTCATCCTCCCGGCCGGCGTCCTCTACGGCGCCCTGCTCACCTGGGCGGGCCTCAAGCTGGCGGCCCCGCGCACGGCGAGGCGACTCCCGGAGATCCTGACGGCGGTCAGCAAGGGCTGACGGCCAGGCCGGACGATTCGACGATCGGTGGGCGTGTGACCGCCCGCCGATCGTTCGCACGCATGGGGGCCTTTGCGAAGACGGCACGTGCGTCTACGCGGTGGGCAAGAAGCCGGGACCGCCGGCGATGTCGCCGGTGCCACGTGCGACCACCCGCTCGTCGGGTCGGCCGGGGCCGCGAGATCCGGACCCTGACCACGCCACGGGGCGGGGCGGGGCGGGGCGGGGCGGGGCGGGCGGACGCTAGGTGGTCAGGCCGCCCTGGGCGTACTCGTCGAGGCGGTCCCGCCAGCCCGCCGGCATACCTACCCGCTTGCTGTCGGGCCGATATGCGGGCAGGCCGTACTTTCGCTCATGTTCGTCCCAGGCCGCGTCCGTGCGGCACGGGCCGCAGTGCGTCTCGTCCGCCGCCGGGCGGAAGACGTGCGGGTTTCCCGGGCCCTCGCAGGCGATCAGCGGCGCCGGGCGGGCGGGCGGCTCGGCAGGAGCCTCCGGGGCGTCCGGGACGAGCGGTGCCGGCATCTTCTCCGTCAGGCGGTGCCGCAGGAAGCCGACCGCCGACCGCACGCCGTTGCCCGGCAGGTACGCCGTCAGGGCGCGGCGCATGTCGGCGGCCGAGACCCCGCGACGGAGCCATTCCGCCGCCTGCTCGGCCAGCCCCCGCGCCTCCCGGACCCCGAGCAGCAGGTCCTTGTGGCTGTGGCGGAGGGAGAGCAACAGGCGTTCGGCTGTGAGAAATTCCGGGTCGCCGTCAGGCGGTGCGGAGTCCGCCTCGATATCCGCCTCGGGGGCCGGGTCCGGCTGCGGCTGCGGCTCCGGGTCCGGTTCGCGATCCGCCCGCGCTTTGGGGGGTGGGTGGGGATCGTTCTTCCCAGAGTCTTTGTCTACCGGTTTATAGGTTTGGGCATTCCGGTCCCGTGAAGAACCGGCTTTCGGCTGCCGACCACTCGGCGACTCGGGCGGCTCGCCGCCACCCCGGAGGGCGATCGCCTCCTCGCTCGTGAGGGTGACGTTCGACGCGAGTTGGTCGGTGACCCAACGCCCCCGATCGTTCTGCCACCTCCACTCGTGGAGGTACCCGTTCGCGATCAGGTGCTTCCTCGCGTTCCGGTACTCCCTGGGCGTCAGCTCCAGCGCCTCCGCGTACTTGCCGAGGGCCTCATAGCGCTCCTGCTCGGGGAGGCTCTGGACGATGAGGATCAGGACCTTCGCGTCACTGTTCATCCGACGCGAGTAGAGGATCTCGTTCGCGGCCTTGGTGTAGCTGCGCACAGGCGCGATAACATGCCGAAGCATTTCTGGTGGACCTCTAGTTTCCACTGGGCGTGAAGGTCCTCGGACGGTGTTGGCGCACCCCCGGGGACCGCTCCCTTTACGGAGCGTGATAACAGGGTTACCGTAGCGCACAATTGACGGTCCAATGCAACAACTCCGCCTCTACGAACGGATCTTCGAGCGTCGGTCGCGACCGCCAGTCCAACGGCCAGGTCAGCCCGTGCAACGCCGGGATCCCGACGTACGCCTCACTCCTGCCGCTGCCACTCAGCGCCCTCGTCGGCGCCGGCCACGCGAAGTCGCCTGCGGCGCGCGGCGGAAGCAGAAAGTACAGGTTCTTCTCGCCGGTGGCCTCGCGGACGATCGGGCCCGCCTGGAAGTCCGTGAACGACATGATCCGGTACGCCACGTCCTCGCCGAGGAAGCCCCCGATCCGTACGGCGTCGAAGTGCACGCCCGCGTGACGGAGGGCGTGACCGGTCGCGGGTACCCAAGCGGGTGCGGTGTCAAGCGACTTGCGCAGATTCATGCGGCCAGCTTGGAGGCCGTGGTCTGCTGAGACCAGCGACACAGTCCGGTTGTGCAGGACTGTGCACTCGGGAGGTCGGGTGTGAACAACGAGAAGAAGGGGAGCCCGGGGGCCGCGAAGGCCTTCGGTGCGCTCCTGCGTTTCTACCGCGAGCGGGCAGGCATCTCACAGGAGGCACTGGGCCGGGCAACCGGATACTCCAAGTCCCAGGTGGCCATGATCGAGCGCGGGGAGCGGCGGGCGAAGGGGAACTTCGTCGACATCGCGGAGGAGTTGCTGGGTGCACAAGGTGCACTTCTGGCAGTGGCCGGGGAGGTCACGGCGAGTGGCATCGCCGCCTGGTTCGAGGACTACCTGGAGGAGGAGATCAAGGCAGCGGGCATCCACTGGTACGAGACCCATCTGATCCCCGGGCTTCTCCAGACCCCGGAGTACGCACGGGCCGTCTTCCACTGCGCCGTCCCGGCCCTGGAGGACGAGGAGATAGAGGCGGGCGTCGCGGCCCGGATCAAGCGGCAGGAACTGTTCTCCCGCAGGCCCGCGCCGCTGGTGACCTTCGTCCTGGAGAAGGCCGCGCTGACCAAGCCGCTCGGCGGGCCGGAAGTGCTCCGGAAGAACCTGCTGTACGTGCGGGAGTGCGCCGACCTTCGGAACGTCACCATCCAGGTGATGCCGGAGGACCGGCGGACCCACGCCGGGCTCAACGGGCCGTTCATCCTTCTGGAGACCGAGCGGCGCCAAGGTCAACTCGTCTATGTCGAGGGGCAGGGCGGCAGGTACTTTCTCAGCGAGCAGCCGGACGTGGGGGACTGCTTCGCCCGCTACAGCACTCTGCGGGCGCAGGCCTTCAGTCCGGAGGAATCGGCACGACTCATCGAACAGGTGGCACGAGAGCTATGAGCACCGACCTCAACTGGTTCAAGAGCAGCTACAGCGGCGACCAGGGCGGCGCCTGCGTCGAAGTCGCCCTCTCCTGGGCCAAGTCCTCCTACAGCGGCCCCCAGGGCGGTGACTGCGTCGAGGTCGCCACCTGCACGGATGCCGTCCACGTCCGGGACTCCAAGGACCTCGACGTCCCCCCCTTCTCCGTCTCCCCCGGCGCCTGGGCCGCTTTCGTGGCCCGGGTCGGCTGACCCGGGCCACGGGACCTCAGCGGTTCGCGAGCCGGTCCAGGTCGGCCCGGGTGCCGTTGAAGACGTCCGCGTTCACCGGGGCCTTGATGGCGTCGAAGAGCGCGGATTCCGTGTACTGCCACATCAGCCAGCTCGCCGAGCCCGCCGGCAGCGGCGGCTGGGTGATCGACCGGCGGTAGTCCGCGAGCTGGAGGCCGTACCCGGCGAAGGCCGTCGTCGAGCCCATGCAGTCGTCCAGGAACGACTTCTGGGTGTAGATGACCGGCTTCCGGCCGAACGCGGTCTCCACCTTGTTCAGCCATGCCGTCACGTCGGCCACCGAGCCGTGGACCGGGCAGCGGCCCGTACCGTCGTCCATCCGCTCCAGGTCCAGGACGGGCGGCAGGTCTCCGGGGCGGTGGCCGGTGTAGCCGGTGGCGCGTACGGCGGCGATGAAACGGTCCGCCTGCGCGGGTCCCGTCGGCGCCGTCGCCGCCGTGTAGAAGTGGTACGGGGCGACCGCGAGGCCCGCCTTCCGGGCCGCTTCCAGGTCGGTGGCGAGGTACGGGTCCGTGACGTTGAGGCCCCGCGTGGCCTTGACCGTCGCGAACTCGACGCCTTCCGCGCGCAGGCCGTTCCAGTCGATCGCCGCGCCTCCGGGGTGCTGGTACACGGAGGTGTCCACGCCGTCGACTGCGTAGCCCGCCGGGCGGGGCGGCTCGCAGGAGGCCCCTCGGGCGGCCCAGTCGTCCAGTGCGGCCCAGGTGTTCGGGCCGACGATCCCGTCCTTGCCCAGACCGGCGCACGACTGGAACTGGGCGACCCGGCTCTCCGTCCCTCCGCCGAAGTCGCCGTCGACCACGAGGGGCGGGTAGTGGCCTGGCTCCATCGTCAGGTTCAGCAGGCACTGGGCCTCCTTGACCTCGGCGCCGCCGGCACCGCGTCGCAGGGTCGGACGCGCGTCGGAGTAGTCGCACCCGGCGACCGCCGGCCCCGCCGGGGCGGGGCGTCCGGCCGCTTCGGCCGTCGTCGACGCCACCACCGTCGATGCGAGCAGCAGCGCGAGCGACGCCCCCGTGAGGGTCAGCAGCTCTCGAAGCTTCCTTCGTCCCATCTGTTCCTCCTGTGGTCTCTGTGACTTCCGCGGCACGAGTTCCGAGCCGGTGTTCGACGGCATGCCGATGCGCCGCAACTACGGGCTTCAGCACGGCAGTTCTGGGACATTGGGACGTCGGGGCGCCATGGGCCTCCCGGACCGGAGACAACGCCGAACCCTGGGACGTCACTGGGACGACGGTCGGGGGTGCTCTCGTCAGGAGTTCGTTTTGAATCGATTCACCGAGGCCGAGCGCTTCGCGGCCCGACTGCGCGAGTTACGCCAGCGAGCCGACTACAGCTACGAGGTCCTCGCCCAGAAATCCGGTACCAGCCGTTCCAGCCTCCACCGCTACTGCACGGGCTCCTCCGTCCCGCAGGACTACGGCTCCGCCCACCGCATCGCCGTCGCCTGCGGAGCCACCCCCGCCGAGCTGCGCGAGCTGCACCGGTTGTGGGCCTTGGCCGACGCGGAACGGGCTGAAGCGCTCGAACCCACCGAGCCGGTCGAGTCGGTTGAGCCGGCTGAGCCGGTTGAGCCGGTTGAGCCGGTTGAGCCGCCTCCGCCGGTCGAAGTCGCCTCTCCTCCGGAGGAGAAGGAAAGCGAACCCGCCGAGCCGACCGTCACCGAGCCCGAGCCCGACCACGAACCCGCTCCCGCCCGCCGGACCCCGCGCCGGCTCCTCGTCGCCCTCGCCGTCACCGGCCTCGTCCTCGCTCTCACCGCCTGGGGCGTCTCCGTCCTCTCCTCGCCCCCGGAGGGCACGGCACCGGAGCCCTGCGGGCCCGTGGTCAGCATGGGGCAGAACGACGAGTGCGTACGGGACGTACAGGAGCGGCTCCGCGACCATGGTGCCCGCATCGGGGTCGACGGGTCCTTCGGGCCGGAGACCCTGCGCCGGGTGACGGCGTTCCAGGTGCTCGCCGGCCTCGTACCGAACGGGGTCGTCGGGGACCCCACGAAGAAGGCCCTCCGCGAATCGCCGGTCCGTATGGAGACCTGGGCGCCGGAGAAGGTACGCCAACGGGTCCGCGAGGTCTTCACGGAGGCACCTGACGATGCCGTGGCCATCGCCGACTGCCAGTCCTTCCTCGACCCTCTCCACATCCTGCCGAACACCAACGGCAGCAGGAACTGGGGGGTGTTCCAGATTTCCGACGCGCGCCTGGCAGAACTGGGCGGCACGCCGGCCCAGGCGCTCGACCCCGAATGGAACATCCAGGCCGCCCGGAAGCTGTGGAGCCGCGAGCGCGACTTCGGCGACTGGCCCCACTGCGAGCGGGCCCTGACGAAGGCCCCGGCCACACCGTCGGCGTCCGCGTCCCGCTGAGGACGAGCGCGCCCGCCTCACCTCCCCCGTAGAGAGGTGAGGTGGGCGCGTACGGATCAGGCGTGGGCGTTGGCGAACCGCGCGAACGCGGCCCGCGTCCCCGCCCCGGCGATGCCGTCGATCGCACCCGTGTAGCCGCTGGTCGCCTTCAGCTGCCGCTGGAGCGCCCTGATCGTGTTGGGGCCGGGGTCTCCGTCGATCGCACCCGTGTAGCCCCAGTACTGCTTCAGGCAGCGCTGGTAGGCCTTCCAGCTGTCGGTGCCGAGGAGGCCGTCGATGCTGCCGTTGTAGTCCCAGAACTGGGCCAGCCAGCGCTGCACGTTCTTGGCCTGCGTGGTGCTCAGGCCGAAGTTGTTCGTCGCCAGCGTGCCGAAGGCCTCCGCGCCCACCGCCTGCTGGGCGGCCGCCGGCGGGGCTGCCGCGAAGCCGGTGCCCGCCGTCGCGAGGGTTCCCGCCGCCAGGCCGGCGATGGCGGTGACACTGACGAAGGCCCTCGTCAGAACGCTCGGTCGCATGTGCTTTCCCTTCATTCGGTGACGCTGTCCGTGTCGAACGGGGACGACGCTGGCAGGGCGTCCCGGACCGTCGCAACGAACACCGGCCCCCTGGGACGGCGGGATGGCTCCGTCCGTCTGAGCTGCGGGGATGCCCTCGCAGCTGGGACGGGGATGGGACGCCGTGAGGGCCCCCACCCGTCGGGGTGGAGGCCCTCACCTCACTCACGTACGCCTATCGGATCAGAAGGCGCCGTTGAGGCTCCACCAGTTGGCGTCCTCCGGGGCGCCGGCGCCCAGGGCGCCCGTGCCCTTGCCGCCGTAGAGGACCAGGCAGCCCACGCCTCGGCAGCCCTCACCGACGTAGTCGCTGGTGGTGATGGCGGCGAGGTCGTTGCGGCCGTCGGCGTCGAAGTCGCCGACCGCGAGGAAGGAGGCCATGACGTTCCAGCCGCCGGAGCCGATCAGCACGCGGGCACCGAGGGTGGTGCCGGTGGACGGGTAGAGCCAGAGCTTGCCCGTGGAGCCCTCGCGGCCGATCAGGTCGGCCCGGCCGTCGCCGTTCATGTCGCCCGGCGCCACCAGGGCGTTCATGGCGTTCCAGCCGCCGTTGCCGATCAGCTTGCGCGCGCCGAGGGTGCCCGTCGCCGTGCCCGGGTAAAGCCACAGCTTGCCGGTGGACTTCTCGACGGCGAGCAGGTCCGAGCCTCCGTCGGCGGTCAGGTCACCGAACGCGGTGAGCTTGTTCATGGCGTTCCAGCCGCCAGTGCCGATCAGCTTGCGCGCGCCCAAGGCGCCCGTGCCGGTGCCCGGGTAGAGCCAGAGCTTGCCGGTGGCCAACTCACGGGCGATGACGTCCTCGTGGGCGTCACCGGTGAAGTCACCGTGCCGGGTCAGGGCGTTCATGGCGTTCCAGCCGCCGGAGCCCACGAGCTTGCCCGTGTCGTCACCGGGCAGGAACCACAGACGCCCGACCTTGTCACGGACCAGGACGTCCGACTTCTTGTCCGCGTTCATGTCGCCGAAGCCGGCGGCCATGGGGGCCGTGTAGGCGTTCCACTCGGGGTACGGGGGCGCCACGCACTCACGCTCGGTGGGCACGAGCCTCACCGAGCTGACGCTGCTCCACGCGTAGCCCCACTCGGTGCCCGCCGGGTCCGGGCGCCGGATGTCGGTGCCGCCCTCGACGTCGTAGTTCGGGTCGTCGTACAGGCAGGCGAACTTGTTCGTGTGGTTGACGACCGACTCGAACGTGTTGTCCCAGGTCCCGAGCGTCGCCGTGTCCACGTTCGTCTTGTACATCGTGCCGGTGCCGTTGTCGGTCTTCCAGGCGCAGAAGTAGCCCGCCGGGCAGTCGCTGATCGCGGCCTGCGCGGGCACGGCGCCCGAACCCAGCAGAGCGGCAGAGGTGAGTCCCAGCGCCGTGGCCACCGTGGCCAGGCGCTTCAGCAGTGATGTGCGCAAAGTCGTTCCCTCCCTGAGGTGGCGCGGAGAGACCTCGACGCGCCACGGGGGCACCGTACCTTGTCATGCGACGATCACGGCAAGGGGGTTTCGGTGGCTCGCCTTCAGGGTGTGAGCACGCCGTTCAGGAAGGGTTCGACCGCCTCGCTCCAGGCCTCCGGGTGCTCGTAGTGGAGGAGATGGCCCGCGTCGGGGATCTCCGCGTACGCCCCGTGGGGCAGGACCCTGACCATCTCCTGGGCCTCGGCGCGGCCCAGCTCGCCGTCGAGGCCGCGGACGACGAGTGTCGGGCAGCGGACCTGGGCGAGCGACTCCCAGTGGGCGTCGTGGACCCATGTCTCGCGGGAGGTCAGCATCTGCGCCGGGTCGAAGACCGGGCGCCAGCCGTCCGGGTGCTCGGCCATGACCTCGGCGAAGAAGGCGCCCCGCGCGGGGTTCGGGCGCTCCACCCACGGATCGTCCTCGCCGAACCAGCGGCGGACGGCGTCCAGTGACGGGAAGGGCGCGGGCCAGCCCCGGAACCAGTCCTGCCACGCGCGCTGCGAGGCGGCCCCGAGGGCCGAGGCCCGCATGTCGCAGATGACGAGGGCGCGGACGAGATCGGGGCGCTCGGCGGCCAGTTGCCAGGCGGTGAGGGCGCCCATGGAGTGGCCGACGAGGGTGACCGGGCCGAGGCCCAGCTGCTCGACGACCGCGGCCGCGTCCGCCACGTACGCCTCGCGGGTGAAGGGGCCGGCGGGCGGCTTCTGGCTGTGGCCGTGGCCGCGCTGGTCGAGGGCGACGACGCGGTGGCGGCCGGTGAGGCGGCGGACGGCGGGGGCCCAGTGGGCGGCGTGGCCCATGAGGCCGTGGAGCAGTAAGACGCCCTGCGCGGGCGGGGTGGGCGGGTGTGTGGGCGGGGTGCGTCGTGTGGCGCGCGCCGGTTCCGACCGGGGGGCCGGCGGGCGCGGTCCCGGCTGCGGGCCGTCCTTCCGGTCGTCGCCGGTCGGTGTCGTGTAGTCCCAGGCGGCCAGGCGTACGCCGTCGGCCCCGGTGACGTCGAGTCGTCGCGCCATGTCCCTGGCACCCCCTCTTTCCCGTCGAACCGCATCAGAGTATCGAACTCGCATTCGAAAATGCGCTTCTGCCACCCAACACCCCTCGTTCGAGTGACAGGCCTCAAGGATTGACTCCCGCTGCCGAGGGGAGATCTTGAACGGGAGGCGGACCGCTCGGGGAAAAACGGTCCGACGGGACTGACCTTGAGAGCTCGGGGCTCCAGGTCAGCACAGGGGAGGACAGGCCCCGGCGCCCAAGGGCGCCGGGGCCCTCTGTCGTCCGTCGCCCTCGGTCCCGCTTCGTCCTCATGGGCCACTCCTCACGGCAGCACACGGCTCGTAAGCACACGGCTCGTACCAGCGTGGCACGCCGAGGGGGCGGGCGTGGCCATTCCGGCGTAAACCGGGGCGCGCGACGGGCGTTGACCCGGAACGTCTCCGATCCGATCCGCTTCCGATCCGCTTTCGTGACCCCCTCGCGTACAACCAACTCCCCCGGCCGCGGGTCCATCCGGTCATGCTCAGTCCTCAAGTCCTCAGCAAGGGGGACCACTACACGGTCCTCCGGCCCGACCGTCTGACCACGACGGAGGGGCGGCAGATCACGCACATCCCCCTGGCCGCCGTCCAAGAGGTCCGGTCGGAAGGCGACAAGGCCCTGCTGGTCGTCCTGACCGACGGGGTGACCCGCCGTCTCCCGGGCGGCAACGCGTACGCCACCTCCGCCTTCCTCACCGCCCTGACCGCGGCCCTGCCCGAGCAGCGGGACCCGGCAGGGAGCGCCCTCGTCACGACCGAGGAGGGCGGCACCATCATCAAGGTGTGGCAGGTGTGGACCGGCGGCGGGGCCTTCCTCGCGGCCTGCGTCGGCTACGTCTGGTGGACCGGCTCCGCCCACGGCGAGCTGATGGGCCTGGCCGCCTTCGGCGGACTGTTCGGGCTGATCGTCGGAGGACCGCTCACCTTCGCCACCTTCATCAGCGTCAAGAACCGGGTGGTCCTCCGTCGGCGTGGCATCACCGTCGCCGCCGCACGGCACTACCACCCGAACGGCAAGCGGGCGAGCTGGTACAAGTTCACCGACACCAGCGGCAACGAGCACACCACCAGCTACGGCTCCAACCGCATGACGGAAGAGATCCACGTCGTCTACGACCCGGAGAACACCGGGCTCAGTGCCGCCGCGGAGCCGCTCTTCTCGACCGTCCTGAAGCACTCCTTCGGCGGGTCGGTCTCGCTCGCGATCCTCACGCTCGGCCTGTGGGGCGTCCTCGCGCCCTACCTCTGACCCGGAGTACGGAGTGAGGGGCGCCCCGCCTGGCCGGCGGGGCGCCCCTCACTCCGTACTCCGTACAGCCGCAGTCAGCGCTTCGCGACGAAGACGTGCGCCGCGACCTCCGCGACCAGCTCGGCGGCCTCGCCGCTGCTGCCCACGAGGACACCACCCGGCGACTCCGTCACCGACACCACGGAACCGGGCTGCACGCCCGCCCTCCGCAGCGTGTACATCAGCTGGGCGTCCGTCTGGATCGGCTCGCCGATCCGGCGCACGACCACCGTCTTGCCACCGCTCGCGTCCAGGTCCGCGAGGGAGACCATCGAGTCGTCGAGGAAGGCCTCGGCCTCCGCCTTCTCGCCCAGCTCCTCGAGACCCGGGATCGGGTTCCCGTACGGCGACTCCGTCGGGTGACGCAGCAGCTCCAGGACCCGCCGCTCCACGGCCTCGCTCATCACGTGCTCCCAGCGGCACGCCTCCGCGTGGACCTGCTCCCACTCCAGGCCGATCACGTCGACGAGCAGACACTCCGCGAGGCGGTGCTTGCGCATGACGCGGGTGGCGAGGCGGCGGCCCTCGTCCGTCAGCTCCAGATGGCGGTCACTCGCCACGGCCACCAGGCCGTCGCGCTCCATCCGGGCCACCGTCTGGCTCACCGTGGGGCCGCTCTGGTCGAGCCGCTCGGCGATCCGGGCGCGCATAGGGACCACACCTTCCTCCTCAAGCTCGAGGATGGTGCGGAGATACATCTCCGTTGTGTCGATCAGTCCGGACATACGTGCCCCTCGATGAGTCGTGCGCTGGCCCTGACCCAATTCTGACGCATCGCGCCGACAACCGGGCCGCACTGGGGTGAGGCGGTATTGACAGAGCAATGGTCCAGACCGCACCGTGATCCGCGACCACGACGAGAAGGAGCCGCCGCCATGGGCGAGAGCAAGCTGGCCGGACAGTTCTTCGACGCCGCGATCGGCCTGCTCCAGCAGGTCCGCGACGGGGACTCCGAAGAGATCGCCGCCGCCGGCGCCGCGATCGCCGAAGCCGTCGCGAACGGCAACAGGCTCTTCGCCTTCGGCGCGGGCCACTCCTCGCTCGCCGCCCAGGACGTCGTCTACCGGGCCGGCGGCCTCGCGCTGATGAACCTGCTCGCCGTCCCCGGCGTCGTCGGCGTGGACGTCATGCCCGCCACGCTCGGCTCGGCCCTGGAGCGGGTCGACGGCCTCGCCGGGGCGGTCCTGGACTCCTCCCCCGCCAAGGCCGGGGACGTCCTGATCATCATCTCCCTCTCCGGACGCAACGCCCTGCCCGTCGAGATGGCGATGAACGCCCGCGCCCTCGGCCTCACCGTCATCGGCGTCACCTCCGTGGCGTACGCGACGGAGACGAAGTCGCGGCACGTCTCGGGGTCGTACCTCAAGGACCACTGCGACATCGTCCTCGACTCCAGGATCGCCATCGGGGACGCGGAGCTCACCCACGAGGGCATCGAGGCGCCGTTCGCACCCGCGTCGACCGTCGTGACCAGCGCGCTCATGCAGGCCACGATGGCCGCCGCCGCCGAGGAACTCGTACGCCGGGGCATCGAGCCGCCGCTGCTGCGCTCCGGGAACGTGGACGGCGGGCACGAGTGGAACGGCCGCGTGATGACGGAGTACGGCGACCGGATCTTCTTCCGGCACTGAGCGGGTACGGGGCGGGGCCGCCTGTCACGCCCAGGGCCGCCGCCCCCTCACTCCCCCGGCGGTAGTCCGAGCTCCGCCGCGATCCTGGACGCCACCGTCTCCGCGAAGACCACGTCCTCCCGCTCGAAGCCCGGGCGGCACGCGGCCCGCAGGAACGTCAGCACGCCCAGCGTCCGGCCCCGGGTGCGCAGGACCGCGCACAGGGCGTGCGCCGCGTCCCCGGGCCACTGATGGGCCTCCGCCCACACCTCGGCGGTCCGGCCCGCGCTCGCCCGCACGGTGCCCGCACGGTCCAAGGCCTGGAGCGCCGGATGCCTCGGCCCGTACCGCAGCGGAATGTCGCCGCCCACGACCGGGGAGGACGGTCCGGGGGCACTCGGCGGGGTGGCCAGGGCGCGGGTCAGACGGCGCTCCCCGACGACCCGGTCGACGAGGGCGTGGTCCGCGAAACCGGCCAGGGCGAAGTCGAGCAGGACCGTCGCCGCCTCCTCCGCGGTCTCGCACTCCGCGGCCGCCGCGCCCGCCCGGTGCAGCTGGCTCCACCGGAACCGCAGCCGGTCCGCCTCGCGCACCGCGAGCCGGTCCTCCGTCACGTCCTGGAACAGCCAGGCCACGCCCAGCGGCACCGGCTCCTCCGCCATCGGCGAGGACAGCCGCAGGAAGCCGCTGCGCCAGCACCGGCGCTGCTCGCCCGACGACGTCCGCAGCGTCACCCACACCTCGGCGGGCGCGGGCGGCGTGCCGGCCGCCAGGACGTGCTGGAGGGCGGCCTCCAGCTCCTCGGCGCCGTGCACGACGACGTCGCCGAGCGGGCGGCCGAGCAGGGCCGTACGGCCCGTACCGAAGGCGCGGGCCGCGTGGCCGTTGACGACGGCGGGGCGCAGGTCGGCGTCGACGAGGACGACACCCCAGGAGGCGTCCTCGAAGAGGGCCTCGCTCAGGGCGACGGAACGCTCCAGATCGAGCTGTACGTGGACCTCGCTGAACGCGCAGTAGACGCCCGCCGGGCTGCCGTCGGCGCCGCGCACCCCGGCGGCCTGGCTCCGTACGAGCACCCGCCCACCGTCCTTGCGCAGCAGCGCCAGCTCATGGACCTGCCGGCCGGGGCCCTTCATGGCCCCCATCAGCCGCCCGAGGGTCTCCTCGGCGTCCGCGCCGCGCGCCGCCCACCCCCCGAACCCGCGCCGCCCGACGGCCTCCCCGGCGGACCAGCCGAGGATCCGCTCGGCCTCACGGTTCCAGTGCGTGATCGTCCCGTCGGCGTCCAGGGCGCAGAGCGCCGCGTCCATCCCGTCGAGCAGCGCGGCCAACAGATCGGCCCCGGCCCCCGGAACGGAGGCGGTCTCGCTCGCGGCCCCCGTGAATGCACTCATCCCGGTACCCCCCATGCTGCGCCCATTCAACTGGAACGTGACGCAGAGCACACCCCGCTTCCGCGAATTGAATAAATGGGTTGAGGGGCACGGGGGGCGCTTCCTAGGGTGTGGGTACACGCGAAAGGAGGTGATCCGAAGACATGGTTTCTTTTCGGACTCGTGAGGTGACTGCGGGCTAAGGCCTGCCGTCGCACGCACTCTGTGCACCTCGGCAGGCCAGTCTGCCGAACACCACCGCAGTCACCCGACCCGTGAGTCGCCGGTCAGTCCGACCGGCTCCTGTCCGAACCTAGGCGGACGGGACCAAGGCTCACGGGTCGTCTGCGTTTTCGCGGTCGTTCAGGGAGCGAGGCGCTCCACGCGCCAGGTTTCGCCGCCGTTGTCCTCGGCGCCGGTGTCCTCACGGACGTACCGCAGGCGGTCGTGGAGGCGGTTCTCGTGGCCCTGCCAGAACTCGACCGCGTCCGGGACGACCCGGATGCCGCCCCACTCCGGCGGGACCGGGACCTGTTCGTCCTCGGGGTAGCGGGTCTCCAGCTCCTCGTAGCGGGCGAGGAGTTCCTCGCGGGAGGCGATCACCGAGGACTGGTGGCTCGCCCAGGCGCCGAGCTGGGAGCCGTGCGGGCGGGTGCGGAAGTAGGCGACCGTCTCGTCGCGGCCCGTGCGGACCGCGCGGCCCGTGACGATGACCTGGCGGGCCAGCGGGTGCCAGGGGAAGAGCAGCGAGATCTGCGGGTTGGCCGCCAGCTCCTCGCCCTTGCGCGAGCTGTAGTTGGTGAAGAAGACGAAGCCGGCCGCGTCGTAGTGCTTCAGCAGGACCGTCCGGGAGGACGGGCGGCCGTCGGGGGTCGCCGTGGAGACGACCATCGCGTTCGGCTCGTGGATCGCCGGGTTCTCCGCGGTCTCCTTGAACCAGCGGGAGAACTGCGCGATCGGCTCGGGCGCGAGGTCGGACACGGACAGCTCCGTGGTGCGGTACTGCTCGCGCATGTCGGCGGGATCCAGGGCGTCGGGATCCGGGGCGTCGGTCACGGCGTCGGCGTTCGTCGCGGGATCGGTCACGGGGCCATCCTGCCGCAGCACCTCAGTCTGCCCGGCACCGCCCGGCGCTAATCCTCTCTCGCCGGATCGGCGCAGTGTGCCGGATGTCACGCTTCCCCGCATCATCGGAACCGTACAGACTCTTGGGCTGGATGACTGTTGATTCCCCACCATCGACCACCGCACGGTTGATCGATCATCGATAGAGGAGCCGCCTGATGTCCGACTTCGTACCCGGGCTCGAGGGAGTCGTCGCGTTCGAGACGGAGATCGCCGAACCCGACAAGGAGGGCGGCGCCCTCCGCTACCGAGGCGTCGACATCGAGGACCTCGTCGGTCACGTCTCGTTCGGCAACGTCTGGGGCCTGCTGGTCGACGGCGCCTTCAACCCGGGTCTGCCGGCGGCCGAGCCGTTCCCGATCCCGGTGCACTCCGGGGACATCCGGGTCGACGTCCAGTCCGCGCTCGCGATGCTCGCACCCGTGTGGGGCCTCAAGCCGCTCCTCGACATCTCCGTCGAGGAAGCCCGCGACGACCTCGCCCGCGCCGCCGTCATGGCCCTCTCGTACGTCGCCCAGTCCGCGCGCGGCCAGGGCATGCCGATGGTCCCGCAGAGCGAGATCGACAAGGCGCAGTCCGTCGTCGAGCGGTTCATGATCCGCTGGCGCGGCGAGCCGGACCCGAAGCACGTCAAGGCCGTCGACGCGTACTGGACCTCCGCCGCCGAGCACGGCATGAACGCGTCGACGTTCACGGCCCGTGTCATCGCCTCCACCGGCGCGGATGTCGCCGCCGCGCTCTCCGGCGCGGTGGGTGCCATGTCCGGACCGCTGCACGGCGGCGCGCCCTCCCGCGTCCTCGGCATGATCGAGGAGATCGAGCGGACCGGCGACGCCACCGCGTACGTGAAGCAGGCCCTCGACAAGGGCGAGCGGCTCATGGGCTTCGGCCACCGCGTCTACCGCGCCGAGGACCCGCGCGCCCGCGTCCTGCGCCGGACCGCCAAGGAGCTGGACGCCCCGCGTTACGAGGTCGCCGCCGCGCTGGAGAAGGCCGCGCTGGACGAGCTGCACAACCGCCGCCCCGACCGGATCCTGGCGACGAACGTCGAGTTCTGGGCGGCCATCGTCCTCGACTTCGCCGAGGTCCCCGCGCACATGTTCACGTCGATGTTCAGCTGCGCCCGTACGGCCGGCTGGTCGGCGCACATCCTGGAGCAGAAGCGCACCGGGCGGCTCGTGCGCCCGTCGGCCCGCTACACGGGTCCCGGCCAGCGGGACCCGCGCGAGATCGAGGGGTACGCCGACATCGCCGGCTAGGAACGGTCGGGCTTCGGCCTGTCCGGCTAGGACGCCATCGCCGGGTACGTCTCCGGGTGCAGCAGCAGGTCCGCGTGGTGGCGGGCCGCCACCAGCGGGTGGGCCCGGAGCTTGCCCTTCAGCTCGTTACGGCCGTACTCGGCGAACAGCGGGTTCGCCGGGTCGGCCGTGACGCCCGGGGCCGTGGAGGCGTACGGGAAGGTCAGCGGTGCGATCCGGGCGTCCAGGCGCGGGTTGTAGAAGAACGGGACGGAGTAGCGCTCCGTCGCCCCGGGAGGGGACACCACCCGGTGGTTCGTCGCGATCAGGTAGCCGTTCGTGGCCACTTCCAGCAGTTCGCCGAGGTTGACGACGAACGCACCCGGCAGCGGCGGCACGTCGTGGAACTCCCCGTCCTCCCGCTCGACCTGGAGCCCGCCGACCTGGTCCTGGAGCAGCAGCGTGAGGAAGCCGTAGTCCTTGTGCGCGCCGACGCCCTGGTCGTCGCCCTCGCCGCTGCTGCCCGGGTAGCGCACCAGCTTGAGGTGCGGGTGGGCGCGGGGGCCGAAGATGTCGTCGTAGAAGTCGGCGGGCGCGCCGATGGACGTCAGGAGTTCGTGCAGGAGCCGCTCGGCGACGCCGCTCAGGCGGTCGATCCAGTGCAGGGCCGCTGTGCGCAGCTCGGGGAGCGCGGCCGGCCACTGGTTGGGGCCTTCGAGCCACCAGTACGGGGCTTCCCAGGCGCCGGGAGTGCGCGCGGGGCGCTCGGCGCCGATGTCGAGCTGGTCGCGCCAGTCGCGGGCGCCGGCGGTGCGTTCGTCGCCGATGCGGGTGTAGCCGCGGAAGTGCGGCGAGTTGATGTTGTCGAGGGCGAGCCGGTCGGCCTCGGGCAGCGCGAAGAAGGCCCGCATGGCGGTGGTGAGGGCGCGTGTCTCGGCCTCGGTCACGCCGTGCCCGACGAGCTGGAAGAAGCCGACGTCGTGGGCGGCGGAGTGGAGCTGGGCGTGGAGCAGCCGCCGGGCCTGGGGGCCGCGGTCGGCGGCGGAGAGGTCGACGATCGGGAGCTGCGCTGCGTAGGAGGGCTTGATCCGCGAGCCGGGCACCGGCTCGGGTGAGCGACGCGAGCTGCGGGTCGGCTGCTGGGAGGTCGAGCTGAGAGTCATGGGTGCGTCCGCGGGGTCTACGGGTGCCCGGGGCGGCCGCCAGGGGTGGGGCGGGGGCCACGGGTGCCGGTCGGCTTGGGCTCTGAACGAGGGACCCGGGGGCGCGGTGTGGTGCCCGGGGGTCAGGGGGTCAGGCGGAGCGGCGACAGCTCATGCTCGTGACGCGGACGAAGTCCACGTGGCGACGGCGTACGAGCGAAGGCATGCGAACAGCGTACTGCGGCAGGCCCGGATGGGGTGTGGTCCGCGTCACGCCGCCGGTCCGGCCGTGCGCGCTCCCCGGGCTCTGGTCAAAACGGTGGGTGTGCGCGAAGATCACCGCCACGCGTGTCACGCGCATGCCAAGCTTCCCGTCGCAGCACCCCATCGCAGGAGGATGTCCATGACTCCCCGCACCCGCAGCCCCCGCCGCACCTCGCGCGGCCTGGTCGCCGCGGCAGCCGTCGCCGGCACGGCCGCCGCCGCCCTGCTCCCCTCCCCGGGGGCCGCCGCGGCCGTACTGCCGCAGGCCCGGGTCTTCATGGTGAACCCGGTGCAGTCCTCCGGCGACCAGTCCCTCGCCGACCACAAGGACGCGGCGAGCGACGTACCCGCCGCCGCCTACGCCACCGTCACGCTCCGGAACCTCGACGCGAGCGGCGGCCTGTCCGGGAAGTGGGCCGCCGTCCGCTCCGAGACGGGCAAGCCCGCCGCCGTCGCCGACGCCGCCTCGTACGACCGCTCCCAGGACCAGTTCGAGCAGGTCATGGCGTACTTCTGGGTCAACGAGGCACAGGAGTACCTCCAGGGCCTCGGCTTCGGCACCGAGCTGCCCGGGGCGAACGACCGCGTGCAGCCGGTCCGCCTCAACCAGTGGGGCGCCGACAACTCCTTCTTCACCGACAAGAAGGACGAGATCCGCTTCGGCAAGGGCGGCGTCGACGACGCCGAGGACGCGGACGTGATCGTCCACGAGTACGGCCACGCCGTCCACGACGCCCAGGTGCCCGGCTTCGGCACGAACGCCGAGTCCGGAGCGATCGGCGAGGCCTTCGGCGACTACCTGGCCGTCGCCGTCGGCACCCACGCGGCGGCGAAGTACGGCTGGCCGCTCAAGGCCGACGCGGCCTGCGTGGCCGACTGGGACGCCACCGGCTACAGCGAGGCACCGCACTGCCTCCGCCGGATCGACGGTACGAAGACGTACGCGGACCGCGAGGGCGAGGTCCACGCCGACGGCGAGATCTGGTCCCGGGCGCTCCTCGACATCCGCACCGCGCTCGGCGCCCGCACGGCCGACCGGATCATCGTCAACGCCCAGTTCGGCTTCGCGCCCGACACCAGCTTCCGCGACGCGGCCCTGACGACGGTCGCGACGGCGGAGCGGATGTACGGCAAGGGCGCGGCGGACGCGGTACGGAACGCCTTCCGGGCGCGCGCGATCCCCGGCGTCTGACCGCCGGACAGGCCCTAGGGCCCTAGGCGAGGGCCTCGTTCACCAGCCGCGCCCATTGGGCCACCACCCGTTCCCGGCGGGCGCGGTCGTCCGTCAGGAGGGTGGCGAGGCCCAGGCCGCGGGCCATGTCGAGGAGGCCCTGGACCGTTTCGCGGACGCCCGGGACGGACTCGTCGGCGCCGAGGACCTCGACCGCGACCCGGTGGGACTCGCGGCCGACGCGGGCCTCCAGTTCGGTGACGCGGTCCCGGAGCTGGGCCTCGTCGGAGGCCGCGACCCAGAGGTGGAGCGCGGCCCGGAACAGCGGCCCGGTGTAGAGGTCGACGAGGGCCTCGACGGCCTCGTGGCGGTCGCGGGACGGGAGGGCGCGCAGGGCCTGGGAGCGTTCCTCGGCGACGTACTCGACGGCCGCCGTGAAGAGGTCCTCGCGGGTCGGGAAGTGGTGCTGGGCCGCGCCCCGGGAGACGCCGGCGCGTTCGGCGACGACGGCGACCGTGGAACCCGCCCAGCCGTGCTCGGCGAGGCAGGCCACGGCGGCTTCCAGGAGCCGCTGCCGGGTGGCGCGGCTCCTGTCCTGCTTGGGCGCGGTCAGAGCCGCCATTCCGGGTCCCGTCGTTCGAGGAAGGCCGTCATCCCTTCGCGCGCCTCGGCGGAGGCGAAGAGCGTGGCCGACCTCTGCACCAGGTCCTCCGCGTCGCGTTCGAAGGTTTCCAGGACTCTAGCGGTGACCAGCCGTTTCGCCTCCCGCAGGCCTTGCGGGGAGCCGGCGCGCAGGGCGTCGAGGATGCCGTCGTACGCGGTGGCGGGTGCCGTCACCAGGCCCATGGCGATCGCCTCGGGAACGCCGAAGCGTTCGCCCGTGAGGTAGTAGCGGGCGGCCGCGCGCGGGTCGAGCCTGGGGAGGAGGGTGAGGGAGATGACGGCCGGGGCCACCCCGATCCGTACCTCGGTGAGTGCGAAGTCCGCGGCTTCCCCGGCGATCACGATGTCGCATGCGCCGAGGAGGCCGAGGCCGCCGGCCCGGGCGTGGCCGGTGACGAGGCCGACGACCGGTTTCGGCAGTTCGACGATCTGCCGGAGCAGGTCCACGAAGGCGTACGGGCTGGGCGGGGCCTTCAGGTCGGCGCCCGCGCTGAACGTGCCGCCGGTGTGGGTGAGGACCACCGCCCGGACCGCCGGGTCCTTGCCGCAGGCGGTGAGGGCGTCGGCGAGCTCGGTGACGAGGTGGGCGGAGAGAGCGTTGCGGGTGGCCGGGGAGTCGAGGGCGAGGGTGATGATCCCCCGCTCCTCGGTGAGCGCGACGAGGGGTTCGGGTGGGGTCATGCGCGGTCCCTCAGTTCTCTGCGGAGGATCTTGCCGGACGCCGCCCGCGGGATGCTCTCGACGAACTCCACGCTGCGGACCTTCTTGTACGGGGCGACGCGTCCGGCCACGTACGCCATGACGTCCTCGGCGGTGAGGCCGTGCGCGGTGGGCGCGGCGGGCGCGGCGGCCTGGCGGACGACGTAGGCCTTGGGGATCTCGGTGCCCTCGGCGTCGGTGACGCCGATGACGGCGGCGTCGGCGATGCCGTCGTGGGTGAGGAGGAGCGCTTCGAGTTCGGCCGGGGCGACCTGGAAGCCCTTGTACTTGATGAGCTCCTTGACCCGGTCGACGACGAACAGCCAGCCGTCGTCGTCGACGCGCCCGATGTCGCCGGTGTGGACCCAGCCGTCGCCGTCGATCATCGCGGCCGTGGCATCGGGGCGCCCCAGGTAGCCCTTCATGACCTGCGGCCCCCGGATGGCGATCTCGCCCGCCTCGCCGGGTGCCGCGTCCTTCGCCGGGTCGTCGAGGGAGAGGATCCGCAGCTCGGTGGAGGGCAGGAGCTTGCCGACGGTGCCGGGAGGGGGGTTCTCGACGACGAGCGGGGTGACGTGGGTGGCCGGGGAGAGCTCCGTCATGCCGTACGCCTGACGGACCGGCGGCAGTCCGAGCCGCGCCGAGCAGGCCTCGGCGAGGGCCGCGTCGAGCGGGGCGGCGGAGCTGACGATGTACTCCAGGGAGGACAGGTCGTAGTCGGCGACCGCCGGGTGCTTGGCGAGGGCGAGGACGATCGGCGGGGCGACGTACAGGCCGTTGATGCGGTGCTTCTGGATCGCGCCGAGGAAGGTGTCGAGGTCGAAGCGGGGCAGGACGACGACGGTGGCGCCCTGGCGGAGCGGGGCGTTCATGAGGGCCGTGAGGCCGTAGATGTGGAAGAAGGGGAGGACGGCGAGGATGCGGTCGCCGGGGCCCATCGGGACGAGCGGGGACAGCTGGGCCAGGTTGGTGGCGATCGACGCGTGGGTGAGCATCACGCCTTTGGGGACGCCGGTGGTGCCGGAGGAGTACGGGAGGGCCGCGATGTCCTCGTCGGGGTCCATCGGGGGATCCGGGACCGGGCCGGTGGAGGCGAGGAAGGACTGGAGCGAGCGCACGTCGCCCGTCTCCGTCTGGTCGCAGACGAATATCTCCTTGATCCCGCCCGCGAGTTCGGCCGCCGCGCGGGCGGCCGGGAGCAGCGGCGAGACGGTGACGATCCAGCGGGCGGAGGAGTCGCGGAGCTGCTTCGCGAACTCCTCGGGTGTGGCGAGCGGGTGGACGGTCGTGACGGACGCACCGGCGCGGGTGGCGGCGTAGAACGCGATCGGGAAGAGCACGGTGTTGGGGCTGTGCAGGGCGAGCACGTCGCCCTTGCGGACACCGGCCTCGGCGAGCCCTGCGGCGACCAGCCGGTGGAAGCCGTCGACCTGGGCGTACGTGAGGGTCAGCTCGCCGGCCCCGTCGATGAGGGCCGGGGTGTCGCCGTACTCGGCGGCGCGGCCGAGGACCGCGTCGTGGATCGGGAGGGAGACGGTGGGAACGTGCTCGTACTCGCTGTGGAACACCATGCGTTGCCCCCTGAGCGGCGGTGGTGGAAGGTGCGGATCTCGTCGGTCACCGGAAGGAAATCAAGCACGCTTGCATGGTCTTGGGAAGACGGCAGCCGGACACCGACGCCCCTGTCGCCGGGGCCGGTTAGCCTGCACTCATGGTCTTCAAGCGTCTTCTGGGCAGGGGCGGCATACCGCTCGAAATCGATACGATCATTCAGTCCGGGCCGACTCAGCCGGGCGGCATCCTCACCGGGGAGGTCGTGCTGCGCGCGCCCGAGCGGGACGTCGAGGTGAAGTCCATCAGTCTGCGGCTGGCCGCCAACGTCTCGATGGCGCACAAGGGCGACGGCGACGGCGAGCGTAGCGGTGACACCTTCGACTACCCCAGTGTGAGCAGCTGGTTCACGCTCAAGAAGGGCGAGGAGCGGCGGCTGCCCATCAAGCACCGGCTCAAGTGGGAGAGCCCGCTGTCCGAGGTGAAGGGGCAGGAGGTCGGCCTGCTCCTCGGGCTGAACACCGAGGTCGAGGCCGAGGGCATCAAGGCCCAGACGGACGACGACCTCGTGCGCGTCACCTCGACGCCCCTGCACGACGCGGTGTTCGACGCGTTCGCCGCCGAGGGGTACGAGCTCCGGACCTCCCGGACCGTGTCGGAGATGATCCCGCGCACCGAGTACCACGTGTACCTCGTACAGAGCTTCCTCCTCGTCGATCAGTCGCCGGGCGGCGAAAAGCGCCCGAAGAACCTGGAGTTGGTCTTCCGGGCCAACCCCGTCGGCTGCGAGATCTACCTCCGCAGGGGCGACCTCGGCCAGAAGTACTGGGAGAAGAAGGCGCCCGCCCTGCGGTACGTCGCCGCCCACCACGACCTCGGCCGGGTGGACTTCGAGGCCGAGGTGCGGCGGTGGATCTCCGAGGTCACGCTCCTGGGCGACCGGAACGACAGCGGCGACGAGGGCTGAGACCCTCCTCCCGTCCCCCGGTCAGTACGACTTGGGCAGGCCCAGCGTCTGGTGCGACACGTAGTTGAGGATCATCTCCCGGCTGACCGGGGCGATCCTGGCCACGCGGGCGGCGGTGATCAGGCGGGCCAGGCCGAACTCCTTCGTGAGGCCGTTGCCGCCGAGGGTGTGGACGGCCTGGTCGACGGCCTTCACGCAGGCCTCGCCGGCGGCGTACTTCGCCATGTTGGCGGCCTCGCCCGCGCCCATGTCGTCGCCCGCGTCGTAGAGATGGGCTGCCTTCGCCATCATCAGGCGGGCCAGTTCGAGCTCGATGTGGGCCTGCGCGAGGGGGTGCGCGATGGCCTGGTGGGCGCCGATCGGCGCCTTCCAGACCTGGCGCTCCTTCGCGTACGTCACGGCCTGGGCGAGCGCGTACCGGCCCATGCCGATCGCGAACGCGGCCGTCATGATCCGCTCCGGGTTGAGGCCGGCGAAGAGCTGGAGCAGGCCCGCGTCCTCGTCGCCGACGAGGGCGTCCGCCGGCAGGTGGACGTCGTCGAGGGTGAGCTCGAACTGCTTCTCGTTCGCGTCGAGTTCCATCTCGATGTGGCGGCGCTCGAAGCCGGGGGCGTCGCGCGGCACGATGAAGAGACAGGGCTTGAGGCTGCCCGTGCGGGCGTCGGACGTGCGGCCCACGATCAGGGTCGCGTCCGCGATGTCGACGCCCGAGACGAAGACCTTCCGGCCGTTGAGGACCCAGCCCTCCTCGGTACGGGTCGCGGTCGTCGTGATCCGGTGCGAGTTGGAGCCCGCGTCGGGCTCCGTGATGCCGAAGGCCATGGTGCGGGAGCCGTCCGCGAGGCCCGGGAGCCACGTCCGCTTCTGCTCCTCCGTGCCGAAGCGGGCGATGACCGTGCCGCAGATCGCGGGCGAGACGACCATCATGAGGAGCGGGGCCCCGGCGGCGCCGGCCTCTTCCAGGACGATCGACAGCTCGGCCATGCCGCCGCCCCCGCCGCCGTACTCCTCGGGCAGGTTCACGCCGAGGTAGCCGAGCTTGCCCGCCTCGGCCCACAGGGTGGCCCGGTCGAAGCCGGGGCCGTGACGGTGGCCGAGCGCGGAGACGGCTGCCCGGAGCGCGGTGAGCTCTTCACTCTCGATCATGGTGCTCATACGGTCTTGTCCTCCTGTGCTTCGGTCTGTACGACGGCGAGCAGGGCGCCTACCTCGACCTGGCGGCCGGGGGCGGCGTGGAGTGCGGTGAGCGTGCCGGAGGCGGGGGCGATGACGCGGTGCTCCATCTTCATGGCCTCCAGCCAGAGGAGCGGCTGTCCGGCGATGACCTGGTCGCCGACGGCGAGCCCGTCCGCGACCCGGACGACGGTGCCGGGCATGGGGGCGAGCAGGGAGCCGGGTTCCCGCTGGTCGGCGGGGTCGGGGAAGCGGGGGCGGACGGTGAGGCGGTGGGGGCCGACGTGGACGGTTCCGTCGCCGTACCGGGCGACGTCGAAGTCCCGTACGACTCCGGAGATGTCGAGGCGCACACGGTCGGGTGACGCCGACACGACCCGCACCCCCTCGGGGGCCGTGACCTCGTATCCGCCGTCCCGGACCGGCCGGTAGCGGACCTCGTGCTCCCCGTACGTCCTCGCCTCGTCCTGGGAGCGCAGGTTGCGCCAGCCGCCGCCGAAGCGGCCCCGGCGGGAGGCCGCGCGGGACAGGGCGGCCGCCACCGCCGCGTACGCCTCCCCTTCCGGCGCCGTGGTCAGGGCGGGCAGGTTCCGGTCGTAGAAGCCCGTGTCGAGCGTGTCCGGTGCCCCGTACTCCGGGTGCCGCAGCGAGGCGACGAGCAGGGCCCGGTTGGTGGCGGGGCCGTGGATCCGGGCCCGCTCCAGGGCGTGGGCGAGCTTGCGGGCGGCCTCGGCGCGGGTGGGGGCGTGGACGACGATCTTGGCGAGCATCGGGTCGTAGTGGACGCCGACCGCGTCGCCGGAGACGTACCCGGTGTCGACCCTGACCCGGCCCTCGCGGGGGACGTCGAAGCGGTGCAGGAGGCCCGTCTGGGGCGCCCACTCCCGGGCCGGGTCCTCCGCGTAGAGGCGGGCCTCGATCGCGTGGCCGCGCGGGGCCGGGGGCTCGGGGGGCAGTTCCCCGCCCTCCGCCACGGCGAGCTGGAGGGCGACGAGGTCGACCCCGTACACCTCCTCCGTCACCGGGTGCTCGACCTGGAGCCGGGTGTTCATCTCCAGGAAGTGCGCCCGGCCGTCCGCCACCAGGAACTCGACCGTGCCCGCGCCGACGTAGCCGACGGCCTTCGCCGCGCGGACGGCCGTGTCGAGGAGGGAGGCTTCCAGGGCGGCCGGCAGACCGGGCGCCGGGGCCTCCTCGATCACCTTCTGGTGCCTGCGCTGGAGGGAGCAGTCGCGGGTGCCGAGCGCCCAGACCGTGCCGTGGGTGTCGCAGAGGAGCTGCACCTCGACGTGCCGGCCGTTCTCCACGTACGGCTCGACGAAGACCTCCCCGTCACCGAAGGCGCTCGCCGCCTCGGCGGACGCCGCCTTCAACTCCTCGGGGAGGGAGGCGAGTTCGCGGACGATCCGCATGCCCCGGCCGCCGCCGCCCGCCGCCGCCTTCACCAGGACGGGGAGGTCGGACGCGGTGACGTCCGTCAGGGGTTCGATGCCCAGGAGTTCCTTCGCCCGGGTCTTCGAGGCCATCGCCTCGATCGCCTCGGGCGGCGGGCCGATCCAGACGAGGCCCGCGTCGGTCACGGCCCGCGCGAAGCCGGCGTTCTCGGAGAGGAAGCCGTAGCCGGGGTGGACGGCGTCGGCGCCCGCCGCGAGCGCCGCCTTCACCACCAGGTCGCCGCGCAGGTACGTCTCCGAGGGCGCCGCCCCCGGCAGTCGTACGGCCGCGTCGGCCTCCCGGACGTGCAGGGCGTCGGCGTCCGCGTCGGAGTACACGGCGACGGTGGAGATGCCCAGGTCACGGCAGGTGCGGAAGACCCGGCAGGCGATCTCGCCCCGGTTCGCGACCAGTACGGTCGAAATCATGAGTGGTGCCCTCACATCCGGAAGACGCCGAAGCCGCCGCGCGCGCCTTCGACCGGTGCCGTGTGGATCGCGGACAGGCACAGCCCGAGGACCGTGCGGGTGTCGCGGGGGTCGATGACCCCGTCGTCGTACAGCCGCCCCGACAGGAACATCGGGAGGGACTCCGACTCGATCTGCGCCTCGACGAGCGCGCGGAGACCGGCGTCCGCCTCGTCGTCGTAGGGCTGTCCCTTCGCGGCGGCGCTCGCGCGCGCCACGATCGAGAGGACGCCGGCGAGCTGCTGCGGGCCCATGACGGCGGACTTCGCGCTCGGCCAGGCGAAGAGGAAGCGGGGGTCGTAGGCCCGGCCGCACATGCCGTAGTGCCCGGCGCCGTACGAGGCGCCCATGAGGACGGAGAGGTGCGGGACCTTCGAATTGGCCACCGCATTGATCATCATCGCGCCGTGCTTGATGATGCCGCCCTGCTCGTACTCCTTGCCGACCATGTAGCCGGTGGTGTTGTGGAGGAAGAGCAGCGGGATGTCGCGCTGGTTGGCGAGCTGGATGAACTGCGCCGCCTTCTGCGACTCGGCGGAGAAGAGGACGCCCTGCGCGTTGGCGAGGATGCCGACCGGGTACCCGTGCAGGGACGCCCATCCGGTGGTGAGCGAGGTCCCGTACAGCGGCTTGAACTCGTCGAAGTCGGAGCCGTCGACGATCCGGGCGATCACCTCGCGCGGGTCGAAGGGGGTCTTGAGGTCGCCGGGGACGATGCCGAGGAGTTCGTCCTCGTCGTACTTGGGGGGTTCCGCGTGTGACGGATCGGCGTGCGCCTTGCGGTGGTTGAGGCGGGCGACGATCCGGCGGGCCTGGCGGATCGCGTCCGTCTCGTCGACGGCGTAGTGGTCGGCGAGGCCGGAGGTCCGGGCGTGCATCTCGGCGCCGCCGAGGGACTCGTCGTCGCTCTCCTCCCCCGTCGCCATCTTCACGAGCGGCGGGCCGCCGAGGAAGACCTTCGACCGCTCCTTGATCATCACGGTGTGGTCGGACATGCCGGGGACGTACGCGCCGCCGGCCGTCGAGTTGCCGAAGACGACCGCGACGGTGGGGATGCCGGCGGCGGAGAGGCGCGTGAGGTCGCGGAAGAGCGCCCCGCCGGGGATGAAGATCTCCTTCTGGGAGGGGAGGTCGGCGCCGCCGGACTCGACGAGCGAGACGACCGGGAGCCTGTTGGCGAAGGCGATCTCGTTCGCCCGCAGGGCCTTCTTCAGCGTCCACGGGTTGGAGGCACCGCCGCGCACGGTCGGGTCGTTGGCCGTGATCAGGCACTCGACGCCCTCGACGACCCCGATGCCGGTGACGAGCGAGGCACCCACCTGGTAGTCGCTGCCCCAGGCGGCGAGCGGCGACAGTTCCAGGAAGGGGCTGTCGGGGTCGACGAGCAGCTCGATGCGCTCGCGGGCGAGGAGTTTGCCGCGCCCCCGGTGCCGGGCCGTGTACTTCTCGCCGCCGCCCGCGAGGGCCTTGGCGTGCTCGGCTTCGAGGGCGTTGAGCTTGTCGAGCATCGCGGCGCGGTGCTCTCGGTGCTCGGGTCCGCCGGTGTCGAGGGCGGAAGCGAGGACGGTCACAGGAGTACCTCCGGGATGTCCAGGTGCCGGGAGCGGAGCCACTCGCCGAGGGCCTTGGCCTGGGGGTCGAAACGGGCCTGCGAGGCGACGCCCTCGCCGAGGATTCCGGTCACGGTGAAGTTGAGCGCCCGGAGGTGCGGGAGGACATGCCGGATGACCGGCAAGTCGGCGGTCTCCGGTAGGAGTTCACGGAAGCGGTCGACGGTGAGCGTGTGCGCGAGCCAGCGCCATTCGTCGTCCGTGCGCACCCAGACGCCGACGTTGGCGTCGCCGCCCTTGTCGCCGCTGCGGGCTCCGGCGATCCGGCCGAGGGGGGCGCGGCGGGTGGAGCCGTACGGGAGCGGCGGCGGGAGCGGCGGGTCGGGTACGGGCGCCAGGTCCTCCGTGCTCCTCGGCGGTACGGGTACGGGTACGCGGCCGCCGTCCGGGAGCACGGCCGTGTGCGGGACGCCGGCTGCGGGGACGTACGCGGTCCCGAAGACGCCGTAGGGAGCACCCTTCCCGGGGGGCGCGGTGACGTGGAAGCCGGGGTAGCTGGCGAGGGCCAGTTCGATGGCGGCGCCGGTGAGGGCGCGGCCGACGGCCTCCGGGGAAGGGTCGCGGACGACGAGCCGGAGCAGCGCGCTCGCGGTCTCCTCGGTGTCGGCGTCCTCGCGGTCGGTGCGGGCCAGTTCCCAACGGACGTCCGTGGGGCGGGAGTCGGCGGCGGTGAAGGCGTCCTCGATCTGGTCGCGGACGAGCCGGGCCTTGGCCTCGATGTCGAGGCCGGTGAGGACGAACACGACCTCGTTGCGGAAGCCGCCGAGGCGGTTGAGGCCGACCTTGAGGGTGGGGGGCGGGGCCTCGCCGGTCACGCCGTGGATCCGGACCCGGTCCGGGCCCTCCTGGGTGAGCCGTACGGTGTCGAGGCGGGCCGTCACGTCGGGGCCCGGGTAGCGGGCGCCGGCCGTCTCGTACAGCAGCTGGGCCGTGACCGTACCGACGTCGACGAGGCCGCCCGTGCCGGCGTGCTTGGTGATGACGGCGCTGCCGTCCGCGTGGAGCTCGGCGACCGGGAAGCCGGGGCGGCGGAAGACGGACAGGTCGTGACCGGCCGGCTCGGCGAAGAAGGCGTAGTTGCCGCCGGTGGCCTGGGTGCCGCACTCCAGGACGTGCCCGGCGACGACCGCGCCCGCGAGCCTGTCGTACTCCTCCGGGCCCCAGCCGAAGTGCCACTGCGCGGGCCCGGTGACGAGGGCGGCGTCGGTGACCCGGCCGGTGACGACGACATCGGCTCCGGCGGCGAGGCAGGCGGCGATACCGGCCCCGCCGAGGTAGGCGTTGGCCGTCAACACCCCCTCCTGCGGAGGCAGTCGGTCGCCCTCGACATGGGCGATACGGGTCGGCAGGCCGAGCTTCCCGGCGAGGGCGCGCAGGGCGTCGGCGAGGCCGGCGGGGTTCAGGCCGCCCGCGTTGGTGACGATGCGGACGCCGCGCTCGTGGGCGAGGCCGAGGCCCTCCTCCATCTGGCGCAGGAAGGTCTTCGCGTATCCGGCGGCCGGGTCCTTGAGCTGGTCGCGGCCGAGGATGAGCATGGTCAGCTCGGCGAGGTAGTCGCCGGTGAGGACGTCGATCGCGCCCTCGGGCCCGCCGCCGGTGAGCATCTCTCGGACGGCGTCGAAGCGGTCACCGTAGAAGCCGGAGGCGTTGCCGATGCGGAGGACCACTACGCCGCCCCCCGGGGTGCGCGGCCGGTGCCGGCCGGGCCCGCGAAGGCCTGGGCGATGGCGAGCCAGCGCTCGGCGTCGGGGCCGTGCGCGACGAGCGCGGTGTCGTCGCGGTGGACGCGCTGGGTGACGAGGAGGCAGAAGTCGAGGGCGGGTCCGGTGACGGTCTGGGTCGCACCCTCGGGGCCGTACGCCCACACCTCCCCGTCGGTTCCGGTGAGTTCGACACGGAAGGGCTCGGCGGGCGCCGCGATCCCCCGCACCAGGAAGGCGTAGTCGCGGGCACGGACGCCGATCCAGGCGACATGCCGGAGCCGGGCCGTGGGGGTGCGGACCACACCGAGGGCGTCGGCGATGTCCTGGCCGTGCGCCCAGGTCTCCATGAGCCGGGCGGTGGCCATGGCCGGGGCGCTCATCGGCGGCCCGTACCAGGGGAAGCGCGCGCCGGACGGGACCGCGCGCAGGGCTTCCTGGAGGCGCTCGCGGCCCGTGCGCCAGGCGGCGAGGAGCTCGGCGGGCGGCAGCTTCGCACCCTCTTCCGCGCCGTCGTCGACGAAACGGTCGGGGGCGGCGAGGGCCTTCGCGGTCTCGGCGGCGAAGGCCTCGGGGTCGGTGGCGGCGAGAAGGGCCGCCCGGTCGGTCCAGGCGAGGTGGGCGATCTGGTGGGCGACGGTCCAGCCGGGCGCGGGGGTCGGCGCACCCCACTGCTCGTCACTCAACTCGCATACGAGCAGATCGAGTTCCTCGCTCTCCTCACGCAGATCGTCGAGGACGACGGCGGGATCGGACACGGTGCGCTCCCCTCGGGACACGGTGACGTGCCCCGGAGCATGGCAGCGAACCAGAAAACAATCAAGCATGCTTGCTTTGATTTTTGACGGATCCCGGAGGCGCCTCGGGGAGCGGGTCATACGGGTCATCCCTCAGGCGTACGACGGCCGTGTGGCGGGCGACTCGGGGACGACCCCGAATCGTGCCTGGTGGGGCCGTGTACGGGAGGGGTCGGCTCCTAGCGTGGAGGGCATGTCGTCACTGCTCGCCTTCGCCGTCAAGGACTTCCGGTCCCAGCTCCGCCAACTGGTCCTCACGGGCGCCGCCGTCGCCGTCGGCGTCGCCTTCCTGGTCCTCTCCGTCGGTGGCGCCGGAGCACTCGTCCAGTCGTACGAGCAGTCCGCCGCCGCCGACGTCGGCACGGCCCCCGTCCAGGTCGTCGCCCCCGAGACGGGCGTCCTGCCCGCCGGCGCGGCGGCGAAGGCGGCGACGCTGCCCGGGGTCGTCGAGGCGAGCGAACGGCTCGTCGGCCACGCCAACGTCCTGCTGCCCTCCGGACGGCCCCTCGACGACCGCGCCCTCGTCACCTCCGTCGCCGCCGACCCCGCGCTGCGCTGGCAGCGCCTCGACAGCGGCCGCTGGCCGCAGGCCCGGGACGAGGCCGTCCTCGACACCGACACCGCGCGCCGGGTCGGGGCGGCGCCCGGCGACACCGTACGGCTGACGAAGGCCGCGGGCGGCACCGCCGACGTACGGCTCACCGGACTCCTCGACACCTCCGCGTCGGAGGCCCTCAGCGCGCAGCCGGCGATCGGCGTGCCGTACGCGCAGACGCGGACGTACGCGACGGGCGTTCGCGCCACCCACCTCGACGTCGACCTGGCGCCCGGGACGCCGGGGGGTGCGGGTGCCGCGGCAGCCACCGCCACCGCCGCCGCTGCCAAGAAGGCGATCGGCGGCGGCGTCGCCGCGTACACCCACGCCGGGGCGGTCGAGAACGCCAAGCAGAGCGGCAGGACGATGTACGCCGTCGTCCTCACGGCCGCGCTCTCCTTCGTCCTCATCGCCATGGCCGTGGCCCGCATGGTCGTCACGAACACCTTCTCCGTCGTCCTGGCCCAGCGCGCCCGCCAACTCGCCCTGCTGCGCTGCATCGGCGCCGACCGCGAGCAGGTCCGCCGGGTGATCCGCCGCCAGGGGCTGCTGCTCGGCGTCCTCGCCTCCGCCGCCGGCCTCGCCACCGGCGCGGGCGCCTGCCTCCTGGGCACCGCGCTCCTCGACGGGCTCGCCGACCTCGGCCCCATCGAGGTCTCGCTGCTGCCCGGCCGGCTCACGTTCCTCCTCGCCGGGGTGTTCGGCGTCCTGCTCACCCTGTGGGCCGTCCGCAAGCCCGCGCGGGCGGCCGCGGCCGTCCCGCCGGTGGCCGCGCTCGCCGCGAGCGGCGCCGCGAAGCTCCCCGAACCCGGCAGCCGGGCCCTGCGCGAGGCCGTCTCCGTCGTGTTCGTCGTCACGGGCGCGGGCCTGCTCGCGCTCGGCACGTTCGGCGGCTCGCCCCTGGCGCTGCTCGCCGTGACGCTCGGCGCGATCCTCACGTTCTTCGGCGTCCTCCGCTACGCCCGCCACCTGCTGCCGCCGCTGGTCGGCCTCCTCGGCCGGGGCCTGCGCCGACCCTTCGGCACCGCCGGGAAGCTCGCCGTGCAGCAACTGCGCGCCAACGCGGCCCGGACCGGGGCCGCCGCCTCCGCGATGCTCGTCGGGGTGACGGTCGCCGTGTCCGCGGTGACCGCGATCGGGGTCGCGAGCGGCGGCCTGGAGACGATGCTGGCGAGCCGTACGCCGGCGGTCTTCAGCTTGGTGGGCGGCGAGGCGGGTAAGGCGGGCGGGGCCGACACGGCGAACGCCGATGCGCGGGACGCCGTCCCCGCCGACGCGCTCGCCGCCCTGCGCGACCGGCGCGAACTGGCCGTCACCCCGGTCCGTACGGCCACGCTCACCGTCGACGGCCGCAGCACCGTGATCGCCGCCGCCGACCCGGCGCGCCTCAACCCGGCGGCGGAGGACGTCGCGGATGCCCGCGCCCTCAAGGACGGGGAGGCGCTGACGCTGACGGGGGACGGAACCCTGACGGTGAAGAGCGCGGACACCACCCGTGACACCACCCTCACCGCCCGCCGCTCCGTGCTGCCCCTCGCGCTCGCCCCCGGGGCCACCGTGTACGTCACCCCCGCCACGCTCGACCGGCTCGCGCCCGGCGCCACCGGCGTGGCCACGGTCCTCGTCGACCCGGCCGCCGGCACCGACCACGCCACCGCCCGCACCGCCATCGACCAGGCGCTCGGCGCCCACCCGGACCTCCGGGTCGCCGACGCGACGGCCGACGCCCGGCTCATCCGGAGCATGCTGGACCGGCTGATGCTCGTGGTGACCGTGCTGCTCGGCTTCTCGATGGCCATCGCCGCGCTCGGCGTCGCCGCGACCCTGATGCTCACCGTCGAGGAACGCACCCGGGAGTTCGGCATGCTCCGCGCGATCGGCCTGGCGGGCGGGCAGCTCCGCCGGATGCTCACCCTGGAATCCGTGCTCCTGGCCGTGTCCGGCGCCCTCGCCGGTACGCTCCTCGGCCTGGTCTACGGCACGCTCGCCGCCCGCTCCGTCCTCACGGCGGTGTCCCCCCTGGAGATCCTCGCTTCCTCCGGCGGTACGGCCCTGACGGTCGTCGGCATCTTGGCGGCGACCGTCGTCACCGGCATCGCCGCCTCGGCCCTCCCGGCGCGCCGGGTCCGCCGCCTGGCGGTGGTGGACGCACTCCAGGCCCCGGCGTGACGGATCAGGTGTGACGGATCAGATCAGTCCCACTGCTCGTCCGCGAGGGAGGTGACCGGCTGCGGCTTGCCGATGACGGCCAGGGCGATGAAGAAATTGATCTGGCCGATCGCGATGGTGAGAGTCGCCAGCGCCTTCTCGTCGTAGTGCTTCGCCACCTCGGCGTACAGCTCGTCGGAGACGCGCTCCTGACCGTGCGGGGCGGGCTGGAGGGTGGCCTCGACCAGGGCGAGGGCGGCGCGCTCGGCGTCGGTGAAGTACGGGGCGTCCTGCCAGGAGGCGACGGCGGTGATGCGCTCCTCGGACTCCTTGGCCTTGCGCAGGAAGCCGGTGTTCAGGACGGTCAGGTAGGTGTTGCGGACGATCTGCCCGGCGCGCAGGTGGACGAGGTTCATCGTGGTGCGCGGCACCGACTGGTTGCCCGTGGCCCGGAAGAGGGCGGCGCTGATGTCGTTCAGCTCGGGCACGAACTCGGCGGGGTTGGACATCCGGGAGATGGAGGGGTTCGTCATGGCTGTCGTTCTCCTTGGTGTCTGTGTGTCTGTCCGGTCGGTGTCTTCACAGCACTGACGGACAGCCGCACGGAGATGTGACAGGAACCCGGAAAGAAGTTCCGCCGGACGCTAGGCGAGGGCGCGGCGGGGGCGCGGGACGAGCTCGCCGCCGCAGTTCGGGCAGACATCGCCCATGGCGTCGGCGCACGGCACGCAGAAGCTGCACTCGTACGTACAGATCCGGGCGGGCCCGTCCACGGTCAGGGTCGCGGTCTCACAGCGCTCGCAACGGTCGCGCATCTCCAGGGCCATGCTCGGCTCCCCTCCTCGTACGTCGGATGACACCCCTCATCCTCCGAGGCGCCCCACTCCCCCGAAACAGGCCGAAAGCCAAAGATCAAAGGGATCGGGCCGCCACCTCGGTAGGCCTGCGTCACGCCCCCTGTTCGGGCGCCTCGTGATCGTCACCGGCGTTGGCCCTCCGCCAGTCCGCCGCCCCGATGAACAGCAGTGCCGCACCGCCGAGGGCGGCGCCGACAAGGACGGCGCTCGAAAGCACCAGCTGGACGCTGAGGGGGATGCTCGCCCTCAAGTGCGTGTCACCGATGTTGAGTTCGTAGTTGCTTTCAGGGGCGGAGGGTGCGCCGTCGGCGCTCGCGTGCTCGGGCATGGAAGCAGGAGACAGCGTCCCGGACATTCCGTCAAATCTTCCAGATACCGGGTGTCCGGATGGCCGGAAACAAAGCCTGCCCCTGCCCCGAGGCACCCGCGGAGGTCGGCGTCAGCGTTGCGCCCACCAGGTCACCGCCGCCCCGCCTGCCGTGGTGGCCAGAGCGACGAGCCATCCGGGGATGCGCTGGACGGTCAAGTGCAGCCCTCCAACGCGGAGTTCGAATCGCGCGGGCGGGGTGGCCGGGTCTTTGGTGTGGGACACGTTTCCTCCTGTAGGTCTCCCGCTACCTGACACCTGCCCGCGGGTGGACCACGGACTCTCGATTCCCGATCACGAAACCCTCGTGGAGATCCCCCTGGAGCTGATCCGAGAGGCGTTCGGAGGCCAGCTCAGTGACTAAGACCTTCGGGGACCTCTTCGGTTCGTTCCAGCAGGAGGCGTTCCGGCTGGAGACGCTCGCCGACTACAGCCGCTCCGGCAGTGTGGACGCGTACCGGCTGTTCCTGGACGGGCAGCCCAAGCCCGTCGACTACAACGCCGACTGGCTCGCCGACGTACGGACGCACACCTCCGCCGGGCGGCGGATGTACCGGGTGCATGTTCTGGCCCGCCCCCTCACCCCGTATCTGCGCTTCGAGCTGGGATGGGGCTACGTCACGAACGCCACGGCCGGCGAGGAGTTCTTCATCCTGGACGTGACCGAGCAGCCGAGCCCGCTGCCGCCGAGCGTCGGGGACTTCTGGCTGTTCGACTCCACCGCCGCCGCCCCCATGCGGTACGACGGCGAGGGCGGGTTCCTCGGGGCCGACGTGCTGTCCGACGACCGGGGCCCCGAGTACGTCACGTACCGGGATACGGCTCTGGCACACGCCGTTCCGTTCGCCGACTGGTGGGCGAAGCACGAGGCGTGAACCGGGGGGCGGTCGTAGGTTCGGGGTGCTGGCCGCGGAGGGAGGCGTGTGGTGCGGGTGGACGCGGGAAGGCGACTGCGGGTGGTCGACGCGCCGTTCGTTGCTCTGGGGCCGTCCGGTATGGCGGTTCGCGATCGGCTCAAGAACCTCACGCCTGAGGATGACATGGTGTTGCGGCTGGTCGGCGGGCATCTGGGCAGGCTCGCCTCGCGTGACCTCAAGGCCCGGTGCGTTGACGCGGGCGATCACACCTCGGATACATGGGCGGCTCGTAAGCAGGGTCTGACGGCGGAGTCGTCCTCGCGGTGGGCGGGGTCGATCACGAAGGCCACCCACGATCAGTGGGCGTTGTCCCGCCGCTGCCAGTTCGCGCACGTCCAGTCCCTTGAGGCCGGTGTGCGCATGCTGATGCACCGGCTGTCCCTGCCGCTCGGCGAGAAGGGTTCGAAGCGGGCAGCGGGCGGATACCGGTCCAAGGGGGAGTGGTTCCACAAGTCGCGGCGTCTGCACATCCTGGAACACCGGCTCGGTATCGCTCGCGCCGAGCGTGAGGCCGGTGTCGTGCACGTGGTGCGCGGGGGACGGAAGTTACTGAACACCCGGCACAACCTCGAAGCCGCCCAGCTCACCGAGGCCGAGTGGCGGCAGCGCTGGGAGGCGGCACGCTGGTTCCTGGCCGCTGACGGGGAGTCCGGGAAGCGGTACGGGAACGAGACGATCCGCGTCACCACCGACGGCGAGGTCAGCGTCAAGCTGCCCGCCCCGCTGGCACACCTGGCCAACGTCAAGCACGGCCGGTACGTCCTCACCTCCCGTGTCGCTTTCGCGCACCGGGGCCAGGAATGGCGTGACCGCGTGGAGGCGAACCGGGCGGTCGCCTACCGCATCCACTACGACACCGGCCGGGGCCGCTGGTACCTCACCGCCTCCTGGCAACGCCCCGTCGTCCAGACGATCCCCCTGTCGGCCGCCCGCGCCCGGGGCATGGTCGGTGTCGATACCAACGCCGATCACTTCGCCGCCTACCACCTCGACCCGCAGGGCAACCCGGTCGGCGACCCGCGCCGGTTCTTCTACGACCTGTCCGGCAGCGCGGATCACCGCGATGCGCAGATCCGGCACGCCATCACCCGCCTCCTGCGCTGGGCGCAAAGCTGCGGTGTGGCCGCCATCGCGATCGAGGACCTGGACTTCGCTGCCGAGAAGACCCGAGAGAAACACGGTCGCAAGAAGCGGTTCCGGCAGCTGATCTCCGGCATCCCCACCGGCAGACTCAAGGCCCGCCTGGTATCCATGGCGGCCGAACACGACCTCGCCATCGTTGCGGTCGATCCGGCGTACACGTCGATGTGGGGCGATGAACACTGGCGCAAACCCCTGACCAGCAACAAGCGAAAGATGTCCCGACACGACGCCGCGAGCGTCGCGATCGGGCGACGCGCCCTCGGACACCCGATCCGGCGTCGGACGGCACCGCCCCCACAGCACCGGAGTGATGCTGCGGGGCATCGGACCGCCCAGGCCGGACCGAGTACCCAAGGACGTAAGGGAACCCGCCCACCCGTCACGGAACGCGCACACGATGCACGTCACCGGACGGGGATACAGCGAACGCGGGAACCCAGCGCATCCAACACCGTTCGGGATGCGCGCAGTTCCGGGATCTGGCAGCAGTTGTCACTCCTGGACACTGCTTAGGAACGGTGTGCAGCGTGGACCAGGCGTCGTCGAGGGACCAGCGGGGATCCGGCCGGTCGACTTCCCCGCCGAGGACCGAGCGGTAGAACTCCGCGAGTGCGCGGGGCGCGGGGCAGTCGATGACGAGGCACTGCAGGTCGGCGATCACGCGCGGATTCTAGAGGGGCTGCTCAGCCCACGCCCTGGCCCAAGCCCTGGTCCGCGCGCTTGGCCGCACGGACCTGGGTGCGGACCGCGCCCATGCTCGCCCCGATGACGAGGGCGATGGCGAGGGCGTCGGTGACGGACAGGGCCTGGCTGAGGATGAGGAAGCCGGCCGCCGCCGCGATGGCCGGTTCCAGGCTCATCAGGATCGCGAAGGTGGGCGCGGGCAGGCGGCGCAGGGCGAGGAGTTCGAGGGTGTACGGGAGGACGGACGACATCAGCGCGACCCCCAGGCCGAGCAGGACCGTCGACGGTACGAGGAGCTTGTCGCCCGCCTCCGCGATGCCCAGCGGCAGGCTGAGGACGGCGCCGAAGGCCATGGCGAGCGCGAGCCCGTCGGCCTGCGGGAAGCGGCGGCCGGTGCGGGCGCTGAAGACGATGTACGCGGCCCACATCGCGCCCGCGGCGAGCGCGAAGGCCGCGCCGACGGGGTCGAGGCGGTCGAAGCCGCCGCCGCTGAGCAGGACGCAGCCGCCGAGGGCGAGCCCGGCCCAGAGCAGGTTGCTCAGCCGGCGCGAGGCGACCACCGAGAGGATCAGCGGGCCGAGGACCTCCAGGGTCACGGCGGCGCCGAGCGGGATCCGGTCGGCGGCCTGGTAGAAGAGGATGTTCATCCCGGCCATGGCCGTGCCGAAGGCGACGATGGTGCCCCAGTCGGCGCGGCTGTAGCCGCGGACCTTGGGCCGGCAGATCGCCAGCAGGACGACGGCGGCGAGCACGAGCCGGAGGGTGACGACGCCGAGGGCTCCGGCGCGGGGCATCAGGAGGACGGCGACGGCGGAGCCGAACTGCACGGAGAGTCCGCCCGCGACGACGAGGGCGACGGGGCCGAGGTGCCGGCCCGCCTTCCCCTTCCCCGGTACGGGAAACCGTGCGGAAACCCGTGCGGAGACCCCCTGGGGCTCGACCGCCACGGCGACCGGCGGCACATCCCTGACCGGACTGTTCACCGGACTGTTCACCGGACCACTCCTCCATTGCCCATCTCACCACTGGTTCACTGCACTGTACTGCAAGTGCAACACAGTGAACGCGACGTCTACTCCCCCACGATCCCCCTCTCACGCTACGAACACCCGCGCGGCACCGGAAATGCCGATTGCGCTGCGGTTATGCTCCGAAGACATGAGCATCGAGCTACGCCACCTCCGCTGCTTCCTCGCCATCGCCGAGGAACCCAGCCTGACCAGGGCGGCCGCCCGGCTCCACCTCACCCAGCCGGCCGTCTCCCGCACGCTCGCCGCGCTCGAGCAGCACCTCGGCGCCCGGCTCGTCGACCGCTCCACCCACCACCTCGCCCTCACCGCAGAGGGCCGCGCCTTCCAGGACAGGGCGGCCGCGGCCCTCGCCGCCTTCGACGCCGCCGTCGACCCGGCCAGACTCCGGCACCGCCCCCTGCGCCTCGGGCACGCCTGGTCGGCCTTCGGCCCGTACACCACCCCGCTCCTCCGGCGCTGGCAGCGCCTGCACCCCGAGACCCCGCTCGAACTCCTCCGCATCGACGACCGCACGGCCGGGCTCGCGCGCGGCGAGGTGGACGCGGCGCTGCTCAGGGGCCCGGTCGACGCGCCCGGTCTGGTCACCAAGGAGCTCGCCACGGAGGAACGGGTCGCCGCGCTGCCCGCCGACAGCCCGCTCGCCGACCGGAGCGACCTCACCCTCGGGGACCTGGCCGCCGAGACGATCGTCCTCAACACCGTCTCCGGTACGACCACGCTCGCGCTCTGGCCGGCCGAGGCCCGCCCGGCCGCCACCCTGACCGTCGCGAACACCGACGACTGGCTCACCGCGATCGCCGCGGGCCGCGGCACCGGCGTCTCGTCCGGCTCCACGGCCGCGCTCCACCCGCACCCGGGCGTCGCCTACCGCCCGCTGTCCGACGCGCCGCCGCTGCCGGTGGTCCTGGCCTGGCGGGACGCCTTCCCGCACCCGGCGACGGGCGCGCTGGTCGCGATGGCGCGGGACATCGTCAGCGGGGACTGACGGAGGGGGGCGAGCCCCTCAACTCCTCCCGGCGGAGGATCCCGCCAAAGGGAGCGCCCTTGACGCGGTGGTGGAGGCAGCCACACTCGGGAAGAGGGCGGCCGCACCAGAAGCTCGCGGCGCCGGGCAACCCCAGCACCTAAAAAACCCCAGGTCAGCGGTACTCACAGAGGTACGCGGTCGCGACCTCGACCTTCAGCTGGAACGTGCTGTCGCCCGGGACCTCGAACCGCGTGCCCGCCTCGAAGGTCTCCCAGTCACCTGCGTCCGGCAGCTTCACCGTCAGGGCGCCGCTGACCACGTGCATCGTCTCCGGAGCGGCCGTGCCGAACTCGTACTCACCGGGAGCCATGACGCCGACGGTCGCCGGGCCCTGCTCCTGCTCGAACGCGATCGACTTGACCGTACCGTCGAAGTATTCGTTGACCTTGAACATGACCATCCTCCGGAGGACCTCGTCGCGCGCCGCTACTGGCGAGGCGAGTGTACGAGTCACCCTTCCAGGCCCCCCTCCAAGCCCTCCGCCAGCACCTCCGCCAGGTGTCGGGCCCGGCCGCCCGCGAGATCGCCGATCTGGGTCCTGCACGAGAAGCCGTCCGCCAGGACCTCCGATCCCTCAGGGGCCGCGCGGAGTGCCGGCAGGAGCTGGTCCTCGGCGCAGGCGATCGAGACGGCGTAGTGGTCCGGTTCGAAGCCGAAGTTGCCCGCCAGGCCGCAGCAGCCGCCCGACAGCTCGCCCGTCAGGCCCGCGCGGGCGCGGAGGCGGCGCTCCGGCGCGTCGCCCAGGACCGCGTGCTGGTGGCAGTGGGTCTGGCCGGTGACCGGGCGGTCGAGGCGGGGTGGGGTCCAGTCGGGGGCCAGGGTCTCCAGGGCCTCGGCGAAGGTCAGGACGGAGGCCGCGAGGCGGGCCGCCCGGGGGTCGTCCGGCAGGAGTTCGGGCAGGTCCGTGCGGAGAGTCGCCGCGCAGGAGGGTTCGAGGACGACGATCGGGCCGGGGCGGGCCGAGAGGTCCAGGACGTCCAGCGTCCGGCGCATCACCTTCCGCGCCGCGCCCAGCCGGCCCGTCGACACGTACGTCAGGCCGCAGCAGACCCGGCCCGGCGGGAGTGCCACCCCCAGGCCCGCGTCCTCCAGGACGCGCACCGCCGCGCGGCCCACCTCCGGGGCCAGGTGGTTCGTGAAGGTGTCCGGCCAGACGGTCAGGGTCGGCGGGCGGCGTGAGCCGCGTTCGCCGAACCAGGACGCGAACGTCCGGTCCGCCACCCTCGGCATCGACCGTTCCGGCGTCACCCCCGCCAGGCGCGTGGCGAACGGCAGCCGCGTCGCCGCGTTCACTCCGCGGCCGAAGAGGGCCAGCCAGCGGGGCAGGCCGCCCATCGTCCAGTGGGAGCGCGGCCGGCGCCACACCCGCCGGCCCGCGTAGTGGCGGTCGAGGAACTCCGCCTTGTACGCGGCCATGTCGACGCCCACCGGGCAGTCGCTGCGGCACCCCTTGCAGGACAGGCACAGGTCGAGCGCCTCCCGGACCTCCTCCGAGCGCCAGCCGTCGGTGATCACCTCGCCGAGCGCCATCTCGTGCAGCAGCCGCGCCCTGCCCCGCGTGGAGTGTTTCTCCTCTCCCGTCGCCCGGTAGGACGGGCACATGACCGATGATCCTGAACTCGGGGCGCCTGTACGGCATTTGGCTACACCTACGCATCGCGCCGCCTGCCGGCCCACGCCCACCAGCGGCAGGCCCTCGAAGCGCAGGCCGGAGTCCAGTGGCTTCGGGCGGACCAGCATCCCCGGGTTCAGGCCCCCGTCCGGGTCCCACACGTCCTTCACCGCGCCGAAGAGGCCGACGAGCTCCTCCCCGTACATCCTCGGCAGCAGCTCCGCCCGCGCCTGCCCGTCTCCGTGCTCCCCGGAGAGCGAGCCGCCGTGGGCGACCACGAGGTCCGCGACCGCCTCCGAGAAGCGGCGGAAGTCCCGTACCCCCTTCGCCGTCCACAGGTCGAAGTCGATCCGGACGTGCACGCAGCCGTCCCCGAAATGCCCGTACGGGGTCCCCCGGAGGCCGAAGTCCGCCAGCAGCGCGCGGAATTCGCGCAGGTACGCGCCCAGCCGGGCCGGCGGCACCGCGCAGTCCTCCCAGCCCGGCCAGGCTTCCCCGCCCTCCGGCGTCCGCGTCGCCGTCCCCGCCGCGTCCTCGCGGATCCGCCACAGCGCCCGCTGCCCGGCCGGGTCCCGGACCAGCGCCGAGTCGAGTGCGTCCGCCGCCCGGACCAGCCCCCGCGCCGGGCCCTCCCCGTCCATCTCCACGAACAGCCACGCCCCGCCCCGGGGCAGCCCCTCGGCCGCTCCCCGGACCAGGTCTGCCGCCATGCCCTCCACCGTCAGGGGGCTGTACGAGAGGAGTCCCGCCGCCGCTTCCGCCGCCGCGCTCTCGTCCGGGTAGCCGAGGACGACCAGCACCGGCTCGGCCGGCAGCGGGACGAGCCGCACCGTCGCCTCCGTCACCACCCCCAGCGTCCCCTCGCTCCCGCAGAACGACCGGACCACGTCCGCGCCCCGCTCCGGCAGCAGCGCGTCGAGGGCGTAGCCGGAGATCCGGCGCGGGAGGCCCGCCGGGTAGCCGGTCCGCAGGAGGGCGAGGTGGCGGTCGACGAGGTCGAGGAGTCCGGGCGGCGCGCCCTGCCCGTCCCGGCCGAGCGTCAACCGTCCGCCTCGGTACGTCACCACATCCAGCGAGCGCACGTTGTCCGCCGTGGTCCCCCAGGCGACCGAGTGCGCCCCGCACGCGTTGTTGCCGATCATGCCGCCGAGGGTGCAGCGGCTGTGCGTCGACGGGTCGGGGCCGAAGGTCAGCCCGTACGGCCTCGCCGCCGCCCGCAGCTCGTCGAGGACGAGCCCCGGCCCGACGACGGCCGTCCGCTCCTCCGGGTCCAGGGAGACGAGACCGGCCATGTGCCGTGTGAGGTCGAGCACCACGCCCGTGCCGGTGGCCTGGCCGCCGATGGACGTGCCGCCGCCGCGCGCGACGACCGGTGTCGTCCCGTGCGCCCGGCACACCTCCAGGACGGCCGCCACGTCGGCCGCGTCGCGCGGCGCGACCGTACCGACCGGCACACGGCGGTAGTTGGAGGCGTCCATCGTCGTCAGGGCCCTCGCCGTGACGGAGAAGTCGACGTCTCCGGCGACGGCGGCGCGCAGGTCCGCGGCGAGGGCGGACGCGTCTACATCGTGTGTTCCCACAACGCCAGGATGTCTCAGTCCTCGTCTCATCCGGCGGACATCCCGCGACCGGCGCCTTCCCGAACCGATACTCTCCGCCTCGTGGCTGAGATCCAGATTCCCGCTGACATCAAGCCCGCCGACGGCCGTTTCGGCGCGGGCCCCTCCAAGGTGCGTACGGAGGCGCTGGACGCCCTGGCCGCGACCGGCACCTCTCTCCTCGGCACGTCCCACCGCCAGGCTCCGGTCAAGAACCTGGTCGGCGAAGTGCGTGCCGGCGTCTCCGACCTCTTCTCGCTGCCCGAGGGCTACGAGGTGATCCTGGGCAACGGCGGCTCCACCGCCTTCTGGGACATCGCGACCCACGGTCTGATCGAGAACAAGTCGCAGCACCTCACCTTCGGCGAGTTCTCCTCCAAGTTCGCGAAGGCCGCCAAGCTGGCTCCCTGGCTTGCCGAGCCGACCGTGATCTCCTCCGACCCGGGCACGCACCCGGAGCCGGTGGCCGAGGCGGGCGTCGACGTCTACGCGTACACCCACAACGAGACCTCCACCGGTGTCGCCGCCCCGATCAAGCGGGTCGCCGGTACCGACGAGGGCGCGCTCGTCCTGGTCGACGCGACCTCGGGCGCGGGCGGCCTGCCCGTCGACATCGCCGAGTCGGACGTCTACTACTTCGCCCCGCAGAAGTCCTTCGCCGCCGAGGGCGGCCTGTGGCTCGCGGCCTTCTCGCCGGCCGCGCTGGAGCGCGCGAAGAAGATCCACGAGTCCGGTCGGCACATTCCGGAGTTCTTCTCGCTGCCCACGGCGATCGACAACTCGCTGAAGAACCAGACGTACAACACCCCGGCGCTCTCGACCCTCTTCCTGCTCAACGAGCAGCTGAAGTGGATCAACGGCCAGGGCGGTCTCGACTGGGCCGTGGCCCGGACGAAGGAGTCCTCGGACGCGCTGTACGGCTGGGCCGAGGAGTCCAAGTACGCGTCGCCGTTCGTGACGGACGCGGCGAAGCGCTCGCAGGTCATCGGCACGATCGACTTCGCGGACGAGGTCGACGCGGCGGCGGTCGCGAAGGCGCTGCGCGCCAACGGGATCGTGGACACCGAGCCGTACCGCAAGCTGGGCCGCAACCAGCTGCGGGTCGCGATGTTCCCGGCGATCGACCCGGCGGACGTGCGGGCGCTCACAGCCTGCATCGACTACGTGATCGAGAAGCTCTGATCTTCCGTACGGAGGGCCCGGCGTCGGACATCGTCCGCGCCGGGCCCTTCGGCGTACCCGTGGCCCGCGCCCGGTCGTTCGCCGTGGTTCACCCCATCTGCGCCTTCACGTGATCGATCACCGCGGTGAACTGGTCGGTCGGCGAGAACTCCACGACGTCGACGTCCTCAAGGGCCTCGGGGGCATGGCCGGGGCCCCAGTAGTAGGCCTGCCCGGCCTCGTAGATCTCCTCGCCCGAGGCGGTCCGCATCCTGATGCGCCCCTTGAAGAGGTACCCCCAGTGGGGACACTGGCACAGATCGCCTTCGAGGCCCTTCAGCGCCGGCCCCATGTCGGTGCCTGCGGGAAGGTGGATGAACGCGGCGCTCAGCCCACCCCCGGCCTCCGTCATCCGCAGCTCCACGCCACCGCCCTCCAGGGCGACGGGGGTGGTCTCTCGGGTGGTTGCCGTCATGTTTCCTCCACGGCCGCTCCGGTCCCGGTCTCGGCTCTCCGGTCTCCTTCCAGTCTCGCGCGCCCGGGTCGGCGGCGCAGCGGCGCCACCCGGCTCGTACGTCACCGGCTGAGCGCCTGGTAGCGGCGGACCGCCAGCGGCAGGAAGACCGCCGTGAGCGCGAGCGGCCAGGCGAAGGCCATCAGGACGGCGTGCTGTTCGACCCAGGAGCCGCCGCCCGCGCCCGGGTTGCCGAAGAGCTCGCGGGTGGCGGTGACCGTGGACGAGATCGGGTTCCAGGCGGCGACGGGCCCGAGCCACGAGGGCATCAGGGACGGCGCCACGTACACGCTGGAGATCATCGTGACCGGGAAGATCACGGCGTACAGCGCCCCGGCGGCCTCCGTGTTCGGCACCATCAGGCCGCACCACACGCCCACCCAGATCAGGCTGAAGCGCAGGAGGAGGAGCAGGCCGAAGCCGAGGAGGGTCGGGCCGGGGCCGCCGTCGGACGTCCAGCCGATGGCGAGGGCGGTGGCGGCGAGGATGGCGAGTTCGGCGGAGGCGATCAGGAGGTCGGAGACGCCCCGGCCGGTGGCGACGGCGGACGGGGCCATCGGCATGGAACGGAAGCGGTCCACGACCCCCTTGCCGCTGTCGGAGACGACGGCCGTCGCGGTGTTCATGAGGCCGAACGCCATGGTCATCGTGAACATGCCGGGCATCAGGAACTCGCGGTAGTCACCGCCTCCCGGCACGAGCATCGCGCTGCCGAAGACGAATCCGTAGAGGAGGACGGAGACGATGGGGAAGCCGAGCTGCCAGACGATCGCGATCGGCTGGCGCCGGTAGTTGAGCAGGGTGCGGCGGACGAGGGTCCAGCAGTCGACGACGGCCCAGCGGGCCCGGCCGCCGAAGGTGTCCGGGGTGATGACGGGGGCACTCATGCGGCGGCCTCCTGGCCGGTGAGGCGGAGGAAGACGTCGTCCAGGGCGGGGCGGCGCAGCGCCAGGTCCTCCACGGCGATCCGCTCCCGCTGGAGAGTGCGGGCGACCTCGGTCAGGGCGGCGACGCGATCGGTGACGGGGGCGTGGACGCGCCGCTCGGCCTCGTCGGTGCGGGGCTCGGTGCCCGCGACCCCGGCGAGGATCGCGCGGGCTGCGGGCAGGTCGGCGTGCTCGGCGACGACGACCTCGACGCGGTCGCCGCCGACGCGGTCCTTGAGGCCGTCGGGGGTGTCGTCGGCGATGGCCCGGCCCCGGTCCATGACGGTGATCCGGGAGGCGAGCCGGTCGGCCTCGTCGAGGTACTGGGTGGTGAGGAGGACGGTCGTGCCGCCCGCGACGAGCGTGCGTACGGCGCCCCAGACCTCGCCCCGGGCACGTGGGTCGAGGCCGGTGGTCGGTTCGTCGAGGAAGAGGACGGCGGGGGCGAGGACCATCGAGGCGGCGAGGTCGAGGCGGCGGCGCATGCCTCCGCTGTACTGGCCGGCGCCCTTGTCGGCGGCCTCGGTGAGGCCGAAGCGGTCGAGGAGTTCGGCGGCGCTGGTGCGGGCGCGGCGGGCGCCGAGGTGGAAGAGCCTGCCGAAGAGTTCGAGGTTCTGACGGCCGGTGAGGCCCTCGTCGACGGCGGCGTACTGGCCGACGAGTCCGATGCGGGCGCGGACGGCGCGCGGGTCGTGGGCCACGTCGATCCCGGCGACCCGGGCGTGGCCGCCGTCGGCCTTCAGGAGGGTGGCGAGGATGCGGACGGCGGTGGTCTTGCCCGCGCCGTTGGGGCCGAGGAGGCCGTGGACGGTGCCGGCGCGGACGGCGAGGTCGAAGCCGTCGAGGGCGTGGGTGGCGTCGCTCTTCTTCCCGTACCGCTTGCGGAGTCCCTCGGCGAGGACGGCGTGTTCGTGCATGGAGGCCTCCTGGTTCCGATCACATTCTGAGTACACCGTACTCAATTCAGAGTACACTGTACTCAGTTTTAGAGTGGCGGCATGACGACGAGCAGCCTCGACCTCCTCTGGGGCACGGGCGACCGACCCAGCCGCGGCCCCAAGCCGGGCCTCACCCTCGAACGGATCGTGACGACGGCGGTCGGCATCGCCGACGCCGAGGGGCTCGACGCCGTCTCGATGCGGCGGGTGGCGGGCGAGCTCGGCGTCGGCACGATGTCGCTCTACCGGTACGTCCCCGGCAAGACCGAGCTCCTCGACCTGATGCTCGACCGCGTCCAGGGCGAGTCCTTCGACGACGCCCCGACGCCCCCCGCCCACTGGCGCGACACCGTCACGGCGCTGGCCCGGACGACCCTCGGCCTCTACCGGGCCCACCCCTGGCTGCTGAAGGTCAACGAGGCCCGCTCCGTCCTCGGCCCGAGCGCGCTGCGGGGCCTGGAGCTCTGCCTGTCGGGGCTCAAGGGGCCGCACGGCATGGGGCTGAGCGACCCCGAGACCATCTCGGTCATCATCACCGTGCAGGGCTTCGCGGCGGGGATCGCGCGCATGGAGCTCCAGACCGTCGAGGCGGCGAAGGAGACCGGCGTCGACGACGAGGAGTTCTGGCGCACCCAACAGCCGTATCTGGAGCGGGCAATGGCCTCCGGCGACTACCCGATGATGGCGGCGCTCGCCGCCGACACCTTCTCCCGGGACGTCGACCACTTCGCCTTCGGCCTCGCCCGCCTCCTGGACGGTTTCGAGGCGCTGGTCGGCGGGGCGGGCGGGGTCAGCCCCGCCGCAGCAGACGCTTGATGCCCAGGATCAGGACCGTGGCGCCGGCGAGGACGAGGAAGCCGACGGTCGCGTTCCCCTGACCGCCCTGGTCCTGCGTCGCCGGGGCCTTCGGCGCTCCCGGGGTCGTCGGCGCCTCCGACGGGCCGCCGCTGCCGCTGCCGGACGGACGCTCGGCCCCCGCCCGGTCCACCCGCACCACCTTGCTGTTCGCACCCTCCGAGCCGAACATGAACGCCGAGCCGTCCGTCGTGTACGTCACCGACTCGGCCTGCCCCTGGAAGGGGGCGCCGACGCCCGCTCCCCCGTCGCCGAGGCCCTCGGCGACGAGACGTCCGTCCTTCCACGCGTACTCCTTCGCGCTGAAGTAGCCGCGCAGCACGAGCCGTTCACCGTCCGGGGAGAAGGCGCCGTCGGTCACCCACGGCACCTCGTCGACGCGCCGGAAGGTGTTCGTCCCGGACGAGGAGAGCCGCTCGGGGCCCGCGTACAGGCCTCCGCCGTCCTGGTTCTTGCTCGCGATGTACACCCGGCCGGTCTTCGGATGGACCATCAGGGCCTCGGCGTTGCGCGGTCCGTCGGCGTACTTCACGACGTACTGCTTCGCCGACACCTTCTGGTCCTTGAGCGTCTTCGGCTCGGGGAAGCGGTAGATCCAGACGTGGTCCCAGGAGCCGTCGAGGTTGTCGCCGATGTCGCCGACGTAGATGTCGCCGTCCGGGCCGACGGCGATCGCCTCCATGTCCCGGGGGGTGCCGACGCCCTCCATCGTCAGGGTCGCGACGGTCTCGCCCGTACGGGAGTCGATGCCGTAGATCAGGGGCGCGTCCTGGTCGTTGTGCGTCCAGTAGATCCCGGGGTGGGCGCGGCTCGCCGCGAGACCGCTGGACTCGGTGATCCGGGGGTCCGAGATCGTGAAGTCCCGGTCGGGGTCCTGCCCTTCGGCACGGGCATGACCGGCGGGGACCAGCGCAAGGGCCGCCGCAGCACCGAGGACGCACAGAGCAGTTCGCATGCCCTCAAGCCTGCCACGGACCGGGGGAAACCCGCTTGACCAGCGAGGGAGCCGCTGTCATGGTCGCCCGCATGCCCACTTTCACCGCGCCCGACGGCACGGCACTCACGTACCACGTCTCCGGCTCCTTCCCCGGTTCCGGATCCCCGCTGCTGTGCCTGCCCGGCGGTCCGATGCAGGACTCCGCCTATCTCGGGGACCTGGGCGGGCTCACCGCCTTCCGTACGGTGATCCGGCTCGATCTGCGGGGCACGGGTGCGTCGGCGGTGCCGGACGACCCGTCCTCGTACCGCTGCGACCGGCTCGTCGAGGACGTCGAGGCGCTGCGGATCGAGCTCGGGCTCGACACCGTCGACCTCCTCGGGCACTCGGCGGGCGCGAACCTGGCCGCGCTGTACACGGCCGCGCACCCTGAGCGGGTGGCCCGGCTGGTCCTCGTGACCCCGGGCACGGCGGCGGTCGCGCTCGACACGAGCGGCGAGGAGCGGCTCGCGGCGGCGCGGCTGCGGAGCGCGGAGCCGTGGTTCGGTCCGGCGTACGCGGCCCTGGAGGAGCTCGCGGCGGGGCGCGGGTCGGCCGAGACGTTCCAGGCCGTCGCCCCGTTCTTCCACGGGACGTGGGACGAGGCGGCGCGCGAGCGGCACGCGGAGAGCGACCGGCAGCGGAACGGCGCGGCCGCGGGCGTCTACGGGAGCGAGGGCGCCTTCCAACCGGCGGTCACGCGTGCCGCGTTCGCGGAGTTCGGGTGTCCGGTGCTCGTCGTCGCCGGGGAGGGCGACGCGAACACGCCGGTGCCGACGGCCACCGCGTACGCGGAGCTGTTCCCGAAGGCCACGCTCGCGGTCCTGGCCGGGGGCGGGCACTACCCGTGGCACGACGACGAGCGGTGGTTCACGGAGACGGTCGACACCTTCCTGGGATGACCCCTGTCCGTGTCCGGGATCACGTCGCCGCCCCTGGGAGCGGTCCGCAATGATGTGACCATGCGTTTTCTGTTCGTCGGCGACAGCATGACCATCGGACGCGTCGGCGACTGGACCTGGCGCCACCGGATGTGGCAGCACCTGGAGGCGACGCTTCCGGGCGGGTACGAGATCGTCGGCCCGCGCATCGGGCTCTACGACCCGACGGCGGCCGACGACCCCGACGGTGTCGACGCCTACGCCGACCCCGCCTTCCCCGCTCCCGCCCGGCGCCATCTGGCCGGCTGGGGCGAGGGCTGGCTGCACATGGCGCCCGTGATCGGCGAGACGGTCACGGCCACGGGGGCGGACGTCCTGCTGATCTCCCTCGGCCTGATCGACCTCGGCTTCTACACGAACAGCGACCAGACCGAGGAGAACGTCCGCGCGTTCGTCGCGGCGGCCCGCGCCGCGAACCCGCGGGTACGGGCCGTCCTGCTGCCGGTCATACCGAACGTCCGCGCCGAGTACGATGCCCCCTTCGCCGCCGAGTGCGACCGCTTCAACGAGCTCCTCGCGAAGGCGGTCGCCGACCTGGACACGGCGGCCTCTCCGCTCCTCCTGGCGGCGATCCCGGAGTCGTACGACATCCACGCGGACACCTACGACGGCACCCACCCGGGGGTGACCGGCGAACACAAGCTGGCCGCGGCGTTCGCCACGGCGATGCACCAGGCCTGGGGCCTGGGCGGCCCCTACTCCCTCTGAGGTCATCGAGGTTCATCATGGAAATCCAGCACACCGGCGCGGCGCTGAGCGTCGGCCACCACGACGCCGAGCTCGACGCGCGCCTGTCCAGCGGCCTCGACGAGATCAACTTCCCCGCGACCGGGACCACCGCCGCCGATCAGGGCACGCTGTCGGTGAAGGCCGTCGACGAGGCCGGCGAGCTCATCGGGGGCCTGTCCGCCTGGACCTGGGGCGGGCTGCTGGGCATCGAGATGCTCTGGGTCCGCGAGGAGAGCCGCCGGGACGGCTGGGGCGCCAAGCTCCTCCTCGCCGCGGAGGAGGAGGCACGGCGGCGCGGCTGCGACCGCGCGTCCGTGTCGTCGTTCACCTTCCAGGCGCCGGAGTTCTACCGGCGCCAGGGGTACGCCGAGACCGGCAGGACCCTGGGCATCCCCGGCGGCGCCGAGGACGTCCACTTCCACAAGAAGCTGAGCTGAGCCTCCCCGGTTCCGGGTGTCACGCGGCGCGGGTGAGGCGGTTCGCGAACGTCGAGACCGTGTACGTACCGATGCCGAGGACGACCTCCAGGGCGTTCCGGCGGGTGTAGCCGTGGGACGTGAAGGCCGCGAGCTCCTCGTCGCTGACGGCGCCCGAGGAGGCGAGCACCTGGAGGGTGAACAGGCGGACGGCGGCGAGGCGGTCGGGCGCGGGGGCGGTCGCCGGGTCGAGGGAGGCCATCTTGGCCTCGTGCATGTCGACGCACAGGTGGCACTGGTTGCGGGCGGCGACGGTCAGGATCACGGTCTCGCGGGAGTGCGGGTCGAGCGTCGTGGACTCGAAGATCTCGCTGAGCTTGAGGAAGCCGTTCAGGGTCTCCGGCGACTCCTTGAGGAGGGCGACGGCGCCGGCGGTACGGGCGGAAAGGTCTGCGGGCAAGGTGTCTCCGATGTACGGGCGAGCTAGAATGGACAACATGGTTGACCATGTCGATGGAGAAAACGTAAACCAGGTTGTCGATCAGGGCAAGGGGAAATCCACCGACGCCCCCGGCCCGGGTTACGAGCTGCCCCTGCTCCTCTTCGGCGGCTTCCGCACGCTCATCGACCGGCTCCACGCCCGTCTCGCCGCCGAGGGCCACCCCGACCTCCGCCCCGCCCACGGCTTCGCCATGCAGGCCGTCGGCGCCGGGGGCGCCACCGCCAGCGACATCGGGCGGCGCCTCGGCGTCTCCAAGCAGGCCGCCGGCAAGACCGTCGACCGGCTCCTCGCCCTCGGTTACGCGGAACGCGCCGACGACCCCGCCGACGCGCGCCGCAAACTCGTCCGCCTCACCCCGCGCGGCCGCGACGCCCTCGCCCGCTCCGCCGCGATCTTCGACGAACTGCGGGCGGAGTGGGTCACGGCCCTCGGCGCGGACCGCGTCCGCGACGTCGAGACGGCCCTGCGGAACGTCGTCCCCGCGGAGACGGCGTTCCGCCTGGACGCCACGAGCTGGCTCGGCGCCCCTTAGAACCGGGGCATCACCAGGCGAAGGCCTCCGGCGACGGACCCGGGCCAGGGAAGATCTCGTCCAGCGCGGCCAGGACCTCCTCGCTCAGCTCCACCTCCAGGGCGCGCAGCGCGCTCGTCAGCTGCTCCGGCGTGCGCGGGCCGACGATCGGGCCCGTCACGCCCGGGCGGGTGAGCAGCCACGCGAGGGCCGCCTCGCCCGGCTCCAGACCGTGCTTGTCGAGCAGGTCCTCGTAGGCCTGGAGTCGCGCCCGCGACGCCGGGTCGGCGAGCGTCTCCGCCGCGCGGCCCTCCGTGCGGCGCTTGCCCTGCGCCTCCTTCTTCAGGACCCCGCCGAGCAGGCCGCCGTGGAGCGGCGACCACGGGATGACCCCGAGCCCGTACTCCTGCGCGGCCGGGATCACCTCCATCTCGGCGCGCCGCTCGAAGAGGTTGTAGAGGCACTGCTCGCTGACGAGCCCGACCGAGCCGCGCCGGGCGGCGGTCTCGTTGGCCTGGGCGATCTTGTAGCCGGGGAAGTTCGAGGAGCCCGCGTACAGCACCTTGCCCTGCTGGATCAGGACGTCGACGGCCTGCCAGATCTCCTCGAAGGGCGTCGAGCGGTCGATGTGGTGGAACTGGTAGACGTCGATGTAGTCGGTGCCGAGCCGCTTGAGGCTGGCCTCCACCGCACGGCGGATGTTGAGCGCCGAGAGCTTGTCGTGGTTGGGCCAGGCGTCGCCGTCGGCCGCCATGTTCGCGTACACCTTGGTGGCGAGGACGGTCTTGTCGCGGCGGCCGCCGCCCTGGGCGAACCAGGAGCCGATGATCGACTCCGTCCGCCCCTTGTTCTCGGCCCAGCCGTAGGCGTTGGCGGTGTCGAAGAAGTTGAGACCCGCGTCCAGCGCGGAGTCCATGATGGCGTGACTGGTGGCTTCGTCCGTCTGCGGACCGAAGTTCATCGTGCCGAGGACGAGTCGGCTGACCTTGAGTCCGGTGCGTCCGAGCTGCGTGTACTCCATGGGAGTCAAGCCAACTGCTTCGAGTCCGCTCGAAGCAAGGGGATTCCCACGGAGCGAAGAGGTGCCTACTGTCCGGTGACCGCCGCCACCGCGATGATCGCGAACATCAGTACGAGCGCGCCGGCCATGATTCGGTTACGGGTCTTCGGGTCCACGCATCGAGGTTAACCCGAACGCCCCTCGCGTCCCTCAAGGGGCCAGCCGTCGAGCTTCTCGTACCGGGGCTGCTCGCCCCGCACCCCGCTCACCGGCAGGTTCGAGCGGACGAGTGCCAGCTCGGCCACCTGCCAGCGGTCGCCCTCGAAGGTGTGGAGCTCGTCGAGGAACGGATGGAGGTCGATCTCGTCCGTCCGCGCGCGGGCGAGCGTCAGATGGGCCTGGTAGCGGCGGTGCTCGTCCATCGCGACCCCGGCCCGGCGCGCGGCGGCGTCGGCCCGCTCGGCGAGCAGCCGCAGCTCGTCCAGGTCCCCGGCGACGCCCGTCCACAGGGCGCGGCGGCCGAAGTGGCCGCCGCCGTGGAGGCGCAGCGGGAACGGCGGGGTGCGGTGCGCGGCCCGGGCGAGCCGGACCCGCAGCTCGGGCAGCAGCTCCTCGTCGACCTCGCCCATGAAGGCGAGCGTGAGGTGCCAGCCGGGCCGCGAGGTCCAGCGCAGCCCGTCGGCTCCGGGCAGCCGGTGCAGTCGGTCGGTGACGTGTCCGAGCTCGGCGAGCTGCTCCGCGGGCGGCAGGACGGCGGCGAAAAGCCTCATGGGGAGAGTCTGGCAGGCCGGGGCGCCGGGCCGGGACGCCGGGCCGGGAGGCTAGCCTCTGCGGGATGAAGATCAGAAAGGGCGGGGTGGACGACCTCCCCGCGATAATCTCCGTGCTCGACAGCGCCGTGGTGTGGCTCAACGGCAAGGGCATCACCGCCCAGTGGGGCACGGAGCCGTACTCGGCCCGCCCGGCGGCCGTGCGGCAGGTCGAGGACACCGTGACCGAGGGCGATCTGTGGATCGCCGAGATCGACGGCGTACCGGCGGGCACGATGACGCTGACGCCGCACCCGGGCAAGCACGTGCCGCCGGCGGACGAGCCCGAGGTGTACGTGCGCATGCTGGCGACCGACGTGCGGTTCCACGGCCACGGGGTGGGGGCGGCGCTCCTCGCCCACGCGGCGGAGGAGACCCGGCGGCAGGGGGTGTCGCTGCTGCGGGTGGACTGCTTCGCGGGCAGCGAGGGGCGGCTCGTCGCGTACTACGAGGGCCAGGGCTTCACCCGGACCGAGCCCTTCGCGGTGGGCGAGTGGCAGGGCCAGATCCTGGAGCGGCGGGTCTGAGGACCCGCCGCTCCAGGGACACGCGGTCGGCTGATCACACGGTCAGCCGTACCGCGGCCGGTCTCGTGGCCGGTACCGCGGCCGATCTCGCGGTCAGCTGGTGAAGTACCCGGCGTCCAGCCCGATCCAGCCGACGATCTGGCGCTCGTCGAAGACGCGCAGCGCGCCGTCGGAGGTGACCTCCCAGCGGACGGTGAGGGGGCCGGTGATGCTGCCGGAGCCGGTCGTCTGGCCCACCATGCCCTGGGTGCGGCTGGGGTGGAGGTGCGACGGGAGAGTCAGGATCGTGTCGCCACTGGTCCACGGGGCCTTGGGGTCGACGCGGGTCACCCGGAGGTGGAGGTCGACGCGGTTGCCCGTCTGGCGGTACTGCGGGAGGTAGCTGCCGGAAGCGGTGCAGAGGGTCTTGTCCCACTCCAGGGGAGTCCACGGGACGTGGTCGCCGGTGCCGTCGGTGGTGCTGGTGATGCCGTAGAGGGCCATGTGACGCTTCTCCTGGGTGGCGAAGCCGAACACGAGCTGCGGCCCGGCGGGCGTTCGGCGGACGGTGATGGCTTCGGTCTCGCGGTGGGCCAGGTGGAGAGCGGTGGTGTTGAAGGTCCGCTCGACCACCTCGCCGGTGGTGACGTCGTAGACGTTCCACCAGGAGTTGCCCGGGCTCGGGTTGGTGGCGCTGTAGGCGCTGCCCTCGTTCTGGTAGACGAGGTTCCCGTACAGGCACCAGGACTGGGTGCGGTACTTCGCCGGGAAGCTGCGCTGCGGGGTGAAGTCGCAGCGCTTGAAGGCGGCGAGGTCGTAGACGCGGTACTCCGCGACGCCGGACGACACATGGCGTACCGCGATGCGGCCGTGGTCGACGTCCAGGGACGGGGTGATGTGGGTGGCTCCGGGGACGGGGTCGAACACCTCGACGAGCCCGCTACCGGCGTCGACGACGGCGTCGGGCGTGAACGCGACCCGGCCGATGTGCTTGCCGTAGGCGAATTCGTCGGTGTCGGGGTTCCCGTCGCTGGGGACGGGGTCCGCGTCGGTCTCCAGCCAGAGCCAGGGCGTGCCGTCGACGTGCTCGACGCCGAGTCCGCCGCCGTGGCCGAAGCGCCTCAGGTACATGACGGCGAGGACGGTGCCGTCGGGCGCGAGCTGGTTGACGCAGAGGTCGCCCAGGCGGTTGCGGTCCTCGCCGGACACCCGAGCGGTCTCGTTCGTGAGCTGGCGGTTGTGGCTGATGAGCTGTACGGCGTAGGCCAGGCCGGTCACCGGATCGAAGGCGACCTGCTGGTGCACCTTGGTCTGGTCGAGGAGGAGCTCCTTGCCGTACAGGTCGACGGGCTCGGCCTTCAGGTCGAACCTGTGCCCCGCGGGCAGGCTGCCGGGCGGCAGGCTTTCGGCGACGGCGACGGCGACAGCGGCTGCCGCGGGCGCGGCCGCGGGCACGGCCGCATGGGCGGCGCCGACGGGGGCGAGGACCGGAGTGGCGGCCATCGCGGTCAGGAGGGTACGGCGGCTCAGCGGCATGAGGGAACGGCTCCGTTTCGTCGCTGCGACGGTGCGGCGGTGGCCACCGGAGCGTTCGACGAGCCGCGGCCTCGGCCGCGGCTCGGTATGTGGGCGGAACGTATGGACATGGGCGTGCAAGCCCCCCTTTTCAAGATCAATCACCTGCACGGTGCCGTGATCTTCGCACACGGAAGCGAGGGATCAAGGGGGAGATTCGGGGGTGCCTGACGGAGGGCCGGGGCGGAGGCAGAAGCTCCGCTCCCCGCCCCGGAAAGGCGGAGGCAAGGCCTCCGCCCCACCCGGGAGGGTCAGGCCGCCGTCACCAGTCGCTCGCGCGCCACGAACCGCACCTGCGGGTGGCCGTGGCGCCAGCCGAAGGCCATCTTCAGGCCGCCGACCCTGGCCAGGATCAGGCCGATGACGCCGGCCGCGGCCAGCGAGATCACGCCGCCCGTGGCGAAGCCGACGCGGGCGCCGTACGTGTCGGTCACCCAGCCGAGGAGCGGCGCCCCGATCGGGGTGCCGCCGGCGAAGACCATCATGTAGAGGCTCATCACGCGGCCCCGCATGGCCGGGTCGGTCGCCATCTGGACGGCCGAGTTCGCCGTGATGTTGACCGTGAGGCCGATCATGCCGATCGGCACGAGCAGCAGCGCGAACAGCCAGAACGCCGGCGACAGCGCCGCCGCGATCTCCAGGACGCCGAAGACCGCCGCCGCGACGACGAGCATCCGCAGCCGGGTCGAGCCCCGGCGGGCCGCGGCGAGGGCGCCCACGAGGGAGCCGGCCGCCATCAGGGTGTTGAGGAAGCCGTACGTACCGGCGCCGACGTGGAAGACCTCCTCCGAGAAGGCCGTCAGCCAGATCGGGAAGTTGAACCCGAAGGTGCCGATGAAGCCCACGAGGGCGATCGGCCAGATCAGCTCCGGCCGCCCGGCCACGTACCGCAGGCCCTCCCGCAGCTGGCCCTTGCCGCGCGGGGCGCGCTCCACCTTGTGGAGCTCGCTCGTCCGCATGAGCAGGAGGCTCACGAGGGGGGCTAGGAAGGAGAGGCCGTTGAGGAGGAACGCCCAGCCGCTGCCGACTCCGGCGATCAGCACACCGGCGACGGCGGGGCCGACGAGCCGCGCGGACTGGAAGTTCGCCGAGTTCAGGGAGACGGCGTTGCGCAGGTGCTCGGGGCCGACCATCTCGGCGACGTAGGCCTGGCGGGCCGGGTTGTCGACGACGGTCACCATGCCGAGGAGGAAGGCGATCAGGTAGACGTGCCAGACCTGGATGGAGCCGGAGAGGGTGAGGACGGCGAGCGCGAGACCGCAGAGGCCGAGGGCGGCCTGGCTGAAGAGGAGCAGGGTGCGCTTCGGGTAGCGGTCGGCGATGACACCGCCGTACAGCCCGAAGAGCAGCATCGGCAGGAACTGCAGGGCGGTGGTGATGCCGACGGCGGCGGCCGAGCCGGTGAGGCTCAGGACCAGCCAGTCCTGGGTGATGCGGGCCATCCACGTACCGGTGTTGGAGACGATCGCTCCGGTGAAGAACAGCCGGTAGTTGCGGATTTTGAGCGAGGAGAAGGTTTCCCCCCGCCCGCGGGTCTTGAGGGTGGGTCGGTGGACGGGTGCGGAGTCTGCTCCGGGTCCCGTACTCAAAGTGCGTTCGCCTCCTTGGCGCGTCGGTCAGAGGTGAGCGAGCTTCTCCAGGACCGGGGCGGCCGCGCGCAGCTTGGCCCATTCGTCCTCGTCCAGGCCCTCGGCGAGGGTGGCCAGCCAGGCGTTCCGCTTGCGGCGGGACTCTTCGAGCATGGCCTCGGCCGTCTCGGTCTGGCGGACCACCTTCTGCCGGCGGTCGTCGGGGTGCGGCTCCAGCCGGACCAGTCCCTTGGCTTCGAGCAGCGCGACGATGCGGGTCATCGACGGCGGCTGGACGTGCTCCTTGCGGGCCAGCTCACCAGGGGTGGCCGAGCCGCAGAGCTTGAGGGTGCCGAGCACCGACATCTCGGTGGGGCTCAGCGACTCGTCGACGCGCTGGTGCTTGAGTCGTCGGCTCAGTCGCATGACGGAGGAGCGGAGCGCGTTCACGGCCGCGGCGTCGTCGGCTGTGCCGTGGGACAGGTCAGGCATGTTTGTTAGCCTAACTCATTACTCTTCCTAAATACCAACCGGAATGCGCCGACGTCGTGTGGATCACACGACCGGGGGACGGACGAGGGAGGAACCGTCACCAGAGATCACGCTTCGGCATCCATGTATCACCCAAACGAGTGAGTCGGATCCGGAAAGTGACGCAAAGAGGCACCGGGTGCCCCGACCCTGAACGGCATGGGATCGACAGTGCTCAGCCTGCGCATCGACGGTGAGCTGCTCGACCGGCTCAGGAGTCACGCCGCGAAAAGAGGAATGAGCGTCCAGGACTATGTCGTCCGGACGCTCATTCGGGAGGATTTCGACGAGCGGTTCAAGACCGCCGTCGACGAGACGGAGAGGTTCTACGGGTCGGAGCCGGCGTCGGCGTCGGTGTCGACGTCAGCCGCGCCCTCACCCACCCCCTCGCCCGAGGATCACGTCAGGCCGAGCGCCGGCATCGCGTAGTAGAAGACGAAGACCGCCGACACGACGTACATGGCCGCCGGGACCTCACGGCCCCGGCCGGCCGCCAGGCGCAGCACGCTGAACGCGATGAAGCCGAAGCCGATGCCGTTCGTGATCGAGTACGTGAACGGCATCATCAGCATGGCCAGGAACGCCGGCACCGCGATGGTGTAGTCGCTCCAGTCGATGTCCTTGACCGAGCCGGCCAGGATCAGGAAGCCGACCGCGAGCAGCGCGGGCGTGGCCGCCTGCGACGGAACCATGGTCGCCAGCGGCGTCAGGAAAAGCGCGACCGAGAAGAGACCGCCGGTCACGACCGAGGCGAGGCCCGTCCGCGCGCCCTCGCCGACGCCCGCCGTGGACTCCACGAAGCAGGTGGTGGCGGAGGACGAGGTCGCGCCGCCGGAGGCGACGGCCAGGCCGTCCACGAGCAGGACCTTGTTGATGCCCGGGAAGTTGCCGTCCTTGTCGATCAGCTTGGCCTCGTCGCCGACGCCGAGGATCGTGCCCATCGCGTCGAAGAAGCAGGACAGCAGCACGGTGAAGACGAAGAGGACGCCGGTCAGGAGACCGACCTTCTCGAAGCCACCGAAGAGGCTGACCTCGCCGACGAGCCCGAAGTCGGGCGAGGCGACGGGGTTGCCCGGCCACTTAGGGGTGGTGAGACCCCAGGAGGGGACGGTCGCGACCGCGTCGATCACCATGGCCACGACCGTCATGGCGACGATCGAGATCAGGATGGCGCCCGGCACCTTGCGGATGATCAGGGCGAGGGTGAGCAGGGTGCCCAGGATGAAGACGAGGACCGGCCAGCCCAGAAGGTGACCGCCGCTGCCGAGCTGGAGCGGGACGGTGGTGTGCGCGGCGTCGGGGATGCGGGAGACGAAGCCCGAGTCGACGAGGCCGATGAGCATGATGAAGAGGCCGATGCCGATCGCGATGCCCTTGCGCAGGCCGACCGGGACGGCGTTCATGACGCGCTCGCGCAGACCGGTCGCGACGAGCAGCATCACCACGATGCCGGCGAGGACGACCATGCCCATGGCGTCCGGCCAGGACATCTTCGGCGCGAGCTGGAGCGCGACGACCGTGTTGACGCCGAGACCGGCGGCGAGGGCGATCGGCACGTTTCCGATGACGCCCATGAGGAGCGTCGAGAAGGCCGCCGTGAGGACGGTCGCGGTGACGAGCTGGCCGCTGTCGAGCTGGTTCCCGTACATGTCCTTGGCGCTGCCGAGGATGATCGGGTTCAGCACGATGATGTAGGCCATCGCGAAGAAGGTGGCGAAACCGCCCCGGACCTCACGGGCGACGGTCGACCCGCGCTCGGAGATCCGGAAGTAGCGGTCGAGGCCCGAGCTCGGCTGCGGGGCCGCGGGCTCGGGAGAAGTGGCCTTGGCGGTGGCCGTGGTGCTCATGGGGGTTCCTCTTCGGAAGACGTCCATTTGGCGGTTCATACGAGGGAAACCCGCCAGAGGCAAACCGTTTCAGTATGAACACATGAACGAGCGAGCGTCTATCTCCGCGCGTAGATGTGAATTCCCGCCACCTAGACTGAGCCCATGGCGAAGTGGACACCGAAGCACGAGGCACCCGAGCCCCTCGAAGGGCCCGTCGTCGCCACCATCACCGGCGGCACGATCCTCTGGTTCGCGCTCTTCCTCGTCCAGGTCCCCTTCTACGGCTGGTTCGACGACCGCGACCTGACCTGGTGGGTGTGGACCTGCCTGGCGGGCGGCGGGCTCGGCCTGATCGGCATCTGGTACGTACGGGGACGCGAAGCGGCGATCAAGCGGCACGCGGCGGAGGCGCGGACGGCGGAGGCGGCGGGGAACCCCGAGACGACCCCGGACACGACCCCGGAGACGACCCCCGGCGCATGACCGACGCGTAGCACCACAGGACCATTCCCCTCCTCCCCCGGTCTGATCTTCACCCTGCTCGGCAGGTGAACGACCCATTCCGGTCGTACCGTCGAAAACATGACTCAGCGGGCGAAGATCGACACAGGCGGCAGCGAGACCGAGGCGGTGGAGCCGCCCGTCGTGCACCGCCCGGCCGGGCTCACCGCGGCCGAGGTCGCCGAGCGGGTCGCACGCGGCGAGGTCAACGACGTACCCGTACGCAGCTCCCGCTCGACCACCGACATCGTCCGCGCGAACGTCTTCACCCGCTTCAACGCCATCATCGGCGTGCTCTGGGTGATCATGTTCTTCGTCGCGCCGATCCAGGACAGCCTCTTCGGCTTCGTGATCATCGCGAACACCGGCATCGGCATCATCCAGGAACTCCGCGCCAAGAAGACCCTCGACGGACTCGCCCTCATCGGCGAGGCGAAACCGACCGTCCGCCGCGACGGGGTCGCCGCCGAGCTCTCCACCTCCGAGATCGTCCTCGGTGACCTGATCGAGCTCGGCCCCGGCGACAAGGTCGTCGTCGACGGCGTCGTCGCCGAGGCCGACAGCCTGGAGATCGACGAATCACTCCTCACCGGCGAGGCCGACCCGGTCGTGAAACAGCCCGGCGACCCGGTCATGTCCGGCTCGTTCGTCGTCGCCGGCGGCGGCGCGTTCACCGCCACCAAGGTCGGCCGCGAGGCCTACGCGGCCCAGCTCGCCGAAGAGGCCTCCCGCTTCACCCTCGTCCACTCCGAGCTGCGCAGCGGCATCTCCACGATCCTCAAATACGTGACGTGGATGATGATCCCGACCGCGATCGGGCTGATCATCAGCCAGCTCGTCGTGAAGGACAACGACCTCAAGAACTCGATCGCCCGCACGGTCGGCGGCATCGTCCCGATGATCCCCGAGGGCCTCGTGCTCCTCACCTCCGTGGCCTTCGCGATCGGCGTGATCCGCCTCGGCCGCAAGCAGTGCCTCGTCCAGGAACTCCCCGCCATCGAGGGCCTGGCCCGCGTCGACGTCGTCTGCCTCGACAAGACGGGCACGCTCACCGAGGGCGGCATGGACGTCACGGAGCTCCGCCCGCTCAACGGCTCGGACGAGGCATACGTACGAAAGGTCCTCGGCGCGCTGGGCGAATCGGACCCGCGCCCGAACGCCTCCCTCCAGGCCATCATCGACGCCTACCCGGACTCGGTGGACTGGCGCTGCACGGAGTCGCTCCCCTTCTCCTCGGCGCGCAAGTACAGCGGCGCGGCCTTCAGCGAGGGCAACGGCGAGAACTCGACATGGCTCCTGGGCGCCCCCGACGTCCTCCTCCCGTCCGGCGACCCGACCCTCACCGAGATCGACCACCTCAACGAACAGGGCCTGAGGGTCCTCCTCCTCGCCCGCACGACCCGCGACCTCGACGCCCCCGAGATCGCCACCGACGCCCGCCCGACGGCCCTCGTCGTCCTGGAACAGCGGCTACGCCCCGACGCGGCCGACACCCTGGCCTACTTCGCCGACCAGAACGTCGCCACGAAGATCATCTCGGGCGACAACGCGGTCTCGGTCGGCGCGGTCGCCGGAAAACTGGACATGCCCGGCGCCGCGAACACGGTCGACGCCCGCCGGCTCCCCACGGACCGGGAGGAAATGGCGAAGGTCCTCGACGAGAACGCGGTCTTCGGCCGGGTCAGCCCGCAGCAGAAGCGGGACATGGTGGCGGCGCTCCAGTCCCACGGCCACACGGTCGCGATGACGGGCGACGGCGTCAACGACGTCCTCGCCCTGAAGGACGCGGACATCGGCGTCTCGATGGGCTCGGGCTCGGAAGCGACCCGCGCGGTGGCCCAGATCGTCCTCCTGAACAACTCCTTCGCGACGCTCCCGTCGGTGGTGGCGGAAGGCCGCCGGGTCATCGGCAACATCACCCGCGTAGCCACCCTCTTCCTCACCAAGACGGTCTACTCGGTCCTCCTCGCAGTCCTCGTCGTCTGCTCCCAGGTCGAGTACCCCTTCCTCCCCCGCCACCTCACCCTCCTCTCCACCCTCACGATCGGCGTCCCGGCCTTCTTCCTCGCCCTCGCCCCCAACAAGGAACGCGCGAGGCCGAACTTCGTCCGCCGGGTCATGAGGTACGCAATCCCCGGCGGCGTCATCGCGGCGGCGTGCACCTTCACCACGTACCTCCTCGCCCGCCACCACTACAGCGGCGAAGGCGCCCTGGAAGCGGAGACCAGCGCGGCCACCCTCACGCTCTTCCTGGTCTCCATGTGGGTCCTGGCGATCATCGCCCGCCCCTACACCTGGTGGCGGATCACCCTCGTCGCCACGATGGCCGGCGCCTTCCTCCTGGTCCTCGTCGTCCCCTGGCTCCAGGACTTCTTCGCCCTGAAGCTGGTCGGCACGACGATGCCGTGGGCGGCGGTCGTGATCGCGGCGGTGGGCGCGGTGCTCCTTGAGGTGGCGTACCGCTGGGTGAGCAGGAAGTTCCCGGCATAAGCCCCGGCGGACCGGGCCCCGGCGGACCAAGCCCCGGCGGCAACTCCCTGCCGAGCCGCCCGAGTCCCCGCTAGGGTGGCCGATCGATCGCGCGTGATCATCGGTTGGGGGCGGGGATGGCTGCGGGTACGGGGGAAACGCGTCTCACGATGCTCGGGCACTACCAGGTGGCCGAGTTGCTGGGAGCCGGCGGCATGGGCGAGGTCTACCTCGCCCACTCGCCCTCCGGACGGGCGGTCGCCGTCAAGGTGATCCGCGAGGACCTCGCGGCGAAGCCCGGCTTCCGCGAACGGTTCGCCCGCGAGGTCCAGGCGGCCCGGCAGGTGAGCGGCGCGTTCACGGCACCGGTCCTGGACGCCGACACGACGGGCCCCACCCCGTGGATGGCCACCCAGTACGTCGAAGGCCCCACGCTCGCCGACGTGGTGAACGACCGGGGCACGCTCCCCGCCGACGAGGTCTGGCGACTGGCGTCGGGCCTGTGCGAGGCGCTGCGCGACATCCACCGCGCGGGCCTGGTCCACCGCGACCTGAAGCCCGGGAACATCCTGCTGGCCGAGGACGGCCCACGGGTCATCGACTTCGGCATCTCACGCGTCGTGGACGCGACCGCCCTGACGCAGACCGGTCAGATCCTGGGAACACCCCTCTTCATGGCGCCCGAACAGTTCCGCACCCCCCGTGACGCGGGACCGGCCGCCGACGTCTTCGCACTGGGATCGGTCCTCGTCTACGCGGCGACCGGCCACGGCCCGTTCGACGCGGACACCCCGTACGCGATCGCCTGGAACGCCGTCCACGAGGACCCGAACCTCACCGGCCTGCCCGAATCCCTCCGCCCCGTCGTCGAACCCTGCCTGCGCAAGGACCCCGCCGAACGCCCCGCCCCCGAAACCCTCCTGACCCTCCTCTCCTCCCGCCGCGAACGCCGCGCCCACCGCACCTCCGCCCGCGAAGCCGAACTCGCCCACACCCGCCGCGTCCGACTGCGCCGGGGCGCGCTCGCGGCGGGCGCGGTGGCGTGCGCGGCGCTCATCGCCGGCGTATGGACGTGGTGGCCGAACGGGGACGGCGGCGAAAGCCCCCGGAAACCGCTCGCCACGGCCGGCACCCCGTCATCCGGACCGACGTCCGCGCCGGTGCGGATGCCGGGCTGGAAGCCGTGGGTGACACAGCTGCGTACGGACCAGGGCCCGCCACGCGAGATGACCGACTGCCGCTACGAGGCCTCGGCCCTCTGGTGCACGGACGATCGGGCACAGCTGGCACGTCTGGACCCCCGCTCGGGAAAGGTGCTCTGGCGACAGACCGGCCCCGGAGGGCAGGGGTCGGCAATCCTGGGCACGACGCGCTGGACCGTTCTGGTCGGCGCCTACCAGGAGAACGGGTCCCAGCACGCGTACAAGATCCAGGCATACGACGTGGAGACGGGAAAGCCGCAGAACGAGCGAGTGATCCCCGGGGCGAAGGAGTGCGGCCTCGCCGCCGAGCTCATCGTCTGCGCTCACGGCGGAAGCATGTCGGCGTGGAACCCGGACGGGATCTCTCCCCGGTGGACCGCCTCATCGGACTGGGTCCTGCTCCCCTCGCCGAAGGGCTCCCCGCCGCAGAGCGTCTACGTCATGAAGATCACCGAATCCGGCCTTCCCACGGAGGTCGGCGAGATCAGCCAGGGTGACGGCCACCTCATCTGGCGCCAGGACGTCCCCAAGGGAACCGGCTTCGCCAGGGTGTCCGGTGAGGGCTTCCTGTACTTCCTCACCTACAGGGGAGGCGTGACGAAGCTCGTCCGGCTCGACCCGGAGCGCGGGGGTGAGAGGACGACGGACCTGGCCGTCCCCGAGCGCATGCTGGACATCGTGGGCGAGGTGTTCTACAGCCATCGCGGCGGCGTCATCAGCGCGTACGACATCGCCACCGGGCGGCGCCTGTGGGCCTCCAGCACGCTCCACCACCGCTTCTCGGCCCCGACGGTGGAAGGCGACCGCATCCACTTCACCACCCAGGACGGCACGGTCATCGCCCTGGACCGGCACACCGGGGGCGCGCTGTGGCAGCAGAAGGCTCCTCAAGGAGGATCCGAACCCGGCCCTTCGGCCAGGGCCACCCTCGCCATCCCTGCACCCGTCGTCCTCGGCGATGTCATCGTCGCGCCGGCCTACCAGGCCTGGATCCACTCGTTCCTCGCGCCGCAGACGGCCACGCCCCCTCGGGCGAAGGCCCCTTCCACCGCCGCCGGATGATTCAGTCCCCGCTGGGCCGCCACGCCTGGGCCTGACGGACGGCGACACGGGAGGCCCAGGCCCACAGCACCACGCTGACGACAAGGACGACGCCGGTCGCCGACAGGATCAGCCCGGCGGTGACGTGGGACTCGTCGCTGTTCGTGATCGGCGCCGCGAGGGCGGTCGCGACCGCGACGCCCGCGGTTCCGGCAAGGGCAAGCGGGGCGAGGACCGCCCACGCCGCGCTCGTACGGAAGACGCGCAGCCCACCCGTGAGTACGGACAGGGGCGCGAGAGCGCGGCCCTGCCGCAGGAACTCCGCCATGGCGCTGAGGCCCGCGGCCATGACGAGTACGGCGATACCGACCATCCCGAACAGGGCGCTCCAGCGGCCTTGGTCACGGTTGTGAGCACCCCCGGACTCCCCGCCCGGGGCACTGACGGCCGCGCCGCGCGGGAACACCTCGTGGGACATCCGCTTGAGAGCGGGCACGGAGAGCGGCCGTCCGTCCCGCCGCACGAGGGCGAGGACCGGCTGCTCGGCGTCGCCGGAAGCGGCGCGCTCCGTCAGCGTCCGGGCGTCGGCACGGCGGATCACCAACGGCGAAAACCCGTAGGAGGTCCACCGGAACAGCTCGAACAACCGCGAGTCCTGCGGGATCCCACCCACGCGCGCCTCGCGCGCGGGGCAGGACAGACGCAGGGCGGTCAAGGCGGCGCAGTCGCCGTACACGGTCACGTCCCCCCGCCCCTCGGCGCCACTGCGATGCGTCAGCAGGACAGCCTCGGCCTCCGGGACGCGGGTGGTGAAGTCGGCCACGTCGGATGCGGACACATCGCCGTCGATGCTCACACTGACGGTGCTGCGGTCCATGTGGTCCATGGCTCGCTGTTCATCGCTGGCCTGTGACCCGAAGATCCCCTGCCACGCGATGGCCTGCATGAGCACGATGAGAGCGATCGAGACACCGGCGACGAGCCGGGCCGTCGCGCCGGGATGCGCGCTGCTGCGCCGCCCCGCTACGAGCGTTCCCGGCAGGTGGTGCGCCCGTGCCCGGCGGGCGAGCAGGACTCCGGCCTTGGCGACGACGGTCGCGAGGGCGGCCGGCAGCGTCAGGACCGTACCGGCGATGCCCACCCAGCTGACGAGCATGCGCAAAGGGGGAGCCGGAGCGAACCCGGGGCCGTACACCGCCAGGAGGATCCAGAGCGGGCACAGCACGGCCAGCCGGGGCAGCCAGGCGCTGCGGGAAGTACTGCGCGGCCGGGTCCCGGACGTGCCCCGGCGGGGCGCGAGGTCCGCGAGGACCACGGCCGTCAGGACGATCAGGAGTGCCGCGAGGGGCGCGAGTACGGCGGCGGACCAGCCGTACGCGCGAAGGTGGGAGGAGGAAAGGATGTAGTCGGCGTGCGGGATGCGCAGGTCACGCAGTAAGGCTCCACCGACCGCTGCGGCACCGATCACCGCGCCGAGTACGGCCGCGGGCCCGGCCTCGCCCACGGCGATCAGGGCGCGGTCGGTCCGTCGTCCGCCGAGTGCGGCGACGAGCGCGGTCCTGCGGTCTCGGGCGTGCGCACCGGTGCGTGCCGCGACGACCAGCAGGACGGAGGCGGGCAGGACGAGCAGTCCGATGACGACGGCCTGGAACATCCACTCGGACTTGTCGTTGCTTCCCCCCATGCCGAAGTCCCCGCCGGCCCACCCGCCTCCGGCCGAAGGACCGAACCCGGTGACGACTTCGACCTGCCCGCCAGCGCTCAGTCCGTCGCGCGGGCGGACGTAGGCGAGCCATTCGGACGGCTCGTCCAGCCCTTCCTCGCCGATCGTGCCGGCCAGCCGGCCGTAGCGATGGTCGATGTCCTCGCCGGCGCCCGCCCTCCGCAGCTCCGGCGACAGGAACACCTGGCCCGGTTCCGGCCAGCGGTCCAGCCCGGGCGGCAGTGGCGCGTCCCCGCGGTGAGGGGCCAAGTGCACGACGGTGAACTGACGTTCACCGGCGAGCGAGTCGTATCGCTCCAACCACGCCGTAGCGTCGGCCACGCGCTCCCCGGCCCCGTCGGAGCCGATCACGGGCTCCCTGGCCACCCGACGCTCCTCCTTGCCCGCGTACACGGCATGGACGGCGACGAGGCTGCCCAGGCCGAGCCCGAGGACGAGCGTCGCGAGGAACAGCGCGACGAAGCGCACGCCGCCTGCCTCGGTACGGCGGCCGGCCACGCGCCCGATGGCGAGGAGCCGGCGCGCGAGCGTCATACGGCCGCTCCCGAGGAGACCGGCTTCAAGGTGCCCGCATCGAGCCGCAGCGTACGGTCGGCTCGTGCGGCGATCCCCGGATCGTGGGTCACGACGAGCAGCCCGCACGCGTAGCGCCGGGGCAGATCGAAGAGCAACTCGGCGGTACGGTCACGGGTTTCCGTGTCCAGGGCGCCGGTCGGCTCGTCGGCGAGCAGCAAGGCGGGTTCGTTGATCAGGGCGCGGGCCACCGCGGTCCGCTGCCGCTCACCGCCGGACAACTCCTCACTCGTCGCCGCCTGCGGTACGCCGAGGTCGTCGAGAAGCTTCTGCGCCCGGTCTCGCGCTCCGTCCCGGCGGGAACGGGCGAGCATCGCCGCGAGCATCACATTGTCCAAGGGGCTGAGCTCCGGAAGGAGTTCACCGAACTGGAAGACCATGCCGATCGCCTCGGCACGCACGATGGCGAGGCGCCCGGGCCGCAGCCCGACGATGTCGGTGCCGGTCACCTTCACGGACCCCGCCGCCGGTTTGATCAGCCCGAGTACGCAGGAAAGCAGTGTGCTCTTACCCGATCCGCTCGGGCCGGTCACGGCGACGGATTCACCGGCCCGCAGGGTCAGGGAGAGGTCGGTGAACAGCTCCCGCGTACCGAGGGAATGCGTCAGCCCCTCGATCTCCAGAACGGGCCGTATGGATTCCGTGCCGTGTGCCGTGGCCACTAGCGGTCCTCCTGAGCGCAGACAGAATCCATCACGCTCGCACGGCGGAATTGACGCCACAAGCAACCACGTGAATGTCCGTCACATCACGGCGGATATCAGCTGTCAGCTGTCAGCTGGTCGACGGCTCGGGACAGCCGCCGCACACGCAATGCAGCCGTCAGCATAGGGAGAGTGAACTCGCCGTCGGCGGTTTCCGGCCTACTGGAAAGGAATGCGCGGATCCGCCCGAGCAGGGCCTCGCGTTCGCTTTCCGGCATGACGAGCATCCCCGCGCGCGTCGCGAGGGTCGCGACGAGGGAGTCGGCGGTGCGGAGCTGCCCGTGCGGGAACTCGGCTTGCTCCGGCGAGCCGAACCAGGCGGCCGCGCCGGCCTTCGGGAGATGCATGTCCGCCGTCACGGCACGCCAACTGGCGGGCGTGTCACGCGGCCCGATGGCCGCGCTCCCGCTGACCCGCGCGAGCCCGGCGACCCAGTCGACCTGGTCGTCCATCACGTTCCACAGCCCGGCCAGGACACCACCAGGTGCGAGGACCCTCGCGATCTCGGGCCCCGCGACGGCCATGTCGAACCAGTGCATGGCGTTCCCGGCCAGCACGGCGTCGACGGACCCGTCCGGCAGCGGAATCGACTCGGCGCTGCCGGGCAGGGCGCGGACGGTCGGCAGCGCGCGGCGCAGTTCGGCCAGCATCGCCGGGTCGGGCTCGACCGCGATGACGTCGACGCCCAGCGCGACCAGCGTGGCGGTCAGCTTGCCGGTTCCGGCGCCGAGGTCGAGGACCCGGGGCCCTGGCGCGGTCTCCAGCGCCCAGCGCACGGCGGCCTGCGCGTAGTCGGGACGGTGCTCGGCGTATGCGGCAGCCGCGGCGCCGAACGACGAGCTGTGAAGGAGACGTTCGCCGATTTCCACGGTAATACCGTAAGGGTGAATCACGGGAACTGGCGGTCTCGGTCGGCTGATCGCCCGGGGGAGAGTCGGTACTCCAGGAACCTGCCCGGGTGACGCGGCCGACCGCGCCCCGGCGAGGACCTCAGGACCGGCTTTAGACCGTCAGCGCACGTCGACGAAGTCGGCCGCGGAGAGGGCGGGTGCGGCCCAGTTCGGGGCCATGTACTTCCAGCGCCAGAATCGTCCGGAGTCTACGGCTCCGCTCGGACACCACCAGAACGGCGCGACGGCACCCGGCTGCCGGGCGGGGCTCCAGCGGGTGGGCGTTTCCGATGAGCTTCTGGTGGGACCGGGGTCACGCCAGGGGCCCGGGCATCGGCGGGGGTCGGAGAGCGACCGTCGGGCCGGTGGGTGGGGGCTCGGTTCGCAGCCAGGGCGGGTGGGTCTCTATCGGTCGGTTCGGGGTGCGCGGCCGTTGAATGGGGCAGTCGGGCGTGGCTTAGCGGCGAACGCCCGCCCCTGGGCTGGGATTCAAGCCCGGCAGGTCACTCCCGGCGGGTGGAGAGATGACTCACCCGCAACTACTCCGAGTAACAGGCCCCCCCTTGACGCGGTGGTGGAGGCCGCCACACTCGGAAAGAGGGCGGCCCCACCAGAAGCCCACCAGATACCCCCACCCCCAGGACCTCCCCCAGCAAGCGGGGCGATGAGTTCACCTCAGGAACGTCTTGCGCCACTCCAGCGGCGACATCGTGAGCGCGGCTTCGGCGAGGGCCTGCGCGGACGCCGTCTTCAGACTGCCGAGTGAGGTGTCGATCCAGTCCTGGACCAGGGTGTTGCCCTGCGCCCGGTACTCCACAGCCTGCACGAGGCACTCCAGCTTGTCCGCGTCCTTGGCCACGATTGCCTCGGGGCTGTCATTGGCCTCGTACTCGTCGACGACCCGCTGGACCCCGGCCTTCACCGCCGGATGCGCGGCGGACACCTGATCCGCGGTGACGGTCTGGTTCGTGGCCGCGTCGATGTAGCGGCGGCCGATGTGCGGGATGTCGCCGATCCGGGTCTCCTGCGTGTCGTGGAACAGACACATCAAGGCGACCTTGGCCGGATCCACGCCCTCCATCATGGCGAGCACGGCCCCGATGACGCCGACGCGGAACGAATGCTCGGCGATCGACTCGGGGTTGTTGTTGCCGGTGAACCACCACCCGGTGCGCTTGGCATTCTTGAGCACCCCCATCTCGAAGATGAACCCGGCCGTGCCCTGCGCGTTCGCCGTCTCGTCTGCCATGCGGTGACCTCCGGTTCTCAGCTGCGATCACGCAAAACGTAATACACGGTGTTGAGTTCATGACGAGATCTTTCGGATGCGACACCCTCGTCCAACAGCCGGCCCGTACGCTCTGCCAAGTCCCGCGCAAGCGATGCCGACGCCTGGGGCAGCCATGGGTGCCCCGCCAGCAGGGCCCACAGGGTGTGGGCGTACAGATCGACGTATCCCGGGGCGTGGTGCATCCCGTACGTGGGTTCGTAGCGGGGGTGAGTGAGCCTCTTCCGGTCGGCTCAGGGTGCGCGGTTGTTGAATGGGGCGGCCCGGCTTGGCTTAGCGGGTCGCGGCCGGTGGGGAGTTGGGGATTCAGGCCCCGCTGGTCACTCCCGGTGGGTGGAGGGCGTGGGTGGTGCGTGGTCGGGGTTGGGGGGCTGGCGGTGAGACATTGGTGCACTTTCTCCGACCGATAAGGGTGATGTGCCCCCTTTGGGGGATATCTCGGGGGCTGTTACTCGGAGTAGCCGCACGTTAGTCACCTCTCCACCCACCGGGAGTGACCAGCCGGGCCTGAATCCCCGCCAAGGGACGGACGTCCGCCGCTTAGCCAGGCCCGACTGCCCCATGCAACGGCCGCGCACCGCGAACCAAACCCAGCGGACCCACTCGCCCCGGCCGCTAACCAAGCCCCACCCCACCGGCCCGGCGGGCGCCCTCCGGCCCCCGCCAATGCCCGAAGCCCCCGCGTGACCCCGGCCCCGGACCGCCCTCCGAGAGTTTTTGCGCAGCTTCCGGCGCCGGGTCAAGGGTGGCCGTAGGCCATCGCATCGCGACGCCGTAGGCGCCCTTGACGCGGTGGTGGAAGCTGCGACTCTCGGAAAGAGGGCGGTCCCACCAGAAGGTCTCAAGAACCCTTCGCCCCCAGAACCCCGCCCGAGGCGTCGCGGTCAGCTACTGACCTATTTCCCTCCTACCGTCGGGCCATGACCACTTCACCCGAAGCCGAAGGCTCCGTCTCGTTCCCTCCCGGAGAGCTCGGTGAGCTGCTGCGTGCGCTCGCCGAGCAGCGCGAGTTGCTGCTCATCACCGTGCGCGGCATCACCGACGTCCAGGCCGCGCAGCGTACGACCGTCAGCGATCTCACCTTGGGTGGGATCGTCAAGCACATCGCCCGCGGGCATCACGTGTGGACGCAGATCCTCGTCAAGGGGGACGGGGAGCTGCCGGACGGCATGCTCGACATGGAGCAGTACCGCATGGTCGACGGCGAGACGCTCGGCGGGTTGTTGGAGCAGTACGCCTCCGGCGTCCGGATGACCGAGGAGGCCTTGGGCGGTCTGCCCGATCTGGATCGGACCGTGCCCCTCCCCCGGACTCCCTGGTCCCCGCCCGAGACCGTCTACTGGTCCGTTCGCCGGATCCTGCTGCACCTCCTCAGGGAGACGGCGCAGCACGCCGGGCACGCGGACATCATCCGGGAGGCCCTCGACGGAGCGAGCACCACCGCTCAGCGGTGATCGCCCGCTCCGGAGACGTCGGTCAGTCGAACCAGCGGTCCCTTGCCAGTTCCGCCGTCCTCGACGGGTCCTCCAGGAGGGCCGCCACCTCGAAGCGGCGGGGCCACTGGCCTGCCGACCAGGCCAGGCCTGCCGCCACGCCTTCCAGCGTGGCGGCGTGGAGGATGCCGTCCTGTGTCACCCGCCAGTCCAGTTCCACGCCCCCCGCTCGGAGTTCCTCGTGTTCGATGTACGAGGCAGGGGTTGCCGGGCCCAGGAGGGCGTGGACCGACGGCGGGACCTCGTGTTCCTCGCCGACCGTCGTCACCTCCGCCTCGAACGCCTCGCTCAGGCGGCGGACCTGGAACAGTTCCGCCAGGTCGGCCGCGCGGGACGGGGCCACCGGGAGCAGTGGCGTGTCGCCCGTGAGGGGGAGGAGGTCCGGGGCGTCCGCCACCAGGGCTTCCGCCGCGTCCACGACGGCCAGTTGCCCGTCCACTACCGCCCGCAGCTCGTCCGGGAGCGTCACCTGGTCCGGGTCCATGTCCGCCAGCGCCGTGTAGAGGGCGTGGAGTTGGGGGGCCGTTACCTCTCGGGCCGGGTCCGCCAGGCGGGTCAGGAGTTCGGCCGCGCCGCCCGGCTCCTCCAGGAGCGCCGCCACCGACGTGCGGACGCCCAGCGCCCGCAGGACCTGCTCGTCGTCGAAGCCGGTCGCGTCGGCGGGGTCGTACAGGCCGGAGAGGAGCGGGTCCGAGCCTTCGGCGCGGAGTCCCGCTGGGCGGCGGCCGTCCAGGACCGGGTGGTCCCGGAGCCACCAGGCCGTGTACGAGCGGACCGTCTCCGTCGTGCCGTCCGGGAGGAGGATCCGTACCGGCTGGGTGAGGGCGTCACGGAGCGGGGGCTGCGCCAGGAGGGCCAGCGCCTGCGGCCAGGCTTCGTCGTCCACCAGGTCCAGATCGCGTACCGCCACGATCTCCGTCGCCACCGGCGGCACCGGCGACTCCGGCAGGCGGTCCAGGACGTCCTCGCACCACACGTCGACCGCGTCGAGGAGGCCGGCGTCGTCCGGCTCCGGGTAGTCGCTCTCCCGGGGCTCGACCTCGTCCGGGTCGAGGACCAGGTCGGTCGCACGGACCAGGGCGAAGTTGGACAGGACTCCGCAGGCCGCCAAGGGGCGTTCGCCCCAGCGGGATGCCAGGTCCCCGTCGACGAAGGGCAGTTCGTCCTCGCGCATCACCGACGCGAAAGCGGAGCCCGGGAGGACCAGCTCGCCCGCCGGGGAGAGTTCGCCGTCCTCGTCGGGGAGGGCTAGCGCGCCGAGCCACGGCTCCTCGCCCGGGTCGAGTTCCGCATCCCTGACCAGGGTGAGGACCGTCTCCGCCAGTTCCTCCGCGTCGAGGGTGTCCGCGTCCTCGTCCCAGATCTCGCCCGCGTCGAGCGAGGCCGCTACCGCCGCCCGTACCTGCGGGGTCGTCAGGACCGCGCGGGGCGTGGCGGGCAGGGCGCCCAGCTTCTCCAGAAGCGGGTGCGCCGCCTCCGGATGCGCCACCTTCAGGCCGAGGCGGGTCAGTTCGGCCGGGGTCCGGTCCTGCGGGAGCAGGACCTGGCGCGGGCCGATCGTCGTGCGGATCCGGACGTCTTCGCCGGAGTCGGAGTCGGCGTCGGCGTCGTTCGCGAGCGGCACCGGGAGGCCCGTCAGGCGGTCCGGGTCGACGCCCGCGAGGGAGTCGTACAGCCGCCACCACCACGTCGGGGCCCTGTCCACGCCCGCCAGGCGGTCGATCGCCTCCGTCAGGGGTACGCGGCCCACGCCGAGCGTGCGCAGTTCGGGGCGCCGCTCCAGGCCTGCCGGGAGAAGGGTCGGGAAGACCTCGGCGAGTACGTCGACGGTCTCCGCGCCCGCGCCCTCCGCCACCTCCGCCTCGATCGGGCGGAGCGCAGGCAGCTCTTCGGAGGGGGCCGCCGGCGCCAGGAACGCGACCCTCGGCAGCCGGTCGAGGATCGCCTCGCGCAGCGCCCCGTCGAGCGGGCCCTTGCCGAGCGGGCCGGGTACGAGGTCGAGGGTCGCGGTCGTCACCGGGTGCCAGTCGGCGAGGAGTTCGGCGTACGCGTCGGCCGCGCGCTGCACCAGGAAGTCGGTGAGCGGGCCGGGCGCCGGGTGGCGCCGCGCGGTGTCCAGCGGCAGGGACGCGATGAGGAGGGCAGGGATGCCGAGCGGCTCGTCGGTGGGCGTGGGGGCGTGCACGACCGGTTCGGTGCGGGGGTGGCGCGGGGCGCCCTCAGCGTCCACGGGTACGGCCCAGGTGACGGCCCAGTGGGGGCGGAGCCGCTCCTCCACCGGGCGGTCCTTGAGGAGTTCGGCGTCGATGGGACCGGTGTGGGAGACGGTCCGCCAGCGGTGGGTGCCGGTCGCCGTGTCGTCGATGCGTACGTAACCGTCGTCCTCGGAGCGGCGGAGGGTTCGTACGCCCTCGGCCGTCTCCACGACGATCTCCGCGAGACCGGGGAGCGTGAGGAGCAGCGCGTCGTCGACCTCTTCGAGGAGCCGCTCGGCCAGGTCGAGGGCGGCGGTGTCGCGCAGCGGGAGGACGACGACCGTGTCGTAGCCGTCGGGCGCGGTGCCCTCGGCGGGCAGCGGGAGACGCAGGAGGGGTACGTGGCCGTCCCTGCGGCGCAGTTCGTCGCCGAGGCCCGGGCTGTACCGGGCGGACTCGGCGGCGAGTTCGCGGGCCTCGGCGAGGGACCAGCGGACGCCGCCGTGGCGGCCGAGGACGGCGGGTTCGTCGGTCACGGCGAGGACGGCGGCGAAGCCGACGCCGAAGCGGCCGACGGCGCCGGGGCCCTGCTCGCGCTTGGCGGAGGCGCGGAGCGTGGACAGCGACTCGGCGCCGGTGGCGTCCAGCGGGGCGCCGGTGTTGGCGGCGGCGAGGATCGCGGGGCTCTCGTCGTCCGCGGGGTGGAGGGTGAGGCGGAGGCGGCCGGTGACGCCGGCGCGGTGGGCGGCGTCGGCGGCGTTCTGGGCGAGTTCGACGACGAGCCGGTCGCGGTAGCCGCCGAGCGCGAGGTCCTCCTCGGCGTTGGCGTCCTCACGGAACCGGGCGGGCGAGGCGCCCCAGGCGTCGAGCACTCCCCGCCGCAGCCGTGCGGTGCCGAAGGGATCGGTTCCGTCGGTCGTCGTCCGGACGCTGACGCTCACGTCTGACTCCACTCTGCGGGGCGGTGATCACGGGCTGATCAGGAGGTGACACGGCCGGACCCGAAGGTCCGGGGCCCGAAAGGTACCGCGCTCCGCCCCGCCCCGGCCGCCGGGGCACGACCCCGCCCCGGGGCGCGCGGAAGCACATCCCGGGGAGGGAACGGGGGTGGACAGACCCTACGAGTGACCCAGGTCCTCGGAGGAGTCGTCGGGCTCCGTCGTCGAGCCGGAGTCCTTGGCCGGGCGGAGCGGGAAGACGTCCGCGGCCATCGAGTCGAGGACCGGGGGCGCCGGGCGCGGGGGCTTCGGCATGACCGCGGCCTCCGAGTGGCCCCCGCAGCCGTACGCGAGGGAGACGACCCGGCCGTCCGCCGGGGAGAACTCGTTGGCGCAGACGCCGAAGGCCTGCTTCAGGGAGCCGGCGAGCGGCACCAGGAACGCGCAGGAGTCGCAGGACGCGGGTGCCGCCTGCGCCATCGGGGTCTTGGCGCCGAAGCTCTCGTCCCAGCGGTCCGCGGCCACGTGCAGGCCGTAGCGGGAGAGGACCCGGGCCCGGCGCATGCCGAGCTCCTCGGCGACCGAGGCGATCGCGCCGCGCGAGGGCGTACGGGAGACGATCTCGGCGTCCTCGACGTCGAGGTGGTCCGCCAGCTCCTCCGAGACCGCCGAGTTCGGCGGCGGCGCGTCCTCGCCCGAGTACCCGGGCTCCAGGCGCAGGTCGTCCTGCTCGGTGGGCAGCAGGTCGCCGGGGCCCATGTCGCCGGGGCGGAGGCGCTCGCTCCACGGCACCCACTCGGGGGCGAGGAGCGCGTCGGCGCCGGGCAGCAGGACGGTTTCGTCAAGCGTGATGTTCTTGGCGCGGGAGGCGCGGGTGACCGTCACCGCCCAGCGCCAGCCGCGGTAGCCGGGCTCCTCGCACGCGAAGAAGTGCGTGACGACCCGGTCGCCCTCCGCGACGACCTCGACGTGTGCGCCCACCTTGCCGGGCGCGGCCGCCTCCTCGGCGGCCTCCCGCGCGAGGTCTACCGCCTCGACGCACAGGCGGTCGGGGGTACGCGTGGCTCGCGGGGTACGCGGGGCACCGCTTCGCGTCGTCGCAGCACTCACAGGTCTCGCTTCTCTCCTACGCCGTCTCACGGGTGCGCCGGCCGAGGGGCGAAAGCGAAGCCACGGGCGGCGGGCGGAGCGGACCTGAGGGCCGCATCGACGTCCGCACCCGACTTGTCTCGCGTGTCTCGGGCACACCTATCACCATCCATTCTGCGGGATGCCGAAGAGGCGCGCGGCCGAGAACTTCCGCCGGTGACGCGCTACGCACGCTACCCCGTTCGCGGGCCTCCGCCCACCTGCCCGCCTCAAGTGGCCCGGATCGCGGACGGTCCGGGGACGGTCGGAAGGGGGTTCGACGGCGTCCGGAAGAGGATTCGGGGGCGGTCGGAAGAGAATTCGGGGGCCGCCGGAAGGGGGTTCGGGTGCGGTCGGAAAGAGGCCGGGAGCGACCGGAAGGGGGCCGGGGGGCGGTCCGGGGCGGTCCGAGGGCGGCCCGAAGGGTCCTCGCGCGGCCCCGGCAGCCCCGTTCCCCGGGCGGGCCGACGCACCGCCGTTCGCCGCGCCACGGTTCGTCCGGCGCGCCGGTGGGGCACTATGACGGAGTGGCAGCCGCACGGTCCCCCGCACGATCCGAAGATCATGCCGGACCGCTCAGCCGAGCGGGCCGGGCGGTCGGACGCGCCCTGCACCTGCCCTTCACCGGGACCGCGAAAGGCATCCGGAAGGCCACCCACGCCCATGGCGCGGGCGAGTCGGGGCTCGGCAAACTGATCGAGCTGCACGCCGTGAACGGCGCCGGCGACGTCATGATCACCGTCGCCCTCGCCTCCACCGTCTTCTTCTCCGTGCCCACCGACGAGGCCCGCGGCCGCGTCGCCCTCTACCTCGCCGTCACCATGGCCCCCTTCGTCCTGCTCGCCCCGGTGATCGGCCCGCTCCTGGACCGCATCCCGCACGGCAGGCGCGCGGCGATGGCGGGCGCGATGCTGACCCGCGCCGTCCTGGCGATCATGATGTCGGGCGCGGTCGCCACCGGCAGCGTGGAGCTGTACCCGGCGGCGCTGGGCGTGCTGGTCGCCTCGAAGGCGTACGGGGTGGTGCGCAGCGCGGTCGTCCCGCGCCTGCTCCCACCGAAGTTCTCCCTCGTGAAGGCGAACTCCCGGGTCACCCTCGCCGGGCTGCTCGCCACCGGGATCGCCGCGCCCATCGGGGCGGGGCTCCAGCTGATCGGGCCCCGGTATCCGCTGTACGGGGCGTGCACGCTGTTCCTGCTCGGGACGTTCTGGGCGCTGCGGATGCCGCCGAAGGTGGACTCGGCGAAGGGTGAACGGCGGGCGCACCTGCTGACGCACGGCGAGCGGAAACCGAGCCTGCGGACGGTCGGCCCGTCCGTCCTGCACGGCCTGGAGGCGAACGCGGCGCAGCGCATGCTGTCGGGTTTCCTGATCTTCTTCCTGGCGTTCCTGCTGCGCGAGCATCCGCTGTCGGGGCAGAGCGCCGCCGTCTCCCTGGGGATCGTGGGCGTGGCGGCGGGCGTGGGGAACGCGTGCGGCACGGCGGTCGGCTCACTCCTGCGCGACCGGGGTCACGGGCCCGAGGTGATCATCGCCACGATGATCACCGTGGTGTGCGGTACGGCGATCTGCGCGGCGATCTTCTTCGGCGGCGCGATGGTCGCCGTCCTCGGCGCGGTCGCGGGCCTCACGCAGGCCCTGTCGAAGCTGTCCCTGGACGCGCTGATCCAGCGGGACGTGCCGGAGGTGGTGCGGACGTCGGCGTTCGCGCGCTCGGAGACGGCGCTGCAGATGGCGTGGGTGGTGGGCGGAGCGATCGGCATCTCGCTGCCGCTGAACGGACAGCTGGGCATGGCCGTGGCGGCCGGGATCCTGGCGCTGGGCGCGCTCCTCGCCGTACGGGGCCTGCTCGCGGCGGCCCGCCGCCGCCCGGGCGGCCCGCCGGGCCCACAGGGCCGCTCGAAGGCGCGGGTGGCGTAGTACGGGCGTAGTACGGGCATGGTGCGGGCGTGGTCCGGGCGCGCTCCCAGGGGGCTCCGAGCCGGCTCCGGCCGTCAACCGACGTCGATCCGGCGGTCTCCCGACGTCGCTGCGGCCACCTCTCCCGAGGTCGCTCCGGCGGTCTCCAGGTGTCTCCCGAGGTCACGGAGCGGCGGCGCGCCGTACCCCCGCGTGGCGCTGGCGCGGCGGCCCGATAGCCTTCGGCTCATGACCGTTGCGTTCTTCTCCGGCTCGCGCCGCCGGGCCGCCGTCGCCCTCGGGGCCGTCTCCGCCGGGCTCCTCGTACTCTCCGCCTGCGACAAGCCGACTCCGATCGCGACTGTCACGGTCGGGTCCGACTCGATCCACTCCGAGGCCGCCTGCTACAACGACGGCGACGCCATCAAGGAGTCGCAGATCCAGCAGTGCCTCAACAAGAAGGCCGAGAAGTCCATCACCGTGGCGATGGACGACAAGGTCCGCTTCGGGGTCGACCCCGACATCGCGGACAACGGCTGGACGATCTTCCTCGGCGGCCAGCAGGCCGAGCCCGAGCCGTACAAGAAGACGTACCGGACCATTCCGGCCAGCGCCTTCTTCGCCGCCGGCCAGACCGGCGAGACGCCCGACAACACCCAGGTGACCATCGTCGAGAACACCGGCAAGAAGCTGACCGGTATCTGGCACTTCCAGCTGAAGAAGGAATCCTGATCCGCCGGTGGTCCACCGGATCCTGATCGTGACGGCCGTGGCGGCGGAGGCCGACTCCGTCGCCGCCGGCCTCGGTCACGACACCCCGGAGACCGCCTGGGAGCCCCTGGCGCTCCCGGGGGGTCTCACCCTGCGCCGCCACGCCGACGGAGTGGATCTCCTCGTCGGCGGGGTCGGACCGGCGGCCGTGGCCGCCGCGACGGGTACGGCGCTGGCCCACGCCTCGCTGTCCGGCACCGGCACCGGCGCCCCCTACGACCTCGTCGTCTCCGCCGGGATCGCCGGCGGATTCGCGCCGCACGCCCCGATCGGCACCGTCGTCGTCTCCGAGGCGATCGTCGCCGCCGACCTCGGCGCGGACACCCCGGACGGGTACCTCGCCGTCGAGGAGCTCGGCTTCGGACGGTCCGCGCACCCCGTACCGCACACCCTCACCGGCCCTCTCGCCGCCGCGCTGCACGCCGGCGACCGGCCGCACACCGTCGCGCCCGTCCTCACCGTCTCCACCGTCACCGGTACCGCCGGACGCACCGCCGAGCTGGCCGGGCGCCACCCGACGGCCGCCGCCGAGGCGATGGAGGGCTTCGGCGTCGCCGAGGCCGCCGCCGCGTACGGCGTGCCCGTCGTCGAGATCCGGGCCGTGTCGAACGCCGTCGGCCCGCGCGACCGCGCCGCCTGGCGGATCGGCGAGGCCCTGGACTCCCTCCGGCAGGCGTTCTCCCTGCTGGGCCCCGCTTTCTCCCTGTTCTCCCCGGAGGCGAAGTGAAGCTGAAGATCGCCTACTCGCCCTGCCCGAACGACACCTTCGTCTTCGACGCCTGGGCCCACGGCCGCGTCCCGGGCGCCCCCCGGCTCGACGTGACCTTCGCCGACATCGACGTCACCAACGGCTGGGCGGAGGGCGGCACCGACGACCACGACGTCCTGAAGGTCTCGTACGCCGTGCTGCCCTGGATCCTCGACGAGTACGCGCTGCTGCCCTGCGGCGGCGCCCTCGGCCGGGGCTGCGGCCCGCTCGTCCTGACCCGCGACTCGGGCACGGGGGCGGACCTCGCGGGGAAGACGGTCGCGGTGCCGAGCGAGCGCTCGACCGCGTACCTCCTCTTCCGGCTGTGGGCGGCCGAGAGCGTGCCGGGAGGCGTCGGGAACGTCGTCGTCATGCCGTTCCACGAGATCATGCCCGCCGTCCGCGACGGCAAGGTCGACGCGGGGCTCGTCATCCACGAGGCCCGCTTCACGTACCAGAGCTACGGCCTGCACTGCCTCGCCGACATGGGCGAGCACTGGGAGGCCACGACCGGGCTCCCGATCCCGCTCGGCGCGATCGTCGCCCGCCGCTCCCTGGGCGAGGAGACCCTGCGGCTGCTCGCCGAGTCGGCCCGTACGTCCGTGCGGATGGCCTGGGACGACCCGGCGGTCTCCCGGCCGTACGTCCTGGAGCACGCCCAGGAGATGGACCCGAAGGTGGCCGACCAGCACATCGGCCTCTACGTCAACGAGTTCACGGCCGACCTGGGCGAACACGGCTACGCGGCGGTCCGCGGGCTGCTCACCCGCGCCGCGGCCGAGGGACTCGTACCGCCCCTCGGCCCGGACGCGCTGGCGTTCCCGTGATCCGGGTCCTCCCCGGGTCCTACACGTCGAGCTGGTCGGCGACCGCGCGCAGCAGGCCGGCGATCTTCTTGCCCTGGGTCTTCTCCGGGTAGCGGCCCCGCTCGAGCGCCGGCGTGATGTTCTCCAGGAGCGTCGTCAGGTCCTGGACGATGGACGCCAGTTCGTCGGGCTTACGGCGCTGCGCGGCGGCGACGGACGGCGTCGGGTCGAGGATCGCCACGGAGAGCGCCTGATCGCCGCGCTGGCCTGCGACGACCCCGAACTCGACCCTTTGGCCCGGCTTCAGCGCGTCGACTCCGGCAGGGAGCACCGACGAGTGCACGAAGACGTCGCCGCCGTCGTCGCGGGAGAGAAAGCCGAAGCCCTTCTCGCTGTTGAACCATTTGACCTTGCCGGTAGGCAAAGCACGCACCCCATTCCACCAGTCAGCCGAACCACTGTCGTCGCGGATCAGGCCGTCCAGCGTTTGCTCGTGCCTGCCGTCGTTCGAAGCCTCCCCAGCTCTGTACCCCCCGTCAAGCAGCTCCACCCCTCCAGGCCACTAGTCCTGGCCGGGATCGATCGCAGCTCGCCGGGGCGAGAAGGCACGGACATCACAGCACACGTACGGGACCCCCTGAGAGCGGATTACCCCTGGACGTACGACAAACCCCCCTCCCGTAGTGAATACGGGAGGGGGGTTTGTCAGGTCGGCCGCTCCCGCTCATACGCGTCCAGGCGGCCTCGCAGCGTCATGGGCAGCTCTGTCGACCCATAGGCCTCGGCCAGGGCCTCGCGCGTCTCAGGGTCTTCGAGGAGGTGAGGGGACGCCCAGTGCCGGGGAACGTTCCATCCGCACCAGATCCAGTCCGCCGGTTCCGGCATCACGAGCTTCTGCTCCGCCGCGATCCTTCCGATCTCACCGAGGTCGAGCACGGCCCCGGAGCGGCTGCCGCGGGCCATGTCCGGCAGGCAGTCGCGCCAGACCCACATGGTCACCTTGTACTCCTTCAGGAAGGACCGGCGGTCGTCCTGGTCCTTCTCGTCCCACACCTCCCCGTACTGTCGCCCGGTCGGCCTGATGTGCGGATTCCTGCGTTCCTCTTGCTGCTTCTTCAGGTGCCGCACCGTGCCGGACAACGACTTGTGCATCCGCCAGTAGGACTCCTCCTGGCCTTCGCCGTCGCATTTCCCCGCAAGGAAGTCGCCCTCGAGCCGGGTGAGCCGCGCCCCGGCCGCTGCGAGTTCCTTCTCGACCGAAGGGCCCGCGCCCGCTCGGTCGTACTGCTGCCACTGCCCGACGCTCTGGAGGACGATGTCCTCGGCGACCCGGTCCAGTTCCTCACACGCGATGTAGGCCCCCTTCTTGCAGGAGCCACCGCGGAATCGGTTGGTGCACCGGTAGGAGTACCGCGAAGGAGACCGGGTGCCGTCCTTGCGCTGTGCCCCGGAGGTCGAGACCCGGGCCAGCGATGCGCCGCATTCTCCGCACTTGGCGATTCCGGCGAGCAGGCTCTTGGCGGCTCGGGTTCCGGGCCCCTTGGCGCTCGTCTCCTTCGGAGCGATTCTCTCGACCAGGTCGAACCACTCGTCCATTTCCGCGTGCGGACGGTCCGGCAGGATAAAGGGCTCGCCGTCATCGCCGAGAACGGCTTCGCCCTTGTACGTGTAGATACCCGGGAACCAGTTCGAGCGGACCATCTTGTTGATGATCGTGGCCTGCCACATGACCCCCTTCGGGACCTGCCCCTTCCGCTCCCGCAGATGATCACTCCACGTGAGAACGCCCTTCTCGTTGAGCTCCTTGGCGATCCTGTGGGTGGTCTGCTTCCTCCCACCGATCCGCGTCTTGATCTCGTCGGCACGGTGGTTGAGCCAGCGGCCGAGCCGAGGCCGCCTGAACGGAGACAGTCCGCCGGACACGTCCGTGTCCTCGGCCTCGCCGACGAGGATGCCCGCCACGTGTGGTGCGTTGACGTAGTGCTCGATTCCCCGCCGCTGCCGCGCGATGGCGGTCGACTCGTCGGAGTCGGACGACAGCCGCAGGCACGCCAGGTAGCGCAGATCGGATTTCATGAACATCAAGGTGCGTGCGTGCCCAGGCGAACCGCTAGGACGTACAGGTAGGCACGTTTGTTCTGATGCTCACGCTCGGGAGTCTCTGACAAGACGGCGCCCCAATGTCCTTCCGGCCCGGGAACTACCCTGGCCGGATGCGTACTGAAATCCCCGCCGTACCGGTGAACGACAGCGCCCCTGGTGACGGACTCGTCAAGGTCGGTGTCGTGCTCTTCGGCGTGGGGGCGGTGGCGACGCTGGTCACGGTGGCTCCGCTGTTCCTGGGGACCGAGCCGTTCCCCACCGTCGCGTACACCGTCTCCATGCTCATGGGCGTCGGATTCGCCGTCGCCGCCGCCGGGGTGCTGCGGTCGATCGCGGCCCAGCGGCGGCAGGCCCGGGAAGGTGCGGCCGCGGCCGTTCAGGCCCGGTAGGTCTCCAGCCAGGGGCGGAAGTCCGTCAGGTCCGTGAGGACCACGTCCGCGCCGGCCGCGCGCAGCTCCTCGGGGGCGCAGGGGCCGGTCGCGACGGCCACCGCGAGGGCGCCCGCCGTGGCGGCGCCCCGGACGTCGCCGACGTGGTCGCCGACGTACACCTGGGCGTCGTGGGCGCGCAGGGCCTCGGCCTTGCCCTCGGCCCAGAGGCCGCCGACGACGGCGTCCGGCTCGATCCCGAGGTGCTCGAGGTGCAGCTCGGCGTGCGGGCCGTTCTTGGCGGTGACGACGATCGTGCGGCCGCCCGCGTCGCGCACGGCCTGGATCGCGTCCCGGGCGCCCGGCATCGGCGGCGAGGGCTCGATGGCGTACGCCGGGTAGAGCGCGCGGTAGCGCACCACCATCTCCGCGACCTGTTCCTCGGGGAACCAGTACGCCATCTCGTGTTCGAGGGGCGGGCCGAGGCGGGTGACGACCAGGTCGGCGTCGATCGTCGCGCCGGTCTCGGCGGCGAAGGCCTCCCAGGCGGCCTTGATGCCGGGGCGGCTGTCGATCAGCGTCAGGTCGAGGTCGAAGCCGACGGTGAGGGTGCGTGTGGGGGTGGTGCGGGTGGGCGTCTCGGTCGTCGTCATGGGGCCATTCTGCGGGAACTCGGGTACCTGCGTTCGAATAATCGGTGCTGCTTACACTGAGGCGAGCCTTACCGAACCGATGGGTCCCCATGCCAGCCGCTTTCCCTTCCAGACGGGTCCTCGCGACCTCGGCGGCTGTCGTCGCCCTGCTGCTCGCCGTCCTCCTGAGCCTCACCGTCGGCGCCCGCGCCATCGCCCCCTCGACCGTCTTCGACGCCCTGCTGCACGGCGGGACGAGTGACGACGCCGAGGTCGTACGGCAGCTCCGCGTCCCCCGGACCCTCATCGGGCTGATGGTCGGCACCGCGCTCGCCCTCGCCGGCACCGCCCTCCAGGGCATCACCCGCAACCCGATCGCCGACCCCGGCATCCTCGGCATCAGCCAGGGGTCGTCGGTGGCCGTCGTCCTCGCCATCGCCTTCTTCGGGGTGCACGACCTGAGCGGGTACGTGTGGTTCGCCTTCGTCGGCGCCGCGCTCGCCTCGGTCGCCGTCTACGCCATCGCCTCCGGCGGCCGCGGCGGTGCCACCCCCGTGAAGCTGGCGCTCGGCGGGGCCGCGATCAACGCCCTGCTGCTCTCCGTCACCACCGGCGTCCTCACGACCAAGGCCTCGGCGCTCGACGAGTTCCGGTTCTGGCAGATCGGCTCCCTCGACGGGCGCGACACCGAGATCGTCGGCCAGATCTGGCCCTTCCTGCTGCTCGGCACCGTCCTCGTGCTCTCGGTGGCCCGCGGCCTCGACGCGCTGGCGCTCGGCGACGACGTCGCCAAGGGCCTCGGGCAGCGGGTCGCGACCGTCCGGATCGTCGGCGGACTCGGAGCGACCGTCCTGACCGGCGCCGCCGTGGCCGCCGCCGGGCCCGTCGCCTTCGTCGGCCTCGCCGTACCGCACATCGCGCGGGCCGTCGTCGGCTCCGACCACCGCTGGGTCCTGCCGATGGCCGCGCTCATCGGGCCGGTGATGCTGCTCGTCGCGGACGTCGCCGGGCGGGTCGTCTTCCCGCCGGGCGAGATCCCCGCCGGGGTCATGACCGCGCTGATCGGGGTGCCGTTCCTGGTCACCCTGGTGCGGCGGAAGGCGGTGCCCGCGTGAGTACGACGTCTGTGCGGCCCGCCGGGTACGGGCTCGTGCGCGCCGGGCGTGGGTCCTTCCTGGTCCACCGGCGTTCGGCCCTCGTCGCGGGTGGGCTTCTTCTGCTCCTGGCCGCCGCCTCCGTCGCGTACCTCTGCGTCGGCGAGCGGTTCGTCGGCCCCTCGGAGGTCGTACGGATCCTCCTCGGGCAGCCGTCGCCGTCCGCGTTCGTCGTGGAGGAGCTGCGCGCGCCGCGGCTCGTCGTCGCGCTCGCCGTCGGCGCCGCCTTCGGGATCGCCGGCGCGCTCATCCAGACCGTCGCCCGCAACCCGCTCGCCAGCCCCGACATCATCGGCATCAGCCAGGGCGCGGGGGCCGTCACCGTCGCCGCGATGACCTTCGGCCTCACCTCGTACACCGTGCTGCCGTACGTCTCGATCGCGGGCGGCATCCTCGCCGCCGCGCTCGTGTACGTGTTCGCCTGGCGCGGCGGGCTGCACGCGACCCGGTTCGTCCTCATCGGCATCGGCATCGCGATCGCGCTGCGGTCCCTCATCACCCTCTTCATGACGAAGGGCGACTACCTGGTCGCCCAGCAGGCCCAGGTCTGGATGACCGGCTCCCTCAACGGACGCGGCTGGGACGAGTCCGGGCCGATCCGGTGGACGCTGCTCCTGATGCTGCCCGCCGTGCTGTGGGCCGCACGCGCGCAGCGGACGGTCTCCCTCGACGACGACACGGCGACCGCCCTCGGCGTACGGCTCGGCCGGATCCGCCTCGGGCTCGTCGCCGTCGGGGTCGTCCTCGCCTCCGTGGCGACGGGCGTCGCGGGGCCGGTCGACTTCGTGGCCCTGCTCGCCCCGCAGATCGCCCGCCGCATGACGCGGACCGCGCAGATCCCGCTGCTCGGCTCCGCGCTCGCGGGCGCGGTGATCGTGGTCGTCGCCGACCTGCTCGCCCGGCGGCTCCTCTCCCCCGTCGAACTGCCCGTGGGCGTCCTCACGGCGGCGGTCGGCGCCCCGTACCTGATCTGGCTCATCGTCCGGAGCCGAACGGAAGGCAAGGCATGACGAGCACGACCACCAGCACGAGCACGAGCACGAGCGCGGGCGCCGGTCGGCTGGCCGCCCGCGGTCTCACGCTCGCCTACGAGGACCGCACCGTCGTGCACGAGCTGGACCTCTCGATCCCCGACGGCAAGGTGACCGTGATCGTCGGCCCCAACGCCTGCGGCAAGTCGACCACCCTCCGGGCCCTCGGGCGGCTCCTCAAGCCGGCCGGCGGCGCCGTCCTCCTCGACGGCGAGGAGCTGGCCAAGCTCCCCACGAAGCGGATCGCCCGCTCCATCGGGCTGCTTCCGCAGACGCCCGTCGCACCCGAGGCGATCACCGTCGCCGACCTCGTCTCCCGGGGCCGCCAGCCGCATCAGGCCTGGTGGAAGCAGTGGTCGGAGGAGGACGAGCGGGCCGTCACCGACGCCATGAAGCGCACGGACGTCGCCGCGCTCGCCGACCGGTCCGTCGACGCGCTCTCGGGCGGCCAGCGGCAGCGCGTGTGGATCGCGATGGCCCTCGCGCAGGAGACCGACCTGCTCCTCCTCGACGAGCCCACCACCTACCTGGACATCTCGCACCAGGTGGAGGTCCTCGACCTGGTGCGCCGCCTCAACCGGCTGCGCGGCCGGACCGTCGTCCTCGTCCTGCACGACCTCAACCAGGCCGCCCGGTACGCCGACCACCTCGTCGCCATGAAGGCCGGCCGGGTCGTCGCGGAGGGCCCGCCGGAGAAGGTCGTCACGGCGGAGCTCGTACGGGACGTCTTCGGCCTGGAGTCGGTCGTCGTGCCGGACCCGGTGACGGGCTCGCCGCTGGTGGTGCCGGGGGCGCCGTGGCACGCGGACGACGGGGAAAAGGCCGTCTGAGAGCTCAGTGCTTGCGGGAGCGCCAGAGCAGGAACAGCGCCGAGGCGATCGCCGCGCCCCGCAGGACCCACGGCCAGGTCTCGGCGATCGCCGCGCTCATCGCGGGGCCGCCCGGGGCCACGGCCTCGCCCCAGCGGCCCTCGACGCGGCCCCACAGCCAGACGACGCCGGTCGCGGCGGCGAGGCCGGGGACGACGAGGACGGCGCCCTTGACCTCGCCGGGGGTCAGGCGGCGGGAGGCGTACGCGAGGAGCCAGCCGGCGGCGAGTGCGACGAGCGAGCCGAAGACGGCGCCGCCGAGCAGGAGCAGCGCGGCGAGCAGGACGAAGGGGTTCGCGAGGCGGGGGCGGGCGGGGGCCGGGTCGGCCTCCGGCTCTTCGAGCGCCTCGTCCGGGTCCGGCGCGGGGGCCGTCTTACGCCGCAGGACGACGCGGGCGAGCCGGCGCCACCGGCCCGGGGCGTCCTCCTCGTCGTCGAACTCCTCGTCGTCGGCCTCGGGGGCCGGGGGCTCGAAGAGGTCCGGCCGCTCGATGCCGCCGACGAAGCCCGGGAGCCCTTCGGTCACGTCGATGTCGGTGGCATGGGTGGCGTCGGTACGCCACCAGTCCGGGTCCAGATCGCCGTCGCGGACGCCGTCGCGGGGCGGGGAGACCGAAGCGGGCGGCGGGGACGGCTTGACGGACGGCTTCACGGTGGGCTTCACGGACTTCGCCGGCTTCGCCTTCGCGGATCGCGGGGACGGCACCGGCGCCCCGCCCGGCCTGGCCGTACCGCCCGCCCCACGCGCCCCGCCCGGCCCGCCCGGCCCGTCCTCCGCCCGTTCCACGACCTCGTCGGGCGTACCCAGCGCGCCGAGGATCCCCCGTACCGCCGCCGGGCTCTCCTCGCCGTACGTGCTGCGCCGCCGGTCGATCTCGTTCCGCAGCGTCGACACGAGCCGCGCCCGGTCGTTCTCCGGCAGCTGCCGCTGCTGTGCCAGATCGCCGACCCGGCTCAGATAGTCGTAGACCAACTGGTCGCTCTCGATCCCCACAGTGCCCCTCCACAGCCGGTTCGCCCGGTACGCCCCGACGTTAGCGCGCGGGCAGGGGCTAACGTGGGGCGGATGGGGATCGGTGAGCTCGACCGGGAGGCGCACGTGGCCGAAGCATCTGGCGCCGCGGCGCCGCGCACGCTCGCGGAAGCGCTGCGCGCGCGGGGCGACGACGGCCTGGCCGCGCTGCTGCGCGCCCGGCCCGACCTCCTGGGCCCCGTGCCGAACGACCTGACGCAGCTGGCGACCCGTGCCGGTACGCGCGGTTCCGTGATCCGGGCGATCGAGCGGCTCGACCGGTTCGCCCTCCAGGCGGCCGAGGCGCTCGCCGTGGCCCCGGACCCGACGCCGTACCCCGTACTCCTCTCGCTGGTCGCCGGCGACGAGGGCGACCCGGAGATCGAGGCGGCGCTGCCCGCCGCGGTCGCGCTGCTGCGCGAGCAGGCGCTCGTGTGGGGCGAGGACGAGCGGTTGCGGCTCGTACGGACCGCGCGGGAGCTGCTCGCGCCGTCGGCGCAGCATCCGTCGCCGACCGGGCTCGGGCCGACGGTCGCCGAGGCCACGTCCGGGATGTCGCCGGGCCGGGTGCAGGAGATCATCGCGGCGGCCGGTCTGACGTCGACGCACGATCCGGTGTCGGCGGTGGCCGTGCTGACGGAGCTGTTCACCGACCGGACGCGGATGGGCGAGCTGCTCGACACGGCGCCGCCGGAGGCGCTCGCGGTCCTGGACCGGCTGGTGTGGGGTCCGCCGTACGGGGAGGTGACGGCGAACCCGGCGCCTCCCGTGCGCTGGCTGCGCGACCGGGGGCTGCTGCTGCCGGTGTCGCCGCGGACGATGGTGCTGCCGCGGGAGGTGGCGCTGCACCTGCGGGGCGGGCGGGCGCACCGGTCGCCGGAGCCGCTGCCGCCGGAGCCGGTGGTGGGGCGCGACTACCGCCCACAGGTTGTGGACAGCGCGGCCGCCGGGCAGGCGTACGTGGCGCTCGCGACGATCGAGGAGCTGCTGAAGTCCTGGGACCGGGGCGGCCCGCCGGTCCTGCGCGCGGGCGGACTCGCCGTACGGGACCTCAAGCGGATCGCCGCGACGCTGGACGTCTCCGAGCAGATCGCCTGTTTCTGGCTGGAGCTCGGTTACGCGGCGGGGCTGCTCGCCTCGGACGGCGAGGCGGACGAGCGGTACGCGCCGACGCCCGCCTACGACGACTGGCTGGACCTGCCGCCGGCCGAGCGGTGGGCGCGGCTCGTCACGCCGTGGCTGGCGGCGACCCGTACGTCCGGTCTGGTCGGCGGCCAGGACGCGAAGGGCCGTACGCTCTCGGCGCTCGGCCCCGACCTGGACCGCTCGTCCGCCCCCGAGGTCCGCCACCGGGTCCTGTTCCTGCTCGCGACGCTCCCGCCGGGCGCGGCGGCCGACCCCGAGTCGGTCCTCGCCCGGCTGCGCTGGGAGCGGCCCCTGCGGGGCGCCGAGGGGTCGTCCTCCGCGGGCGCCGCGACCGTACGGACCAGGATCGCGCGCTGGACCCTGGAGGAGGCCGAGCTGCTCGGGCTCACCGGGCGCGGCGCCCTGTCCGGTCCGGCGCGCGCGCTCCTCAACCTGCCGCTCGCCGAGGCCGCGTCCCCCGCGGAGCCGGGCGGCGGGGTGGAGGCGTCGGTGGCCGCGACGCGGGCGGCGACGCTGCTCGCGCCGCTGCTCCCCGAGGCCGTCGACCACGTCCTCCTCCAGGCGGACCTGACGGCCGTGGCGCCGGGCCCGCTGCGGCGGCCGCTGGCGGACGCGCTGGGTGTCCTGGCGGACGTGGAATCGAAGGGTGGTGCGACGGTCTACCGGTTCACGCCGGGTTCCGTGCGGCGCGCGCTCGACTCGGGCCAGACGGCGACCGACCTGCACGAGTTCCTCGCGAAGCACTCGACGACGCCCGTCCCCCAGCCGCTCGCCTATCTCGTGGACGACGTGGCGAGACGCCACGGCCATCTCAAGGTCGGTGCGGCGTCGGCGTACGTGCGCTGCGACGACGACACGGTCCTCGGCGAGATCCTGGCCGACCGGCGGTCCGCGCCGCTGGGGCTGCGCCGCATCGCCCCGACGGTGCTGGCGGCGCAGACGGACCCGGTGTCGCTGCTCGACGGGCTGCGGTCGATGGGGTACGCCCCGGCGGCGGAGTCGGCGGAGGGCGACGTCCTGATCGCCCGCGCCGACGCGTACCGCACCCCTGCCCGTACGGCCCCGGTGCCCGTCCCCGACGGCCCGCCGTCCCCGGACGGCACTCTCCTCGCGGCGGCGGTCAAGGCGATCCGGGCCGGCGACCGGGCGGCGACGGCGGTCCGCAAGGAACCCTCGACCCCGACGACCGCCGGCACCCTGCCCCGCACGTCGGCGGCCGAGACCCTGGCCACGGTCCAGGCGGCCGCGATGACCGGCTCGGCGGTCTGGATCGGCTACGTGAACGCGGAGGGCGCGGCGAGCCAGCGGGTCATCGCCCCGGTCCGCGTGGAGGGCGGCTTCGTGACGGGCTACGACCACACGGCCGACGAGGTCCGCACGTACCCCCTGCACCGGATCACGGGCGTGGCGGAACTGGCGGACGACCAGGTCTAGGGAGAAGTGTCCGACCGGGAGTCCGACCCTGATCGGCCGCGGACAGCCCTTCCTAGGAGTCGACGTTCCCGGTGAGGAGCATGACGAGGAAGACCATCCACCCGGCCGTGGCGACCATGTACGGGAAGAGGACGGCGGCCCCCGTACCGAACGCGGCGAGGACGACCCGGGCCCGGTGGCGCCGCCGGGTCCGGGCGAGGAACCAGCTCGGGACGATCAGCGCGAACGCGACGACCAGGCTGCCGACCAGCATGAACGGCGCCGCGGCCCACATATCCTGCGTCCCGGAGACGGCGTACGCGCCCAGGGGCGCGACGAGCGTCCCGACGAGCGGTGCGGCCCACCATCGCGCGTCCGGCTCGTCACCGGACGCCACGGCGGCGAACGACGGGTGCGGTCCGCGGGCGGCGGTGCCCCGGGCGTCCCGGGCGAGGTTCGAGTTCATGCCCTCATCCCACAGCGTCCGCCGTCCCGCCCCCAGCGCGCGCGTACTCATCCGGCGTACGGCGGGTACTCAGGCCGCGGCGCCGCCGGGACGACCGGCCCTCGCCCCGCACCACACGGTGCTTCGCCGTTCAGCCGCCGGAGGAGGGGTCCACGCCCCGCCCAGGATCGGCCACCATGCGGCACACTGGAGGATTGGCCGCCGTCATCGGGAGCGGCCCGGGAAGGACTGATCGCGCGTGAATGGGCCTCTCATCGTCCAAAGCGACAAGACGCTGCTCCTGGAGGTCGACCACGAGCTCGCCGAGACGTGCCGGCGGGCCATCGCGCCGTTCGCGGAGCTGGAGCGGGCGCCCGAGCACATCCACACGTACCGGCTGACGCCGCTCGGGCTGTGGAACGCGCGGGCCGCCGGGCACGACGCCGAGCAGGTGGTCGACGCGCTCGTCGAGTACTCCCGCTATCCCGTGCCGCACGCGCTGCTCGTCGACATCGCCGAGACGATGGACCGGTACGGGCGGCTCACGCTCTCCAAGCACCCCACCCACGGGCTCGTGCTGACCAGTACCGACCGGCCCGTCCTGGAGGAGATCCTCCGGTCGAAGAAGGTGCAGCCGCTGGTCGGGGCGCGGATCGACGAGGACACCGTCGCCGTGCACCCCTCCGAGCGCGGGCAGATCAAGCAGACGCTGCTGAAGCTGGGCTGGCCGGCCGAGGACCTCGCCGGGTACGTCGACGGGGAGGCCCACCCGATCGAGCTCGCCGAGGACGGCTGGAGCCTGCGGCCGTACCAGCGGCAGGCCGTCGACGGCTTCTGGCACGGCGGTTCCGGGGTGGTCGTGCTGCCGTGTGGCGCGGGGAAGACGCTGGTCGGGGCCGGGGCGATGGCGGAGGCCAAGGCGACGACGCTCATTCTCGTGACCAATACCGTCTCCGCCCGTCAGTGGAAGAGCGAGCTCGTGAAGCGGACCTCGCTCACCGAGGACGAGATCGGCGAGTACAGCGGGACGAAGAAGGAGATCCGGCCCGTCACCATCGCCACCTACCAGGTCCTCACGACCAAGCGGAAGGGCATCTACCCGCACCTGGAGCTCTTCGACTCCCGGGACTGGGGCCTCGTCGTCTACGACGAGGTGCATCTGCTGCCCGCGCCCGTCTTCAAGTTCACCGCCGATCTCCAGGCGCGGCGTCGGCTCGGGCTGACCGCGACGCTCGTCCGGGAGGACGGCCGCGAGTCGGACGTCTTCTCGCTGATCGGGCCCAAGCGCTTCGACGCGCCGTGGAAGGAGATCGAGGCGCAGGGCTACATCGCGCCCGCCGACTGCGTCGAGGTCCGGGTCAATCTGACCGACTCCGAGCGGCTCGCCTACGCGACGGCCGAGCCGGAGGAGAAGTACCGCTTCTGCGCGACGACGGCGACGAAGCGGAAGGTGACCGAGGCCCTGGTGAAGAAGTTCGAGGGGCAGCAGATCCTCGTCATCGGGCAGTACATCGACCAGCTCGACGAGCTCGGCGAGCATCTGGACGCCCCCGTCATCAAGGGCGAGACGTCGAACGCGCAGCGCGAGAAGCTCTTCGACGCGTTCCGTACGGGCGAGATCAGCGTGCTCGTGGTGTCGAAGGTCGCGAACTTCTCGATCGACCTGCCCGAGGCGACGGTCGCGATCCAGGTGTCGGGCACCTTCGGCTCCCGGCAGGAGGAGGCGCAGCGCCTGGGCCGGGTGCTGCGGCCGAAGGCCGACGGGCACCAGGCGCACTTCTACTCGGTGGTCGCGCGGGACACGATCGACCAGGACTTCGCGGCGCACCGGCAGCGGTTCCTGGCGGAGCAGGGGTACGCGTACCGGATCGTCGACGCGGACGAGCTGCTGGCTCCCTGAGCCTGTCCGAGAGCGGGCTCGGTCTCAGTCCATCAGTGCGAGGAACGGGCCCGCGATCGCCAGGCAGTACTGGGCGATGACGAGTCCACGGCGGGGCACGATCAGGGCCGCCACGCCCGCTACGGCTCCGGCGGCCACCGCCCAGAAGCCGGCCGCGATGAACGCGCCGCCCACGCCGTCGCCGTCAACGGCGTCGGCCATGGTGATCGCGCCGGTGGCCACCAGGCAGGCCAGGAGGAGCAGCAGGCCGAAGCCCGCGGTGACGCGCAGGGTGAAGGGGGTCGGGCCGGTGGTGTCGTCCGTGGTGGTGGTCGTCGTCTCCATGCCCTGATCACATCAGGAGCGGCGGGGCGGCCGCCAGGCGTTCGCGTACTCAGTCGGGGCCGGGTGCGTACTCAGGGCGCGGGTTCCTGACGCCGGCCTCGGGCGGGCCGTAGTCGCCGAGGAGGACGACGCCGGCCGCCGCGCCGCCGAAGGCGCGTATCGCGCGGAACGCGGTGCCGAGCGGGCGGGTGCGGGGGCGGGGAACGGTGGTCACGAGGGTGAAGGTCGTCGCGGTCATGTCTCCATGATGGAATCCGGACATTCCGAACACATCGGCCTGGGGGTGGAACCGGTGTCCCTCTCATGGCGGATCCCGACCCCTACGGATATGGGGGCTCCCGGTGGAGTGAAATCGATTCGCCGTGCTCGGCCCGCCGGAGTTACACTCGCCAGCTTCCCCGCCTCCCTCCGTGGAGAGCCGCCGCCCGGCCGGAAACCGGCGGCCACCTCGTCGTGTCCGTGTATCCACCTGCTCGGAGGCTTCACCGTGTCCGTTTCCGACCCCGTGCCCGCTTCGGACCCCGTCTCGGACCCCGTCTCGGACCTCGCTTCGGACCCCGTTTCCGATCCGCTCTCGCGCGAGCGCGCCCATCTGACCTCCTCCCGCGCCGCCCTCCGCGCGATGCGCGAGGACGTCGAGGCGCTCGACATCAAGGACGTCACCGCGAACTGGGTCAACTCCCTCGTCCTCGGGCGCCAGATCGAGGACCGGATCAAGGCGCTCGCGGACCTCGCGGACACCCCGCTGTTCTTCGGCCGGCTCGACTACCTGCACACCACGCAGGAGGGGCAGCGCTTCTACATCGGGCGGCGGCACGTCCACGACGCCGACGGCGACCCGATGGTGATCGACTGGCGTGCGCCGGTGTCGCAGCCGTACTACCAGGCGTCGAAGAAGGACCCGCAGGACGTGGGGCTGCGGCGGCGCTTCGGGTACACGGCCGGTGACCTCACCGCGTACGAGGACGAGCACCTCTCCGACCCGGCCGCTGTGACATTTACCGGCTCCGCCGAGGGGTCGACCACGAGCCGGCTGCTCCAGGCCGAGATCGAGCGGCCCCGCGTCGGCCCCATGCGGGACATCGTGGCGACGATCCAGCCGGAGCAGGACGGGATCGTCCGCTCCGACCTGTCGGGGACCGTGTGTGTGCAGGGAGGCCCGGGTACGGGAAAGACGGCCGTGGGTCTGCACCGTGTCGCGTACCTCCTCTACGCGCACCGGGAGCGGCTCGCCCGCACCGGCACCCTGGTCATCGGGCCGAACCGGTCCTTCCTTCACTACATCGAGCAAGTCCTCCCGGCTCTGGGTGAGTTGGAGGTCCAGCAGGCGACCGTCGACGATCTCGTGGCACACGTCGAGGTGCGGGGCACGGATGAGGCGGCGACGGCGGTCGTCAAGGGCGACGCCCGGATGGCGGAGGTGCTGCGGCGCGCGGTCCGTGCGCACGTCTCGCTGCCGAAGGAGCCCCTGATGGTGGTGCGCGGCTCGCGGCGGTGGCGGGTTCCGGCGTACGAAATCGAGGAGATGGTAAGGGAGTTGCTGGACCGGGACATCCGGTACGGGGCGGCCCGCGAGGCGCTTCCGCAGCGGATCGCGCACGCGGTCCTGGTGCGGATGGAGGAGGCCGGCGAGGCGCCCGACGACCGGGTGCAGAACGCGGTCGCGCGGAACCCCGCCGTGAAGGCTGTCGTGAAGGAGTGCTGGCCGCCGGTGGAGCCCGCGAAGCTGGTGCTGCGGCTGCTCGGCGACGCCGACTTCCTGGCGGAGCACGCGGAGGGGCTGCTCACCGAGGACGAGCAGAAGCTGCTGCTCTGGGCGAAGCCGGCGCGGAGCGTGAAGGCGGCGAAGTGGTCGGCGGCGGACGCGGTGCTGATCGACGAGACGAGGGACCTGGTCGAGCGGACGCACTCGCTCGGGCACGTGGTCCTCGACGAGGCGCAGGACCTGTCCCCGATGCAGTACCGGGCAGTGGGGCGCCGGTGCACGACCGGTTCGGCGACGGTCCTGGGCGACCTGGCGCAGGGGACGACGCCGTGGGCGACGGAGAGCTGGGCGCAGGCGCTCGGGCACCTGGGCAAGCCGGAGGCGGTCGTGGAGGAGCTGACGGCCGGCTTCCGTGTGCCGCGCGAGGTCATCGCGTACGCCTCGCGGCTGCTTCCGCACATGTCGCCGGGGCTGGCGGCGGTGGAGTCGGTCCGGGAGAACCCGGGTTCGCTGGCGGTCCGCCGCGCGGAGACGGAGCAGTTGGACGCGGATGTCGTCGCCGCCTGCGTCGAGTCCCTGGCCCACGAGGGCTCGATCGGCCTGATCGCCGCCGACGCGCGGATCGCGCCGCTGGCGGAGGCGCTGACGGCGGCCGGTCTCGCGTACCTCTCCCCCGGCGAGGAGACGACCGCCGAGTCCCGGCTGACCCTGGTCCCGGCCTCGCTCGCGAAGGGCCTGGAGTACGACTACGTGGTCCTGGACGAACCGGCGGCGGTCGTCGACGGCGAACCGGACGAGCGGACGGGCCTGCGGCGGCTGTACGTGGCGCTGACCCGCGCCGTCTCGGGCCTGACGATCCTTCACTCGGCGCCGGTTCCGGAGCAGTTGGGCGACCTGTGACGACGGTCAGGCCTTAGCGGTTGGCGGGGCGGGCGGTGAGGAGGCGGAAGCGCATGCCGTGGCGGGCGTACAGCCGCCAGAGTTCGATCCCGGCGATCAGCGTGGTCGCGGCGGCGCCGCCGAGGGGCAGCAGGACGGGGTTCCCCGCCCATCGGGTCAGGGGGAAGAAGACGTCCTGGAGGGCGAGTTCCCAGGCGAGTGCCACCGTGATCAGCGCCGGGAGTGCCTGGTGGATCTCGACCGTGCGGAACATGTGGCGCGACACCTGCGGGACGGCGAAGCAGAGGAACGCGATTCCCCGCGCCACCCCGTAGAGGCAGACGGTGATCGCGACGACCGTGAGAACGGGTTGCTCGTCGAAGAAGGCGGTGCCCAGCCAGACGGCGGCCGCCCCTCCCCCGAACGCGAGCACGAGGTGGCCGAGGAAGGCGCCGGCCGCCGTGAGGGGGCCGCGCAGCCGCTCACCGAGGCGGCCCTGCGTCGGCGGCCGGACGATCAGGAAGTACGCGACGGTCACCAGCGGCGCCGTCACGAGGAGCAGGAACGGCACGAGCAGCAGCCGGAAGCCGCCGTCCCGTAACCAGAGCACGAGGAGGTCGCTCTCGTTGGCGACGAGGGGCCATTTGACCGCCAGCGCGACCGCGATGCCGCCCCAGAACCTGACGGCCTGGAGGAGCGCGATGGGAAGGTCCCGCAGGACCACCTCCCCGCGCGGTTCCATCCACCGCCGGGCCAGGACCCGGTCCTTGTGCTCCTTCGGAACGTTCACGGCCCCCGTCATGCGCCGGATTGTGACAGCGGGGGCCGGTGGACGACACCGTTCCGAGGCCCCCGTGAAGGGAGCAGGGGTCAGACGTCGAATTCGGGCAGGGCCTCCGACCAGGACCGGTGGGCGACGGCGGCCAGGACCGGGTTCGTGACGCGGTAGTAGTCCTCGGTCACCAGGCCCCAGCACAGGGCCCAGCCCCGGCCGCGCTCCCAGGTGGCGTCGTCGATCTGGGCGGCCTCGCGGAAGAGGGGTCGGGTCTCGGCGGTGAGGAGCGTCCAGGCGGGCATGGTGTCGCAGGCCGGGTCGCCGACGCCCAGGCCGCCGAAGTCGATGACGGCGCTGAGGCGGCCTGCGCGGCCGAGGAGGTTGCCGGGGAGCAGGTCGCCGTGGATCCAGACGGGTGCGCGCTGCCACTGCGGGAGCCGGAGCACCGCCTCCCACGCCGCCGTCGCGAGCTCCGCGTCGACCGTTCCGTCGGCGCCGAGGGCGCGGATGGCGCCCGGCATGTGGCCTTCCTCCCAGGCGGTGACCGGGCCACCCCGGGAGGAGGCCGGTCCGCCGGTCGCGTCGACCGCGCGGAGGGCGGCGCCGAAGCGGCCCAGCTCGACGGCGGCCTGGGCGAGGTCGGTGAGCGGTGCGGTGAAGGTGTCGGCGCCGTCGAGCCATCCGAACACGGACCAGGGGTGGTCGAAGCCCTCCCCCGGTACGCCGTGCCCGACGGGTACGGGGATGGGCAGCGGCAGGTGCGGGGCGAGGTGCGGGAGCCAGCGCTGTTCCTTCGCGGCCTGCCCTGCGGCCCAGTCGGCCTTCGGCAGCCGTACGGCGAACTCGTCCCCGAGCCGGAACATCGCGTTGTCCGTACCGGCGGAGTCCACCTCCCGCACGGGAAGTCCCGCCCACTCGGGGAACTGCGCGGCGATCAGGCGTTCGACGAGGGCGGTGTCGATCAGGGACGAGGGCGCGGGGGAAGGCATGGCGGCGACGCTAGTGGTCGTTCACTCCGACCACCACGGATTTTCCGCTCCGCCCCGGCGGTCAGGACCGGCGGTCAGGACCGGCGGATCAGGTGCGGGGCCCGCCCTGATCCGCCGGACCGGCCGTCCTACGCGTCGACCGCCTCGCGCCAGGCCCGTACCGCGTCCGCCGAGACGGGGGCGGCCCAGCCCTGGGGGCGGGCGGCGCCGCCGATGTGGAAGGCGTCGAGACCGGCCGCGCGCAGCTCGGGGAGGTGGTCGAGGCGCAGGCCGCCGCCGACGAGGATCCGGGCCTCGTAACCCGGTTCGCCCGCGCGGGCGGCCTCGGCCTTGAGGGTGGCGAGGCCGTCGTCGACACCGGTGGCGGAGCCTGCCGTGAGGTAGGTGTCGAGGCCCGGCAGGTCGGCGAGCCGCTTGCGCAGCCCGTCGCGGTCGTTCGTGCGGTCGATGGCCCGGTGGAAGGTCCAGCGGGCGCCGTCGAGGACGGCGATGAGCCGTTCGACGGCGACCAGGTCCGGTTCGCCGTCGGCGGTGAGGAAGCCGAGGACGAACTCGTCGGCGCCGGCCTCGCGGAGCTCGGTGGCGCGGGCCACGAGGGCGTCGACGCCCTGGGGGCCGCCCGCCGAGAATCCGTCGGTGAGCCGGAGCATCACGCGCAGCGGGATGTCGACGGCGGCGCGGATGGCGGCGAAGCCGGTCCGTGACGGGGTGAGCCCGTCCGCCGCTATGTCGGTGACGAGTTCGAGCCGGTCGGCACCACCGGTCTGGGCAGCGACCGCGTCTTCCTCGTCGAGGGCGATCACCTCAAGGACAGCACGGTTGCTCATCGAGCCCATTCCTCCATGAATGACGGCTACAGGTCTAGTCCAATGACCAGACTAGCCGTGCGAGTGACCTCCCGCATCGCCCGTGGCCTCATCGGCTGCGGGAGCGGTGGTCTTCGGGGCCGGAGCGGTCGCCTTCCCCGCTCCCGCCGTGACCGTGAAGGCCGCCGTCCGGACCTTGCCCTCGTGCTGGAAGTCGAGGAAGAGACGGTACGTCCCGCCGCTGGGCGCCGTCGCGGTGAAGGAGACGTCCGGGCCGGGACCCCCCTCGTTCGGGTGCACGTGGAGGTAGGCGAGGTCGCCGTCGCGCAGGGCGACGAGGTGTCCGTACGCGCCGAGGTAGGGCTCCAGGTCGGTGACGGGCTTGCCGGCCTTGGTGACCGTGAGCTTGAGCTCGCCGGCCTTGCCCGGGTCGAGGGTGCCGCCGAGGCGGACCTGGTAGCCGTCGACGGTCGCGGTCGGGACGACGGCAGGCATCGGCTTGGGGGCGTACGCGCCCGGTACGGAGAGGTCGGCGCCGAGCGTGACGCCCTGGGCGCCGGGGGCGGCGGGCTTGAAGTCGGCGAAGGCCTTGTAGCCGCCGGCGGCGGGCAGGTCGACGGGGGTCGTCCAGGTGCCGTCCGCGGCCTTCACCGGGTGCAGGTGGCGGAAGGTGGTGAGGTCGCGCGAGGCGACGATGAAGTGCAGTTCCTTGCCGTGCTCGGTGGTGAAGGCGGTGACCTTCTTCCCGCCCGCGTCCTTGATCGAGAACTTCAGGACGCTCTTGCCGGTGGCGGGGGTCGGCGTCTCCAGGGCGAGGGTGTAGCCGCCGTCGGAGACCTGGAGTCCGCCGGGGAGGTTCGCGGCGGCGGGCGCGTCCGTGGTCGCGCCCTCCTCGTGGCCGGCGTGGCCGTCGCCCGCGGCCGCGCTCTTGCTCGGAGCCGGCGCGGCGGCGTGGTCGCCGTGCCCGGCCTTCTTCGGCTCCTCGACGGGGCCGACACCCGTGCCGACCCCGTACGCGGCCCCGAAGGTCGCGGCGAGTGCGGCGGCATAGGCAGTGATCTTCACACCGGTGTTCATGGCTGCTCTCCCGATACGTGGGTCGATGCGTGGGTCGATACGTGGAGCGGGTGCGCGGGGTGGCGCGGTAACCGTTCGATGCACTTCACCATACCCCTGGGGGGTATCAAGTCAAGTCAGGGATCCGCTTGCGTCGGATACGGGTGGGGGGTATACATGGACTCACAACCGGATACCCCCCGAGGGTATCCCGGTCCCGGAGGAACCGACCGAGGAGAAGCCATGGGCTCCTGCTGCACCCCTGACAACAGCTGCTCGACCAGCACCACCGACACGGCCGCCGTCGCGGTCGCCGAGAGCACGGTGACCGTCTACGCCGTCTCCGGCATGACGTGCGGCCACTGCCGGACCGCGATCACCAAGTCCGTCAGCGCGCTGGACGGCGTCATCACCGTCGACGTCGACGTCAACGGCGGCCTGGTGACCGTCACCACCGGCGGCGAGCCGGACGACGCCGCGATCGCCGCCGCCGTCGACGACGCGGGCTACGAGCTGACCGGCCGCGCCTGAGCCGCACCACTTCGGCCGCCGGGACCCGCCCGTCACGCCCGGGTCCCGGCCCCCGACACCCCCGTACTCACGAGGAGCAGGAACAGCCATGACAACGACGACACCGGGCACCGCTCAGGTCGAGCTCGCCATCGGCGGCATGACCTGCGCCTCGTGCGCGGCCCGTATCGAGAAGAAGCTCAACCGCATGGACGGGGTCGAGGCCACCGTCAACTACGCCACCGAGAAGGCCAAGGTCACCTTCGCCGCCGACATCGACGTCGCCGCGCTGATCGCGACCGTCGAGGCCACCGGCTACACCGCCGCCGAGCCCGCGCCGCCGAGGAGCGAGGCGCCGGGCGCCCCCGAGGGGCCCTCCGACGAGGAGAAGGCCGACGAGGAGCTGCGGCCCCTCAAGCAGCGACTGATCACCGCCGTCGCGCTCGCCGTGCCCGTCATCGCGATGGCGATGATCCCGGCGCTCCAGATCGAGTACTGGCAGTGGCTGAGCCTCACGCTCGCCGCGCCGGTCGTCGTCTACGCCGCCTGGCCGTTCCACCGCGCCGCCTGGACCAACGCCCGGCACGGCGCGGCCACCATGGACACCCTGATCTCGGTCGGCACGATCGCCGCGTTCCTCTGGTCGCTGTGGGCGCTGTTCTTCGGGACCGCCGGTACGCCGGGGATGACGCACCCCTTCGAGTTCACCATCGCCCGTACCGACGGCGCCGGGAACATCTACCTGGAGGCCGCCGCCGGCGTCACCGCCTTCATCCTCGCCGGCCGGTACTTCGAGGCCCGGTCGAAGCGCAAGGCGGGCGCCGCGCTCAAGGCGCTGATGCAGCTGGGCGCCAAGGAGGTCACCGTCCTGCGCGGCGGCCAGGAGGTCACCGTACCGACCGCCGAACTCCAGGTCGGGGACCGCTTCCTGGTCCGCCCGGGCGAGAAGATCGCCACCGACGGCACCGTCGTCGAGGGTTCGTCCGCCGTGGACGCCTCCATGCTCACCGGCGAGTCCGTCCCGGTCGAGGTCTCCGTCGGCGACTCCGTCACCGGCGCCACCCTGAACGCCGGCGGCCGGCTCGTCGTCGAGGCCACCCGCGTCGGCTCCGACACCCAGCTCGCCCGCATGGCCAAGCTCGTCGAGGACGCGCAGAACGGCAAGGCCGCCGCCCAGCGCCTCGCCGACCGCATCTCGGCCGTCTTCGTCCCGATCGTCATCGCGCTCGCGCTCGGCACGCTCGGCTTCTGGCTGGGTACGGGGCAGGGCCTGACCGCGGCCTTCACCGCCGCCGTCGCCGTCCTGATCATCGCCTGCCCATGCGCCCTCGGCCTGGCCACCCCGACCGCCCTCATGGTCGGCACCGGTCGCGGCGCCCAGCTCGGCATCCTGATCAAGGGCCCCGAGGTCCTGGAGACCACCCGCAAGGTCGACACGATCGTCCTCGACAAGACCGGCACCGTCACCACCGGCCGCATGACCCTCATCAAGGTCCACACCGCCGAGGGCGTCGACGAGAAGGACGTCCTGCGGCTCGCGGGCGCCCTGGAGCACTCCTCCGAGCACCCCATCGCCCAGGCCGTCGCCACCGGCGCCGCCGCCAAGGTCGGCACCCTGCCCACCCCCGAGGACTTCGCCAACATCCCCGGTCTCGGCGTCCAGGGCGTCGTCGACGGCCACGCCGTCCTCGTCGGCCGCGAGAAGCTCCTCGAAGAGTGGGCCATGGCCCTCCCGGCGCAGCTCAAGGCCGCCAAGGACACCGCCGAGAAGGCCGGCAAGACCGCGATCGCCGTGGCCTGGGACGGCGAGGCCCGCGCGGTCCTGGAGGTCGCCGACGCCGTCAAGGAGACCAGCCCCGAGGCCATCCGGCGGCTGCGCGCCCTCGGCCTCACCCCGATCCTGCTCACCGGCGACAACAAGGCGGTGGCCGAGGCCGTCGCCGCCGAGGTCGGCATCGACGAGGTCATCGCGGAGGTCATGCCGCAGGACAAGGTCGACGTGGTCAAGAAGCTCCAGGCGGAGGGCCGTTCGGTCGCCATGGTCGGCGACGGCGTGAACGACGCCGCCGCGCTCGCCCAGGCCGACCTGGGCCTGGCGATGGGCACCGGCACGGACGCCGCCATCGAGGCCGGCGACCTGACGCTCGTCCGGGGCGACCTGCGGGCCGCGGCCGACGCGATCCGGCTCTCCCGCAAGACGCTCGGCACGATCCGCTCGAACCTCTTCTGGGCCTTCGCCTACAACGTGGCCGCTCTGCCGCTCGCCGCGGCCGGACTGCTCAATCCGATGATCGCGGGGGCCGCGATGGCCTTCTCCTCGGTCTTCGTCGTCGGCAACAGCCTGCGCCTGCGCGGCTTCCAGGCCGCGGACAAGTGACCTGATCACCCAGTAGCGAGCGATGTGACGGGGAGACCGCCGTGGCCGGTTACGGACAGCACAAGGAAGACATCATCAGACGCCTGCGGCGCATCGAGGGCCAGGTGAGGGGGGTGCAGCGGATGGTCGACGAGGACGTGTACTGCATCGACGTCCTCACCCAGGTCTCCGCCATCAACGCGGCGCTCCAGTCCTGCGCGGTGGCCCTCCTGGACGAGCACCTCAGCTGCTGCGTCACGGAGGCCATCGCCCAGGGCGGGGACCAGGCGAAGGTGAAGGTGGGCGAGGCGTCGAAGGCCATCGCCCGGCTCATCCGGACCTGACGAAGTAGCGCGGACGGCGTTCGGAATACCGAAGCGGTATCAACCGCCCTTGCGTGAAGGGCACTCAGCGGACAGCGTGATGCTCAGGCGAAGACAGAGCCCGAGCACCTGCCGGAGGAGCACCAACTCCGCCGGACCGGGAAGACCGGGGCCGCAGAGCTTCACGCAGGGGCGGTTCCTCATGAGGGCGCTCAGGGAGGTGCTCAGGGAGGTGCTCAGGGTGGACGACATCCCGCCATCGTACCCCTGGGGGGTATACCTGAGCGAAGGATGCGGCCCGTACGATGAGCCGCCCAGGGGGAAGGGGATCCACGTGCGCCGGCTGGGAGAGCTGGAGGCCGAGATCATGGACCGGTTGTGGGCCTGGCAGCGGCCCGCCACGGTCCGCGAGATCGTCGACGACATCAATCGGGGACGCCGGGTCGCCTACACGACCGTCATGACGGTGGCGGACATCCTGCACCGCAAGGGCTGGCTCCGCCGCGAGAAGGCGGGCCGGGCCTGGCTGTACGAGCCCGTCCGCAGCCGCGAGGAGTACACCGCCGGCCTGATGCGGGACGCCCTCGGCGACAGCCAGGACCGGCCGGCCGCCCTCCTGCGGTTCGTCGAGGTCATCTCGGACGAGGACATGGCCGCCCTGGACGCGGCACTCCGCGCGGCCAGGGGCGGCCCGCCGAGGGGCGCCGGCGGCATCCCCGCGGGCGGTGGCGCGTGAACCACCACGCCCTCGTCCCACTCGGGCTCGTCCTGCTCACCGGCTCCCTCGTGCCCTGGCTCGTCGTCCGGGCCCGCTGGGCCCAGCAGGTGCCCCGCCTCGCGCTCGCCGTGTGGGCCGCGTGCGGCGCGGTCTTCACCACGGCGAGCGCCCTGCTGCCCGCCCAGCTGGTCCTGTCCGGCGAGAGCAGCCACCGCCTCACGGACATGCTGCTCACGCTCCGACTCCCCACCCCTGCCCAGCTGCTCGCCCTCGACGGCCGCGAGCAGCTCGCCCTCGCGATCGCCCTCGGCGTCCTCTCGCTCCCCTGCGCCGCCTTCGTCCGGAGACTGGCGCGGGCCCGCCGGGTGCGGGTGCGGCACGCGGGGGTGCTGCGGCTCGTCGGGCGGTACGACCCCGACCTGCGGGCCACCGTCCTCGACGACGACCGGCCCGCCGTCTACTGCCTTCCGGGCCGCTCGCGCCGCGTCGTCGTCTCCTCCGGAGCGGTGCACACACTGACGTCCGCGCAGCTCGCGGCGGCCCTCGCGCACGAGCGGGCGCACATCGCGGGGCGGCACCACCTCCTCGTCGCGGCGACGGAGGCCTTCGCGGCCGTCTTCCCGCGCCTTCCGCTCGCGCGGTACGGCGGGTCGTCCGTACCGCTGCTGCTCGAAATGGCCGCGGACGACCGGGCGTTGCGGCGGTGTACGCGCGACGCGCTCGCGACGGCGCTGTACGCGCTGGCCTCGGGCCGGGCACCGCGGTCCGCGTTCGCGGCGGGCGGCCCCTCGGCGGCGCTGCGGATGCGGCGCATCCTCACCCCGTACAGCGCGGGACACCCCGTCCTGCGCGGGCTGTTCACCATCGGGTCGGCGGCGCTCGCGATGGCCCCGCTGATCGTCGCCTGCTGTTCCTTCCCCGGCTAATTTACTCGCTTCACCGTCCGACCCCCCGAACACCGCTATTTACTAAGCGAATTCGTAGATTTCGCATCGGTCACGGGCACCTTAATTCACCGCTATTGTGGGTACGTTGGGGCTCTGGCTCGGCACGTCGAAGGGTACGAAACCTATGCAGCTGGCTGGCGTTCGGACGGCCGCGGCCGGCGATGCGACGACGATATCCAGGCTGCTCGCGGACGCCATTCGGAGCAGCTACGCCGGAATACTGGCCGAAATCCCGATGCGGCGGCTGATCTCGGAGCAATGCGCACTCCCCCGCATACGCGCGGAAATTGAAATTCCGGGGGGCGCGCCCGGCTGGCTCGGCTGGCTCGTCGCGACCGACCCCGAGGGCGCGGTCGTCGGCGTCGCCGCGGGCGGGGTCCCGGTGCCGGGCGAGGGCGAGGTGTACGCGCTGGCCGTCGCGGACGGCTCCCGCCGCCGAGGAGTGGGTACGGCCCTGCTGGCGGCGGCCACGGACCGGATGCGGAGCTACGGCGCCCACGACCAGCGGGTCGAACTCCCGGCGGAGACGGACCCGGCACTCCCCTTCTACACCCACCAGGGCTTCGCCCCTCTCGGCCCCACACGCTGGAGCCGCAAGGTCTGACGCGCCCCCGGCGCAGGCCCGTACGACTGCCGAACCGGCGGTCGTGGCAGATCCACGCCATCGCGTGTTCACGCAGCCCGATCCGGTGGATCGGCGCTCCCCCGCCAGGTCAGGATGGGTCCAGCGGCGCGGTCCCGGCGGCACGGGTACCTCGTCCGGACGGCATGGACCGAGCGAGCCCCTGGAGGAGCGATGCACACACCGAGCGGCATTTCCCTGCCCGTCGTGCCCGCAGCGCTCGCTACGGTCCTGCCGTCCCGATACGACCGGGAGCGGGAGCCCGCCCCTGGGGCCGGCATCCGGATCAAGTCCGACACCCTTCCCGGACTCGAGTCGGTCTCCCCCGCCGACGAGGGCTCGGTCTGGCTGCACGACGCCCTGCTCGGCCCGCACAGCGCGGACATCGTCCGGTACCTCAGCCTCGCCCGCTCCACCGGCGGACCCGTTCTGGACCTCGGCTCCGGCGCCGGGCGGCTCGCCGTCCCGTTCGCCCGGCACGGCTTCGCCGTGGAAGCCGTGGACCGGGACGCCTCGGCCTTGGAGCGCCTCGAGGGCTGGGCCCGCCGGATCGGCCCGCAGGTCGCCGGACTCGTCGTCACCCACCGGGCCGACCTCACCGAGCTGCGGCTCGAAGGGAGTTACCGGCTGGCGATCCTCGCGGGCGCGATGGTCACGGCCGTCCCGCCCGCGCACCGGCCGGAGCTGCTGCGCGAGGTCGCCTCCCATCTGGAGACGGGCGGGGCGCTCGCCCTCGACTACACCGCGCACCAGCTGCCCGGCCTCATCGCGGAACCCCGCCGGACCTGGGCGTTCCAGGTCCCGCGCTTCGACGGCATCGACGAGTGGGTGGTGGCGCGGCAGGTCTTCGACCTGCCGTCGATGAGCGAGCGGATCACGTACTACACGGCCCGCACCGGCAAGATCTCCACCGAGCGGGTCGTGCTGACCACCGACAAGTGGATCGTGGATCCCGAGCGGCTCGCGGCCGAACTGCACTCGGCCGGACTGCACATCGAGGGCCGGCGCCGCCACCGGATCGACGACCGGACCGAGAGCGTCCTGCTGGTGTGCAGGACGGACGACTGAGACGAACGCGTGAGGCGGACGCCTGACGAGGTTGACGAGCAAGAGGTACGATGCCCACAAACGTTTGAGCCGACCAGGTAGCGGGCGGAGAAGATGGCAGTCGTGGAAGAGCTGACGGGCCGCGAGGCGGTGATCCAGCGCCTGCGCGACGTCGGGCTGCGGGTCACGGGCCCGCGCCTGGAGGTGCTCACGGTGCTCGCCGCCGGCGGCCATCTCGACGTCGAGGCGATCACCACGACCGCGCGCGAGCGGCTCGGCACGCTGACCAGCCAGGCCGTGTACGAGATGCTGCGGCACTTCCAGGAGACCGGCCTGGTCAGCAAGTTCGACCGCCCCGGCCTGCCCGCCGTGTTCGAGATCTCCGGCCCGGCACACCAGCACGCGCTGTGCGTCGTCTGCGGCCGCGTGGAGAACGTCGACACGGCCGCGCCGAAGCCGCCCCGGGGCGCGCTGCCGGAGTGGCGGGTGGAAGACGCCGAGATCGTGTTCAAGGGCCTGTGCCCCGACTGCCGGGCGAACACCCCCGCCGCCTGAGCGGTCCCGAGCCCCCCGCGAACCGTCCTGAGCTGCGGTGAACTCCGTGCGCGGCGTTCGAATGTATGGCAGGGTCTAGCGGGGCGATTCATCAGGATCCATAGGGGTCCGAGGGGAGTCTGCTGCGCCGTGTCCAGAAACACCGCCGTGGCCCGTACGGGCAGCGAACAGGCTCTCGCCGTCTACCAGCAACTCCGCGCCCGTCCGGGGACGGCCTTCGACGAGGTCGCGGACCGGCTGGAGCTCTCCGCCGAAGAGCGGGAGCGATGTCGTGACGAACTCGTCTCCTTAGGACTGACCGCACCCTCTCCCGACCCGAGCGCCGCCGTCGACGCCGTCGTCGACCCCGACGTCGCCCTGCTGCGCCTGCTGCGCCGGGAGCGCGACCGGCTCCGGGAGCGCCTCGCCGCCACCAGCCGCGCGCACACCGCCCTCGAAGCCCTCGCCGGACCGTTTCTGCGGGCCGGGGCCACACCGCGCGGGGAGATCGAGGTCGAGATCGTCGACGATCCCCACCGCATACGGCGGAGCCTCGCGGACCTGACGGACTCCGTCCGGACGGCCGCGCACTTCATGCACACCGGCTCCGTCCGCCGCGAGGAGCTGCCGGGCGAGCTGGCCCAGGACCGTCAGTGGGCGGAACGAGGGGTCCGGATCCGGGCCATGTACAGCCGGCGGGCCGCCTCCGTGCCGGAGATGGCGCAGCACCTGGAGGAGCGGGCCGCGCTGGGCGTGGAGGTCCGGTTCGCCTCCGTCGTCCCGATGAACATGGTCCTCGCCGACGAGAACTTCGCGCTCCTGCCGACCGATCCGCACGACCTGTCCTCCGCCGCGATCCTCGCCCGCGGCCCCGGCCTCGTCCGCTCCTACCTCGCCCTGTACGAGTACTGCTGGACGGCCGCCGCCCCGTACGGCGAGGAGGAGACCGCGGAGAAGGGCGGCGACGGGCTCTCCGAGCAGCAGCGGGCGGCGCTGCTCATGCTCGCCTCCGGCATCAAGGACGAACAGATCGCCAAGAATCTGGGGGTCTCGCTGCGGACGGTCAGCCGGCTCCTCTCCGAGGTGATGCAGGAACTGGGCGCGGCGAGCCGCTTCGAGGCGGGCGTGAAGGCGTCCCGGCTCGGCCTGCTCGACGGCGAGGGGGCCGAGCGCGGGGTGTAGGGGGTGTCTTGCCGGTCAGGCCGGGTCAGGGAGCGGGGTCTGGTGCCGTGCATCGCAAGGCGGAGGAGGGAGTCAACGCGGAGCGTTGGCGACCGACGACAACGCGGCGAGGCGCGGTGCCAGACCCCGCGAGCCCGGCATGATCGGCAAGACACCCCCTGAGGGCGGGATACCACTGGGGAGTTCGGATGACGCACGATGGATGCCTGATCGGTCGGACCGGTCGGATCGGTATGACGGACGGCCGCCCAGCCGTGTGACAGGGTGACGGCGGCGCGACTCGAGGGAACAGGGGGTCACTTCGCCTTGATCACCACCGGCGGCGGCACGGGAAGCGGAACCGAGCGCTCGGAAGGCTCACCCGATGCCGTGGTGACCCTCTATCAGGAGCTGCGCAGGCGCGGGGTGTCCAGCCTCGGCGAAGTCGGGGCCCAACTCCGCCTGTCGCCCGAGGAGTACGAGCGATGTCGTGACGAACTGACGGACCTCGGGCTCATCGTGCCGACCAACCCCGCCCAGCACGGCGCCCGCGCCGAGCTCCGGGCCGGGCTCAGGGCGGGCGAGGGCGGCCATCGGCAGGACGGCACCGGGCACGGCGACGGTGACGGGAACGGGGGCGGTGACGGGAACGGCGACGGCGACGGCGATACGGTCGCGGTGATCGACCCGGAGATAGCGCTGCTCCGGCTCCTGCACCGGGAGCGCGAGCAGCTGCGCGAGCACCTCGACGAGGCGGACCGCGCGTACGGCACATTGGAGACCTTGGCGGGGGCGTTCCTGCGGGCCGGTTCCCTCACGCGCTCGGACGCCGATGTGGAGCTGCTCAGCGACTACCGCCGGATCCAGCAGGTCCTCGAGGACATCACGGACGTCATCCAGCACAGCCTGGCGTCGATGCACCCGACGTCGCTCGTGCGAGAGGTGGCGGAGCGCGTACTGAGCCGGGACCGGCGGCAGATCGAGAACGGGGTGCGGGTCCGCGCCATGTACAGCGAGCGGGTCGTCTCCACTCCGGAGGTGGCGGAGCTGCTGCGGCGCCGGGTCGAGGCGGGTGTGGAGGTGCGGATCACGCCCGCCGTCCCCATGACGATGATCATCGCCGACGCGCAGTTCGCGATGGTCCCGGTGGATCCGGCGGAGCCGATGGCGGGCGCGGTACTGGCCCGGGGGCCGGCCCTGGTCCGCTCGTACATCGCGCTGTACGAGCACTGCTGGCACACGGCGTCGCCGTACGGGGACGGCACGACGCCGGAGCAGGGCGGTGACGGGCTCTCGGAGCAGCAGCGGGCGGCGCTGACGATGCTCGCCTCGGGAATGAAGGACGAGAAGATCGCGCGGGGGCTCGGGGTGTCGCTGCGGACGGTGAGCCGCATGCTGTCCGAGCTGATGCAGGAAATGGGCGCGACGAGCCGGTTCGAGGCCGGGGTGCGGGCCCATCGGCTCGGCTGGGTCGACTGACGCGGGATCGGCTGAGGCCGGGTCGGCCGAGGAGTTCCCCGGGGAATGCGAAAAGGCTCCGCGGCCGCCCCGGAAAGGGCGAGCGCGGAGCCTTTTCGCATTCCCCGGACGCTCAATTGGCAGGTATCGGCGCCGGGGAGACCTTGTTCCACTCGTTTCCGTTCGACGGAGACGGCGTGGGGGTGGGCGTCGGGGTGGCGGTGGCCGCGCCGGCCTCCCCTTCGGCCATCACGTGCTGGGGGGCCGAGACCGCGCTCGGGGCCGTCGCCAGGGCCGCGCCGCCGGCGACGGCGAGACACGCGGCCGCGGCGAGGGCGAACTGACGGACGGTCTTGCGCATCCCCGTGGCGTGCTCAGCAGACATGATTCCTCCAGGAGTTGGAATGTGAATTCCGCCTTCCGGGGGCCCGTGCCGCCGGGCGTTCCCTGAAGACATCTCCATTCTGTCCCCGCCCCGGAATCCGATCCAGGGATTCTCTGTGCGTGGACCCGCCATGGCGTGGATGCGTCAATACGCCTGCACCACAACGGAATTGAAGGATCCGGAGCCTTCCATATCTTTGGTCGAACCAAAAGAGGTGCTAGACTTGAGCCACGGCCTTCTCATTCCTCCAGGAGAGAGAGGCCGCCGGGGCAGGGGCGTGCCGCCGCCCCTGCCCCACCCCCTGCCCACGCCCCTCCACCAGCGCCCCCCGGTACACCTCGACGGTCCGGGCGGCGGAGGCGCGCCAGCTCATCCCGCGCGCGTGACGGACCGCCGCCTCGCCCATCGTCTCCACCGCCTCCGGGTGCGCGGCGAGCCACCGCAGCCGGCGCGCGTACTCCATCGGGTCGTGGCCGTGCACCAGGAGCCCCGTCACCCCGTCCCACACCGCCGTCGGCAGTCCGCCGACCGCCGCCGCGAGCACCGGGGTCCCGCAGGCCTGCGCCTCCAGGGCCACCAGGCCGAAGGACTCGCTGCGCGAGGGCACCACCAGCACGTCCGCCGCCCGGTACCAGTCCGCGAGGCGTGACTGCGGTACGGGAGGGCAGGCCCGCAGCACGTCGGTGACGCCCAGCTCCCCCGCCAGCTTCCAGGCCGTCCCCTCGCGGGTCGCGCCCGAGTGGCCGCCCACCACCGGGACCAGGAGTCGCCGGCGGAGCCCGGGCTCCAGGCGCAGCAGCTCGGCGACCGCCCGTACGAGCACGTCCGGGCCCTTCAGGGGCTGTATGCGGCCGGCGTAGAGCGGGACGAACGCGTCGGCGGGGAGCCCGAGCCGGGCCCGGGCCGCCGCCCTGCCTTCGGCCCGGGAGGTACCCCCGGCAGGCCGGAAGGTCCGCAGGTCGACCCCGGGCCGTACGACCTCGGTCCGCTCCCCCGCCGCCCCGTAGAGCGTGCGCAGCGCGTCCGCCTCGTCGGTGGTGTTGGCGATCAACCGGTCGGCTGAGCCGACGACCTGGAGTTCGCCGCGGACGCGGAGCTCGGGCTCGGGGGTGTCGCCCTCGGCGAGCGAGGCGTTCTTCACCCGGGCCAGGGTGTGGGCGGTGTGCACGAGCGGGATCCGCCAACCGACCGAGGCGATCCGGCCCGCCTGGCCGGAGAGCCAGTAGTGCGAGTGGACGAGGTCGTAGCGCCGGTCCTCCTTCAGCAGGGCCAGCGAGAAGGGCACGACGAGGTCCGGCATGGCCTCCTTGGGCAGCGGCCCGCGCGGCCCGGCGTGCAGATGACGGACCCGGACGCCCGGGGCGAGCTCGACGAGCGGGGGCAGGCCCTCGCCCCGGCAGCGGGTGAACAGGTCGACCTCCACGCCCTGTTCGGCGAGGGCTCGGGAGAGTTCGACCATGTAGACGTTCATTCCGCCGGCGTCCCCCGTCCCGGGCTGGTGGAGCGGGGAGGTGTGGACGCTGAGCATGGCGACGCGCAGGGACACGTGGGGCTCCTGTGGAGTGGGGGCCACGTGTCCCTGCGCGGAGCTCGCGCGCACGGTCACGCGGCAGGGGGACGGAGGAACTGAGGGGCGAGGAACCGAGGGAGTGGGAAACTCACGTACTGAGGTACTGAGGTACTTAGTTGCTTAGTAGTCGAAGAGGTCAGAACCCGAAGACCGGGCCCGACGGCGGTGCGAGCCGGGTCCCCGGGAGGGGGCCCATGAGCGCGTGCCAGTCGACCGGCCGCCCCGGCTCCACCTGGAGCGCCGCCGCGAGCCGGGCCGCGCCCTCCGGCATCACCGGTCGCGCCCACGCGGAGAGCGCCGATGCCACCGCCAACTGGGCGGCGAGCGCCGGGAGATGACGGCAGGAGGTGCTGGGCCGGCACCGCTCGTGGGCGTTGACGTGACCGAAGTCGGCCACCGAGCGGACCATCTCGTCGAGGACGGCGACCGCCCGGCGCGGATCGAAGGCGTCGGGGCCGTACGCCTCGCGCAGGTCGTCCACGCCCCGGTGGAGCCGCCGCTCCAGGATCTCCCAGCCGGTGCCGCCGGGCAGCGCCTGCGGGGCGAGCCCGCCGCACTCCTCCCGTACGGAGGAGAAGAGCCGCGCGAGCCAGCTGTTCCAGCTCTCGTCCAGCTCCCGGCGGGCGGCCGCGAGCCGCTCCCGGTGGAAGACGGTGCGGCGGCCGAGCGGGCGGGCCTGGAGGACGTGCCGGCGGAGGGTGTCGGAGCCGTACTCGGTGAGGAGGTCCAGCGCCCAGACGTTGCCTTCCTGGACGCCTTCCTCGATGACGTACGACTCGTTGACGTTGAAGTCCTGCGGCAGCTTGATGTCCTGCGCGAGGAGCAGCACCGGCAGGAGCACCGCGTGGCAGAAGGAGTGCCCGAAGCCGCAGAAGTGGATGGCGCGGCGGGGCAGCGGGCCCTTCGTGTCGTAGCCGAAGAGGTGCATCGCGGCGGCCTCGAAGCAGCCGTCGATCCGGTGCTCGGGGAAGCCGTCGACCGGCACCGGGAGGCCCCACTCGGCGGGGTGGCCGACGGCGATGTCCGGCAGCCCGTCCTCGACGAGCGACTCGCACAGGGCGGCGAGCCGGGGCGGGAGCCCGGCCGTCGCCCAGTACTCGGCGAGCGTCTCCCGGAACGGCTCCAGGGGCACGTACAGCCGGCGGCAGCGGCGGGCCACCGCCGGGGTGTCGCAGACCGCGCAGCGCGCCGAGACGAGGTCGCCGCCGTCGTTGGGGCGGGCGCACTCGTGGCACATGCCGCCGTCGCTGTCCGCGCCGCAGTGCGGGCAGCTGCCGGTGGCGTGCGCCCCGTACAGCCAGCGGTCGCACGGCTCGCAGTAGGGCAGGAGGCGGGTGCGCGGGGCGATGACCCCTTGCGCGAACAGTCTGCTGAAGAGGTCCTGCACCCAGCGTCCGTAGCCCTTGTCGCGCCGCGGGCGCACGATGTGGTCGAACTCGACGCCCGAGCGCAGCCAGTCGGCGGTGATCGCGGCGCGGTAGCCCTCGGCGACCTCCTCGGGCTTGCGGTTGTGGCGCAGCGCGCGGACCTCGACGGAGCTGGCGTGGTCGGCGGTGCCGGTGGTGAACCGGACCGCCTCCCCCTCGGCCCGCAGATAGCGGGTGAGGACGTCGGCAGCGACGTACGGCCCTGCGAGGTGGCCGATGTGGAGTTCGCCGTGGGTGGCGGGAGGGGTCGCGGTGATCCAGACGGGGGTGCTCATGGGACTGGGACCTCCTTGACGCTGTGGTGCGGGGCTTCAGCGGGGCACGATCAGCGGGACTGCGGGTCAGCGGGTCAGCGGGGCTCGAAGTGGAAGGAACGGATGAAGCAGTCGCGCGGCTGCTCGACGGCGTAGACGATGCATTCGAAAAGGGCCTGGGTGGTCAGCTTCTCGTCGGGTGCTATTCCGTCCGGATTCGATCCGTCCCATTCCGCGAATCGCGGGTCGGAGGTCGAGAAGTCGGGCGGGAAGAGGGAGAAGACGCGGACTCCGGAGGGCCGCAGTCGGCGCGAGAGGATGTCGGCGAATCCGGCCTGCGCGCTCTTCGCCGCCCAGAACGCCTCGTGGGCGTGGCCGGCGGTCGCGGCGGAGGCGCCCTCGGCGTCGCGGACGGCGACCATGTTGACGATGTCGGGCCGCAGGGAGCCGCGCAGCAGCGGCAGGAAGTGCTTCACCATGAGGACCGTGCCGCCGGCCGTCGACTCGATCGTCTCGACGATCTCGCGGTCGCTGGCGGCCTCCAGGTCCATGCCGTCGAGCCAGCGCGCGCCGTTGTTGACCAACAGGTCGACGCGGTCGGTGCGTTCGCCGACGCGGGCGGCGAACTCCCGGATCTCGGCGGGCCTGCTGAGGTCGCAGCCGAAGGCGTGGATACGGTCGCGGGCGGAGCCCATGACTTCGGTACGGGTGCGTTCGGCGGCTTCGACGGTTCGTGCCGAGACGTAGACCTCGGCGCCGAGATGCGCGAATCCGACGGCGAGCGCGCGACCGAAATAGCGGGACGCTCCGGTCACGACGACACGCAGATTCTCGAATTTCATGTGCGTCTGCTCTCCCCACGGATACCGATTACCGGTCCATTTCAGCGTGGCAGAGAAAGGACACCGTGGGCCCTGTGAGAGGGGTGCGCGTTCACGCCGTTGCGTGGATACGCCACGGCAGTTCGAGCCTGCCGAGGACCGTCGCGCGCTTGTGGTGGACGCGGACGCGGTCGGGCGCGGCGGAGACGGTGACGGTGCCGCCGGGGGTGCGGACGGGGCCGGTCGGCGCGGGGACGACCGTGCCGTCGAGCGCGCCGGCGGCGGCGAGGGCGGCGGCGCCGGTGAGCGCGAGCCGGGGGTGCCAGCCGCCGACGGTGAGCGCGCGGACGGAGAGCCCGCCGGGGCCGTCGCCTTCGGTGAAGGCGGCGATCTTGGGCAGGGCGGAGTGGGGCGGGTACCCGAGGATACGGGCGGCCTCGGCGCGCAGTGCGAGGAGCCGTTCGTGGAGCGCGTCCTCCGGGAGGTGGCGGGCGTCGACGAAGACGTACGGATTGCCGTACCGCACGAGCGAGACGGGCACCCCGCAGAGGACGTCGACGGGCCGGCCGGTGGGGAGGGTGCCGGGGGCGGTGGGGGCCTTGAGGAAGCTGAGCGTGTAGGCGCCGGTGCCGTGCGGCTCGCAGAGGACGGTGTCCCCGGTGGTCACGGCCCGGACGGTGACGGGCCCGGGGCGTCCGTCGGCGACGACACAGGCGAGGAGCGAGTGCCCGCACCCGGCCCGGAAGTCGAAGGCGCCGCCGGGCAGGGCCTGCACGAAGCGGTAGTCGAGGCCTCGCCGGCCGGGGCCGTGACCGGGGCCGTACAGGGCGATCTTGTGGAGGTCCGCGTACGCCGTCCCGGCGAGCGCGCGGCGCAGCCGCGCCAACTCGCCGCCGAGCGCGAGCGCCCCGGCCGGGAGCTGGTCGAGGCGCAGGACGAGGGTGGGCCCGGGGGCGTCCTCGGCCCGGACGACGGTGGCGTGCACGGTATCCGCGGCCCGCTCCCTGCCACGCGCACGCGGGGCGGGTGCGGGACGGGAAGGTCCCGGGGTCTCAGGCCGCACAGCCCACCGGGATTCGCATGCCCTGTACGACCTCCGTCCACAGTTCGTGGACGGCGAGGCCCCAGAGGGCCAGGGCGTCGTGGTGGGAGGGGCGTTCGAGCTGGCGGGCGAGGAGCTTCTGCACCCGGTCGGCGCGTACCTTGCCGCCGAGGACGAGCCGGGCCGGGGAGAGCAGTTCGCGGACGGTGTCGAGGAGGGGGCTGCCGGGGGCGAGCATCGCCGCGAGCGGGAGCGTGAAGGGTTGCTTGGGGCGGCGGAGGACGCCTGCCGGAAGCAGCTCGGACCCGGCCTCGTACAGCGCCCGCTTGCCCGTCCGTGCCGCCGTCGGCAGGGCGCGGGCGTGCGCGACGACGGAGGGCTGGCAGAAGGGCATGCGGGCCTCGACGGCCCAGGCCATGGAGAGGTGGTCGACGCGCCGCAGGTGGTACGCGGGGAGCCGCCAGCGCGTCTCGAAGGCGGTCATCGCGGTGAGCCGGTCCTCGCCGACGGCCTCGGCGGAGCGCAGTTCCTGCTCGATGCGGTCCGCCGCGGAGCCCTGATCGGCGATGTGGGCGCGGTAGTTGGCGGTGTAGAGGTGTTCGCGGAGCAGGCGCGGGGCGGCGGAGAGGGCGTCGGCGTACGCGCCGGCCCAGTCGGCCCCGGCGGGCGCGGCGAGTGCGGCGCGCATCCGGTCGTAGCCGCCGAAGAGTTCGTCGGCGCCGTCGCCGGCGAGCGCGACGGTGAAGCCGTTCTGGCGGACGGCGCGGAAGAGCGCGTACGTGGAGAGGGTGATGGGGTCGGCGTTGGGCTGGCCGAGGTGGCGGACGGTCCGGGTGAGGAGGGAGGAGAGTTCGTCGGGTTCGACGGAGACCTCGTGGTGGACGGTCCGGGCCCGGCGGGCGACGGAACGCGCGTACGCGGCCTCGGAGTCCGGCCACTTGCCCCGGTAGGTGAGGTGGAACGTGTGCAGCGGCGGGGCGTCGGTCTCGCGGGCGTGCTCGGCGGCGAGCGCGGTGACGAGGCCCGAGTCGAGGCCGCCGCTGGTGATCGCACAGACGGGCACCTCGGCGTGGGCGAGCCGCCGGACCTCGTGGCGCAGGATGTCCTGAGTGTCCTGGGTGTCGCCGAGGGGCGTTGCGGGGCGGGGGCCCCGGCGGCGTACGACCGGCGCGGATCCCGGGCGGACCAGGGCCGTCGCGCCGGGCGGCAGGACGCTGACGCCGTCGAGCGCGGTGTGCGTGGAGAAGGAGGTGCGGGTGGCGAGGACGGTGTCGAGGGCGTCGTCGCGCGGGGAGATCCGTACCCCTTCGAAGGCGAGGAGGGCGGGGATCTCGGAGGCGAAGCGGGTGGAGCCGTCGTACGGATCGTGGTGGAAGTAGACCGGCTTCATGCCCATGTCGTCGACGGAGAGGACGAGTTGGGCCGAGCCGGGGCGCAGGTCGAGGATCGCGACGGCGAACATGCCGTCGAGGTGCTCGGCGAAGGCGGGCCCGTACTCGGCGTACAGCGCGGGGAGCACGGTGCCGTCGCAGCGGTCGGGGAAGCGGTGGCCGCGGGCGGCGAGCGCGCGGCGCAGTTCGGCGTGGTTGTAGATCTCGCCGTTGAGCACGGCGAGGATGCCGGGGAGGTGCGGCAGCCGGTAGGGCTGCTGCCCGCCGCACGGGTCGGTCACGGCGAGCCGGTCGCAGCCGAGCGACCAGCCGGGCCCGCTGAGCACATGGTGCTCGTCGGGGCCGCCGTGGCGCTGGCGGGCCGAGACCGCCGCGAGCTCGGCGGGGTCCGGGCGGTCCGCTCCCGCGGCGATGGTGCCGAGAATCCTGCACATGGCGGTCGCCTCCGTATTCCGAAGTCGCGCTTCCGACGTCACGCGTCCGAAGTCGCTGTCCATCTCACACTGGTCGCACCCAATGATTTGAATCTACCAAGTTTTTGAATGGCGCGTAAGTGCCATGTCCAGTTCACGCCACGGGTTGGCCTTGCGACGCTCCCGCCACCCCAACAGGCTTGCCTCATGAGGGACATGGAGGATTCCGAGAGGGGCCGCGGCGCACCCGCATCCCTGCTGGTCGTGGCCGCGCACCCGGACGACATCGAGTTCTGCGTCAGCGGCACCGTCATGCAGTGGATCGAGCGCGGCACCCGCGTCACGTACTGCATCGTCACGGACGGCGGCGCCGGCGGTTACGACGAACAGCTCCCCCGGCAGGCGATGGCGGATCTGCGCCGCGCCGAGCAGGTCCACTCCGCGAAACTCAGCGGCGTCGCCGACGTCCGCTTCCTCGGCTACCCCGACAGCTTCGTCGAGGCGTCCGTGGAGCTGCGGCGCGACCTGTGCCGGGTCATCCGCGAAGTGCGCCCGCAGCGGGCCATCATCCCGTCCCCCGAGATCAACTGGGCGCGCGTCGCCGACCTCCACCCCGACCACCGCGCGGTCGGGGACGCCTGCCTGCGCGCGGTCTACCCGGAGGCCCGCAACCCCTTCGCGCACGCGCAGCTCCTCAAGGAGGAGGGCCTGGAGCCGTGGACGGTCCACGAACTGTGGCTGATGACCGGCCCCACCCCGAACCAGTACGTGGACGTCACCCCGGTCTTCGACCGCAAGGTCGAGGCGCTGCGCATCCACACCTCCCAGACGGCCCACTTCGACGACCTGGCCGGCCTGCTCCGCGACTGGCTCGGCGAACACGCGACGGCGGGCGGGCTGCCGCCGGGCCGGATGGCGGAGGCGTTCCAGATCGTGCACATCGACTGAGCCGGAGCCTTCCCCGATACCTCGCGAGCGTCCTTGTGGCGGCACGGAGCGCGTGAGACGGTGAACGCCACACGTGGGGGCGCGTGCGACCAACACGCGCGTGACAAGGGGGAGTTACCGCCATGGCCATGGAAGTGCCGGAGCTGTTCCAGGCTCTGATCAGCCAACTGCAGCTCGCATGGCCGGAAGCCGACGAGGACGCGTACGGGCGGGCTTCGGGGCACCTGGAGACGTACTCCAAGCTCACCGGGGACGACACGTACGCCGCACACCAGCACATCCAGCGCCTGCTGTCGTCCGGCCGCGGCGAGGCGATGGACGCACTGGGGCGGCACTGGAACAAGGTCAAGGACCCGCACGCCGCCGCCATCGAGACAGCGGCACTGAACTCGGCCGCCGCCACGGCCACCATCTCCGCCAAAGTCCAGGGCGCGAAGCTGCAGGTCCTGTCGATCACAGCCAACCTCGCCAAGCTCACCTTCGCCTCGTCCGTCGCCGGGTCGGTGACCTTCGGCGCGAGCACGGACGCCGTCGGGCCCGCCGTCGCGGCGGCCCGGACGCAAACGCACGCGATCGTCAGCGCATGCCTGGAGGACACCGTCCACCTGCTGGGCCGCCTGGAGAAGGACCCGTCCGTGACCGCCCTCGACGCCGCCGCCGCCGACCTCGCCGCAGGTGTCGGGGGCCGGGGAGGCGAAGCGTCGGACGGCTCGGGGACGGGCCGGGCCTGGGGCAATTCCCTCGACCCCGCCGGCTCCGGCCGGGCCATCGCCGAGGGCATCAGCGTCGACCACGCCGAACACCAGCTCGCGGCCGGGAAGCTCAGGGAGGTCGCCACCGCGGTCCTCGGAACGACCGCGGGCGCCCTGTCCCAGGCCGCCGGCGAGCACGCGACGGCCGCGGCCGGTGGTTCCCTCGGCGCGGCGCTCGCCCCGGTACTCGACTCGGTCCTGGACCGGCTCGCCAAGGCCACGGCGGCCTTCGGCGACCACCTGAACGGCTCGCTCCCCGACGCGGTCCTGCTGATCTCCAGCAGCCAGCAGGACACGGACGACGACAACAAGCGGCGGATGTCCGAACTGGACCGCTAGGGCGTTTCCTTCGGATCTTCCGGTCGGATTGCGCTGAGTAGAGCCGCATGGACGATCATCGGGTCGTGAGCACGGGTTATTGGGCGGTCCTCGGGGACTCCGAGTCTTGAAGGGGTGTGACCCAGATACGCCAGAAACCCGCCAGAACTTGATCTTGGCCTGCTGAGTGCCTGACGCTGTCGGGGATCTTGGCGATGACGGTCGGCCATGCCCTCGACATCTCAGTCTCCAAGATCCCCGACCTCGTCACCCGCGATCAGCTCTGCGTCTCCTCGCGGCGTCCAATAGCGGCCGCATCGGGGATGACGAGCAGCTTGCCGGTGGTACGCCGAGCCTCCAGATCGCTGTGGGCCTGGGCGGCCTCGGACAATGCGTAGCGGCCCGTTACGGTGACCTCAAGCGCCTTGGAGCGCACCCACTCGAACACATCGGCGGCCCGTCGGAGCAGTTCGGACCGATCGGCGATGAAGTCCCCGAGGCTGGGCCGGATCAGGGTCAGCGAACCGCCGTGGGCGAGCCGAATCGGATCAAACGGCGGCACGGCGCCACTTGCCGCGCCGAAGAGCACGAGATGGCCGCGGGTTCGCAGGCTGGCGAGGCTCGCATCGAAGGTGTGCGCGCCGACGCCGTCGAAGACAACCGGCAGTCCCTGACCGCCGTTGAGCCGCCTCACCTCGGCTGCGAGATCGTCGACTGCGGAGGAAAGGATCACCTCAGCGGCCCCGGCACGCTTCGCCAGCTCGGCCTTCGCCGTGGTCGACGTCGTGCCGATCACCCTGCCGCCGAGATGGGTGATGAGCTGGGTCAAAAGCAGCCCCATGCCACCAGCAGCCGCATGCACGAGCACCGTGTCGCCCCCCTGAACCGGGTAGGCGTCCTTGACGAGATAGTGCGCGGTCATGCCTTGGAGGAGCACGGCGGCGGCTGTCTCGAAGCCGATATCGTCGGGCAGCGGCACCAGCCGGGAGGAGTCCACGACGGCCCGCTCGGCATACGTGCCGGGAATCTCCACCCAACCGACCCGGTCCCCGACTGCGACGTCAGCGACGCCGGGTCCAACTTCGACGACCGTGCCGGCGCCCTCAGTGCCCGGGGTGAAGGGCAGCGGGAGGCTGTACCGGCCTTCGCGGTGGTAGACGTCGAGGAAGTTGACCCCGGATGCGGCGACCTCCACGATCGCCTCGCCCGGACCCGGCCGCGGCTGGTCCACCTTGGCCTCCTGCAGCACCTCGGGACCGCCCACTTCGTACACCTGAATCGCTCGCATGGCCCTCCAATATCGGCTCGTCCCCCACCAACCCCGTTGATGGCGATCCGATTCCCGGCAAGCCCAAACGAGGCAATACACCTAGGGCCAGGGATCCGACGTCAGTGGTCCGGCGTCAGGGCAGGAGCGCGAGCGCCGGCTCGCGCCACTCGCGGGACCTCGTCCGGCTCACCGCCGGCATCGCCCTGTCCACGGCCCACCGCGACGACGAGGAACAGCCCGCCCGCCTGCTCGCCCTGGTCCTGGACGCCCCCCACGCGACACCGCGCGGCCAGGAGGTCTGCGGAGCGGGGAAATGCCTCGACACCGGCCGCGTGATCGGGGACGCTTCGCGCGATGACCAGAATCGACGACACACCGCCCGCGTGGGACGAACGCACCCAACTCGCCACGTTTCTCGACTACACACGCGGCACCGCCCGCGCCAAATGCGACGGCGTCTCCGCGGAGGACGCCCGCAAGGCGCTCCTTCCCGGCTCGCCGCTGATGACCATGAGCGGACTGATCAACCACCTCCGCTGGGTCGAGTACTACTGGTTCCAGGTGGTCTTCCTCGGCGAGGAGGACCAGGGCCCCTGGACCGAGGAGGACCCCGACCGCGAGATGCGCGTCGCCGTCGACTTCCCGCTCCCGCAGCTGCTCGACGAGTACGCCGAACAGAGCGCCCGCTACCGCGAGCTCGTCGCCGCGAACAGCCTCGACAAGCGGGCGGAGCGACCCATCCGCGACGGCCGCCACGTCGACCTGCGCTGGATCCTCCTCCACCTCACCGAGGAAACGGCCCGCCACAACGGCCACTTGGACATCCTGCGCGAAATGCTCGACGGCACGACCGGCGGCTAACGGCTAACGGCTAACGGCTAACGGCTAACGGCCGGCGGCCGGTGCGGAGGGAAGCGGTTCCTCCGCCGGACCGGCGGGTACGTGGCGAACATGTCAAAGGGCTGGCGCTGGTTCCTCCTGGCCGTGTTCGTCGTCTGGACCGTCTTCGCACTCCAGTGGATCGACCTGGGCTGCGACTACCCGGAGGCGTACCTCGCGGTCGTCCGCTTCGGCACGCCGGAGGGGCTGGAGTTCCTGCCCGCCTGCGCCGGGTAGGAACGCCGGTTGTCCGACACGGTCCGATCAGCAGGGCGTACGCGCAGGTTCGCCCTTATCTGATTGCCGCCGACCAGCGCGGTCGGATAGAAAGCCTGCATGCTTAGGGGTAGCAAGATCGGGCTCAGGGCCCGGCACGACGAGGACATTCCGATCCTTCGGACCGAGCTCTACGACGACGTGGTCATCGGCTCGCGAGCCGAAGCCGCGCCGTGGCGGCCGGTCACGCCCGGTTCGAAGGATCCGCGGCTCGTGGTGGACGACACGGTCCAGGGGCACGTCCCGTTCTCCGTGGTGGAGTTGGACGGCGGCGCGCTGGTCGGCACCGCGAACCTGTGGGGCATCGACAACCACCACCGGTCCGCGCACATCGGGCTCGGGCTGCTGCCGTCCGCCCGCGGCAAGGGCTACAGCACCGACGTGGTCGCGGTGCTGTGCCACTACGGCTTCGTCGTGCGCGGCCTCCACCGCCTCCAGATCGAGACGCTCGCGGACAACACCGCGATGCTGCGCTCCGCCGAGCGCAACGGCTTCGTCCGCGAGGGCGTCCTGCGCTCCTCGGCCTGGGTGTTGGGCGAGTTCCTGGACGAAGTACTGCTCGGCCTTCTCGTCCAGGACTGGAAGCCGGACCCGGCGGCTTAGGCAAGGACAGTCGTCGGGGCCGTACGTCGGCAGGGAGGATCGACAGGGAGCCTCGACAGGGCGGCTCGGCAGGGCGGTTCGACCGCGAGGCCGCGTCAGCGGACCACGTCGAAGACCTGCTTCTGCAGACCGTTGGCGTAGACCTCGTGCTCGACGAGCTTCAGCTTCTGGGTGTCCTTGTCGGTGGCGCTGAAGAGCCGCTTGCCCGCGCCGAGGAGGAGCGGGAAGACGAGCAGGTGGTAGCGGTCGATCAGGCCGGCGTCCGAGAGGGCCTGGTTCAGGGTGGCGCTGCCGTGGACGATGATCGGGCCGCCCTCGGTCTCCTTCAGCGCGGCGACCTCGTCGAGCGAGCGCAGGATCGTCGTCTCGCCCCAGTTCGACACCAGGTCGTCCTCGGTGAGCGTGGTGGAGACGACGTACTTCGGCATCTCCTTGTAGTCGGCGAAGTCCTCCATGTCGGGCCACACGGGGCTGAACGCCTCGTAGCTGGTCCGGCCCAGCAGGATCGCACTGGCCTCCTTCTGCTCCCGGCCCTTGATCTCGAAGGCCTCGGGGAGGAACTCGACGTCCTTGAAGGTCCAGCCGGAGTTCCGGTAGCCGGGCTCGCCGCCGGGGCCCTCCACGACGCCGTCGAGCGAGATGAAGGCGGAGGTGATGAGAGTGCGCATGTCGATTCCTCGGTTCCTCGGTGTTCCGGCAGCTTGCCGCCGGTTCTCGGCGCCGCGCGCCCAGTCGTGATGTATGACCGGGGCCCGCGGGAAAACTCATCGGTCGCCGCCCAAGCCTAAGATCGAAGTATGGCCATGCAGCGCAGTTCCTCACTGTCCCTGTGGTCTCGGGACTCGTTCCTGTCCGTCGCGTCGGTGGGCTCGACGCTCTCGATCGGCTCCGTCGGGTCTTTCCTGTCCGTCGGCTCGATCGGCTCCGCACTGTCGATCGGCTCCGTCGGCTCCTGGGCGAGCGCCTTCTCGCTGCTGTCCGCGCGGTCGTGCCGGGCGATCCTCTCCCACGGCTCCCGGCGGGGCCGCTGACGCACGGCGGCCCCTGTGGGCTGTCAGGCCGCCGAGTCGATCTTGGACTGGAGGTTGGTCAGGAGGAGCTGGAGGAGCTCGATCGTCGTCTCGTCCGTCAGGTTGCCCTCGGCGTCGAAGCGCTCGTGCGAGCGGAACACGTGCACCTCCGGCTTCACCACGACGTCGTTGTCCGTCCAGACGAAGACCTGACGCAGGGCGATCTGCGCGCGGACCGTGCCGAAGTTGGTCGGCGCGGCGCCGAGGATCGCCGTGGGCTTGCGGTTCAGGGGCAGGCCCTCGGTGCGGGTCCAGTCGGTGCTCAGCCAGTCGAGGGCGTTCTTGAGGACGCCGGGGATGGAGTAGTTGAACTCCGGGGTGGCGATGAGCAGTCCGTCCGCCTCCATTACCCGCCGGCGGAGCTCGTTCACGACGGCCGGGCGCAGCTCGGGCGTGTCGAGGTCCTGGTCGTACGGCGGGATGTCGCGCAGGCCCTCGTAGATCTCGATCTCCTGGCCGGTGTTGAACTTCTGGGCCGCTCGCAGCAGTTGGGTGTTGTGCGAGTCGGCGCGGATCGAGCCGGAGATGGCGAGGATCGTGGACGTGGGCTTGGACGCGGTCATGGCGGTTCCCCCTCGGAAACGGTGTGTCGTATCTCGACGACCAGAAAGCTAAACCGATCGGTTCAGTCTGTCAACGGAACGGTTCAGTCTTGACAGTGAACTGAATGGTGTAGTTCATTCGACGTATGCCCACACCCCCGACCACCGACGCCGATACGACCCCCGCTCCCGCCCCCGCCCTCACCCCCGCGACAACCGACGTCCGCGAGCGGGCAGGGGGCGGCGGTCTGTTCCTCGCGTTACTCGCCGCGCCCGCCGCGATGGGCGTGTCCGGGCCGACCCTGGCCCTGCCCGAAGCCGCCCGCGGACTCGCTGTCTCCCCCGGGACGGCAGCCTGGCTGCTGACCGCCTACGGGATCGGCATGGCGGTCGGTACGCCCCTGCTGTCCGCGGCGGGCGGGCGGCGCGGCCCCGCCGGGACCGTCCGGGCCGGCGCGGCCGTCCTCGTCCTGGGCGCGGCCCTCACCCTCGTCGCCCCGAACCTGCAGCTGGCCGTCGCCGGGCGCGCCCTGGAAGCGGCGGGCGCGGCCGGTCTCAACGTCGCGGCCTTCCAGATCGCCGGCCGGGACCGCTCGGGCCGGGCGCCCGGGCTCGTCGCGATCGGCAGCGCGGTCGGCGGCACGACGGGCCTCTTCATCGGCGCGGCCGTCGCCGGGACGCTCGGCTGGCGCGCGACCCTGCTGCTCCCGCTCCTCAGCCTGCTCGCCCTCGTACCGGCGCTGCGCCTCGCGGGCCGCGCCGCACCCAAGGCGGGACCCGAGAGCGGGCACCGGCCCCGTACCCCCGCACTCACCCTCCCCCTCCCCCTCGATGTGCTGCGCGACCACGGCTTCCGCACCGCCGCCGGGCTCATGCTCGCGCTCTCCACCGTCAACTTCGCCCTGCTGTACGCGGCTCCGCGTCGCGTCACCGCCCTCACCGGCTGGACCGGCGTGGAGACCGGCGCGGCGGCCTCGATCGCCACCCTGGTGGGCGCCCTGCTGTCCTGGCAGCTGATCCGCGCCGCCCCCCGCCTCGGCACGCGCCGGACGCGGCTGCTGCTCGCGGCCGGATCACTGGCGGCGGCCGCCCTGGCCGCGTTCGCGCCCTGGGCGGCGGTGGTCCTCGTCGGCTCGGCGACCAGCTCCTTCGTCACGGCCGGCGGTCAGGGGCTGCTCACCGGCGCGGCGACCGGGCGGCTCCCGGAGGCGCGGCACGCGACGGCGATCGGGCTGTTCAACCTGGCCTTCCTGATCGGCGTGGCGGCGGGCCCGGCCGCAGCGGAGGCACTCCAGAGCACACCCTGACGTCACCCTGACCGCCCGCCGACCGCACGCCGACCTACCCGACCTACCGCCCTACCGACCTACCGCACACCCTCACCTCAGGAGCTCTCCATGTCCCTCCTCCACCCCTCCTACCCCGCCCCCCGCTACTTCGGCGAGCAGGGCGAGCTCACCGCCCGCTTCCGGCCCGCCGACGCCGAGCCCGACTACGTCTCGGGGCCGGGGCCGGGCGGCACCGCGTACCACTACCTGTCCAAGAACACCTCGACCGACGGCGAGTACGGCCTGTACCGCGTCGACATGGGGCCCGAGGCGGGCGGCCCGAGCGCCCACTTCCACAAGGCCATGTCGGAGGCGTTCTTCGTCCTCTCCGGCAGCGTGCGGCTGTTCGACGGGGAGAAGTGGATCACCGCCGGCTCCGGCGACCACCTGTACGTCCCCGTCGGCGGACTGCACGCCTTCCGCAACGACGCCGCCGAACCCGCCTCGATGCTCATGCTGTTCGCCCCCGGCGCGCCCCGCGAGGAGTACTTCGAGGCGATCACGCAGCTCGCCGACCTGAGCGACGCCGAGCGGGTGGAGTTCTGCGAGCGCCACGACAGCTTCTTCGTGTAGACGCGTCGGGCCGGGCTCTGCGGAGACGCATCGGGCGCCGGGCTTTGCAGACCAAACCGTTCAGTTCATATACTGGCGGCCCCGCCACCACACCTAAGGACCCCGCCCATGGACGCCCAGGGCGCCATCGACGAGTACGGCATCCCGATCATCCCGGACCCCGCCGACGCGGCCTCGCGCAAGCGGCAGGCGATCATCGACGCCGCCCTCGCCGAGTTCCTCGCCGAGGGCTACTCCGCGGCCTCCATGGACGCGATCACCCGCGCCTCCGGTGTCTCCAAGGCGACGATCTACAAGCACTTCGGCAGCAAGGAGCGTCTGTTCCTCGCCGTCATCGGCGGTGTCCTGCCGAAGACGTACGCCGATCTGGAGCCCTCCAACTCCACCCTCGCCGACGCCCCCGACCTGCGGGCCGCGCTCCTCCGGCTCACCACCGACTGGGCGCGGATCCTGCTGCGGCCCGACATCATGTCGCTGCGGCGCCTGGTGATCGGCGAGATAGACCGTTTCCCGCAGCTCGGCCAGCTCTGGTACCGGGTCAGCTACGACATGAACAACGGCCCGCTCGTCGAGGCCTTCACCGAGCTGCACGCGCGCGGCACGCTCGACGTGCCCGACCCGAAACTCGCCGTGCAGCAGCTCGTCGCGGTGACGGTGGGCGTACCGCAGCTCGTGCGGACCTTCTCGCCCGACGCGGTGATCGAGGACGCCGAGCTGACGCGGGTGATCAGCTCGGGAGTGGATCTGTTCCTGGCCCGGTACGCGCCCGCCTGACGACCCTGACCCGGGCCCACACCAGCAGGGCCGCCGCCCACGCGCCGGTGGTCAGGAGCTGGATACGGCTCGCCTCGTCGCCCAGCATGAAGAGCAGCACCCCGCCGATCCCCGCGAGGGCGACGACCGCCCGTGCGGACGTGCCGTGCAGGCGCAGGTGGGAGGCGGCGATCAGCGCCCAGACGACGAGGATCGCGGCGCCGATGGAGTTGAGCAGGAACGGGAAGACCGTGCGCGGCCAGAGCAGGCTGAGGATCACCGAGACGAAGCCGAAGGCGGCGGAGGCGAGGACGGCCGCGTACGGGACTCCCTTGCGCAGCCGGCCGAGCGCTCGGGGCGCGTCGCCGCGCCCGACGAGGGCGTACAGCATGCGCGAGGAGCCGTAGATGTTGGCGTTCATCGCGGACAGGAGCGCGACGAGCACGACGGCCTTCATGAGGTCGGCGGCGCCGGGAACGCCGATGCGGGCCATGACGGCGGCGTACGGGCCGTCGGCCACGGCGGGGTCGTTCCACGGGACGAGGGCGACGATCACGGCCATCGAGCCGAGGTAGCAGACGGCGACCCGCCACATGACGGCCCGTACGCCGGTGCGGACCGCGCGGACGGGGTCGTCGCACTCGGCCGCGGCGATGGTGACGGTCTCCAGACCGCCGAAGGCGAAGACGGCCGCGACCATGCCGACGGCGACGCCGTACCAGCCGTGCGGCAGGAAGCCGCCGTCGCCGATGAGGTGCGCGGTCCCGGGCGAGGGCGTGCCCGGGAGCAGACCGGCCAGCACCACGACCCCCAGGACGAGGAACCCGGCGATCGCGGCGATCTTGAGACCGGCGAACCAGAACTCCAGCTCGCCGAAGTTCCGGACGCCGGCGAGGTTGCTCACGGTGAACAGGCTCATGAAGACGGCCACCCACACCCAGCCGGGCACGGCCGGCACCCAGCCCTCGACGATGTGCGCCGCGCCGACGGCCTCGGCGGCGACGCTCACGACGAGCAGCGCCCAGTACATCCACCCGGCGAGGAGCCCGGCCCACGGCCCGAACGCCGCCCGCGCGTGCTCCGCGAAGGAGCCCGTGACCGGGCGGGCCGCGGACATCTCGCCGAGCATCCGCATCACCAGGACGGTCAGGACGCCGGCGAGGCCGTACGAGACGAGGATCCCGGGCCCGGCGGCGGCGATCCCGAACCCCGAGCCGACGAACAGTCCGGCCCCGATGGCCCCACCCAACGCGATCATGGCCAGATGCCGCTGCCGCAGCCCCGCGCCGAGTACCCGCTCTGTCACGATTCCCCCCGAAATTCAGACGACCGGCAGACGACCGGCGCAGGAGTTTCGCCGCTGACCTGGCGCAATGGCAAACCGGTTCCGGCCGCTGAGACGTCCCGGGACGACGGAAACGGGTCGGGGAACGCGCGGGACCACCGCAGACCTCCAGGCCGCCTCCGACCCGGGGATACTGACGGCACCTGCACTCACGGCCTTCCGGAGGCGCTCGTGTCCACGTACTCGGTCAGCCCGGACGACGACCTTCCGGCCGTCGCGGGAACTCGGCACGGCGTGGAGGCACCGGAGGACGTCGTCCGACGTGCTCAGGCCCTCCGCTGGCTCCAGGACAACGCCGAGCGCTTCATCGACTTCGACGTCCTGGAGGAGCGGGCGCGGTACGGGCCCAACGTCACCACACCAGACCCACCGCCAGCGCCGTGATCAGCACACCCGAGGCGAGGGCCGTCGTCAGGCGGCCCCGGGGGCCCGTGACGAGGTGGCCGAGGAGCGTGCCTCCGGTGGCGAGGAGGAGTTGCCAGCTCGCCGAGGCCACGAAGGCGGCGAGGACGAACACCGTCGCTTCCGTCGCGCCCGTCGTCGAGTGGCCGCCGAGGACGAGAGCGGTGAAGTAGACCACCGTCATGGGGTTGAGGACCGTGATCCCCAGGAACGTGAGAAACGCCCGCCGGGGCGCCGGCGGAGCGGCCTCGGCGGTCGTCGCTCCGGAGCGGTACGTGCGCACCGCAGCCCTCGTGGAGACGGCCGCCAGGATCACGAGGACCACGGCCGAAGCCCAGCGCAGCGGGCTCGCCACGGGAGCGAGGAGAGGGACGAGGGCCGCGCCCCCGAGAACCGCGAGCGTCGCGTACAGCCCGTCCGCGGCGGCGATGCCGAGCGCCGCGCCCGCCCCCGTACGCCAGGGGGAGCGAGCCGCGACCGCCACCAGGTGGGCGCCGACGGCGCCGACCGGGATCGCGATGCCGTAGCCGGCCAGCAGGCCGGCCACCACCGCGCCCGTCACGCGGCGGCGGGGATCGCGCCTCCGGGGGAGCCGGGCTGCTGCTGTCGGCGGTAGTCCGCGCCGTCCTTCGTACGGGTGAGGAAGCCGCCGATCACGAGGTAGCGGCGCAGGGCCGAGAAGTCCTCGTGCACCGTGAGCAGGGCCTCGTTGACCTCGGACTCACGGTAGGAGCGGTCCGCGTCGAAGAGGGTCTCGGCGAGGTGCGCGAGGAGCGCCTCGCGGCGCGCGGGCTTGCGCGGGATCGCCTTGAGGCGCCCGTCGGCGGAGAACAGGTCCGCGACGGGACGGGAAGGATGACTGGTCATGGGACGGAAGCCTGGCGCCCACGGCCCCCGCCCCGCAAAGGGTTTTCGGGAGGCCAGGCCCGGCCAGGCCCGGGCTACTTGAGGATGACGTTCACGGCCTCCTGCACCTTGGGCAGGATCGACCGGACGCCTCCCCGCTCGAAGATCGGCCGGGCCTTCTCCACGAACGCGAGGAAGTCGTCCTCCGAGTCCCAGAAGTCGACGACCCGCCAGCCCCCGGACCCGTCAGGACCGGCCGCGTGGGCGAGGAACCCCTGCGGCGGGAACCACTCCTCGGCCTCCAGCAGCCGCGTGGTCTCCTCGTACTGCGCCTGGGTGCCGCCGGGGATCTCGACGGTGACGATGACGGCCATGGTGCTGCTCCTGTACGTGCGGGGAGTGGGGTCCCGACCAGCTGACCAGCCGGTCCCCCGCCCCGCACGGCGGCGGACCCCGAACGAGCGAATGAGCCGGTCAGGCCTTTCCGATCAGGCCTTCCGGTCACGCCTTTTCGGCCCGGGCGGCCGGGGCGTCGGGGCCGCAGGACATGCGGGCGGCCACCAGAATCGGGTCGCCCTCCTTCGCGTCCCGGACCGGTTCCGCGCACTCCAGAAGGCCCGAGCCGTGGATGAACCAGCTGGTCGCCCGGCCCGCCGCCCGCTTGCCGTCCGCGCAGGTGTAGAGGAAGTCGGCGGTGACCTGCCGCACCCACCTGTAGTCCACGAACGTTCCGGCACCGTCGACTCTGGTGCCGCCCGCGGTGAGATCCGGTGCGGACCGGCGGACGTTGGCGAACTCGTAGGCGTCGCCGTCGCCATAGACGGCATCGGTGTCGGCGATGTGGGCGCCCAGCGAGCGGAGCGCGGCCGCGGCGCCGACGCGCGGCCCCTTCTCGAAGGTGACGGTGGTACGCGGTGTGTGCAGCGGCGCCGGCTTGTGCGTCAGCTCGCCGCCGCCCTTGCCGAGCTTCTGCTTCTCGGCGACGCCCGTCAGGACGTCCCGCTTGTCGACGTTGAACCACGTGTACGTGCCGTTCGCGCAGGCGGTGTCGGCGGCGGCGCGCGCGGGCCTGTCGACCGGCTTGGGAGAGTCGGACGTACAGGCGGCCGTGCCCGCGATCAGTGTGACAACGGCACACGCCGCGAGGCAGGTCTGTCGGATCTTCATGCTGGTGTCCCCCGGGCCCATTGGTCGATGGTGGGATGACCCTGCCCGCCGAAGGGCAGGCAGGACACGGGACTTGAGCAACTTCAGAGCTCGACCTGACGAGGTCAGCCCAGGAAGCGTGAGACGTAGCGCCGCTGCCAGGGGGTTTCGACTGCACGGGGGTCGTAGTTCCGGCGCACGAACTCCACTGCCTCGTCGGCCGGTGCTCCGTCCAGGACAGCGAGACAGGCCAGGGCTGTGCCGGTCCGGCCACGGCCACCGCCGCAGGCGATCTCGACACGTTCGGCGTCGGCACGGGCGTACGCCTCGCCGAGGACGGCAAGGGCCTGTGCGTGACTGGTGGGCAGCCGGAAGTCCGGCCAGCGCAGCCAGCGGAACTCCCAGGGGACCTCGGGAGGCTGCTTGCCGAGCAGATGGACGGCGAAGTCAGGCGCCGGACCGTCCGGAAGCGGCCGGCGAAGGCCGCGGCCCCGGACCAGACGCCCGGAGGGAAGCCGCAGCACACCAGCGCCCGTGGCGCTCCAGGTCTCGTTCACCCGCTCACCGTAGTTGCGGCGGCGGGCAGAGCGCGGCCTAACGCGTCACGCGGTAGCGGAGGTAGACGACCTTCGAGCCGATGGGGCGGGTCTCGACGAGTTCGAGATCGACCCGGCGCTCGTCCCGGGCGAAGAACGGAATGCCGCCGCCGACCAGCACCGGGTAGACCATGACCTGGTACTCGTCGATCAGACCCGCCTCGGCCGCCCCGGCGGCGAGCGTCGCACCGCCGATCGCGATGTCGCCCTCCCCCGGCTCGGCCCGCAGCCGCTCGATCTCCTCCGCCAGACCACCGGAGAGCAGGCGGGCGTTGCCCTGCACCTCCGTCAGCGTGGTGGAGAACACCACCTTCGGGAGCGGCTTCCAGAGCGCGGTCCACTCGCGGTTGGCGTCGTCGAGCGTCGGATCCTGGTCGGCGGTCTCCCAGTACAGCATCGTCTCGTACAGCCGACGCCCCAGCAGGTGGACGTCGACGTGCCGGATCTCGTCGATCCAGAAGCGGAAGACCTCGTCGCCGGGGTCCGTCCAGTCGAAGCCGCCGTCCGGCCCGACGATGTAGCCGTCGAGTGAGACGCCCATCGAATAGGTCACGTTGCGCATCAGAAGTCCTCCTCCTCGGTGACGGGACCGACAGTACGACCGCCGAACGCCACAGGCTCCTCACACGGCCGGGCGAGGAGGCAGGATGGCCCCCATGAGCGGCATATTCGACCCCCTCGACCCCGGCCGTGTCCTGCCCGGCGCGTACTCGCCGTGGGAGGAGGCGCTCGCCCTGGTCAACCGGGACCTCGCGGTGACCCTGCCGGACGTGGAGCCGCTGCGACTGCTAGTGGTTCCCTCATGGGACGAGGGAACGGGCGAGGACGTCTACGTGGCCATGGCCAACGGCGAGTGGCAGGGCAACTGCCTGGAGCCGAGTTCGGCCGACTCGCCCACGGGCGCCGTGGCGGCCGTCGCCGAGGCCGCGCAGGAGACCGTCTCCGAACTCCTCTGGCAGGCCTGGCCCGTGTGCGGCGAGCACGGCATCGGCATGCACCCGCACGAGGAGGACGGCCAGGCCAACTGGCACTGCGCGGGCGGGAAGAAGCCCAGCGAACCGGCGCACGTCCGCGCGACCATCGGCGCCCTGGACACCCTCGTACGCCCCCACCGCCCGAACCGCAAGCGCCGGCGGCATGAACGCTGACCGCTGACCGCCGGGCCGGGTGCTGGGGGTGGGCGTTTCCGGTGGGCTTCTGGTGTCGGCCGCCCTCTTTCCGAGAGTCGCACCTTCCACCACCGCGTCAAGGGCGCCTACGGCGTCGCGATGCGATGGCCTACGGCCACCCTTGACCCGGCGGCTCCAGGAGCGAAAGACCTCTCGGAGGGCGGCCGGGGCGTGGCCACGCGGGGACCCGGGCATCGGCGGGGGTCGGGATGGCGTGTGGCAGGCCGGTGGGGTGGGGCTTGGATAGTGGCGGGGCCGGGTGGGTCCCTGGGGTTGGTTCCGGGTGCGCGGTTGTTGGATGGGGCAGCCGGGCGGCGCTTAGCGGGTCGCGGCCGGTGGGGAGTTGGGGATTCAGGCCCCGCTGGTCACTCCCGGTGGGCGGTAGGGGGCCGGGGGGATCGGTCGTGGGCGGTGGGTCCTGGATGGTCGGGGTCGGGGGGGCTGGCGGTGAGACATTGGTGCACTTTCTCCGCCCGATAAGGGCGATGTGCACCCTTTGGGGGGTCATCTCGGGGGCTGTTACTCGGAGTAGCCGCACGTTAGTCACCTCTCCACCCACCGCGAGTGACCAGCCGGGCCTGAATCCCCGCCAAGGGACGGACGTTCGCCGCTAAGCCAAGCCCGGCTGCCCCATTCAACGGCCGCGCACCCCGAACCCACCGGAAGATGTCCACCCGCCCCGGCTACGAACCAAGCCCCACCCCACCGGCCCGACGGGCGCCCTCTAGCCCCCGCCGATGCCCGAAGCCCCCGCGTGACCCCGGCCCCCGGACCGCCCTCCGAGAGTTTTTGCGCAGCTTCCGGCGCCGGGTCAAGGGTGGCCGTAGGCCATCGCATCGCGACGCCGTAGGCGCCCTTGACGCGGTGGTGGAAGCTGCGACTCTCGGAAAGAGGGCGGTCCCACCAGAAGGTCACGAAGCAGGCCCGCCCCCCGGATCTGCCGGGCGGTAGCCGGGTCAGCTTGCCGGGGTGGTCAGCTCGCAGTGCGGGTAGTCGTTGTCCGGATCGCCGACGGCGGTCCAGAGCATCAGGACCTTGCCCTGCCTCAAGGCGGAGTAAGGGTCGGGCTTCCGCTGGAACTTCGTGGGGTCGGCCATGTCGAAGCCCACAGGTTGAGCGTCGTCGAAGGTCACAGCGACGATGCTTTTCCCCTTGTAGGTGTTTTCCTTCCAGGTACCTGTTCCGGACCAGGTCAGACCGTCGTACCACGAGACGGCGACGCAGATCTTGTCGGCGGTGAACGTCCCGTCCCGCTTCAGCGTGATGGTGCCGCCGTCGTCATCGGTCCACGTGGTCGCAAGTTCGGCCGGCTTCAGGGCGACCGGTTCGCCGTCGGGCGGTGGCATGACGGTGAGCCTGCCGCAGGCCGTCAGGGCGAGAGCCATGGCGGCCGATATCAGCGCAGTACTACAGCGACGCAACACACTCCACCCCTCGCGGGTTCCGCAGGCCGCGTGTGCGACCGGTGGACTCAGGAACCCACGCCGTACCCTGGCACGGAGTTTGAACATGTTCAAGTCTCCATCGGAGCGAGCAAGCGTGCGGACCCGCAGCGCACTTCACTCGTACGGGCGGTCTTTACTCTGCGTGTCGTTTCAGGCATATGCCGTGCGGTACGTTCACACAAAACGGCCCTCGCCAACGGGTGCAACCGTCGTCGAGGGCCTGAACCACTAGTGGAAAAGACCTCCACCGTGATCTATCGCAACTTTATCGCGCCCTCGCGCGACTTCACCCAGCTCACCAATGCGATCATTCGCCATCCGCGCCTCAATTCCGACGCCACGCGCATCCTCAACTGGCAGCTTTCCCTCCCGTCGCACTCCCGACAGATCCTCTCGGAGACCGCCAAGGAGGCCCGGATCGGGGCTTGTTCGTTCAGCCGGGCGAAGCAGCAGCTCAAGGCCAAGGGGTACGTGCACGAGCGGCGCGTGCAGGGAGAAGGGGGCCTCTGGGCCACCCAGCAGCTCGTGTCCAGCGAACCCCTGCGGGCCGAGGAGGCCGCCAAGATCTTCGGCAGCCTCCCCTTCCGCGCCGGGGCCGAGCGGGTGTTTCCGCAGGTGGCTCCGAGTGCCGTGGTTCCGGCCGCCGGTCATCCGGTGCGTCCGTCGACCGACGGTCATCCAGAGAAAGATCCTTGGGAAGACACCTCCATCCTTCCGCCCGAGCCGGAGCCGGATCCCGAGCCCGAGCCCGAGCCAGAGTCCGAGCCCGAGCCGGACCCCGAACCCGAGCCGGAGCCGGAGCCGGAGCCGGATCCCGTCGACGGGTCCGACCACGCTCAACTCGACGAAGCACGCGCCCTCGTCGGCGCCCTCCCCCTCCTCTCCCCCACCCTCCGGCACATCCCACCCGGCATGCGCGACGAGCTCACACAGCTCACCGCCCACTGGCTCGCCGCCGGGCACACCTCCGCCGACGTCCACGAACACATCCTGCGCGGCCTGCCCGGCGCCGGAACGCCCGTACACCGACCCGGGGGCCTGGTCAGATACCTGCTCCGCCACGTACCACCCCTGCGCCCGACCCCACCGGCCGCCGGACCCCCACGCCTCTCCCCACGACTCGAAGGCGCGCAGGAATGCGCGGGCAGACACACCCAGCCCATGCTGTTCCGGCCGGTCGCCGAGGATCAGACCCTGTGCCCGGAGTGCGCCTCCTGGGCTACTGACCCAGTCGGTAGCGGATCTTCTTGACGAGTTCCTTCAGGTCGGGCCGGCGCAACAGGCTGTAGTGGTCCGCGTCGAGCTCCACCACCGTCGGCCGGCGGGTCGACCAGCCCTCCGTGTTCTCCAGGAACGAGTAGTCGTCGCCCTCCGCCTTGAAGAGCGTCACCGGGCACGCCACTTGGCGTTCGGTGAGCTCCTTGAAGGTGTACGTGAAGTCGAACGTCTCCTCGACGATCGCGACGATGCGGCTGATCAAGTCCGGGTCCAGGGACGGGAAGCGGTCCGCGACCAGGGCGACGAAGGAGTCACGGTCGTCGGCCTTCACCGTCGCGTCGATCGTGCCCGCGAAGACGGAGTACAGGATCGTCACGAACGCCGGGTTGTCGTACGCCGCCCCGCCCGTCTCCGACGAGCGGACCTTCGGCGAGCCGGGGGCGATCAGGAAGAGGTTCTCCACCTGCTCGCCCGCCGCTTCGAGGAGGTGCGCGGACTCGAAGGCCACGCGGGCGCCGAACGAGTAGCCCCACAGCGTGTACGGGCCCGTGGGCTGGCGGCGGCGGATCGCGGCGACGTCGGCCGCCGCCATCTCGCGGATCGTGGCGTACGGCTCCTCACCCCGGTTGATGCCGTAGGCCTGCACCCCGTAGAAGGGGCGGTCGATGCCGATCTCCTCGGCCAGGTGCCGCAGGTTCATCGTGTAGCCGCCGAGGCCCGGCCAGCAGTACACCGGCGACTGGGCACCCGCCGCGTGCAGCCGCACCAGGCGGGACGCGGGGGTCGCGGCCGCGCCGTCCACCCGATGGGCGAGCTTCTCGATCGTCGGCGACTCGAAGAGGATCTGGAGGGGGAGCTGGACCCCGCCGCCGAACTCGCGGTTGATCTTGGTGATCAGGGCTACGGCTATGAGGGAGTTGCCGCCCGACTCGAAGAAGTCGTCGAGGACGGAGACCGCCTCGACCTCCTCGTACTTGAGCGCCGCCGCCCAGATCTCCGTCAGCCTGCTCTCCGTGCGGGTTCTGGGGAGGACGTGGGGGCGGCCGTGCAGGCCGGCGTTGACCACGGCCAGCTCGCCCAGCGCCTTCGCGTCCACCTTGCCGTTCGCGGAGAGCGGCAGCCGGTCCAGGACCACGACCCGGTTGGGGATCATGTAGTCCGGCAGGTGGTGGACGAGGTCGTCGCGGATCATCTCCGCCGGGCCCTTCATGTGGACCGTGTCCTCGTACATGCCCTCGCTGAGCCGCTGCTCCTCGCTGACCCTGCCCCCGACGAAGAAGTACGACGGTCCCGTCGGGCGGTCCGCCGCCGTGAGGATCTCGTCCATCCGGCGGGCGGCGGGGAGCGGGTGGCCCGTCTTCGAGCTGTAGCCGGAGGACATGAACCCGAGGCCGTGGTCGCCCAGTTGGAGGCGCTGGAGCGCGCGGCCGAGGTCTACGTACGCGCGTCGGGTGTCGGTCGTGCGGCTGATCACCGTGATGCCGAGAGCGGCACGTTCGTAGACCGCCTGGTTGATGGCGATCACGTGCTTCTTCTCTATGAGGGAGTCGGAGATCGGTAGTAAGTTGCCTTGTTCGTAGGCGTATTGGGCCGGTGGGAGATCTTCCGTTCCCTGCGGGTGCGACTGGACGTAGACGTCCACCTCCCGGGGCATTCCCGGCGCCTCCGCGTCGTACGGGACCACCTCGAACGTCGCCTCGTCCTCGCCGGGCCTGAGGTCGAGGCCGTAGCCCGGCAGGATCTCCTCGAAGAGGCCCACCATGTGGCCCGTCTCGATCTCCAGGACCTCCTGGATGTTGTTCTTGTAGACCGGCTCGATGGCGGAGCGCTTGCCCCGGAAGGAGAGACGGAGGGTGGGGTCGTCGTCGCCCGTGGCCGCAAGCTCGGCGGTCAGGTACAGCTGGTGGCGTACCGGGTGGTAGTAGTACGTGCCCGGGTCCAGGCCCGCGATGCCGCGCGCCTCCACGTACAGCTGGGTGGCGTACAGCGCGCCCGGCGAGGCGTAGCCGTACTTCGGGAGGAGTCGCTCCGCGCTCGTGAACTGGCCGAACCAGCGCAGGAGTTCGCCGAGGTCGGCGGTGGTGAGGCTGCCGATCGCGCGGGAGCCGATGCCCTCGGGGCGGCGGGCCAGGGCCGCCAGGACGTCGGCGCGGGTGACGTCGCCGCCCTCGTAGAAGCGGTACGTCTTGCGGGCGAAGACCGTGCGGCGCATGCGGGCGGTCGGGGTGCGGCCCGGGAGGGCGACGGCCGGGCGGCCGGCCAGGTCGGCGTCGTCGCGGGTGCCGGCGTTGGACAGCTGGGCCTTGACCTGGAGCTTGGACTCCTTGGACTGGTGGTGGGCGCCGTGGTTGCCCTGGTCCATCAGGGCGGCTTCCTTCGGGGAGAGCTCGACGCAGGCGACGAGGTTCTGGAAGCCGGTGCGGGGCTCGTTCTTGACGATGACCGCCGCGTTCTTCACCCAGTCGTGGTTCTCGATGGCGAGGGCGATCTCGTCCAGCTCGACGCGGAAGCCGCGCAGCTTGATCTGGTTGTCGGCGCGGCCGGCGAACTGGACGGTGCCGTCGTCGTTCCAGTGGGCCAGGTCGCCGGTGCGGTAGAGGCGTTCGCCGGTTTCGGTGTCGGTGAGGAAGCGGTCGGCGGTGAGCTCCGGGCGGTCCAGGTACCCCCGCGCCACCTGGATTCCGCCGATGCACAGTTCGCCGTCGCGGATGTGGAAGGTCGTGTCGTACGCCGGTCTGCCGATGGGGATCGCGGACGGCCCTTCGGAGAGGCTCGCCCGGTCCACCGTGTGCGAGGAGGCGTTGATCGTGCACTCGGTGGGGCCGTAGAGGTTGATCAGCTCGGCGTCCGGGAGTTCGGTGAGGAGCCGGGTGGCCAGGTTCCGGGAGAGGATCTCGCCTCCCGAGTAGACGCGGCGGAGGGTGGTGCAGGTGGCGAGTCGTTCCGTGTCGACGAGGGCCTGGAGGAGGGTGGGGACGCCCTGGAGCATCGTCGCGCCGTGCGCGCGGACCGTGTCGATCAGGGCCTCGGGGTCGCGGTAGACGCCGGGCGGGCCGACGGCTACGCGGGCGCCTACGGCGGGGGCGAGGATCTCCCACTGGGCGGCGTCGAAGCTCATGGGGGTCTTCTGGAGGACGGTTTCGGCCGGGCCGAGGTGGTGCTCTGCGGCCATCCAGCGCATCTGGGCGACGATCGAGCGGTGCTCGATCATGACGCCCTTGGGTCTGCCCGTGGAGCCGGAGGTGTAGATGACGTACGCGAGGTCTGTGTCGTGGATGTCGTCGTACGGGGTGGGTTCCTCGCCCGCTGTGCGCCAGGCGTGCTGGACGGCGTCCTTGAGGGTGACGACGGTGGTGCCGGGCGGGGCGAGCTCGGCTACGCGGGTGCTGAAGCGTTCCTGCGTGAAGACGATGCGGGCGCCGCTGTCCTCGATCATGTAGCGGAGGCGCTCCTCGGGGTACTCCGGGGAGAGCGGGACGTAGGCGGCGCCGGAGCAGATGACGCCCCAGGCGCCGATGACCAGTTCGAGGGACGGGTCCACGTGGACGCCTATGCGGGTGTCGGTGGTGGCGCCGAGGGTGCGGAGGTAGGTGGCGAGGACGGTTGCGCCTTCCGTGAGCTCGTGGAAGGTGAGCGTTTCGTCCTCGTAGCGGACGGCGGTGGCGTGGGGGTGGGCTTGGGCCTCGGCGCGGAGGAGCTGGTCGAGCGTGGACATGGGTTCCCTTCGTCTGCGGGCTCGCCGAGCCGGGCGTTCCGTCCGCCCTGTTGTGGCCGCCCCCTCGCCGGGCCGGCGCCCCGTCGCCCCCCGTTGTGGGCGGTCGTACGCCGGGCCGGCGCCCCGTCGCCCCCCCCGTTGTGAGCGCGGGATTCGACGGACGGGCGGGCTGGGGTCGTTGGGGTCAGCGGTAGATGAGTAGTTCGTGTTCTGTGGCGCCTGTCAGTTCGTAGCGGGTGCGGACCAGGGGGCGGCCCGCGTAGATGCGGATCAAGGTTGCCGCGTCGCCGATGAAGCGGGCCGGGTCGCGGCCCTCGATCTCGTTGCCCAGAGCCACCGGGTGGTCTTCTCGGTCCGCCAGGACGCCCACCAGGCGGGGGGTTTCCCGTTTGCGGCTCGTGACCGTGAGGAGGGGGAGGGCCAGGTCCAGGCTTGCCCCGCAATACGCGCCCGGTTCGCCGAAGGCCTCTCGGACGTCTCCTGCGTGGACCCACTCCCCCAGCGCCACCGCGTCCAGCCGGCCGTCCTCCCGTTCCGCGATCACCGGGCCCGCCTCCGTCAGGCCGCGTTCCAGTTCGTCGAGGATCCGGGCCAGCGGCCAGTCCTCGCGCTCGGCCACGTCGCAGGCGTTCGCCTCCGGCAGGAACACGCCTTCCTCCAGGCGGTCCTCGACGATCCTGACCAGGGCCGCCCCGCAGTGGGCGAGGACCTGCCGAGCGGTCCAGCCGGGGCAGGCCGTGCGGAGTTCGTACGCCTCCGGGGGCGTACGGCGGAGGAGCGGCATCAGCAGGTCCCGCTCCGTCCTCAGGAGTCGGTCCGGGAGCCAGGGGTCACGCCCTTCGTCGGTCGTACGCATCAGTAGCGGTAGTGGTCCGGCTTGAAGGGACCGTCGACGTCGACACCGATGTACGACGCCTGCTCGGGGCGGAGCTTCGTCAGCTTGACGCCCAGGGCGTCGAGGTGGAGCCGCGCCACCTTCTCGTCCAGGTGCTTGGGGAGGGTGTAGACGTCCACCGGGTACTCCTCCGGCTTCGTGTACAGCTCGATCTGGGCGAGGGTCTGGTCGGCGAAGGAGTTCGACATCACGAAGGACGGGTGGCCTGTGGCGTTGCCCAGGTTCAGGAGGCGGCCTTCGGAGAGGACGATGACGACCTTTCCGTCCTCGAACGTCCACGTGTGGACCTGCGGCTTCACTTCGTCCTTCACGATCCCCGGGATCCGCGCCAGTCCCGCCATGTCGATCTCGTTGTCGAAGTGGCCGATGTTCCCGACGATCGCCTGGTGCTTCATGCGGGCGATGTCGGACGCCATGATGATGTCCTTGTTGCCCGTCGTGGTGATGAAGATGTCGGCCGTCTCGACGACGTCCTCCAGCGTCGCCACCTGGTAGCCGTCCATCGCCGCCTGGAGCGCGCAGATCGGGTCGATCTCGGTGATGATCACGCGCGCGCCCTGGCCGCGGAGGGACTCCGCACTGCCCTTGCCCACGTCTCCGTAGCCGCACACCACCGCCGTCTTGCCGCCGATCAGGACGTCCGTCGCGCGGTTGATGCCGTCGATGAGCGAGTGACGACAGCCGTACTTGTTGTCGAACTTCGACTTCGTCACGGCGTCGTTCACGTTGATCGCCGGGAAGAGCAGAGCGCCCTCGCGGTGCATCTCGTACAGGCGGTGCACGCCCGTCGTGGTCTCTTCCGTCACGCCCCGGATGCCGGCGGCGATCGTGCCCCAGTCCAGGGTCGTGCTCCGCAGCAGCTCCAGGATCACCCGGTGCTCGTCGTTCTCGGCGGTCGACGGGTCCGGGACCTCGCCGGCCTTCTGGTACTCCACACCCTTGTGGACGAGGACGGTCGCGTCACCGCCGTCGTCCAGGATCATGTTGGGGCCGTCGGCGTTCGGCCAGGTCAGCGCCTGCTCCGTGCACCACCAGTACTCCTCCAGGGTCTCGCCCTTCCAGGCGAAGACCGGGATGCCCGCGGCGGCGATCGCGGCGGCCGCGTGGTCCTGCGTCGAGTAGATGTTGCAGGACACCCAGCGGACCTCGGCGCCGAGCGCGACGAGCGTCTCGATGAGGACCGCCGTCTGCACGGTCATGTGCAGGGAGCCGGTGATGCGCGCGCCCGCGAGGGGCTGGGCCTCCGCGTACTCCCTGCGGATCGACATCAGGCCCGGCATCTCGTGCTCGGCCAGCGTGATCTCCTTGCGGCCGAAGTCGGCCAGGGAGATGTCGGCGACCCTGTAGTCAGTGAATGCAGTGTCGGAGAACTCAGACATTCGCAACGCTCCTTGCGCTCATGATGGTTCGGTGGATTTCCAGCGCCGCCGTCGACTTGTTCAGCGTGATGTAGTGCAGGCCCGGCGCGCCCTCGTCGAGCAGTCGCAGACCCATCTGCGTCGCGTACTCGACCCCGATGCGGTACGCGGCCGCCGGGTCGTCCTTCGCCGCCTCCAGGCGGTGGGCGAGGTCCTCCGGGAAGGCGGCGTCGCTCAGCTCGGCGAAGCGGCGGATCTGGCGGACGTCGGTGGCCGGCATGATCTCCGGGATGATCGGGGTGTCGCAGCCGGCGGCCGCGACCCGGTCCCGCAGCCGCAGGTAGTCCTCCGGGTCGAAGAACATCTGCGTGATGGCGTAGTCGGCGCCCGCCCGGCACTTGGCCACGAAGTGCGCCAGGTCGGCGGACGGATTCGCGGACCTCGGGTGGCCTTCGGGAAACGCCGCCACTCCGATCCTGAAGTCGCCCAACGACCGGACCAGTTCGACGAGTTCGTACGCGTACGTGAAGCCCTGCGGGTGCGGGGTCCAGGCGCCGCGCGGATCGCCCGGCGGGTCGCCCCGCAGGACGAGCACGTCCCGGACGCCCGCGTCCGCGTACGCGCCGATGATCGCCCGCAGTTCGGCGACCGAGTGCCCTACGGCCGTCAGGTGGGCCACCGGCCGCAGCGTCGTCTCCGTGACGATCCGCTTCGTGACCTCGATCGTCCGGTCGCGGGACGAGCCGCCCGCGCCGTACGTCACGGAGACGAAGTCCGGGGACAGCGCCTCCACTCGGCGGATCGCGTCCCAGAGGGTGTGCTCGCCCCGGTCGGTCTTCGGTGGGAAGAATTCGAAGGAGTACGTGGGGTTCACTGGCGTCTGCCTCCCGCGTTGAAGTAGCTCGCCTCCGGGTGGTGGACGACGATCGCGTCCGTCGACTGCTCGGGGTGCAGCTGGTACTCCTCCGACAGCTCGACCCCGATCCGCTCGGGGCGCAGGAGGGCGGCGATCTTCGCCCGGTCCTCCAGGTCGGGGCAGGCCGGGTAGCCGAGGGAGTAGCGGCAGCCCTGGTACTCGGTGCGCAGCATGCCGTCGATGCCGGAGGGGTCCGTGGCAGCGATGCCCCACTCCGTACGCACCCGCGCATGCCAGTACTCGGCCAGCGCCTCCGCCAACTGGACGGAGAGGCCGTGGAGTTCCAGGTAGTCGCGGTAGGCGTCGGCGGCGAAGAGCTTCGCCGTCTCCTCGCCGATCCGGGAGCCGACGGTGACGACCTGGAGGGCGACCGCGTCGACCTCGCCGGAGTCCTCGGCGCGGTGGAAGTCGGCCAGGCAGAGGCGGCGGCCCCGCTGCTGGCGGGGGAAGGAGAAGCGGGTCCGCTCGCCTCCGTCCTCGTCCAGGACGATCAGGTCGTCGCCCTTGGACACACAGGGGAACCAGCCGTAGACGACGGCTGCTTCGACGAGGCCGTCGCGCTCGACGCGGTCGAGCAGCGCCCGCAGTCTCGGCCTGCCCTCCGTCTCGATCGTGTCGGCGTCCTTCAGTCCCCACTGGCCCTTGAAGAGGGCCGTCTCGTCGAGCCAGGGGGCGTACGCGGCGAGCGGGATGCCCTTGACCACCTTGGTCCCGAGGAAGGGGGGCTCGGGTACGGGGTTGTCGGCGGCGACGTCGGAGCGGCCGGCCGGCTCCGGCTCCCGTACCTCCAGGGCGACGGGCGTCTCGCGTTTGGGTACGCGACGCGGCTTCAGCGGCGGGAGTACGGCTCCGGGGACGCCCCGTTTGACGCCCATGAGCGCGTCCATGAGGCGCAGGCCCTCGAAGGCGTCGCGGGCGTACCGCACCTCGCCCTCGTACAGCTCGTGGAGGTCCTGTTCGACGTACGCCCTGGTGAGGGCGGCGCCGCCGAGGATCACGGGGAACTTCGCGGCGAGGCCGCGGCCGTTCAGCTCCTGGAGGTTCTCCTTCATGATCACGGTGGACTTCACCAGGAGACCCGACATGCCGATGACGTCGGCCCGGTGCTCTTCCGCCGCCTCCAGGATCGCGGAGACCGGCTGCTTGATGCCGATGTTGACGACGTTGTAGCCGTTGTTGGAGAGGATGATGTCGACGAGGTTCTTGCCGATGTCGTGGACGTCCCCGCGGACCGTGGCCAGGACGATCGTGCCCTTGCCGTCCGCGTCCGTCTTCTCCATGTGCGGTTCCAGGTGCGCCACGGCCGTCTTCATGACCTCGGCGGACTGGAGCACGAACGGCAGCTGCATCTGGCCGGAGCCGAAGAGCTCGCCCACCGTCTTCATGCCGTCGAGCAGGACGTCGTTGACGATCTCCAGAGCGGGGCGGCCGGTCAGGGCCTCGTCGAGGTCCGCCTCCAGGCCGTTCTTCTCGCCGTCGATGATCCGGCGCTTCAGCCGCTCGTCGAGCGGCAGCGCGAGGAGCTCCTCCGCCTTGCCCGCCTTGAGGGACTTCGCCGTCGCGCCCTCGAACATCTCCAGGAAGCGTTGCAGCGGGTCGTAGCCCGGGTCGTCCCCCTGCTGAGGCCGGCGGCGGTCGTGGATGAGGTCGAGCGCGACCTCGACCTGTTCCTTCTCCAGGCGGGCGATCGGCAGGATCTTCGACGCGTGGACGATCGCCGAGTCCAGGCCGGCCCGCACGCACTCGTCGAGGAAGACCGAGTTGAGGACGATCCGCGCGGCCGGGTTCAGGCCGAAGGAGATGTTCGACAGGCCGAGGGTCGTCTGGACGTCGGGGTGGCGGCGCTTCAGTTCGCGGATCGCCTCGATCGTGTGGACGCCGTCCTTGCGGGACTCCTCCTGGCCCGTGCAGATCGTGAAGGTCAGGGTGTCGATGAGGATGTCCGACTCCCGGATCCCCCAGTTGCCCGTGAGGTCGTCGATGAGCCGCTCGGCGACGGCCACCTTGTGCTCGACGCTCCGGGCCTGGCCCTCCTCGTCGATCGTCAGCGCCATCAGCGCCGCGCCGTGCTCGCTCGCGAGGGCCGTGACCTGCGCGAAGCGCGACTCGGGGCCGTCGCCGTCCTCGTAGTTCACCGAGTTGACGACGGCCCGGCCGCCGATCTTCTCCAGGCCGGCCCGCAGCACCCCGATCTCGGTCGAGTCGAGGACGATCGGGAGGGTGGAGGCGGTGGCGAAACGGCCTGCCAGCTCCGCCATGTCCGCCGTACCGTCACGGCCGACGTAGTCCACGCACAGGTCGAGCATGTGCGCGCCCTCGCGGATCTGGTCCCGCGCCATCTCGACGCAGTCGTCCCAGCGGCCGTCGAGCATCGCCTCGCGGAACTTCTTCGACCCGTTGGCGTTCGTCCGCTCGCCGATCGCCAGGTACGCGGTGTCCTGCCGGAACGGCACGTGGCTGTAGAGGGAGGACGCGCCCGGCTCCGGCGTCGGCCGCCGGTCGAGGACGGCCGCGCCGCGCACCCGCTCCACGATCTCCCGCAGGTGCTCCGGGGTCGTCCCGCAGCAGCCGCCGACGAGTGCGGGGCCGTAGTCCCGCACGAACGCCTCCTGCGCGTCGGCCAGTTCGGCCGGGGACAGCGGGTAGTGGGCGCCGTCGGAGGTGAGGACCGGCAGGCCCGCGTTCGGCATGACGGAGATCGGGATGCGGGCGTGCCGGGAGAGGTGCCGGAGGTGTTCCGTCATCTCCGCCGGGCCCGTGGCGCAGTTCAGGCCGATCATGTCGATGCCGAGCGGTTCGAGCGCGGTGAGCGCCGCGCCGATCTCCGAGCCGAGCAGCATCGTGCCAGTCGTCTCGACCGTGACCTGCACGATCACCGGCAGGTCCACGCCGACCCAGTCCAGGGCCCGGCGGGCACCGATGACGGCCGCCTTCGTCTGGAGCAGGTCCTGCGAGGTCTCGATGAGGAGGGCGTCCGCGCCGCCCCGGATCAGGCCCTCCGCGTTCTGCTGGAAGGCGTCGCGCAGCGGCTCGTACGTGACGTGGCCGAGCGTCGGCAGCTTCGTGCCGGGTCCCATGGAGCCCAGGACCCAGCGGGGGCGGCCGTCGGCGGCCGTGTGCGCGTCGGCGGCGGTACGGGCGATCCGGGCGCCGGCCTCCGACAGCTCGTACACCTGGTTCTCGATGCCGTACTCGGCGAGCGCGGCGAGGTTCGCCCCGAAGGTGTTGGTCTCGACGCAGTCCACGCCGACCGAGAAGTAGGCGTCGTGGACGGAGGCGACGATGTCGGGGCGCGTGAGGTTGAGGATCTCGTTGCAGCCTTCGAGGTTCCGGAAGTCGTCCATCGTCGGGTCGGCGGCCTGGAGCATCGTGCCCATCGCCCCGTCGGCGACCACGACCCGGGTCGCGAACTCCTCCCGGAGGGAACGCCTTCCCGTACTCATGTCAGTCCCCTCAGATGGGTGACCAGGGTGGCCGTGCAGCCCACCCCGTACGTCGTCCTGATCCGGTCCAGGAGGGAGTCCCGGTGCAGCCGGTACTCCTGCGTCCCCACGTAGTCGAGGACGGTCGCCGCGACCGCGCAGCCCAGCTGCGCCGCGCACCGCTCGGGCACGCCCCACAGCGTCCCGGCGAGGAACCCCGCCCGGAAGGCGTCGCCGACGCCGGTCGGGTCGACGACCCCGGCGACCTCCACCGCCGGGACGGCGAGCGGGGCGCGGTCCGCGCCGCGGATACGGACGCCCGCCTCGCCGTGCGTGGTGACCCAGGTGCCGACCCTGGCGAGCACCTCGGCCTCGCTCCAGCCGGACTTCTCCAGGAGCAGGGCCGTCTCGTACTCGTTGGTGAAGAGGAACCGCGCCCCGTCCACCAGCTCCCGCACCTGCTCCCCGTCGAGCCGCGCCAACTGCTGCGACGGATCGGCGGCGAAGGGAATCCCCAGGTCACGGCAGGTGCGGGTGTGCCGGAGCATGGCCTCGGGGTCGTCCGGGGAGACCAGGACCAGTTCCAGCCGGCCGGTGCGCGCGACCACGTCCCGCAGGTCGATCTCGCGCGCCTCGGCCATCGCCCCCGCGTAGAAGGTGGCGATCTGGTTCTGGGCCCGGTCGGTGGTACAGACGAAGCGGGCGGTGTGGAGCGACTCGCTGACGCGCACCGAGTCGGTGTCCACACCGTGGTCCTTGAGCCAGACCCGGTACGGCTCGAAGTCGGCCCCGACCGCGCCCACGAGGGCGGGCCGCAGCCCGAGCACACCGAGTCCGAAGGCGATGTTCGCTGCCACTCCGCCGCGCCTGACCTCCAGGTTGTCGGCGAGGAACGACAGGGAGACCTTGTCGAGCCGGTCGGCGAGCAGCTGCTCGCTGAACCAGCCGGGGAAGGTCATCAGATGGTCGGTCGCGATGGATCCCGTGACAGCGATACGCATTTCAGACCCCCGCTGCCTTCTTCAGGGCCTCCACGCGGTCCGTGCGCTCCCATGTGAACTCCGGGAGCTCGCGGCCGAAGTGGCCGTACGCCGCCGTCTCCGCGTAGATCGGCCGCTTGAGGTCCAGGTCGCGGATGATCGCCGCCGGGCGGAGGTCGAAGACCGCGCTGACGGCCTCCTGGATCCGCTCGTCCGGGAGGGTGCCGGTGCCGAAGGTCTCCACGAAGAGGCCGACGGGCTCCGCCTTGCCGATCGCGTACGCGACCTGCACCTCGCAGCGGCGGGCGAGACCGGCCGCGACGACGTTCTTCGCGACCCAGCGCATCGCGTACGCCGCCGACCGGTCGACCTTCGACGGGTCCTTGCCGGAGAAGGCGCCGCCGCCGTGCCGGGCCATGCCGCCGTACGTGTCGATGATGATCTTGCGGCCGGTGAGTCCGGCGTCGCCCATCGGGCCGCCGACCTCGAAGCGCCCGGTCGGGTTGACCAGGAGCCGGTAGCCGTCGGACTCCAGGCTGACGCCCTGCTCGACGAGCTCCTTGAGGACGTGCTCGACGACGTACTCGCGGACGTCCGGGGTGAGCAGGCCCTCGACGGAGATGTCGGCGGCGTGCTGTGAGGAGACGACCACCGTGTCGAGGCGGACGGGGCGGTCCCCGTCGTACTCGATGGTGACCTGCGTCTTCCCGTCGGGCCGCAGGTACGGCACGGTGCCGTTCTTGCGGACCTCGGTCAGCCGGCGCGACAGGCGGTGGGCCAGCGCGATCGGCAGCGGCATCAGCTCGGCGGTGTCGTCGCAGGCGTAGCCGAACATCAGGCCCTGGTCGCCGGCGCCCTGGGCCGCCAGTTCGTCCCCGGTGCCTTCCACCCGGGACTCGTACGCCGTGTCCACGCCCTGCGCGATGTCCGGCGACTGGGCGCCGATGGACACCGACACGCCGCAGGAGGCGCCGTCGAAGCCCTTCGCGGAGGAGTCGTAGCCGATGTCGAGGATCGCCTCGCGCACCAGCTTCGCTATCGGCGCGTACGCCGTGGTGGTGACCTCGCCGGCGATGTGCACGAGACCGGTGGTGATCAGGGTCTCGACGGCGACGCGTGAGGACGGGTCCTCGGTGAGGAGCGCGTCGAGGATCGTGTCGCTGATCCGGTCGGCGATCTTGTCGGGGTGTCCCTCGGTGACGGACTCCGAGGTGAAGAGGCGGCGGCTCATGCCTGGACCTCCACCGGAGCCTGCGCCGGGGCGTTGAAGAAGTGCTGCTCGATCGCGCCGAGGGTGCGGATCGACTCGACCTCCAGGGTCTCCATCTGGATGGAGGTGCCGCTCTCCTGCTCCAGGAGGAAGACGAACTCGACGAAGGACAGCGAGTCGATGAGCCGGTTCTCGATCAGGTCGAGGTCGGAGGCGATGTCGTCGCGCTCGGGGTGACGGTCGAGGATCCAGTTCTTCACCGTCTGCAGGCCGTCGGCCATGGTTGATCTCCTTTAGCTGCTGCTAGCTACTGCTGCTGGATACGGAAGAGGTGAGGGCGGGGGCGATGATCGGGGCGGCCACCGCGACCGCGTAGTCCACGTCGTGGCTGATGGACACGGTGATCTCGGTGATCCCGGACTCGGCGGCCATCTCGGCGGCGGCCCGGTGCAGCTCCACGAGCGGCCAGCCGCCCTCGGAGCGCCGTACGACGATGTCCGGCCAGGGCAGGAACCTGCCCCTGACCCGTAAGGTCTTGAAAGCCGCTTCTTTCGCCGCGATCCGCCCGCACAGGCTCAGGACGTCGAGCCCGGAGGACGTACGGCAGTCGGCGAGCTCGCCGGGGGTGAGCATCCGCTCGAAGAACGTCTCGCCGTACTGGGCGAGGAGCCTGCGGACACGGTTGACGGACACGATGTCCATGCCGAGGTTCGCCCACCCCAGGCCGCCCGCCGGCGGGGCGGCGGGACGGGCCGGCACGTCAGATCACCGGCCCGGCCGTGCCACTCGCACCGGCCCGCATGCGGGCGTTCGCGTCGAGCACCGCCTGGGTGGCGGACTCCCAGCTGCCGTGGCGCCGGGTCAGTGCGGACAGCCACCGCTCGAGACCGAAGGCGACACAGCTGGTGAAGGCCGGACCGCCGGTCGACTCCAGGGTGATGTCGCAGCGGTCGCCGAAGAAGTTCCGGTGGGTGTTGACCGAGGCGATCGCCAGGTCCTCGTACAGGAACTCGTACTTGACCGGGGTGAGCCGCTGGAGGAGCGCCTTGGAGCCGCCCTTGTCGAAGAACGGGTCGCAGGCGGCCTCCTTGCGCAGCGGCAGGTCGAGCGCCGTCGCGAAGGCGTGGATGCGGGCGGTGAAGTCGGCGAGATGCGTCTCGGCGTGCTCGCGCGCGCCGATGGCGACGATCTCCCGCATGCGGAAGCCGAGTTGGCGCCGCATGCCCTCGTAGTGGGTCTCCTTGCGGAAGCACCAGGAGCAGATCGTGACGAGGGTGTCGTCGGCGACCTGGGTGCCCTGGTGGTCGAGGTAGACGGCGTAGCAGGACGCCGAGGGCAGTCCGAGCGCGGCCGGTTCGAGGGCGTCGCTCGGGAAGCAGCCGGTGTCCGCGGAGAAGGGCGTGGTCGCGCGGCGCTCCAGGTCGAGCGGGGCGGCGACGACGGCCTGGTGCGGGAAGTTGTCGTAGTAGTCCAGCTTCGCCAGGTCGGCGGCCGGCAGGAGCGGGGGCATGGTCATCGGGCGGGCGCCCGCGGTCACTCCCCAGTTTTCGAAGGTGTCGTCGAGGAGCCGCAGGAGGCGGGTCCCTTCGGGGCCGAGCGAGGGCAGGCCGCGGGTGGTGCCCGGGCGGTCGCGCTGCGGTTCTCGCCGGCTTTCCCCGGCTTTCCCGGGGGCCCCGGCATGCGCGGGGGTCGTCACGGTCATGGTCTCTTCACCTCTCGGGTGGGAGGTCTCAGGCAGGTCCTGGGGTGCGTCAGACGACGGGCAGGGTGTCGTCGGAGAAGATCCCGGTCTTCAGGAAGAAGGAGAGCGGCTTGCGGATGGACTTGCGCTCGTGCGGGCGGCGGCGTTCGTCGGCGACCAGCGAGTTGCGCAGGGCCAGCGGGTCCGGGATGCCGGCGTCGCGGTAGACGTGCGGGTTGTAGAGGGAGTTGGTGCTGTAGACGACGTACCGCTTGAGGTACGCCTCGACCTCGCGCACCCGCTCGGCGCTGACGGACTGGCACATCCGGGAGTAGAGGAGCGAGACCAGTTCACGGCCGAAGGCGATGTGGCGGGACTCGTCCTGGTGGTGGATGCGGTTGACCTCGCGGATCGTGTGGCAGAGGGACTCGTCCTTCGCCATCCGGGAGTTGTAGTGGTCCACGAGCTCCTCGAAGAAGAGGATGCGGGTGAAGACCAGGAAGTTCTCGACCTCGGGCTCCCAGGCCGCGTCGGCGCGCATCGCGGTGGAGCCGTAGATCTTGTGGCCGTAGCGGCGGCAGAACTCGGAGAAGAACCACATGTGTTCGTTCTCCTCACCGATGAAGTGGTGGAAGAAGTCCGAGGGGACCTCGAAGCCCGGCATGTGGATGCGGCCGACGACCTCGATGAGGAGCTCGCGGATGCCGTGCACGTTGAGGCTGTAGAAGTTGATGGACTCCCACTTCGACAGGCGCTGAAGCGTTTCCTCACCGAGGGTGTCGTAGTGCTCGGTGCCGTAGACGGTGAGCAGCTCCGGAGTCATCCAGAAACGGTTCTCCTCCAGCGTCTCGGGCCACTGGAAGGTCTGGTACGGGTTGTAGTAGTCCTCTACGGAGCGCTCGCTGAGCCGCTCCAGGACCTCCATGAACCGGTCGGTGACGGGCAGGGGGGCGGTCACGCCCATGTGCTTACTCCTCTGACGATGGGGGGTTACGGCCGGACCTCGTATACGGCGTTCACAGCGGTCTCCGTGGCGCGGCGCCAGCGGGTGAAGCCGGCCTCGTCCGCGATGGCCCGGAAGGCCTTCTCGCCGGAGTGGTTGCCGAGGGCGTGCGGGCCGCGCTGCGCGACCGCGACCGGCAGGCACATCACGGCCGACAGGGCCATGAACATGCGGGCGGCCGGGGTCTGCGTGTCGATGTCCTGCGGGGACACGTTCGACTCGACGAGCATCCAGGTGCCGTCCGCGTCCAGGGACTTGTGGACGTGCTGGGCGGCGGCGACCGGGTCGCCCATGTCGTGCAGGGCGTTGAAGAAGCACACCAGGTCGTAGCCGGAGCCCGGGTAGTCGTCGGCCGAGGCGACGTCGAAGACGACCCGGTCGGAGAGACCGGCCTCCTCGGCGAGCTCACGGGCGATCGAGATGGCTTCTTCGGAGTAGTCGAAGCCGTGGACGGTGGCCTGCGGGAACGCCTTGGCGATGAGCAGCGTGGTGTGGCCGACGCCGCAGCCGACGTCCGCGACGGTGCCGCCGTTCGCCAGCTTGTCGGTGACCTCGTGCAGGGCGGGCAGCCAGTCCGGGACGAGCTTGTGCTCGTACGTGGGCTGGAAGAAGGAGCCCATGCCGGTGTCGAGGGCCGCGTCGTGCTCGGCCCAGCCGACGCCGTCGCCGGTGCGGTACGCGTCGACGAGCAGGTCCTCGGTGGCGTACAGCGCCTTGAGGGCGGTGAAGAACCCGGCGGCGTACGTGACGGCCGTCGGGTCGGCGAGGACCTCGACGTGGTCGGCGGGGAGCGTGTACGTGAGCGAGCTGGGGTGCCGCTCGACGTAACCGGCGGAGAGCTGGGCGTGCAGCCACTCCTCGATGTACCGCTCGTTCGTGCCGGTCGCCTCCGCCAACTGCCCGGCGGTCAGGGGGCCTTCGGCGGCCAGCGCCTTGTACAGGCCGAGGCGCTCGCCGAGGGCGACGGTCAGACCGCGGACGGCCGCGCCGGCGTCGGTGATGACCCGCTGGTGGAAGTCGTGGGCGCTCATGCCGCCTTCTCCTCGCTGTGGGTGGGGAGGCCGGAGCCGGTCGCACCGGGCAGGTCGCAGGTGAAGAGGAACGACCTCGGTACGCCCGGGAGGGCGCGCGGCGCGACCTGGTAGGGCCAGCGCCCGAAGTCGGCGCCCTCCTCTCCGGGCTGCCTGACCTCCCGTACGGCCCAGCCGCAGTCGTCGAGCAGCGCCTCGGGCTCCTCGGTGCCGAAGAGCCACGGGTTGCCGTCGTCCTTCAGGGCCTTGAGGAAGGTGCGGGCCAGCGGGTTGACCAGGGCGGCCTTCGAGATGACGTCGCCGAGCAGCACCGAGCCGGGCGCGGCGTGCGCGGAGAGCGTCGAGATGAGGGTGCGCACGGCCTGCTCGGGCAGGAAGAACAGCAGGCCCTCGACGACCCAGAGGACGGGCTCCTCGCTCTTCCAGCCGGCTTCCTTCAGGGGGCCGGTCCAGTCCTGGGTGAGGTCGACCGGGACGGTGATCCGGGTGCGGCCGGCGGGCTGCGGTTCGTCCGCCAGCATCTCGGCCTTGGCGGCGAGGAGCGCGGGGCGGTCGAGCTCGTAGACGGTGACGCCGTCGGGCCAGGGCAGCCGGAAGAAGCGGGTGTCCATGCCGGCGGCGAGGAAGACGACCTGGCGGATGCCCCGCTCCTCCACCGCCTTGACGACGGCCCGGTCGAGGTAGGTGGTGCGGATGGCGAGGAACGGCACGATGCCGCCCCCGTCGTAGCGGTCGAGGAGCTCGAAGCCGATCTGGTCGGCGACGGTCCGCGCGTAGGGATCGGCGAACAGCCGGTCCTCGCGCTCGGTCTCCAGGGCGCGCGCGGCGGCGGTCCACTGGGCGGTGCGGGATACGGCCTCCACAGGAGGTCCCCCTTCACTGGCGAACAGGGTGGTGGGAAGGAATGGCGAAGGAATGGCGGAAGAGCCGGAGAGTGGTGCGTGAGTGGTGCGTGAGTGGTGCGGACGGCCGCGTTCAGGCGGCCTGGCGGAGGACGGTCCGTCAGGCGCTCATGGCCGGGACAGCGCTCTTCGCCGCCGGTCGCCCACAGGCGACGGGGTCCTCGGCCGCGGGCATCGACGACAGATGGTCGGCCTCGGAGTCGGCGGGGCGCCGGCGGAAGATGCTGTGCAGGATCATGCTGAACACGGCCGTCCCGTCGGCGGCCACCAGGGTGCACCGCGGTTTGACGGTGCCGGTGGTGCGGTTGAACGGCGACGGGGTGGAGCCGAGGATCTCTACGCGCGCGGTGAGGACGTCGCCCGGGCGGACGGGCCGCAGGTAGCGGACCTCGTCGATGCCGGGCGAGCCCATACAGGCGCTGTAGGCGAGCAGGCCGTCCACGTACCGCCGCATGAACATCGACTGCGTGTGGAAGCCGCTCGCGATCAGGCCGCCGAACTGCGAACGTTCCGCGAGCTCGGGGTCCGTGTGGAAGGGCTGCGGGTCGAAGCGCCTGCCGAACTCCAGCACCTCCTCCGCCGTGACGGTGACGGCGCCCAGCTCGTGGACGTCGCCGGGCCGGAAGTCCTCGAAGTAGCGCATCACGCGCCCCCCTTGACCTAGGAGTGGTCTTTCCCTGGCGACATCCAATCTACGAATCGTTCGTTTATTTTGTCAACCCAAAAGAAGGCCGGAATCCGTTCAGGCGAGGGCCTGTTCGACGTCGGACCACAGGTCCTCGACGTCCTCGATGCCGACGGACATCCGCACCAGGCCCTCGCCGATCCCCGCGGCGGCCAGCGCGGCAGCGTCCAGCTCGCGGTGGGAGGTGGAGGCGGGGTGCGTCACGAGGGTCTCCACGCCACCGAGGGAGAGCGCGAGTTTCGCCACCCGTACGCGCTCGACGAAGGCCCGGCCCGCCTCCCGGCCGCCGGCCAGCTCGAAGGAGAGCAGCCCGCCGCCGCCCGAGAGGGCCTTGCGGGCGTTCTCGTGCGAGGGGTGGTCCGCGAGCCACGGGTAGTGCACGGCCGTGACGTCGCCGCGGGCCTCGGACCGTTCGGAGAGCGCCGCGGCGAGCGACACGGCGTTGGCGCAGTGCTCGCGCATCCGCAGCGGCAGGGTGGGTATCCCGCGCAGGGTCAGCCAGGCCGCGAACGGGTCCGCGCAGGCGCCGAGTTCGACGGTCCGCGGCCACACGCGGTGGCGCAGCTCGTCGTCGGCGAAGACGGCGGCGCCGCCGAGGACGTCGGAGTGCCCGGAGAGGTACTTGGTCGTCGAGTGGACGACGATGTCGGCGCCGAGCTCCAGGGGGCGGCACAGCACGGGCGAGGCGAGCGAGTTGTCGACGAGGCTCGTCACGCCCGCCGCGCGGGCGGCGGCGAGCAGCCCCGGCAGGTCGGGGACCTGGCCGGTGGGGTTGGCGATGGTCTCCAGGACGAGGAGCCGGGTGGCGGGGTGGACGGCCGCCGCCTCCAGCTCGGCGGGGTCGTCGCCGGAGATCCGGACGACCTCGATCCCGTACCGCTCGGCCAGGTCGGACAGGACGGCGTGGGTGCCCCCGTACAGGCAGCGCTGGGCCACCACCCGGTCGCCGGGCCGCAGGAGGGCGAGCAGGACGCCGCTGAGGGCGCCCATCCCGGACGCGAAGGCGATGGCCCCGGCGCCGCCCTCCAGGCCGGCGAGGGTCTGTTCCAGGGCCCGTACGGTCGGGTTGCCGCGGCGGCTGTAGACGTACCGGCCGTCGGGGCCTGCCATCGCGTCGGCGAGCTCGGCTGCGGAGTCGAAGGCGAAGGCGGAGGACTGGACGAGGGGCACGGAGAGCGGCCGACTGCCGGTCGGGAAAGGCTCGTTGAAGACGTGCACGGCTCGGGTGTTCAGTTCCATGGCGTTCCTTTCCTGCCATTCCTGATACGGGAAAGGGGCCGCCCGACGTCCGGTGACGGACATCGGGCGGCCCCTGGGTGCGTGCGTGCGTGCGTGTCGGGCCGGTCAGGCGGAGACCTTCTCGCCCTGCGCGGCGGGGGCGGCGGCCTCGGCGGCCACGGCCTTGTCGCTCTTCATGACGAGGAGGGTGATCACACCGCCGACGGCGGCGATGATCGCGGCGCCGATGAAGGCGGCCGAGAACCCGTCGGTGAGGGCGGGCAGGTTGCCGAGCTGGTCGGCGCCCTGGGACATGGCGACGGCGGTCAGCGCGGCGAGACCGAGCGCGGAGCCGACGTTGTAGGTGGTGTTGACGATGCCGGAGGCGAGACCGGCCTGCTCCTGCGGGGCGCCGGACATCGCGGCGATCATCGCCGGGATGTAGGCGAGGGACATGCCGAGCGCGGCGACGAGCGAGGCCGGCAGGACGTCGATGAGGAAGGTGCCGGTCGGCGGGACGGCCGCGAGCCAGACCAGACCGGCCGCGAGGACGAGCAGACCGATGCCGATGAGCGGCTTGGCCCCGAACTTCATCATGAGCCGGGAGGTGATGGCCGTCATGAAGATCATGAGGAGCACGGTCATCGGGAGCAACGCGGCACCGGAGGCGAAGGCGCCGTAGCCCAGGACCTGCTGGAGGTACAGGTTGAGGAAGTACCACATCGGGATCCAGGCGGCACCGAGCAGCGTCATCGCGAGGTTGGCCGAGCCGAGGCGCGGGACCCGCCAGACGCTGAGCGGCATGAGCGGCTCGCGGATGCTCTTCTGGATCACGAAGAAGAGGATCAACAGGGCTGCGGCACCGACCAGTTCGAGGACGGTGGCGGTGGCGCCCCAGCCGACCTCGGGGGCGCGGACGACGGCGAAGACGGCGAGTGCGAGACCGGCGGTGACGGCGACGGCGCCAAGGACGTCGACGGAGCCGCGGCGGGACTCGACGTCCGGGAGGAGCTTGGTCGCGGCGAGGGTCGCGAGGCCGATCGGGATGTAGATGATGAAGACCCACTGCCAGGCGGCCCACTCGGTGAAGACACCGCCGAGGAAGACGCCCGCGGTACCGCCGGCGGGAGCCGCGGCGCCGTAGAGCGCCATGGCCTTGCCGAGCTCCTTCGGGTCGTGCATGAAGAGCATCATCAGCAGGGTCATCGCGGCGGGCGCGATGAGCGCGCCGCCGACGCCCTGGACGGCGCGGCCGGCGATCTCCACCCAGGCGGTCTGCGCGGCGGCGGCGAGGATCGAGCCGACGATCATGATCGCCCAGCCGGTGACGAAGATCTTGCGGGCCCCGACGAGGTCGGAGAGGCGTCCGCCGAGGAGCAGCAGGCCGCCGAAGACGATGACGTAGGCGTTGAAGACCCACTGGAGCTCGCCCTGCGTGAAGCCCAGGTCCTTCTGCATCTCGGGGAGTGCGACCCCGATGATCGAGGTGTCCATGATGACCATGAACTGAGCGGCGGCGAGCACGACAAGTGCCCACCAGCGCCGGGGATTGACGGTTGACATTGCCCTGACCCTTCACTCGCTGCTGCATACCCCAGGGGGGTACCTTCGCGGAGCACCGTAGCATACCCATGGGGGGTATGTAAGGGTGAGGTGAGGGCGCGGCTAGAGCATCAGGGAATCACCCCTTCCGGCGCGGAGCGCGACACAGGGGAAGCAGGCCTTCCGGGCCGTACGCCGGGCAGAATGCCCCCATGACCGCCGAGGAACACCCCGAGCTGCTCCAGCGCTGGAACGCCACCCTGCGCGCCGCCCGCGCCGGCCACGAGGGCCCGGACCCCGCCCCGTACGGCCGGAACCTGCTCTCCCGCTGGGCCGAGCCGCAGCGCCGCTATCACACGGTCGACCACCTGCGGGCGGTCCTGGACCGCATCGACGAACTCTCTGACCAGGGCGCGGAGGGCGGCGAGCTGGAACTCGTCCGCCTGGCCGCCTGGTTCCACGACGCGGTCTACCGTCCGGACCGCTCCGAGAACGAGGAACGCTCGGCCCTGCTGGCCGAACGCGCCCTGAGAGAAGCGGGCCTGACGGAGCATGAGGTACGGGAGGTGGCCCGGCTGGTCCGCCTGACGGTCTCCCACGACCCGGCCGCGGGCGACCTGAACGGCGAGACCCTCTGCGACGCGGACCTCGCGATCCTGGCCACCGATCCGGATACCTACAGGGGGTATGCGGCGGCGGTCCGCGAGGAGTACGCCTTCGTCCCCGAGGACGCCTTCCGGACGGGCCGTGCGACCGTCCTCCGCCAGCTCCTCTCGCTCCCGCGCCTCTTCCACACGCCGTACGGGGCGGCGGTGTGGGAGGAGAAGGCGCGGGACAACATGGAAAAGGAGCTCAAGGAATTGACGGACATGCCCGAAACAGAGTGAGCGCGGGCCGAGCCGACGCCAAAACGTAATGGGAGCACCCGCCTACCGCCGGTAAGATCATTTTGTTTGTTCTTCGCCAGCGAGAGATGCCAGGAAAGACCATGAAACTGCGCAGGGCCCTTCCGATTGCCGCCGTCATACCGGCCCTCCTTGCGATATCCGCATGCAGCGGTGAATCCTCGGATTCCGACGCCAAGAAGCCGAAGGCGAGCGCGAGCTCCGGCGCGAAAAGCAAGCAGAGCCCCGAGGAGAAAGAGGCCGCCGAGGCGAAGCGCCTGGGGGCGTTCGACGGAAAGTCCCTCGAAAAGGTCGCCATCACGGGAAAGACCGCGAACTTCGACGCCGAGAAGATCGCCAAGGCGGAGGTCGAGGCCGGCCGCGGCATGGAGGCCGACAAGAAGGCCTGCCAGCCGCTCGCCAGCCTCATCGGCGGTTTCACGCACATCCCCGCCGTGAGCACGGTGCACCGCTCCCTCCAGCCCGGCGAGGCCGCCAACGCGACCGTCGGCTCCATGTGGCTCGCCTCGCACTCCGAGGACAACGCCACCCGGGTCATGAAGGAACTCCGCACGGCCGTCACCGAGTGCCCCAAGGGCTTCAAGACCCTGGGCCTCACCTACGGCAAGGTCGAGAACCTCCCGGCACCGAAGCTCGGCGACGAGGCCGTGGGCTACCGGATCACCGGCGACATCGCCAAGCAGAAGGTGCCGATGACGTACACGGTGGTGCGCAGCGGGGGCGTGATCGCGGCGTTCTACGGCGTGAACATGCTGGACCAGAAGAAGGCCGCGATCCCGGAGCCGGTGATCACGGCCCAGCTGGAGCGGATCGCGAGCGCGAAGGGCTGACGGCTGGAGCCGGACGCGCGAACGCCCGGCCGGGTGGGTCCCGGCCGGGCGTTCTCGTACGACGGGTCAGTGCGAGGGATCAGTCACCGAGGAACTGCAGGTATCCGTTGTTCCGGTAGACCCACAAGGTGCCGTCCCTCAGGAGCCGAAGGACCGGGGTCCGGCGCTCCACGGGGATCTCCGCGATCTCACGAAGCAGTTGATACGCCTGCTTGCAGTTGAAGAGCGTCTCGTCGTGCCCGCTCACTCCCCAGCGCACGGCGGTATCCGGCGCCTCGATGACGAATTGGAGCAGGCTCTCCTCGTCGTCGTCCTCGAACTCCGACTGGATTCCTTTTCCTCCGTCGAGAACACGAACCCCAAGGCCCATCTCTCACAACCTCCTGCCTGGTCCGACTACACCGGGTACAAGGAGCTCGGGACTCCGTAGATGGACACGACCACCGCGACGCGAGTCGTCATCTGTCCGTCCTTCTTCTTCTTTCCGATGATCCCGAGTTCGGGTTCGAATTCGCAGATACGGTTGTTCACATTCGTCTTCGAAAACTCCCAGCGGCCGTCGCACTTGGTCTCCGCCATCATGAAGATCTGCAAGAGCTGAGGACCGGTGATGTTGTTGTCCCAGACGCCCTTCTCCGGGAGGTAGTTCACACCACCCTCGAAGTGGCCGTCCTTGATCTTATCGACGAACCAATTGGTCATCTTCACCGGCTTGCACAGGCCCGGCATCGACTTCCAGCCGCCGAGGTCCACCTCCTCCTCGTCCGGGTCCTTGTAGTCCTTCCAGAAGTCCTCGGGGTCGACGGGGGCGGGGGTGCTCTCCCAGTCCGAAGGCCAGCCGAAGTCGTCGCTGTTGGAGGCGATGGAGCTGAACGACGCCTTGCCGGACGACGGGGTGCGGTACAGAGCGGTGCTGAACGAACCGCTGCCGTACGACGCCGTGCTGGTCGCCCCGGACTTCGGCGGGATCAGGCAGACCGGAGACTTCCTGACCTTGTCCAGGAGGCCCTTGTACTTCTCCATCAGCTTCTTGGCGAGCTTCGACGCGTCGAAGAACTTGTCGAGCGCCATGCCGATCCGGTAGAGGGCCTTCGCCACCGCGGGGATCTTCAGGACCGGGACGAGGAACCCCGCCACGTCCACGAGCGCCCAGACGCAGGCCTCGAAGTCCCAGGTGGACAGGCACTCCTTGATGTTGGCGAGACCGAACAGCTCAAGCAGGATCGCGCCGCCGTTGGCCTTGACCCACTCGACGATGTCCCCGCCGGCCAGGTCCCTGGCCGCCTTGTAGTCGTCGACGCACTGCTGGCCGCACATCTGCATGAGCAGCGATTCGAGTTCCGGCGTGAGCCCCTGCCCGGTGACCAGGGAACCATCCTCGACGTGGTCGGTCCGCTGCTCCAGGAGGCGCTTGCGCTCCTCCTCCTCCGCCCGCTTGGCGGCCTCGTCGGCCTCCGTCGCGAGCGCGTGCGCGTTCTCGGCGGCGGTCTCGGCCGCGTCCGCGTCGCTCTCGGCCTGGGTGGCCGAGGAACGGGCGGCGGCGGCGTCGTTCTCCGCCGAGGTCGCCGCCGCACGGGCGCTCGCGGCGTCCTTCTCCGCCTCCGTGGCAGCGCTGTCGGCCGCGACCGCGTCGCCCATCGCCGCGTTCGCGGCGGACGTCGCGGCCATGGCGTCCGAACCCGCCTGGAGGGCGTATCCGTCGGCGCGCTTGGCGGCGGCCTGAGCGGCCTTGGCCGCCTTCTCCGCCTCCACCGCCGCGGCCTGGGCGCGCTTCACGGCCTTCGCGGCGCGCTCCGCGTCCTTGGCCGCCGCCGCTGCCGCCTGGGCGGCCAGCTTGTCGTCGGCCGCCGCCTGGTCGGCGAGGCGCTGGGCCTCCGCCGCGTACGCGGCCGCCTGCACGGCCTTCGCCTCGGCGGCCTTCGCCTGCTGCTCCGAGAGGGTCAGCGCGCTCTGGCCGGTGAGGACCGCGAAGCCCGCCGACGCGTCGGTCTCCTGGTACGGAGAGCCGATCGCGATGGCTTCCTTCGCCGGCTTGACGGCCTGGGTCGCGGTGTCCCGCGCCGCGCTCGCCGCCTGGGCGACGGCATACGCGTGACCGGCCGTCTTCGCCGCCCACTCGGCGGTCAGGACCGCCTCGGTGTGCGCGGCCGCCGCCTCCTGCTTCGCGACGGCCGCAGCGGCCGACGCCTTCCGCGAGTCCGCCTCGGCGTTCCGCGCGTTCTGCGCGGCCGCCTCGGAGGCGTCGATCGCCGTGGCAGCGGCCGCGTGGGCGGCAGCCGCCGATCCCATCGCGGTCGCGTACGCGGCCCAGGCGCCGTCCGCGGCCGCCTTGGAGCGGTCCGCGGCACCCTTGGCCCGGGTCGCGGCCGCACGGGAGTTGACCGCTGCGGTCGTCGCCTCGTTCGCCGCCGCACGGGCGTTGGTCGCCGCGGTGGTCGCCGCGGTGGCGGCGGCACGCGCCTCGGTCGCCAACTGCCGCGTCTCGGTGGCGGCTTCGGTGCCCTCGGCGGCGGCAGCCGCGGATTCGAGGGCCGCGGCCCGGGAGTCCGCCGCCCTCTTGGTGCGCTCCGCCTCGACGGCGCGGTCACGGGCCAGCCTGGCCTGCTCCTCCGACGCCTCCGCGTCGGCCCGCTTGAGCGCGGCCCCGTCGGCGGCGGTCGTCGCGTCGGAGCGGGCGGAGGCGGCCTTGCCCTTCTCCTCCTGAGCACGGGCCTCGGCCGCACTGGCCTTGTCCCGCTCGTGCTCCGCGGTGGCCCGGTGGGCCGCCGCGTTGGCGCGCTCCAGCTCCGCCTCGGCGCGCTTGGCCTGCGCCGTGGCGGCCGCCTGCTTCGCCTCCTGCTCCTCCTTCTCCGCGGTGGCCTTGGCCTCCTGCGCGATCTTCAGGTTCGCTTCGGCCTCGGCCGCCTGCTCGTCGGCGCTGTCCGCGGCGGCCTTCGCCTGGGCGGCGGCCTCCTGCGCGGCGATACGGCGGAACTCGGTGTTCACCGCGTGCGCCTGGGTCTTCGCCAGGGCAAGCAGCGTCTGGGACGTCGAGACCGTGGCGTTCGCCGCGTTCAGCGCCGTCTCCGTCGCCTTCGCGGCGGCCGTGGCTGCGGCGCCGGAAGCGCGCGCGACCTGGACCGACTGCTGGGCGTACATCAGGCCACGGCCGCGCGGCACCCCGGAGGCGTCCGCGATCGCCCAGGCGTCCTGCTGGGCGGTCACCGCGCGCTGGGAAGCCGCGGTGGCCAGAGCGGCCTGGGCCTGGGCCTTGGTGACCAGCGCCTGGACCTTGCCGCGGGCCTTGGTGAGGTCCGACTTGGCCTGGTCGAACAGCGCCTGCTTCGGCTTGAAGAGGTGGTTCGGGTCGCGTGCGAGCTGGTCGTGCCAGTACTTCTGCCAGAGCAGGATCTGGTCGGCGAGCCACGCCTGACCGATCGCCTCGATCATGTGGTCGGTGGCGGCCTTCGTCGCCGCGGCGGCGTCGGCCTCCGCCCGCATGACGATCCCGCGCTGCGTGTTCTGACCGGCGTACTCCGACTCCCACTCGGCCGAGGCCCGGGAGACGACGTCGCTCAGGGCGTTGCGCGGGTCCACGGGGTCGCCGTGGTTGCACGTGGCCCAGGACTGCTTGAGGTTCTCGACCTCGACGCGGAACGCCGCGGTCCCCTCGGTGACCTTCTTGGCGGGGAAGCCGCCGTGCCGCAGGTAGGTCGCGATGTCGGCGGACGTGGTGCTGCCGGAGAACAGCTCGCCGGGCGCGCCGGCGTTGCGCAGCATGAAGCCCGCCGCGAAGTCGTGCCAGTCGTCCTTGCCACGGTTCTGCTCGGCGACGGCCTTGGCCTGGGCGACGGATTCGGCGCTGGGGTTGGTGTGCCCGTCGTAGCCGACCCGCGCGGACAGCTTCGGCAGCGAAGCGTGCGTGAACGCCGTGATCTCGGCGCCGAACTGCGGCGCGTGCAGCGTGATGTCGTCACTGAACGAGCTCATCGCGTACGGCCGGTTGGCGTCCTCGAGGACGGCCTTGCGGGCCGCGATGGCGTCCACGTACTCGTACGCGGCCTTCTTGTCCTGGGAGTTGGCTTCCCCCAGGGGCATGAACTGGAGCCAGATGGAGTCGCCGATGACCTCGTGCAGCTGCGCGTTGGTCCCGGTCAGGCCCTGGATGGCGACGGCCTTCGTCTTGGCGCCGCCCGCGTGCAGGGCGACACCGGCGAGGCAGCGCTCCTTGCGCGGGGTGGAGCGGACGACACTGATGACGGACGTCAGCTCGTTGAGCCGGCGCAGGGCGTCGTCGGCGGCGTTGAAGATCGTCCGCATGCCGTCGGAGACCTTCTCGATCGCCACGGCGAGCGCGGGGATACGACCCACGATCACGGACGACGAGGGGATGTCCACGAGCGCCCAGAGGCAGTCGTCGACGTCCCGCGAGGCCAGGCAGTCCTTCACCTTGGCGGCGTCGAGCTGCTCGAAGAGGATCTGCCCGCCGTTCGCGGTCGCCCACTCGACGACGTTCACGGAGACGGCCGCGAGGCCCTTCCGGTAGTCGTCGACACAGGTCTGACCACACGCGTCGAGGAGGATCTGCTCCTCGCGCTCACCGAGCGCGGGCCAGTTGGCAGCACCGCCCTTGATGGGCGTGGTGCCCTCCTCCAGGGCCTCCTGGTGCGCGGCCTCGTTCTTCTCGCGCTGCTCCTGCTCGATCTTCTTGGCGGCCTCTTCGGCGGCGGAGCTGTCGCCCTCCGCGTCGGACGCCTTGTCCTCGGCGTCCTTGGCGTCCTTCTCCGAGTCGGCCGCCTTGCGCGCGGCTTCGGCGGCGGCCTCGGCGGACCGGCCGGCCTTCTCGTTCGCCTCGGCGGCGTGCCGCTCGGCGTCGGTCGCCTCGCGGTCGGCCTCGGCGGCGATGCCGCTCACGGCACCGGCGGTGGTACGGGCGCTGAGCGCGTCGGTCCCGGCCTGTTCGGCGTGACCGGCGGCGGCGTCGGACGCGTCCTTCGCGCCCTTCTGGGCGTCGGAGGCCTGTCCCGCTGCCGTCTGGGCGCGGGTCACGGCCTCGACCGCACGCGACGAATCGCTCGCCGCGCGAGCGGCGGCCTCGGCCGCGAGCTTCGCGTCACCCGTCGCCTGGTCGGCGGTCAGCTGCGCGGACTCCGCGGCAGCGGCCGCTGCGACGGCCTTGGCCTCGGCGGCGGCGGCCTGCTGCTCGGCGAGCGTCTTCGACGACTGGCCGGACAGCACCGCGAACGCGGCCGAACTGTCCTTCTCCTGGTACGGAGTACCGACCGAGACGGCGGTGTCGGCGGCGTTGATCGCCGCCTTCGCGCTGTCGCGAGCGGCCAGGGCGGCCTGACCGGCCGCGTACGCACGGCCGACCACGGTCGCGGCCGACGTCACGGCCTCGGCGGCACTGGTTCCGGCGGCGACCGACTCCAGCTGGGCCTTCTTGGCCAGCTCGGTCGCGTTCTCCGAGGCCGTCGCGGCGTTGTCCGCGCGGATCGCCGCGTCCTGCGACGCGTCGAGCGCGGTGGCCGCGGCGACGTGCGCCGTGGACGCCTCGCCCTGGGAGACGTAGAAGGCGGACCAGGCCGTGTCGGCACTGGCCTGGGCGCGCTCGGCGGCGCCCTCCGCCGTGGTCGCGGCGGTCCGCGCGGCGACGGCGGCCGTGGTCGCCTGGTCCGCGGCGGTCTGCGCGGCCGTCGCGGCCTGCACGGCCTGGTTCGCGGCCGTACGGGCGGCGGTCGCCGCGGCTCGCGTCTCGGTGGCGGCGGCGCTGCCCTCGGCAGCGGTCGCGGCGGCCTCAAGGGCGGCGGCGCGGGCCGCGGTGGCCTGCTTCGCCTGGAGTGCGGCGACCGCCTTCTCGCGCGCGGTCTGCGCGGCCTTCGCCTTCTCGCCGGCGAGCTTCCGCTTCGCCGTCGCATCGGCGGTCGCCGTGCCCGCAGCCGTACCCGCGCTCGTGGCGGCGGTCTGCTGCGTGGCGGCGCGCTCCTCGGCCTCCTTGGCCTTGGCGCGCTCGGTGGCGGCCTTGGCGCGGGAGGCGGTGGCGGTGGCCTGCTCGGCCTGCGCCTTCGCCCGCTCGGAAGCGGCGGTCTCGGCAGCGGTCTTGGCCTTGTCCCGCTTCTGCTCGGCCGTCGTCCGCGCGGCCTTCGCCGTGTTCGCGCTCTGCGTGGCGGCCGTGGCGTTCGCCTCGGCGCTGTCGGCGGCGGCCTTCGCCTGAGCGGCGGCCTCCTCCGCGGCGACGCGACGGAACTCGGCGTCGATCGCGTGCGACTCGGTCTGCGCCTTCGCCAGCAGCGCCTCGCTGGTGGCGACGGTGGCGTTCGCGGAGGCGAGCGTGGTCTCGGTCGCCTTCGTCGCGGCGGCGGCGGCAGCGGCGGAGGCACGGGCCACCTGCACGGACTGCTGCGCGAACATCAGACCCCGACCGCGCGGGACGTGGGACGTGTCGGCGACGGCCCACGCTGCCTGCTGTGCGGTCGTCGCCGTCTGGGCGGCGGTGGCGGCCTTGGCCGCCTGTGCCTTGGCCGAGGTGACGAGGGCCGCGATGTTGGCGCGGTACATGGCGAGGTCCGCGTCGGCCTTGTCGAGCCTGGCCTGGTCGGGCTGGTCGCTGTAGTAGCCGGGCCACTTGGCGATGGTGTCGCGCCAGTACTTGCTCCACTTCAGGACCTGGTCGGCGAGCCACGCCTGGCCGATGGCCTCGATCAGGTCGTCGGTGGCCTCACGGGCCGCCAGCGAGGCGTCGGCCTCCGCGCGCATGATGGTGGCGCGCTGGGGGGCCTGGCCCGCGTACTCGAGCTCCCACTCGACCATCGCGGTCATGAGGGGCTCGTTGAGCTTGCGGGACGGGTCCCACGGGTTCTGGTAGTCGCAGCCGGCCCAGGCCTGCTTGAGATCCTCGACCTCGACGCGGTACTCGGGCGTGCCCTTGACGGGCGCCACGGCCGGGAAGCCGCCGCGCTTCAGGTAGGCCGCGATGTCGCTGGAGGTGTTGGCGGAGTTGCCGACGTTGCTGAACCTGAGCATGGAGTCCGCTGCCCAGTCGTGCAGCTGGTCCTTGCCGTTGTTCTCCGCGGCGACGGCCTTCGCGCGTTCCATCGCCTCGGCGCTGGGCCGGCTGATGTCGGCCTCGCCGATGCGCCAGGCGAGTTCCTTCTGCGTGACGACGGTGAAGTGCCGGAGGTCCTCGCCGAACTTCGGCGCGTGCCAGGTCAGTCCGGCGTCGGAGGCCACGGAGCTGGCGTACGGGTGGTTCGCGGCGGTCAGGGCGTCCTGGCGGGCCCAGGACATGTCGGAGTAGACGCCGGCGGCCTCCTGGTCGGCCTTGGACGCCAGGTTCAGCGGGCTGGGGTTCCACCATTCGGGAGCCCGGACGATCCCGCCGAGCTGTTCCTCCGCGCCGGTCAGGCCCTCGATGGCCTTGACCTTCACCTGCGGGCCGCCGACGTGCAGCGCCACCGCGGCGATGCAGCGGTCGAGGCGCCGGTCACTGCCGATGCTGTTGCGGTAGAGGCCGTCGTCCACCTCGGGCGTCGGCACCTCGGCGGCGACCGGGGACGCCGAGATCATTCCCACGAGGACGGCGGACACCGTCATCAGGGCTGTCGAACTGGTGGCCCTGGTCAGGGCCGACCGTAGGCGACGCCGGCGTCTGCCGGCGTCTCTGAGCAATGACATGTCCCGCCTTGCAATCTCGCGATCGTCCGGCAGCACCTCAAATTGAACATGGGCATGACAGAGCAGCGGTCAGCCTCCCCGGGGCACACTCCCCCGAAAACGGCCGCCGGCACGCTCGCCCCCCACGAACCGGCGCTACCGCTTGCTCCGCGACGATGTCACGCGCAGCACCTCCAAGAGAAGATCAAATAATCTTCACCAAAGCCTCACAGGAGCGGGAAAGAGGCCAAAGCGACGCCTAGTTGATCATGTTGTTACCGGCCGTAAGGGAGTGGGGCGAGAGGAACGCGTCTCGCATCGCAAGACATTCCCCGCACACGGAATGTCAGGCACAAAATCCAGGTTTACGCATGTCATGCCCTCCCTCTCCGCCGAAGACGCCACCGCCACCCCCGGCCCCACCCCCGGCCCCACCTCCGGCCCCGCCCCCAGCCGGATGCCCCTGGCCGTCTACATCCTCGGCCTCTCCGTCTTCGCGCTCGGCACGAGCGAGTTCATGCTCTCGGGACTCCTCCCGGCCATCGCGGAGGACATGAACGTCTCCATCCCCCGCGCCGGACTCCTCATCTCCGCCTTCGCGATCGGCATGGTCGTCGGCGCGCCGCTGCTCGCCGTCGCCACCCTCCGGCTCCCCCGCAAGACGACCCTCGTCACCCTCATCACCGTCTTCGGCCTCGGCCAGATAGCGGGCGCCCTCGCCCCGAACTACGCCGTCCTCTTCGCCTCGCGCATCGTGAGCGCGCTCGCCTGCGCCGGGTTCTGGGCGGTCGGCGCGGCCGTCGCCATCGCCATGGTCCCGGTGGGCTCGCGCGCCCGCGCCATGGCGGTCATGATCGGCGGCCTGTCCATCGCCAACGTCCTGGGCGTCCCCGCCGGCGCCTTCCTCGGCGAGCACCTCGGCTGGCGTTCCGCGTTCTGGGCGGTCGCCGCCGCCTCCGCGATCGCCCTCGTCGGCGTCCTCACCCGCATCCCCCACATCCCGCTCCCCGAGACGAAGCCGCGCCTCAAGCGCGAACTCGCCATCTACGGCGACCGTCAGGTCCTGCTCCAGATCGCGATCGTCGCGCTCGCCGCCGGCGGCGTCTTCTGCGCCTTCTCCTACCTGTCCCCGCTCCTCACGGACGTCTCCGGCGTCGACGAGAGCTGGGTCTCCGGCGTCCTCGCGCTCTTCGGGATCGGCGCCGTCATCGGTACGGCGATCGGCGGCCGGGTGGCCGACGCCCACCTCTTCGGCGTCCTGCTCACCGGCATCACCGCCTCGACCGTCTTCCTGATCGCGCTGGCGTTCCTCGCGTCGAGCCCGGTCGCCACGATCGTCCTGACGTTCCTCCTCGGCGTCTCCGCCTTCTACACGGCCCCGGCCCTCAACGCCCGCATGTTCAACGTCGCCGGCGCCGCCCCCACCCTCGCCGGCGCCACGACCACCGCGGCGTTCAACCTCGGCAACACCGGCGGCCCCTGGCTCGGCGGCACCGTCATCGACGCCGACCTCGGCTTCGCCTCCCCGGCCTGGGCGGGCGCGGCGATGACGGCAGCGGCCCTCGGCGCGACGGCCCTGGCGCTGCGCCTCGGCGGGCGCGCCTCCGGCAGCCACGTCGTGACCAAGAGCCCGACAAAGCAGCCCGACGACGCCGGCACGCCCGTACCGCTGAAGAACACCGCCCGCTGATGGTGTTTGCCTGTGTCCGCGTACTGGTCAGCAAGATCATGTCGGGATGACGGTGGTCTAGGGTGCCCGGCGGCCTGAAAGCGTGAGCAGCGGGGAGTGACGGCGGTGACGTGGAACAACCCGGCGGGAGGGGATCGGCGCCCGGCGTGGGATCCGGACGCGACGGAAGTACTCCCGCCGCCGACGGCTACGGGACGGTGGAGAGCCCCGGGCCCGGACTCGGACATCACCTCGACCCGGCCCTTGCCCGGGATCGACGGGGACGCGTACGCACCGCGCGCGAACACCGTCCCGCCTGAGGGGCACACCCGCCGCGCGTCGAAGACCGCGAAGGTCGTGTGGGCAGCCGCCGCTCTGGCGGCCTGCACGACGGGCGGGATCGCGATCGGCACGATGACCGCGGACCCGGCGCAACCCGCCGCGAGCGAACTGCCGACAGGTCCAGCCGCGCCCGCCTCGCACTCTCCGGCCGCGACCGCCCCGGAGCCGTCGAACGGCCCGGCCGCGTACCGGGTGACCCTGGAGACGGCGGACGCCGATGGGGCGGGCACGGACAGCGACGTCCAGGGGCGCCTGACCGACGAGGCCGGGCGCACGTCGGCCTGGACGGTCCTGGACACCGACGGGCAGAACGACTTCGAAGCCGACACCCGGACCACCTACGTGATCGACGTGCCGGCCGCCTTCGGCCGCCCGGCCTCCCTCCAGTTGTGGAAGGGCGGGAAGGACGCCTGGGCCGTCGAGTCCGGCGCCCGGATCACCGGCCCCGACGGCTACAGCGCGCTCTGGCACCCCGCCGGCACCTCGCCCCATCTGTGGATCACCGGCGGCGACGCGGCCCCCGACGACGGCTCACCGGTGTTCACCGCGTACAGCCCGGACGGGACGCTCGCCGGAGAGCGCACCTGACGGCTCCGCCACCCGCCCCACAAATCCCCGTCTCGCGTGGCGACTTCGGGCACGGACCGGGGAACACGCCGACCAGGGACGGTGCGCGATCCCCCGGCGCCCCTACGCGGACATCGCGTCCTGCACGAGCCGTTTCATGAGCGGGGACGGCTCGACCGCCAACTCGCTGCGCAGCAGCCGCCGGTACTCCTGGTAACGCTTCACCGCGCAGGCCCTGTTGCCCTCGGCCAGGAGGATCTCGATGAGGATGCGCTGCGCCGTCTCCCGTATCGGATCGATCTGGGCGGCGGTCAGCGCGGTCTGGAGGGCCGCGAGGTACTCCCCTTCCCGCTGGAGCCGCTGGGCCAGGCCCTCCAGCGCGTGCAGGCGCACCTGGTCCCAGCGCTCACGCTCCGGTACGAGCCACTCGTCCGGCCAGCGGGGCAGCAGTTCCTCCCCGAGTCTGGCCGTGAGGCCCTCGGGGTCGGCGGGCGGCGGGCCGTCGCCGACCGCGTCCTGCGCCAGGCACCGCACCTGGTGCAGGTCCACGTCGACCAGGGGCGCGAGCCGCAGGCGGCGGTCCACGCACTCCACCGTCGTCAGGGGCCCCGCGCGCCGCCCGTGACACAGCGCGGTCCGGAGGTTCGCCGAAGCCCGGCTCGGGCTGCAGTCGGGCCACAGCCGCTCGGCTGCCGCACCCCGGTACACGCCGGCCGTATGCACGGCGAGAAGCGCCAACAGGCGCTGAGCTCCCGAAGGGAGGGGAATACGGCATCCGGCGTACGAGAGCTCGAAAGCACCGAGCAGTTCGAGGTATACGCCGTTCGATGACACATCCCTCACTGTGCAACCGGCCGGTGCATCACGCATCCGCGCATCCCGCCGTCATCCCCCCTGACTTCGCCCCTGTTTTCGGCCCCGGCCGCGCTTTCCCGACACGATCCGCGAGCCGCGGGTCCTGCGGATCCACCGGCCTGACCGGTGGGCAGACGTCTCAGGGCACGCCCCGGAAATGGTCCGGAAACGCTCCGGGGACGCCGCTTGCACATTCCGGGTGACGGAGCGCCGACGAGGCCCCCGGAGAGTCGGAGCAAGACGTTCTTCCGCAGCCGCCGGTGCCCACGGGCACGGAAAGCAGGTCGGGAATGAAGGCTCGGGCGATTCTCGGGGACCTCGGCGCACGGCACGACCAGCCGTTCGGGGATCCACGCGTCTGCGTGGCCCTGCTCGACGGGCCGGTCGACCTGTCCCACCCCTGCTTCGCGGGCGCCGAACTCACCCGACTGCCGACGCTGGTACAGGAACCCGCGGGGCAGGGGCCGATGTCCCGGCACGGCACGCACGTCGCCAGCCTGGTCTTCGGCACCCCCGGCACATCCGTCACGGGGCTCGCCCCGCGCTGCCGCGGACTGATCCTGCCGGTCTTCCGCGACGGCGGCGACGGCCGGGTGCCCCAGCTCGACCTGGCCCGCGCCATCGAACAGGCCGTCGAGGCGGGAGCGCACGTCATCAACATCAGCGGCGGCGAACAGGCCGCGGACGGGTCTGCGGACCCCATCCTCGACCGCGCCCTGCGGCTGTGCGAGGACCGCGGTGTCCTCGTCGTGTCCGCCGCCGGGAACGACGGGGCCGACACCGTCCAGGTACCGGCCGCCGTCCCCTCCGTCCTGGCCGTCGGCGCCGCCGCGGCCGACGGCCGGCCGCTCGACATCAGCAACTGGGGTGCGGCCTACCGCGCCCACGGGATCCTCGCCCCGGGGCAGGACATCGAGGGCGCCGCTCCCGGCGGCGGCCTCGCCCACCTGACGGGAAGCAGCTTCGCCACCCCCCTCGTGGCCGGCACGGCCGCCCTGCTCGTCGCCGCCCAGCTGGCCGGCGGCGGGGCGGCGGACCCGAGGGCCGCCGGGCAGGCGCTGCTCTCGACGGCCACCGCCCCCGACTGCGCCGACCCGGACGCCCCGGTCTGCCGCCGCGGGCTCGGCGGGAGCCTGGACGCCGTCCGGGCGCACGCCCTCATCACCACCAGGAAAGAGGAGACAGCCGTGACCACTCCCGCAGCCGCCCCCACGCCGTCCGAGGCCCCGGCGCCGAACGTCGCCCCGGCCGCGTACGAGACCCCCGCGTCGTACGGGACACCCGCCGCGCCCGTACCGGCGGCCCCACCCGTACCGGCGGGCATCACCGCCGACGGCGAGGCCCTTCCCCCGCCTCCGGTCCCGCCCGCGCCTCCGGCACTGGCACCGGCCCAGGTCCAGACGCCGGCATCGGCACCGGCACCGGCACCGGCTCCTGCCGCCCAGGCCCCGGCCCCTGTTCAGGCCGCCCCGGCCCAACCGATACCGTCTGCGCCCCCAGTTCACGCCCCCCACACCACGACAAGCGCCGGGGTACGCCCTGCCTGTGGCTGCGGCGGCGACCCGGCCACGTGCAACTGCGGAGGCGGAGGCGGTGCGTTCCCCCGTCCGTTGATCTACGTCATCGGCACCATCGGCTTCGACTACCCGACCGAGGCGCGCCGGGACAGCTTCCGGCAGCAGATGCCGTACGTCGACGCGACGATCGACGGCAAGGTGGTCGAGCAGAGTCCGGACCCGTACAGTCCCCGCCAGCTCCGCGACTACCTCGCGACCTCCCCCTGGGTCTCCGACAAGGTGACCTGGACTCTCACCATGGACGGCGCCACGGTGTACGCGCTGGAGGCCGAGCCTTCCGCCGGCATGGACTGGAGCGAGCCACTGGTCCCTCCGGTGGAAGCCCAGCGCGCCCGCAAGGCGCCGGACCGGATCGCCACCGAGCAGGGCAAGACCGACACCGACCTGTTCCGCCTCTTCGCCAATCCGCCGGTCTCGACGGTCTACCGGGTGTTCCGCGACGCCGTCGCGGGCCAGGCACTCAACCCGGACGACCCCGCCGAACGCGACGGATACATCTCCCGTGTCTCCGTACCCGGTGTCCTCACCAACCGCACCACTCGCCTCTACTCCGGTCAGATCGTGCCCGTGGTCGAGGTGAAGAGCCGCGGTCTGTACACGTGGAACGAGGCAGCGCTCGTCGACCTCGTCTTCGACCAGGTCAAGAAGGACACCGACGCCCCGCCGGTGGCCGACAAGAAGCAGGCCAAGGTCCAGCTCCGCGACGAGGAGGACCTGAAGCTGACGATCCGGGCCCTCCTCGACAAGATCTACTACCAGTTCCGCAACCTCGGCCAGACCTCCGCCGACCGCGCGCTCAACTTCATGGGCACCAACGCCTTCCTGTTCGGCGACAAGATCGCGGAAGGCCTGCTGTCCGCGAGCAAGGTGCCGGGTTCCACCAAGAACCTCTACGCGCTCGACACCATCACCGTCGCCAAGAGCCCGTACTGCAGGGTCGGTTCGGACTGCCAGGACGTGACCGTGACCTTCTACGACCCCGAGGACGAACGCAGGTCCCGGCTCTCGTACCTGTTCACCATCGACGTGAGCGACGAGCTGCCGGTCACCCTCGCCCCGGTCCACACGTTCCTCGGCTCCTTCTGAGACTCCCGTCCTGAGACTCCCGTCGACCACCGAGAGGAGACACCGCGATGGACACCCGACGCAACCGCCCGGGAGCCATGCCGCTCCAGGCCCGTCCCGTCCAGCGTGACGGCCCCGAGGCCGGAGCCCGTGACGCCCGTACCGGCGTCGCGGCCGCCAAGTCCTCCTGCGCCACCATGACCGGCCCGGCCAGGCAGATGTGCTACGCCCAGTACGGCGTGGCCGGCTGACCGGAGCCTTCGAGGAAAGGAGAGCACCATGTTCGACGAGACCCACACCACCCCCGAGGCCGGCGGCGAGACGCCGCGCCGGTCCACCGCCGGGCAGCTCCGGCTCCAGCTGCCCCAGCAGTCCGCACCCGTCCAGCGCGGCAAGCACCCCGAGGGTGGCGACACCTCCGGCGGCGCGGCGGCCAACGGCCTGCTGGGCAGCCTGCTCGGCGACATCATCCCGTTCTGACGGGCTCACGCCCCGCAGCGGGAGACGAAAAGGAAGGAGAGCACCATGTTCGACGAGACCCACACCACCCCCGAGGCCGGCGGCGAGACGCCGCGCCGGTCCACCGCCGGACAGCTCCGGCTCCAGCTCCCCCAGCAGTCCGCACCCGTCCAGCGCGGCAAGCACCCCGAGGGTGGCGACACCTCCGGCGGCGCGGCGGCCAACGGGTTCCTGGGCGGCCTCCTCAGCGAGATCCTGCCGATCTGAGACCTGAGCCACCCGGCGGGACCGGTGCCGGGGCAGGCACCCGGCACGGTCCCGCCCGATCCGAGGAAGCACCATGCGACTCGATCTGCCGAAGCCGGCACCGGCGGTGGACCGGCGGGAGCACTACCCGCCGTACCGCTTCGTCGTCACTTTCGTGGACGTCAACAAGGTGGAGCAGCACGTGCACGTCCAGCCGCGGGGCAACTTCGGGAGTCTGCCCGGGGCCCCTGCGCCGGTCGTGCACAGCTACGGCCGCGGTTGGCAATGCGCCCCGACGGGTTGCCGGTGGAACGGCGTCCTGTGAGGGATGGGGGAAAGGGAAGGGGACGGTCCGCCCCACCGGCGGCCCGTCCCCGCAGGAAGGAGCCGAGACCACCATGGCCACACTCAGGTCGGCCGTCTCCTGGCCGAACGACAAGACATATCTCTTCTTCGACGACGACACCTACGACCGGTACGACTCGGTCACGGGCCTCCGCGAGGACTCCGGACTGCCTCTTTCCAACTGGCCCGGCCTCCCCCGCTCCCCCGACGCCTTCGTCTGGTGGGGTGCGGGCAAGGCGTACGCGTTCACGGGGAGCACGTATCTCCGCTACGACAACCTCTCCGACCGCGTCGAGCCCGACTACCTGCCGCCCAACCCGCCGTTCACGGTCGAGGCCGGCTGGCCCGGTCTGCCCACCGGCGCGGGCGGCGGAACCGACTGGCGTACCGGCGTCGACGCGGCCGTGAACTGGGGAAACGGCAAGGTGTACCTCTTCAAGGGCGACTCCTACGTGCGGTACGACGTCACCGCCGACCGGGTCGACCCCGACTATCCCCGCCCTATCGCGGGCAACTGGACCGGGCTCACCCCCGACGGTGTGGACGCCGCCGTCCACCCGGGCGGCCGGTTCGCGTACTTCTTCCGCGGCGGGCAGTTCCAGCGCTTCGACGTGGACACCGACCGGGTGGACGCGAGCGGTCCTCTGGACGCCTCCTTCCGTCTCGCGCCCACCCCCTCCGGGGCCCTGGCCCCGGCCCGCCTGCTGACCCCCACCCAGGCGAACAAGCTCATGGCCGACCTGATCCGACGCGGCAAACTGACCCTGAAGAGCCCGGCGTTCGTCGACGGGCCGGCCGGGATCGTGGCGCCGGCGCCCGGCCAGCGGGTCGTGGTGAGCCCACCGTCGTTCGGCGGCATCCGCTACACGAACCAGATCAACCCGGCGTCCGCCGTCATCGACAACCTCGACCAGCGCATGCTGATCGCGCTGTACCGGCTCACCCTCTGGATCAACTCGTCGGCACCGGACGTCACCGAGCTGCTCCACCTGGGCATCGGGCACGGAAACGGCCCGGCGAACGACTGCCACAACGAGGGCCGGGCGCTCGATCTCTCCGGCATCCTGGGTACGTCGGGCGGGGCGGCCTTCACGCGGTCGGTGAAGACGCACTGGGGCAACCTGCCGCGCCCGCCCGGTGTCACGGTCCGCATCGACCCGGCCGTGGACCCACTGGGGTTCGGGCTGTTCTCGACCGCCTTCCGGTACGCCACGTACGAGTGCGAGGCGAACGGCATCGGGCCGGCCAACAAGTGGCCCATGCCGGACCTCGGCGGCAGCGGCTTCGTGATCTACCCGGACTACGGCGGTACGGTCGCGCTGCGCAACGCCCACCAGGACCACTTCCACATCCAGGTCGGCGTGACCCGCAGCTGACGGGTTCAGGGCGCCGGGCGGCTCTTCGGGCGGCGCAGGCCCGCCTCGGTGAGGCGGCGGAGGAGCTCCTTCGAGCCGACCTCGACCGCGCCGCCCGCCACCGCGTCCGCGTACCGCTCCGACGGGATGTCGTAGTGGTCCCGCTCGAAGGCGCGCGGCGGCGCGCCGATCGAGGCGGCGAAGGCGTGCAGCTCGTCGAAGGAGACGTCGCTGACCAGGTGCGACCACATGCGGCCGTGCCCCGGCCAGGTCGGCGGGTCGATGTAGAGGCTCACGCCGGGCACCCCACCGGGTCGATGTAAAGGCTCACGCCGGGCACCCCACCGGGTCGATGCAGAGGCTCACGTCAGCCTGCCCACCGGTGCGACCACCACTCCCTGCTTGCCGCAGACCCAGTGCGGGTCGGGCCCGAGCTCGGGCTCCACGTCCAGGGCGTGCGGGTCGCCCGTGGAGCAGACCGGGCAGAGCGGCCAGCGTCCGTACCGTTCGAGGAGGGCGTCCTGGACGTCCTGGGCGACGAGCCCCGCGACGTACGTCACACCCTCGGGCCACTGCTCGACCCACCAGCGCCGGTGGGCCACCGCGTCCTCCACCATCGACACGACCTCGGCGGCGGCCACCTCTCGGGCCACCAGGTCGGCCATTACCAGCGCGCGAGCGGCGTGCAGCGCCTGCTCCACGGGGTCGATCTCGTCCATGCACTCATTGTCACCCGCCGCCGGGAAAGGGCGAAGGTCCCGTCCGTTTCCGGGACCCGCCCGGGGCCGATCCGGGCCGATGGGGTCTTGTCGGCCCGCCCGGCCGAAAGTATCTTTCAGATGTGACCAATGAAGTGAAGGAAAGTTTCACGAGCGAGGCGCCTGCCGCGCCCCCCGCGCCCGCCGCCCTCGCGGCCAAGGTGCGGACCCTCGCGCCCTCCATGACCCGCTCGATGCAGCGGGTCGCCGAAGCCGTCGCCGGCGACCCCGCCGGCTGCGCCGCCCTCACGGTCACCGGCCTCGCCGAGCTCACCGGCACCAGCGAGGCGACCGTCGTCCGCACCGCCCGGCTCCTCGGCTACCCCGGCTACCGCGACCTGCGCCTCGCCCTCGCCGGCCTCGCCGCACAGCAGCAGTCCGGCCGCGCGCCCGCCGTCACCGCCGACATCGCCGTCGACGACCCCGTCGCCGACGTCGTCGCCAAGCTCGCCTACGACGAGCAGCAGACCCTCGCCGACACCGCCGCCGGACTCGACACCGTCCAGCTCGGCGCCGCCGTCGCCGCGCTCGCCACCGCCCGCCGCATCGACATCTACGGCGTCGGCGCCTCCGGACTCGTCGCCCAGGACCTCGGCCAGAAGCTGCTCCGCATCGGCCTGATCGCGCACGCCCACAGCGACCCGCACCTCGCCGTCACCAACGCCGTACAGCTCCGCTCCGGCGACGTCGCCATCGCCATCACCCACTCCGGCTCCACCGGCGACGTCATAGAGCCGCTGCGGGTCGCCTTCGACCACGGCGCCACCACGGTCGCGATCACCGGCCGCCCGGACGGCCCGGTCACGCAGTACGCCGACCACGTCCTGACCACCTCCACCGCCCGCGAGAGCGAACTGCGCCCCGCGGCCATGTCGTCCCGGACCAGCCAACTCCTGGTCGTGGACTGTCTGTTCACCTGCGTCACCCAGCGTACGTACGAGACGGCGGCCCCTGCCCTCGCCGCCTCGTACGAAGCCCTCGCCCACCGCCACTCGCCCCGGACCCGCTGACCGTTCGCGCAGACCACCCGCCCGCCGAGCGTCACACGTCGACCGCCAACGACGCCGACGACGTCCACGCACCGAAAGAGCCGCACATGTCCACCTCCGCCACGTCCGCCACCTACTCCGAGCTCCGCGCCCAGCTGGCCACCCTCACCACCGAGGCGTTCCGCCCCGAGCTCGCCGAGATCGACCGGCTGCCGACCCTGGACATCGCCCGGACCATGAACGGCGAGGACCAGACCGTCCCCGCCGCCGTGGCCCGCCAGCTCCCCGCCATCGCCGCCGCGATCGACGCCACGGCCGCGCGCATGGCACGCGGCGGCCGGCTGATCTACATGGGCGCCGGCACCGCGGGCCGCCTGGGCGTCCTCGACGCCAGCGAGTGCCCGCCCACCTTCAACACCGACCCCTCCGTCGTCGTCGGCCTGATCGCGGGCGGCCCCTCCGCCATGGTCAAGGCCGTCGAAGGCGCCGAGGACTCCAAGGAGCTCGCGGTGAAGGACCTGACCGCGCTCGGGCTCACCGCCGACGACACCGTGGTCGGCATCTCCGCCTCCGGCCGTACCCCGTACGCCATCGGCGCCGTCGAGCACGCCCGCGCGCACGGCGCGCTGACCATCGGCCTGTCCTGCAACGCGGACAGCGCGCTCGCCGCCGCCGCCGAGCACGGCATCGAGGTCGTCCCCGGCCCCGAGCTCCTCACCGGCTCCACCCGGCTCAAGGCCGGCACGGCCCAGAAGCTCGTCCTCAACATGATCTCGACCATCACGATGATCCGCCTCGGCAAGACCTACGGAAACCTGATGGTCGACGTCCGGGCCTCCAACGAGAAGCTCCAGGCCCGCTCGCGGCGGATCGTCGCCCTCGCCACCGGTGCGCCGGACGAGCAGATCGAGGCCGCCCTCGCCGCCGCCGACGGGGAGGTGAAGAACGCGATCCTCATGATCCTCGCCGACATCGACGCCCCCACGGCCGCGAGTCGCCTCACCGTCTCCCAGGGTCACCTGCGTGCGGCGCTGCACGCGACGACCACCTGACACCCCCACCCCCGCACAGCAAGGCCCACCGCACCATGAGCAATGACGACAAGAACCGCGCCATCGCCGCCGCGATCCTCCCCCTCGTCGGCGGCGCCGAGAACATCTCCTCGGTCGCCCACTGCATGACCCGCCTCCGGCTTGGCCTGCGTGACCGCTCCCTCGTCCAGGACCAGGCCCTCAAGGCCCTGCCGTCCGTGATGGGTGTGGTGGAGGACGACACGTACCAGATCGTCCTCGGCCCGGGCACCGTCGCCCGCGTGACCCCCGAGCTCGAAGCCCTGGTGGCCGCCGCCCCTCAGCCCGTCCACACGGCCGAGGACCTCGCCGCCCAGGGCGCCGCCCTGAAGGCCGCGCAGAAGCAGAAGAACGCCACCCCGTTCAAGCTCTTCCTGCGCAGGATCGCGAACATCTTCGTTCCGCTGATCCCCGCCCTCATCGGCTGCGGCATCATCGCCGGCCTCAACGGCCTGCTGATCAACCTCGGCTGGCTGCCCGGCGTCACCCCCGCCCTCGCGGCGATGGCGAGCGGCTTCATGGCGCTCATCGCGGTCTTCGTCGGCTACAACACGGCCAAGGAGTTCGGCGGCACCGCCATCCTCGGCGGCGCGGTCGCGGCGATCATCGTCTTCCCCGGCGTCGCCAAGATCGACGCCTTCGGCCAGACCCTCTCCCCCGGCCAGGGCGGCGTACTCGGCGCACTGGGCGCGGCGATCCTCGCCGTGTACGTGGAGAAGTGGTGCCGCCGCTGGGTCCCCGAGGCCCTCGACGTCCTCGTCACCCCCACCCTCACCGTCCTCATCTCGGGCCTCGTCACCATCTTCGGCCTGATGTTCGTCGCCGGTGAGATCTCCACCGCGATCGGCGAGTTCGCCAACTGGCTCCTCGCGAACGCGGGCGCCGGAGCCGGCTTCCTCCTCGGCGGTCTCTTCCTCCCGCTCGTGATGCTCGGCCTGCACCAGGCCCTGATCCCGATCCACACCACGCTCATCGAACAGCAGGGATACACGGTCCTCCTCCCCATCCTCGCGATGGCGGGCGCCGGCCAGGTCGGCGCGGCCATGGCCGTCTACCTCAAGCTCCCTCGCAACGGCTCCATCCGCCGCACCATCAAGTCCGCCCTCCCGGCCGGCTTCCTGGGCGTCGGCGAGCCCCTGATCTACGGCGTCTCGCTCCCCCTGGGCCGCCCGTTCATCACGGCCTGCGTCGGCGGCGCCTTCGGCGGCGGCTTCGTCGGCCTCTTCAGCATGCTGGGCGACTCGGTCGGCTCGACCGCGATCGGCCCGTCGGGCTGGGCGCTCTTCCCGCTCCTCGACGGCAACAAGGGCCTCGGCGAGACGATCGCGATCTACGCGGGCGGCCTGCTCGTCGGCTACGCGGCCGGATTCGTCGCCACGTACTTCTGGGGCTTCAGCAAGGAGCTCCTGGAGGAGTTCGACGTCGACACGGAGGCGGCGACGGCCTCCGAGGTGACGGTGGCGGCGGGCGGACCGACGCCGACCGCGACGACCCCGACCACTCCGACCACTCCGGAGCCGGAACCGGCGAAGGTCTGACAGGGGTACGGGAAGGGCCCGGGCGGCACATGCCACCCGGGCCCTTCCCGTACCCGTGGTCGTCATCGGCAGAGAACGTCCTCCGACGGCCGGACACCCTCGGTCAGATAGCGGGTCACCGCCGCGTCACCGCAGGCGTTCCCGTTGCCCAAGTAGACCCCGTGCCCGCCGTGGTCGACGGAGACGAGCCGCGCCCGCTGGCCGAGGGCCTCCCGCATCCGCAGCCCCTTGGAGTACGGCGTGGACGGGTCGCGCAGGTTCTGGATCATCAGGATGTTGGACGGCCCCCGGTCGGTGATGCGGACCGGCTTCTCCACCGCCCCGCCCTTCCAGAAGGAGCAGGGCGTGATGTTCGCCGGCATCCCCGCCGTCAGCGGGAACCGCTCCCGGTCCTTCGCCACGGCCCGCTCGTACGCCGGTACGGACGCGGGCCAGTTCACGTCGTTGCAGATCACGCCGACGGTGATGGCCGCCGCGTCGTCCGGCATCGCACCGGCCAGCTCGCGCGGCAGCACCGGCTCGCCCTTCGGGTCGAGCGCCTCCGTCACCATCTGCGCGAAGGACGGGAAGAAACCGTCGGAGTAGAGCGCGAGCTGGAGCGCCTGGAGCAGCATGGACCCGGTGAGCGGGGGCCCGGGGGTCACGGGCGCACCCGGCGCGCCGGGCAGCACGGAGGCATGCGGCTCCCGGTCGAGCCGGCCCGCGAGGTCCATGAGCACAGCCCGTACGTCCTCGGGCCGCTCCGCGAGCCGCAGCCCCTCGACCGCCCGGTCGGGGTGCGCCGCCCAGGCCGCGAAGTCCGGGAAACGGTCCTCGGCGCCCTGCGCCATGCCCTCCAGCCAGCCCCGGGCGACCCGCTTCGGGTCCGGGTCGTTGCTGCTGTCGAGCACCCAACGGTCCGTACGCCCGGGGAACTTCTCCGCGTACGAGGCCGCCACGTACGTCCCGTACGACACGCTCCACGCCGACAGCTCCCGCTCGCCGAGCGCCTGCCGCAGCCGGTCCATGTCCCGCACCTGGTTGGCGGTGGTCAGCCCGCGCAGCATGGCGCCGCCGTTGCGGGCGCAGGCCTCGGCGACCCGCTTCGAGCGGGCGATGTTCTCCTCGACGCCCCCGTCGGCGCTCGGCCACGACCGCAGCGTCATCATCCACCGGTCGCCCTCGTCGAGGCCGCACCGCGCCTTGGCGGAGCCGCCGATCCCACGTGGGTCGAAGGCCACGAGGTCGTACGCCCCGTCCATCTCCTTCGCCAGGACGGCACCCTTCTGCGCCAACCGCTGCACCCCGGAGCTGCCGGGCCCGCCCGGGATCACCATCAGGGTCCCGCGCCGCGCCTCGGGCCGCGTGCTGGGCAGCCGGGAGACGGCGAGCTGGATCTGCTCCCCGTCGGGCCGGGCGTAGTCCAGGGGTACGGAGAGCATGGCGCACCGCTGTCCGGGCAGCGGCCGAAGGGCCGGGGCGCAGTCACCCCACGCAAGCCCGGCGCCGGCCCCGCCGGTGGCGGCAGTGGCGGCAGCGGCGGTGGCACCGCCTCCGGAGAGAGCGGCACCGGCGACGGCGGCGGCGGAGAGGGCGAGGACAAGCGTCTTGCGTCCACGGTTCGTTGTCATGCGCACAGCCTCGTGCAGCGGTCCCGTCCGCCCCATCCGGCAGGCACGCGGGCCGAGCGTGGGGACAACCCCCGCCCGGAAGGGGGGCGTACGGCCCCGCTCGGAGCGAAAGCGGGCGTTCGGGGGATGATCACCGCATGACCTCCCACGACACCACTCCCGCCACCACTCCCCCCGGCACCTGGGCCCTCGGCGGCGACCTCGTCGTCAACCGGATCGGGTTCGGCGCCATGCGGCTGCCCCAGCGTGGCGAGGCACTCATCGAGAACGCCGTACCGCGAGACCGCGCGGACGCGATCGCCGTCCTGCGCAAGGCCGTCGAGCTCGGGGTGAACCACATCGACACGGCGGCCTTCTACTTCTCGCCGCTCCGCTCCGCGAACGAGCTGATCAACAGCGCGCTCGGCGGCCCGTACCCCGACGACCTCGTCATCGCCACCAAGGTCGGCCCCTGCCGCGACTCCTCCGGCGCCTGGAGCGAGCACGCCCGCACCCCCGCCGCGCTGCGCGCGCAGGTCGAGGAGAATCTGCGCCAGCTCGGCCGCGACCACCTCGACGTCGTCAACCTCCGCGTCCTCGGCACCGATTCGATCGCCGAACGGTTCGGCGCCCTCGCCGAGCTCCGCGAGGCCGGCCTCATCCGCCACCTCGGCCTCTCCAACGTCACCCCCGACCACCTCGCCGAGGCGCAGTCGATAGCCCCGGTCGTCTGTGTGCAGAACATGTACGGGATCGGGGTCCGCCCCGAGTACGAGGATTTCGTCCGTCTCTGCGGCGAGCAGGGCGTCGCCTTCGTCCCCTTCTACGCGATCGCCGCCGCCGGTGGCCAGGGCGGAGCGACCGCCCCCGAGAGTCCCGAGGTCCTCGCCGTCGCGAAGGCCCACGGGGCGACCCCCGCCCAGGTCCGCATCGCCTGGACCCTCCACCAGGGCCCCCACCTGCTCGCCATCCCCGGCACCGGCGACCCCGCCCACCTCGCCGCCAACGTCGAGGCGGGCGCCCTCCGCCTGACCCCCGAGGACCTGACCCTCCTGAACGACCTGCACCGCACACCTCAGGCAAAGTGACCCCATGACGACCACACCCGGCCACACCGCACCCTCCCCGCGCACCGCCGCCGACCTGGCGCCCACCGGCACCCTGCGTGCGTCCGTCAACCTCGGGAACCCGGTCCTCGCGCAGGGCACGCCCGACGCCCCCTCCGGGATCACGGTCGACCTCGCGCGGGAGTTCGGCGCGCGGCTCGGGCTGCCCGTCGAGCTCCTCTGCTTCGACGCGGCACGGAAGTCGTTCGGGGCGATGGCGGACGGCCGGGCGGACCTCTGCTTCCTGGCGGTCGATCCGGCGCGCGAGAAGGAGGTCGCGTTCACGCCCCCGTACGTCGTCATCGAGGGCGCGTACGCCGTGCCGCGCGACTCGGCGATCAGCACGGTCGCGGAGGTGGACGCCCCGGGTGTCCGGATCGGCGTCAAGCAGGGCTCCGCGTACGACCTGTTCCTCTCCCGCTCCCTCGCCCACGCGACCGTCGTGCGCGGCGACGAGGGCGTCGACGTGTTCCGCGCCGAGGGTCTTGAGGCCGGCGCGGGCATCCGGCAGCCGATGGCCGCGTACGCCGCCGCGCATCCGGAAGTCCGGCTGCTCGAAGGGCGGTTCATGGAGATCCGGCAGGCCGTCGGGACGACCGTCGGCCGCCGGCCCGAGACCGTCGCGTTCCTCCGCGACACCGTCGAGGAGCTGAAGGCGAACGGCTTCGTCGCCGCCTCCCTGCGCCGCGCGAGCCAGGATCCGGCGCTCCTGGCCCCGCCCGCGTAGTGGCGCGGAAACCCTTCCCGGCAGGCTCCGGAAAGGCCTCGTCCCGGGCCTGAGGGAGGGCCCGCAGGGGTTCGCGCACCGGATCCGGTCCGGGGGTCCACGCGGCCGCCCAACGGCCGCGCACGGCCCGCGCAGCGGACCCGCACACCACCTCTGACCTGGGCTTTTACCCCTCCACCCCTTATCCTGGAGATCGATTCGGAGGGGGATCCGCATGGACCTGAACAACCGTGACATCCGTACCGTCGAGGACGTACTGCGCCTGCTCGACGGGCTGTTCGCGCCCGGTGCCGACCGGTGGACCGAGGGCGGCGCCGACTGGTGGGACGGGTTCTACGCCGACCGGGACAAGCCGGTGCCGTTCTTCGTCGCGAAGCCCGACGAGAACCTGGTGTCGTACGTCGAGCGGGGCCTGCTCCCGGCCGGCGGGCGGGTGCTCGACCTCGGGTGCGGGCCCGGGCGGAACAGCCTGTACCTCGCGTCGCTCGGGTACGAGGTGGACGCCGTCGACCTCTCCGCCACCGCGATCCGCTGGGCAGAGGAACGCGCCCGCGAGGCCGGCGCGGCGGAGAGCGTGCGCTTCGTGTGCGGCGACGCCTTCGCCGCACACGAACCGGACGTCCTGGACGGCCCGTACGACCTCGTCTACGACTCCGGCTGCTTCCACCACCTGCCCCCGCACCGCCGCGTCAGCTACCTCGCGCTCCTCGACCGCGTCCTCGCGCCCGGCGGGCACTTCGCGCTCACCGCGTTCGCCGCCGGGGAGGGCGGCATGGGCTCGGAGCTGCCGGACGCCGACTTCTACCGGCAGGGCAAGCTGGACGGCGGACTCGCCTACACGGACGTGGAGTTGCGTGCGCTCTTCGCCGACCTGGCGGAGATCGACGTCCGCCGCATGCGCGACGAACCCGCCGCCTCCGCGCACTTCGGCGAACCCTTCCTCTGGACGGCGCTCTTCCGTAACCCCTGACTCACATCGTCCGGACGTGGTCCGCGAGGCGGTCGTACTGTTCGCGTACGCCCGCCTCCATGCCCGCCGCCAGCGCCTGGTCCCTGATCTCGTTCGAGGGCCAGAGAGAGGTGCTGGTCAGGGCCGTGCCGCCGTGCGGGGTCGCGTCGAAGGTGAGGGTGACACGGACCGGGGCCGTGTCCGGCATCTGCTCGAAGACCTCCGTGTAGTCGAGCCGCTCCGCCGGGACGATCTCCTCGTACGTGCCGGAGAAGACGATCTCCTGGCCGTCCGGGGCGGTCTGGCCCCACCGCCAGGCGCCGCCCACCCGCAGGTCCACGTCGACGACCGTCGTCGTCAGCCCGGAGGCGCCGTACCACTCGCGTACGTGCTCGGGGCGCGTCCAGGCCTCCCACAGCCGGCCCGGCGGAGCATCGAAGGTCCGGGTGATGACCAGTTCACGGTCGGCGGGTGTCGTCAGCAGGGTGACCATGGGCTCGGCCCTTCCACGGTGTCCCTTCCAGCATCACTCCGGTGCGCCCCCACAGCCACTTCCGTAAAGGGAGTGAACACGTTCAACAGGTGAGCGCTAAAGTTCTGCCACGCGGCCGCCCCGAATCACGGCGACGCCGCCATCACAGACCTGTGGGGGGTCCCTTTGCCGCGCTCAACGCGCAGGCTTCCGCACGCCCTTGTGCGTGCCGCAGCCGTCTTCGCTCTCTCGGCGGGTGTCATCGTGCCCGCCGTCATCCACGCCCCGGCCGCGCACGCGGATGCGACGAGCCTGTCCGGCATGACGCTGGACGACGGGCGCTACCGCCTGAAACTGCCCGCCAACGCGCTCTGGATCAAGGTCAGCGTCCTGGCCTCCACCGCCCCCGGCGCCGCCGTCCTCGCCTCCACGGAGGCGCTCACCACGGACAACGTCGACTGGGAGACCGACGCGCCCTTCGCGCTCCCGCAGGGCACCGCCCTCGGCGACTACCCGGTACGCGTCGACTACCGGCTGCCCGGCGGGACCACCCAGCAGTCGACCGGCGGCACCTACAGCTACCGGCCGCACATCGGCGTCACCGACGTGTCCTGGAACCGCACCAGCACCAGCTACGACCAGCGCCAGGCCGTCCTCTCCGGAAAGACGACCCTCTGGAACCCCGCCACCGGCGCCCGCACCGCCGCGCCCGGCGGCACCAAGGTGGCGATCACCCTCACCTCGCTGGACGGCACCGGCGGGGTCGTGAACTCCAGCGCCACGACCCGCACGGACGGCAGCTTCTCCGTGACGCTGACCCCGAACGGCTGGGTGTCCGGCAGCGCGACCGTGGTCACCGCCGGCACCGTCAACGACCCGAACAACGCGGCCTACGTCCCGTCCCTGGGCGTCGAGACACTCCTCTACCGGATCAGCGCCGACGTGAACAAGTACCGCGTGCGCGCCGGTACGGACGTGCGGGTCACCGGGCACGTGGAGCGGTACACGCCGACCGGCTGGAAGCGCTTCGCCGGCGCCCCCGTCGTCGCGACCGGGGAACAGTCCTACGGTGCCGCCACGACGAACGTCCTCGGCAGCGCCACCTCCTCCGCGACCGGCACCTTCTCCTTCAACGCGCGGGCCCAGTACAGCACCGACTTCGTGTACACGTCGCTGCGGCCCTCGCCGTACTTCGGCGACTCCCGCCCGTACGCCAAGAGCGACATCGCCGTACCGCAGCAGTTCTCGTACTCCCCGCACACGATCACCCTGGACGAGCACGGGAAGCTCACCGCCACGGGCGGGTTCGGGTCGGCCTACTGCCGCAACGGGCAGCCCGTGCACCTGCAGGTCTCCTTCGACGCCGGATCCACCTGGCGCGTCCTGCGCTCCGGCATGACCGACAGCGGCTGCTCCTACACCTTCACCACCCAGGGCTACGAGAGCGCCCTCTACCGGATCTACCACCCGGAGACGAACGAGCTGGTCGCCAAGGGGAGTACGTCCCTGAAGCGGGCCCGCACGCCCACCCGCTTCTCCGCCTTCGGCGTCAGCCCCACGCAGCCCACGGTGAACGGGAAGATGACGGTCTCCGGCACCGTCCAGCGCAAGGTCGGCGGCCTCTGGAAGCCGCTCCCCGGCACCAAGGTGACCCTGGTCTACAAGCCCAAGGGCGAGAGCCAGTGGTACTGGGTCAACCAGGGCATCACCACCGACGCCAACGGCCGGTTCAGCTACCGCGCCACCGCGTACGGCGACGGCTCCTGGGCGCTGTACCTCAACACCACGGGCAGCTACTTCTACAGCGAGACGAATGCGAAGTACATCGATGCGCGCTGATCTCTCCGCCTCCTGCAGGCGCTCCCTGACGGCGGGCCTGGCCGCCGCCGCGCTCGCCGCCGGGACCCTGACGGTCACGGCCGCGCCCGCCGCCCACGCCGCCACGCTCGTCGGCATCGGCCGGGCCGTCACCGACGACGCCCAGCGCGGCATCTTCCAGGTGACCGCCTGGACCGACGCCCCGAACGCCAGGATCACCAAGGTCTCGGCCACGGTCCGGCAGGGCTCCACGGTCCTCGTCGACATCCCGACGCTCCCTGTGGTCCCCGACCCCTGGGACCCGAGCGCCGCCAACCTCTTCCGGCTCGCGGACGCCGCCACGTTGAAGCTCGTCGAGGACGGCGGGCGCATCCCGGCCCTCGGGACGTACGCCATCGACGTCACCGCCACCGACTCCCTCGGCAACAAGCAGACCCGCACCGACGCCGGACAGCTCGACTTCCGGCTCCGTCCCGAGGTCACCCTCGTCCCCACCAAGCCCACGTACGCCGACCGCAACGCCCGCCCCTCGGGCACCGTCGTCGGCATCCAGCCCGGCTCCGGGGACCGGGTCACGCTGTCCGACAGGCCGGTCGCCATCGAGAGGACCAGCCCGGCGCAGGACGGGACATGGAGCGCGGCACAACAGGCGGTCACCGACGCGGCCGGCCGGTTCACGTCGCCGCCGTTCCCGATCTCCAGCGAGGACCTCGGCACCTCGGCCATCCACTTCCGGACGACGGTCACCGCCGACACCCCCGAGATCCACGGCACCGTGACGGATTACCTCAGCGTCTCCGATTACGTGTCACGCAAGGTGGCCGTCACCGCCACCGCCGACAAGAAGCGGGCGCTCAACGGGCAGACCGTCACCATCAGCGGCCGGATGACCGACCCGGCGGCGGCGGGCGCGCCGGTCGCCGGCCACCAGGTCCGCGTGCGGCTCGGCGGCCCCACCTACGGAACGGGCCCGAGCGCCGTCGTCCGGACCGGCACGGACGGCCGGTTCACCGCCCGGCTCGTCGCCATCGCGGGCAAGGAGTCGGGCAACTGGTTCGTCGAATCCCCCGACCGGTACGTAAGCTTCCCGGATCTTCACGGCGCGCTGGCCATCCCGCTGGAGTCCCGCACCGACCTCCGTACGTACGGGCTCTCCGCCGACGGCCGGGTCACGGTCTCCGGCACCTTCCGCGCCCGGTACGTGCCGGAACCGAACTTCGAGACGTCCCAGTTCGTCCGGCTGGAGCAGCTCGTCGGCCGCGACTGGAAGGCGATCGCCTGGGCGAGCGTGAACTCGGCCTACTTCAACGACTTCACGCTCTCCGCGGCGAGCAAGGGCGGTTGGTTCCGCGTCCGGCACCTCACCACCGACCAGTTCGCCGAGTCCGTCACTCCGTCGTTCCGGCTCACCCGTCTCGACACCCGGATCGTCTCCCTGAACGCCGGCCCCGAGCCGGTCGCCAAGGGCGGGTACGTGACGGTCACCGGCGGCCTCCAGCACTACGCGGACTGGGCCTGGCGGGCGTACGGAAACGCTCCGGTCGTCCTGCAGTTCCAGCCGCGGGGCAGCACGACCTGGAAGCAGATGGCGACCGGCCGGTCGAACGCGAGCGGCAACGTCTCCCTGAAGGCGAAGGCCACCGGGGACGGCACCTGGCGCATCCGCCACTACGGCGACAGCAGGCACTTCAACACCCCGGCCGCGGCCGGCGGCGACTACGTCGACGTGCGCTGACCCACCGATTCCCGTGACAACGCCCGAGGGCGGCACCCCCCAGTCGGGGAGTGCCGCCCTCGGTCACGTTCAGCAGTACTGCGGTACTGCGATGAACCACCGATCCCGGAGGATCAGAAGTCCATGTCACCGCCCGGCATGCCGCCGCCGGCCGGCGCGGACGCCTTCTCCGGCTTGTCGGCGATGACGGCCTCGGTGGTGAGGAACAGCGCGGCGATCGACGCGGCGTTCTGCAGCGCGGAGCGCGTGACCTTCGCCGGGTCGATGATGCCCTCGGCGATGAGGTCGACGTACTCGTTGGTCGCGGCGTTCAGGCCGTGGCCGACGGGCAGGTTGCGGACCTTCTCCGACACGACGCCGCCCTCGAGGCCGGCGTTGACGGCGATCTGCTTCAGCGGAGCGTCGAGCGCCTTGCGGACGATGTCGGCACCGGTGGCCTCGTCACCCTCGAGCTCGAGCTTGTCGAAGACGCCATCGGCCTGCACCAGGGCGACGCCGCCGCCGGCGACGATGCCCTCCTCGACGGCCGCCTTCGCGTTGCGAACGGCGTCCTCGATGCGGTGCTTGCGCTCCTTGAGCTCGACCTCGGTCGCGGCACCGGCCTTGATGACCGCAACACCGCCGGCGAGCTTCGCCAGGCGCTCCTGCAGCTTCTCGCGGTCGTAGTCGCTGTCCGAGTTCTCGATCTCGGCGCGGATCTGGTTCACGCGACCGGCGACCTGCTCGCTGTCACCGGCACCGTCGACGATGGTGGTCTCGTCCTTGGTGATGACGACCTTGCGGGCGCGGCCCAGCAGGTCGAGGCCCGCGTTCTCCAGCTTGAGGCCGACCTCCTCGGAGATGACCGTGCCGCCGGTGAGGATGGCGATGTCGTTCAGCATGGCCTTGCGACGGTCGCCGAAGCCCGGGGCCTTGACCGCGACGGACTTGAAGGTGCCGCGGATCTTGTTGACGACCAGGGTCGACAGGGCCTCGCCCTCGACGTCCTCGGCGATGATCAGCAGGGGCTTGCCCGACTGCATGACCTTCTCCAGGAGCGGGAGCAGGTCCTTCACGGAGGAGATCTTGGAGTTGACGATCAGGAGGTAGGGGTCGTCGAGCGACGCCTCCATGCGCTCCATGTCGGTGGCGAAGTACGCCGAGATGTAGCCCTTGTCGAAGCGCATACCCTCGGTGAGCTCCAGCTCCAGACCGAAGGTCTGGGACTCCTCGACGGTGATGACGCCTTCCTTGCCGACCTTGTCCATCGCCTCGGCGATGAGCTCGCCGATCTGGGTGTCGGCGGCGGAGATGGAGGCCGTCGAAGCGATCTGCTCCTTGGTCTCGACATCCTTCGCCTGCTCGAGGAGCGCACCGGAGACGGCCTCGACGGCCTTCTCGATGCCGCGCTTGAGGGCCATGGGGTTGGCACCGGCGGCGACGTTGCGGAGGCCCTCGCGGACGAGCGCCTGGGCGAGAACGGTGGCGGTGGTCGTACCGTCGCCGGCGACGTCGTCCGTCTTCTTGGCGACTTCCTTGACCAGCTCGGCGCCGATCTTCTCGTACGGGTCCTCGAGCTCGATCTCCTTGGCGATGGAGACACCATCGTTGGTGATCGTGGGGGCGCCCCACTTCTTCTCGAGGACGACGTTGCGACCCTTGGGGCCGAGGGTGACCTTGACGGCGTCAGCGAGCTGGTTCATGCCGCGCTCGAGACCGCGCCGGGCCTCCTCGTCGAACGCGATGATCTTGGCCATGTGAAGTGGTCCTCCCGGACATGGGGTGGATAACGCTCCAGGACCGCGCCGACGCCCGCGACGGACGGCCTCCGCGTGTTCCGTGTGGTTCCCTGCCCCACCCGGTCGGCGACCTCGTCTGCCCGATCCTCGTAGCACTCTCACCTTCCGAGTGCTAACGCCAATGATTAGCACTCGCCCTAGGAGAGTGCAAGCGACTCTCGGGTTTCGGGCAGTCCTGACACGGGTCGGCACAGGTGCGGCACGGGTCCGGAAACGCGTGAGGGGCCCGCTTCCCCTGGGGGATGCGGGCCCCTCGACGGCGTTGCGTCGGTGGCCGATCGCGCCGCGCTCAGACGGCGAGCTTGACCATGTCCGCCTGCGGACCCTTCTGGCCCTGCGAAATCTCGAACTCGACCCGCTGCCCCTCTTCGAGGCTGCGGTAGCCATCCATCTGGATCGCGCTGTAGTGGACGAAAACATCCGCACCACCGTCGACCGCGATGAAGCCGTAGCCCTTCTCCGCGTTGAACCACTTGACGGTGCCCTGAGCCATGCCTAACTCCCCTATTACTGGCCCTTGCGCGGGAACCGCACTTCGCGGACCCGGGGTCAGACCCTGCGCCGGAACGCGTCGACCGCCGCTGAATGTATCTGCCCAACTGCCCTCTGCAACAGGTCATTCGAGCGAGAATTCTGGGCATGGCGGAAAGGGGAATTAGGGAGAATCCCTGGAGTTCCGGGGCAAGTCGGGCCCGGCAAAACGCGCAGAACGTACACAACGCACATGCACTTTGGCTGCTTCCTGACGCGCAAGGACGCATTCTCATATGCGTCCGGCATGAGCAGCGGAGGGGACTTCCCCAACTCTACCCCGCTTAACCATGCAGAATTGCCCCCTCCGCTTTATGTCGCGGAAGGGGCAATTCAAGAAAGACGGGACAGACGATGCGTCAGCCGAGGGGTCAGCAGCCTCCGGCGACGGCCGGGATGATCGAGACGCCCGCGCCGGCCGGGGTGGCCGTCTCCAGGCCCTGCTCGAAGCGCACGTCGTCGTCGTTCACGTACACGTTGACGAAGCGGCGCAGCTTGCCCTGGTCGTCCAGGACGCGGGCGGCGATGCCGGTGTGGTTCTTCTCCAGGTCCGCGATGACCTCGGCGAGGGTCGCGCCCTCGGCCGGGACCTCGGACTGCCCGCCCGTGTAGGTGCGGAGGATGGTGGGGATGCGGACGTTCACGGCCATGTCTTCGTACCTCTCAGAGGGCCAGGCCCGCGGCGCGGAACGCGTCCAGGCTCGGGCGGATGGTGGCGGTCGCCTGCGAGCCCTCGGCCACGGCGTCCAGGGTCTTGAGGCCGTCGCCGGTGTTCAGCACGACGGTGGTGAGCTCCGGGTCGATCAGCCCCGCCTCGACGAGCTTCTTCGTGACGCCGACGGTCACACCGCCCGCGGTCTCGGCGAAGATGCCCTCGGTCTGTGCGAGCAGCTTGATCGCGTCCACGACCTGCTCGTCGTTCACGTCCTCCACGGCGCCGCCGGTGCGGCGGGCGATGTCGAGGACGTACGGGCCGTCGGCCGGGTTGCCGATCGCGAGCGACTTGGCGATCGTGTTCGGCTTCTGCGGGCGGACGACGTCATGGCCGGCCTTGAAGGCGGCGGAGACCGGGGAGCAGCCCTCGGCCTGGGCGCCGAAGATCTTGTACGGCTTGTCCTCGACGAGGCCCAGCTTGATGAGCTCCTGCAGACCCTTGTCGATCTTGGTGAGCTGCGAGCCGGACGCGATCGGGATGACGAGCTGGTCGGGGATGACCCAGCCGAGCTGCTCGCAGATCTCGTACGCGAGCGTCTTGGAGCCCTCGCCGTAGTACGGGCGGAGGTTGACGTTGACGAAGCCCCAGCCCTCGCCGAGCGGGTCGCCGATGAGCTCCGAGCAGAAGCGGTTGACGTCGTCGTAGTTGCCCTCGATGGCGACGAGGTCACCGCCGTAGACGGCGGCCATGACGACCTTGCCCTGCTCCAGGTCGTGCGGGATGAAGACGCAGGAGCGGAAGCCGGCGCGGGCGGCGGCGGCGCCGACGGCGCCGGCCAGGTTGCCGGTGGAGGAGCAGGAGAGCGTGGTGAAGCCGAAGGCGCGGGCGGCCTCGAGGGCCTGCGCGACGACCCGGTCCTTGAAGGAGTGGGTCGGGTTGCCCGAGTCGTCCTTGACGAAGAGCTTGCCGGGGGCGACACCGATCTCGCGGGCGAGGTTGTCGGCCTGGACGAGCTTGGTCCAGCCCGGGTTCAGGTTCGGCTTCTCGGCGACGTCGGCCGGGACGGGCAGCAGAGGGGCGTAGCGCCAGATGTTGGCGGGGCCGGCCTCGATCTGCTTGCGCAGCGCCTCGGGGTCACCGGTGGGGAGGTCGTACGCGACTTCGAGCGGTCCGAAACAGAGTTCGCAGGCGAAGATCGGACCGAGGGCGAAGACTTCACCGCATTCGCGACAGGAAAGCCCTGAAGCGGGACCGAGGTCGACGGTGGTGGCAGAGGCGACAGTCTGTACAGCCATGGAGGCGAGGCCCTTTCTCCTCATCTTTCCCATGACGAACTTTTCGTCATGAGACGGATTTGGCACCTTCCCTAGCCGGGGGCCTCGCTGGAGGACGAGACGAACCGACTGGAGGGTTGCCGGGGCTTCAACGGGCCGTTTCCCTCTGCCCCTCTGGATGAGCGGTATTCGATTGTGAAGTGCGGTGAAGTCCTTGCGGGCTTCGTTCCTGCGCTCCGACGCGGGCGGCACCCCGACGTGCATCGGGCATCCGCGTTGTTCAAGACTGTAACCGAAGGCCCCGGCGCTTGGACGGGCCGTCCGTACCGCGAGATGGAGATCACGTGCTGGAAGAGGTGGAGCGCTGGCTGGACCGGCGGTCCTGGTCCGTGGCTGACCGGCCGATGGAGCGGATCCTCGCCGCCAAGCGAAACACGAAGGTCAGCGTCGTGCTGCCGGCGCTGAACGAGGAGGCGACGGTCGGCGACATCGTCGCCGTGATCCGCCGCGAGCTGATGTCCGAGGCGGTGCCGCTCGTCGACGAACTGGTCGTGATCGACTCGGGCTCCACCGACCGTACGGCGGAGGTGGCCGCGGCGGCCGGGGCGCGGGTGGTCGCGCGGGACGCGATCCTCCCCCGGATACCGGCCGTCCCCGGCAAGGGCGAGGTCCTGTGGCGGTCGCTCATGGTGACGAGCGGGGACGTCGTGTGCTTCGTGGACGCGGATCTGCGGGACTTCTCCGCGGACTTCGTGACGGGGATCGTGGGCCCGCTGCTCACCGACCCCGACATCGACTTCGTGAAGGCGACCTACGACCGCCCGTTCGGAGCCGGGGACACTCCTGGCCAGGGCGGTCGCGTGACCGAGCTGGTGGCACGCCCGCTGCTCAACCTGCACTGGCCGCAGCTGGCCGGCTTCGTCCAGCCGCTGGGCGGCGAGTACGCGGTGCGGCGCTCGCTCCTGGAGCGGCTGCCCTTCCCCGTCGGTTACGGAGTGGAGCTGGGGCTGCTCGTCGACGCGCTGCACACGGTGGGCCTGGACGCGCTCGCGCAGGTCGACGTGGGTGTGCGCAAGCACCGCCATCAGGACGAGCGGGCGCTCGGCCGGATGGCGGCGGCGATCTACCGGACGGCGCAGCTGCGGCTGTCGCGCGGGCACCTCGTACGGCCGCGGCTGACGCAGTTCGAGCGGGGCGAGGACGGGTTCGTCCCGCGGACCTACGCGGTGGACACGGAGGAGCGGCCGCCGATGCTCGACATCAGGGAGTACACGCGCCGCCGCGTGGCGTAACGCCACCAGATGATCCGTTTTGCCTACATTGCCCTTTTATGCGCTTCAGACAACAACACCTGGGCAGTGTGGCGGCGGTCGTCGGCCTCGCCGTGGCCTCGCTTGCGCTCTCGACGGCCGGTCCGGCCTCGGCGGACGTCATCGAGCCCTTCGGCAAGCGGTACGACGAGTCGATCTACGGCGACTTCACGACCCTCGGCAACACGGTCATGGGCTGCCCCACCTCCCCCGCGGACATGGCCGCGCGCTGCGCGGCCGCCGCGAAGGGCGAGGGCTCCGACAACAACAACACCTTCGTGATGCAGCGAATCGACGCCGCCGGCCTGGCGACGGGCGGCGGGGCACCGCAGTACGGCTCCAGTACCGGCCACGTCGTGATCCCGGCGGGCGCCGAGGTCGCGTACGCCCGGCTGTTCTGGGGCGGCAACGACGGCACGTACAAGGGCCCGAGCGGGGCCCAGCTCCAGCGCTGCGACATCTCCGGCACCGACGTCGAGGCCTCACCCGGCGACCCGGCGACGACCGCGCCGATGATCAGGGTCGGGGCGGGGGCGGCGACGCCGGTCTCGATCGACAGCATGGTCACCGACCCGTCCGACACCAACGGCCCGCACTACTACACGGGCGAGTCGGACGTGACCGCCGCCTTCGCGGGCGTCTCGGGGACGGACGCGCAGGTGGCCGTCGGCAACATCTGGGCGCCGACCGGCAAGGGCTGCGTGGCGGGCTGGTCCCTGACGGTCGTCCACAAGTTCCCCGGCCCCGACCCGGTCAAGGCCCCGGAGCGGCGGAACGTGTACGTCTACGGCGGCCACGTCCTCCAGCGCTCGACCTCGCCCGCCACCACGATCACCGTCGACGGCTTCTACCGGAGCGGTGGCACGGCACGGGCGAGCGTCACCGCGTACGAGGGCGACTGGAACACCCCGGGCGACAAGTTCCTCGTCGACGGCAAGAACGTCACCGAGGCCCACACCGGCAACACCAACAACTTCTTCGTCAGCGAGGACGACGGCGCGGTCGCCCCGAAGCTCGTCAACAACCTCAGCATCGACGCCAAGGCCTTCGACATCCCGGCCGGCGCCATCCCGCAGGGCGCGACCTCGGCGGATCTGACCTTCTCCACGAACGGCGACACCTACGTGCCGTCGGGACTGGCCTTCTCCGTGCCGGTGCCCGACCTGGAGATCACCAAGACGGCGAGCCCGCGCACGGTGAAGCCGGGCGACACCCTCACGTACACGATCACCGCGAAGAACATCAGCACGATCGACTACCCGAACGCCAAGTTCAGCGACGACCTCACCGGGAACCTCGACGACGCCGACTACAAGGGCGACGTGAAGACGGACCTGGGCGAGGTGTCGTACACGAAGCCGAAGATCGGGTACATCGGAAACATCCCCGCCGGGAAGACGGCGACCGTCACGTACTCGGTGAAGATCAAGGACCCGGTGGCCGGCGACGGGAAGCTCCGCAACAGCGTCGAGGTGGCAACCCCGCGCTCCAACTGCGGCGACGGCAGCAAGGACCCGGCCTGCGCGGTGACCCCGGTGATCGAGCCCCCGAAGCCGAGCCCGACGCCGACGCCGACGCCGACGCCGACGAACCCGGACCCTGAGCCGACGGACCCGACGACGCCGCCGACACCGACGTCCTCGGCACCGGTGGAACCCACGGACCCGCCCTCCCCGACGACCCCGGCCCCTTCCCCCTCGACGACCACGTCCGCCGCCCCGGTGGTCCCGGCGCCGGGGCCGCACGGGCAGAACGGCGGCTCGATGGCCGAGACGGGCAGCAGCGGTGAGCGGCTGTGGCTGCTCGGCGCGCTCGGCGTGGCACTCGGGGCGACGGGCCTGGTGGCGAAGGCGGCGATGCGCGGCCGACGCGAGCGCTGACCGGCACTGACCCGCACTGACTCCCGCTGACCCCCGCTGACCCTCCGTGGCCGGATCGGCCCGTCTCGTATACGTACGTTTGAGCGTTTACGGGACGGGCTAGGTTCGCCACATGGCTACTGTGCTCGTGGCATCCAACCGGGGACCCGTCTCGTACGTGCTCGGCGAGGACGGTGAGCTCGACGCCCGCAGGGGCGGAGGCGGCCTGGTCTCGGGCCTGAGCGCCATCTCGTCCCAGGACAGCCTGTGGGTGTGCGCGGCCCTAGGCGAGGGCGACCGCGAGGCCGTACGGCGCGGGATCGGCGAGCCGGGCGTCCGGATGCTGGACATCGCCCCGGACGTGTACGCCGACGCCTACAACGGCATCGCGAACTCGGTGCTGTGGTTCCTCCACCACCATCTGTACGACATCCCGCGCGAGCCCGTCTTCGACGCGGAGTTCCGGCGCCGCTGGGAGGCGTACCGGAGCTACAACCGCGCCTTCGCCGAGGCCCTGGCCGCCGAGGCGGAGGAAGGCGCGGCGGTCCTCGTCCAGGACTACCACCTGGCCCTGGTCCCGGGGATGCTCCGCGAACTCCGCCCCGACCTGCGGATCGCCCACTTCACGCACACCCCGTGGGCCTCCCCGGAGTACCTGCGGATGCTCCCGGACGACATCCGCGAGGAGCTCCTGTGGGGGATGCTCGGCGCGGACGAGCTGGGTTTCCACACCTGGGGATGGGCGTCGGCGTTCGTCAGCGGCGCGTCCATGGACGGCGCGGCGGGGTCGGCCCAGGGCCTGTGGCGCAGCGGGGACCCCTGGCGCGGGGTGGAACACATGCGGCACGGCTCGGAAAAGGCCCACACCCGGGTCCGGGCGTACCCACTCGGCGTGGACGCCGACGAGCTGCGGGCGCTCGCGCACCGCCCCGAGGTGGACGAACGGCTGGCCCGGCTCCGGGAGGAGATCGGCGACCGCAGGACGATCGTCCGTGTCGACCGCACCGAGCTCTCCAAGAACATCCTCCGCGGCCTCCTCGCCTACCGCGAGCTGCTCACCACCCACCCCGAGTGGCGCGACCGGGTGGTCCACCTGGCCTCGGCGTACCCCTCGCGGCAGGACCTGGAGTCGTACCGCCAGTACACGACCGCGGTGGCGCGGCTCGCCTCGGAGATCAACACCGAGTTCGGCACTGCCGACTGGCAGCCGGTCCTGGTCTCGGTACGGGACGACTTCACCCGCTCCCTGGCCGCCTACCGCCTCGCGGACGTGGCCCTGGTGAACCCGGTGCGCGACGGCATGAACCTGGTCGCGAAGGAGATACCGGTCGTCTCGGAGGCCGGCTGCGCGCTGGTCCTGTCGCGGGAGGCGGGGGCGTACGAGGAACTGCGCGAGGACGCGCTCACCGTGAACCCGTTCGACGTGTCGGAGACCGCCGAAGCCCTCCACACCGCCCTGTCGATGCCGCCGACCGAACGCGCCGCCCGCTCCGAACGCCTCGCCACGGCGGCCACGGCCCTGCCACCACAACGCTGGTTCCTGAACCAACTGGAGGCGCTGCGCGACTAGGGAGTGCCTTCCTTCCGCTCCCGACGCTCGCGGCCCCAGGCCGCCAGCGGCTCCAGGGCGTCGTTGAGGCGCATCCCGTCCTTCGTCAGGCCGTACTCGACGCGGGGCGGGACCTCGTCGTACGAGACGCGGTCCACGATCCCGTCGGCCTCCATCTCCCGCAGGTGGGAGGCGAGCACCTTCTCGGTGATGCCGGGAATCAGCCGCCGCAGCGCGCCGAAGCGGCTCCGCGGGTGGACGTGGAGCGCCCACAGGATGAGCACCTTCCACTTGCCGCCGATCACCTCCATCGAGGTGTCGATCCCGCAGACGTGCTCGTCGTCGGCCCCGGGCCGGTTCAGCGTCGCCATCCCCCACACCCTTCTGACGTGTTCACTCACCTCAGGGTAACCACCCACTTCCAAGTGGGTACTTGAGCAGGTCAGGGCCCTGGAGCAGCCTGGGGGCATGACACAGAACACCGCACAGAAGACCCCCGTCACCCTGCTCGGCCTCGGTGCGATGGGCACCGCCCTGGCCCGTACCTGGCTCACCGCCGGTCACCCGCTCACCGTCTGGAACCGCACCCCGGGCCGCGCGGCCGGACTTGTCGGCGAGGGTGCGAAGCCCGCCGGCAGCGCCGCCGAGGCGGTCGCCGCGAGCACCCTCGTCGTCGTCTGCCTCCTGGACGACGCCTCGGTCGGCGAGGCCCTCGCCGACGCCGACCTGGCGGGGAAGGACCTCGTCAACCTCACCACCACGACCCCGGCCCAGGCCCGCGCCCGCGGCGAGTGGGCCCGCGAGCGCGGGGCCCGCTACCTGGACGGCGGGATCATGGCCGTACCGCCGATGGTCGGCATCCCGGAGGCCGGCGGGTACGTGTTCTACAGCGGCTCGAAGGAGCTGTTCGCGGAGCACCGGGAGACCCTGGCCGTGCCCGTGGGCACCACGTACGTCGGCGAGGACGCGGGCCACGCGGCCCTGTACGACGTGGCCCTGCTCAGCGCGATGTACGGGATGATCTCGGGCGCCACGCACGCCTTCGCCCTGATCCGGAAGGAGGACATCGACCCGGTCGCGTTCGCCCCGCTGCTCGTGGACTGGATCACGGCGATGGCCGGCCCGTCGATCACACAGACCGGCAAGCAGCTGACGAGCGGCGCCCTCACCGAGGACGTGGTCTCCAACCTGGCCATGCAGGTGGCCGGTGTCCCGACCTTCCTCACCACGGCCGAGGAGCAGGGCGTGAGCCCGGAACTGATCAGCCCGTTCTTCGAGCTGATGCGCCGCCGGCTGGCCCTCGGCAGCGGCGACGAGGACCTCACGGGCGTGGTCGACCTGCTCGTACGAGGGAAGTGACCGGTCAGGCCCCCCGTACCGCCTCCGCGAGCGCGGCCAGGAAGTCCACGACCCCCGGCGGGCCCGCCACCGAGAGGTCCGCGCGGGCGGCGAGTTCCGGGACCTCGGTGGAGCCGCTGCAGACCAGGAGGCCGGGGGTGCCGTCGGAGCGGAGTTTCTCGACGGCGGCGAAGGCGGGCAGGTCGCCCAGGTCGTCGCCCGCGTAGAGCACGGATCCGGCGCCCGTCTCCCGTACGTACTCGGCGAGCGCCACGCCCTTGTCCATGCCCGGGGGCCGCAGCTCCAGGACCATGCGGCCGGGTTCCAGGACCAGGCCGTGGTGGGTGGCGAGGTCGCCGAGGGGGCCCTTGAGGGCCTCGAAGGCGCCTTCCGGGTCGAGGGCGCGGCGGGTGTGGACGGCGACCGCCCGGCCCTTCTCCTCGATCCAGACGCCCGGCCAGGCGCCGGCCCGGTCGAGGAAGCCGGGGAGTTCGGCGCGGACGGAGGCCACGCCCGGGTGCGGGGCGGCGGCCTTGACGGTGCCGGTGACGGCGTCCCAGCGTTCGGCGCCGTAGTGGCCGAGGACGACGAGGTGTCCGAGGCCGGGGACTCCGGCGAAGCCCCCGTAGCGGACGGCGACCCCGGCGGGGCGGCCGGTCACGACGGCGACGGAGGCGACCTCGGGAGCGAGGGCGGCGAGGGCGGCCACGGCACCGGGGTGGGCGCGGGCCTGTTCGGGGTCGGGGACGATCTCGGCGAGCGTGCCGTCGAAGTCGAGGGCGACGACGGCTTTCGCGGGCCGCGCGAGAAGCGCGGCCAGACCGTCGGCGCCGGCGGATGTGGTCGGGTGCGGGAGGCTTCTGACCATGTTCACGACCCTACCGACGCGGGGCGTCCGCCGACACAGGACAGCAGGGTTTGGCCGCGCTCGGATCGCCACCCCGACCCCCACCGGGCATGCCGCGCGATCCGGCCTCAGCCCTCACCCGTCGCACCGCTGGGAGCGTCCCCGATTCCGGCGCTGGCGGACCTCACTCACCTGCGCCGTTGCTTCTCCGCCCTCACCCGGCGCAGCCGGTTGACCGTGACCGGGTCGTGGGCGAGGGCGCGCGGGTCGTCGAGGAGGGCGTTGAGCAGCTGGTAGTAGCGGGTCGGGGAGAGGCCGAGCCCCTCACGGACGGCCCGCTCCTTGGCGCCGGGGCCGGGCCAGGAGCGGCGCTCGACGGCAAGCAGGGCCCGCTCGCGCTCGCCGAGCCCGTCCCCGCTGCCGCCGTCCGTCGTCCCCTGCTCTTCGGTCATACGACCAACTTATTACTCGGCGTTCTCCGCCGCCGTCGCCGCCCGGCCTATCGTGCCGAGGACCTCGGCGGGGCGGCCGGCGGGGGTGACGGCCTTGCCGATGTTCTGCTTGACGTTCTCGCTGACCGTGGCCCAGGAGGTCTTGCCGACGGGCGGGAGCTGGGAGTCCGGGAGCCCCTTGAGGAACTCGCGCAGGTTGGCGTACTCGGGGTCGGTCTCCATGCGGGTGGAGGCGCTGACGGTGACCGGGAGCAGGTCGTTGTCGCCGGCGAACTTCAGGACGTTCTCGTCGGTGAAGACGAAGTTGAGGAAGTCGCCGATCTCCTTGCGGTGGCCGTTCTGCTTGAAGCCCATGATCCAGTCGGCGACGCCCATGGAGGTCCTGGGCTTACCGTCGATGCCGGGCAGCGGCACCTGGCCGACCTCGACGCCCTTCTTCGCGGCTTCCTTGACCAGCGAGGGGTGGCCGTTGAGCATGCCGACCTCGCCGCTCGCGAAGGCGGCGAAGGCGGCCTTGCGGTTGAGCTTGCCGGGGGCGACGGGGCCGGTGAGGCCCTTGCCGACCAGGTTCTTCTTCAGCCAGTCGAAGGTGCGGACGTTCGCCTCGGAGTCGACGGCGTAGTGGTCGGTGGCGTCGGTCCAGCCGCCGCCACCGCTGAGGAGCCACATGAGGGCCTCGGCCTGGGCCTCCTCGGGGCCGAGCGGCAGCGCGAAGGGGGTCTTGACGCCCTTGTCCTTGAGCTTCTCGGCGGCCGCGGCCAGCTCGTCCCAGGTGGTGGGGGCCTCGGCGCCGGCCTCCTCGAAGAGGGCCTTGTTGTAGAAGAGCGGCCGGGTGGAGGCGACGAACGGCAGCCCGTACTGGGTGCGCTTGGTCTCTCCGGCGGCGACGAGCGGCGCGAGGAAGTTGGCCTGGACGGGGATGGAGAGGATCTGGTCGGCGGCGTAGAGCTCACCGGCGGCCGCGTAGTCGGCGTAGGCGCCGATCTGGGCGACGTCGGGGGCCTCGTCGGCCTTGACCATCTCGGCGACCTTGCGGTCGACGTCGTCCCAGGACTCGATCTGGACCTCGACCTTCACACCGGGGTGCTCCGCCTCGAAGGCGGCGACGAGGTCGGCCCAGTACTTCTTGGTCGTGTCCCCGCCGGTCAGGTCGTAGTCGGCGGCGACCAGTCTGAGGGTCACGTCACCGGATTCGCCCTCCAGGACGCCGCATCCGGCGACCGTGGCGGTCAGTCCGAGGGCGGCGGCGGCCGCGGTCAGTCCAAGGAATCGTCGCCGCTCCACGGCTTCATCCACCTTTTTGCTCGTCGTTGAGCTGCGTTGAGTTGTTATGTGCACGGTTTTCACACGGCTGTGAGCTGCGCGTTTGCTCTACGCAGGGACGCAAGTCTCCCCCGCGGCCGGGCATGAGGTCTACACCACCTGGGTATCACTTCCGCAACACAGCCGGGACCATGGACCCATGACGGGTCCCGAATTTGTATCCGTACGCAACAATCCTCGGCAGTGGACTAGACCTTTTGGGTCCCCGCGCGCCAAACTGTCCCCCGTGAGACACGTCATCGCCCTGGATGTGGGCGGCACCGGCATGAAGGCCGCCCTAGTCGGGGCGGACGGCACCCTGCTCCACGAGGCCCGCCGCGCCACCGGGCGCGACCGCGGCCCCGAGGCCGTGGTCGAGACGATCCTCGGCTTCGCCGAGGACCTCCGCGCCCTCGGCCAGGAGCGGTACGGCGAGCCCGCCGCGGCCGCGGGAGTCGCCGTCCCCGGCATCGTCGACGCCGAGAACGGCATCGCCGTCTACGCGTCCAACCTCGGCTGGCGCGACGTTCCCATGCGCGAACTCCTCAGCCGGCGCCTCGACGGCATCCCCGTCGCCCTCGGCCACGACGTCCGCACCGGCGGCCTCGCCGAAGGACGCATCGGCGCCGGCAACGGCGCCGACCGCTTCCTCTTCGTGCCCCTCGGCACCGGCATCGCCGGCGCCATCGGCATCGGCGACCGCATCGAGGCCGGCGCCCACGGCTACGCCGGCGAGATCGGCCACATCGTCGTCCGCCCCGGCGGCACCGACTGCACCTGCGGCCAGCGCGGCTGCCTGGAGCGGTACGCCTCCGCCTCCGCCGTCTCCCAGGCCTGGGCCGCCGCCTCCGGCGATCCCGAGGCCGACGCCGCCGACTGCGCCAAGGCCGTCGAGTCCGGCGACGCCACCGCCCTACGGGTCTGGCAGGACGCTGTCGACGCCCTCGCCGACGGCCTCGTCACCGCGCTCACCCTGCTGGACCCCAGCACGCTCATCATCGGTGGCGGTCTCGCCGAGGCCGGGGAAACCTTGTTCACACCACTTCGGGCCGCGGTGGAGGAGCGAGTCACGTTCCAGAAGCTGCCCGCCATCGTCCCGGCGGCCCTCGGGGACACCGCCGGTTGCCTGGGCGCGGGCCTCCTCGCCTGGGATCTGCTCGCCGACCAGCACCCCCAGCGCCCCACCGACTCGGAGGTTTCCGCCTGATGGCCGATCACAAGGTTCTCGCCGGCGCACACGTCGTGCTGCCCACCGGAATCGTCGAGAACGGACGCGTGATCGTCGAGGGCGACCGCATCACCGGCAGTGCCCCGGAAGGCGCCCCGGCCATCGACCTCACCGGGCACTGGCTCGTCCCCGGCTTCGTCGACATGCACAACCACGGCGGCGGCGGCGCGTCCTTCACCTCCGGCACCGTCGACGACGTCCTCACCGGCGTCCACACCCACCGCCTGCACGGCACCACCACCGTCGTCGCCTCCTTCGTCACCGGCGACATGGACTTCCTCACCCGGCGGGCCGGCCTGCTCTCCGAACTCGCCGAGCAGGGCGAGATCGCCGGCCTCCACTTCGAGGGCCCGTTCATCTCCCCCTGCCGCAAGGGCGCCCACGACGAGACGCTGCTCCGCGACCCCGACCCGGCCGAGGTCCGCAAGCTGATCGACGCCGGCCGCGGCCAGGCCAAGATGGTCACGCTCGCCACCGAGCTGCCCGGCGGCATCAACTCCGTACACCTCCTCGCCGAGCACGGCGTGATCGCCGCGATCGGCCACACCGACGCGACGTACGAGCAGACCGTCGCCGCCATCGACGCGGGCGCCACCGTCGCCACGCACCTCTACAACGCGATGCCCGCCCTCGGCCACCGCGCGCCCGGCCCGATCGCCGCGCTCCTGGAGGACGAGCGGATCACCGTCGAGCTCATCAACGACGGCACGCACCTCCACCCCGCCTCCCTGGAGCTCGCCTTCCACCACGCGGGCCCCCAGCGGGTCGCCTTCATCACCGACGCGATGGACGCGGCGGGCTTCGGCGACGGCCACTACTCCCTCGGCCCGCTCGCCGTCGAGGTCAAGGACGGCGTCGCCCGCCTCGTCGAGGGCGGCTCCATCGCCGGCTCGACCCTCACCCTGGACCGCGCCTTCAAGCGCGCCGTCACCATCGACGGCCTCCCCGTCGAGTCGGTCGTCCAGGCCATCTCCGCCAACCCCGCCCGTCTCCTCGGCGTCTACGACCGGGTCGGCTCCCTGGAGCCCGGCAAGGACGCCGACATCGTCGTCCTCGACGCCGAGTTCAACCTCAAGGGCGTCATGCGCAAGGGCGCCTGGATCGTCGACCCGACGACCACCACATCGGCCTGATCAGCGGTCTGATCAGCGGTCATACGGCGTCAAACGGAAGGGCGGTTGGTCGCGGGTCTGGGCCAACCGCCGTTCCTTTGGCATGATCGGTGCCCGTCGGAACGCCCGTTCCGCAGGACTTCACACGGAGTACGGGGGTGCACAGGTGATTCTGACAGTCACCCTCAACACGGCGCTGGACCTGACCTACCGGGTCCCCGCCCTCACCCCGCACGCCTCCCACCGGGTCACCCAGGTCATCGAACGCCCCGGCGGCAAGGGCCTCAACGTGGCCCGCGTGCTGGCCGCCCTCGGCCACGAGACCGTCGCCACCGGCTTCGCGGGCGGCGCGACCGGCGCCATGCTGCGGGACCTGCTCGTCGCGACCCCGGTCCGCGACGAGCTCGTGGAGACCGCGGGCCCCACCCGCCGTACCGTCGCCGTCGTCGACACCACGACCGGCGACACGACCCAGCTCAACGAGCCGGGTCCGACCGTCACCGCCGGCGAGTGGGCCGTCTTCCGGGACCGCTTCACCGAACTCCTCGACGGGGCCCGGGCCGTCGCCCTCTGCGGCAGCCTGCCGCCGGGCATCCACGTGGGGGCGTACGCGGAACTCGTCCGGCTCGCGCGCGCGGCCGCCGTCCCCGTACTCCTCGACACCAGCGGGGAACCGCTGCGGCGGGGCATCGCCGCCCGCCCCGACCTGGTCAAGCCGAACGCCGACGAGCTCGCCCAGCTCACCGGCTCCCGCGAACCCCACCGGGCCACCCGCGACGCCCGCCGCCGCGGCGCCCACGCGGTGGTCTCCTCCCTCGGCCCGGAGGGGCTGCTCGCCGCCACCCCCGAGGGCCTGTGGCGCGCGGCCCCACCCGCGGCCGTGAAGGGCAATCCGACCGGCGCGGGCGACTCGGCCGTCGCGGGCCTCCTCTCGGGCCTGGTGGACGACGCCCCATGGCCCGAGCGCCTCACCCGCGCGGTCGCCCTCTCGGCGGCGACGGTCCTCTCCCCGGTGGCCGGGGAGTACGACGCGGCGGCCTACGAGGAGCTGCTGCCCCGCGTGAAGGTGACGCAAGAGGTGACGCAAGAGACCCCCTGATCCTCGGGAGAGGCAGGGGGTCGGGGGGCCGGAATGCCGCGGACTTACTCGCCCGGGGTGACTTCCAGCCAGTCGAGCAGCACGTTGCACTGATTGCCCGTCTCGCACGAGATCTTGATCTCGTTGTCGCCCTTCTGGAGGGTGACCGGCGCCCAGGTGGTCTGCCAGTTCTTCTCCAGGTTCGGGTCCGAGGACTTGATGAAGTTCTTCAGACCGAGCGGCGAGGAGTTCGCCTTGCCGTTGACCGTCAGGGTGGCGTTGGCGTCGACCGCGGGGATCGCGTAGCGGACGGTCAGGCGGTACGCGCCCTCCGTCGGCATGTTCGCCTTCCACGTCACCGAGGCACCGACCGCGTTGAAGCCCGAGACGTAGGTGCCCTCGACGCCCTCGGCGCCCTTGACGGTCTTCTCCGTGCCGGCCGTGCCGCCCAGCTTCAGCGTCGCCGCGTCCTGCTTCGGCAGCTCGACCGGGGTCGGCTCCGTGCTCGGCTCGGTGCTGGGCTCCTCGGAGCCCTGGGAGGAGGGCGCGGTCGACGGCGTGCCGCCACCGGCCTGGCCGTCCTTGTCGTCCTTGTCGCCGTTGTTCGTGATCACGGCGGCGGCGATGCCGACGACGACGACCGCGACGACCGCGACCGCGCCGATCAGCAGCCCCCTGGAGTTGGGGCCGCCGCCGGAGCCGCCGCGCGAGGGCGGCGGGGCCTGGCGGGTCGGCGGGCCGCCGTAGGTCTCGGGGGCGGCGTACTGCGCGTGCGGCTGGCCGTAGGGCGCCTGCTGCTGCGGCGGCACGTAGGGCTGCTGCGGCGGCTGACCGTACTGGCGCTCGCCGACCGTCCTGACCTGGTTGTACGAGGTCCGGGGCACGCCGGGCTGAGCCGCTCCGGGGCCGGGGTAGCCGTAGCCGCCGCCCTGCGGCGCCTGGGCGCCCGCTGCCTGACCGTCCTCGTACAGGTAGCCGAACGGATCGTCGTCCTCGGGCTTGCTCGCGCCGTGGTTACCGGCAGCCATCCGGGTCACTCCTATCCATGCTCGCCAGCCGTCGCCGACCGGCCGAGCCTACCCCGAACGGACCAGCCCCCGGGGCGGGCCTTGACAGGCGGACGGGTGGCGGTGGACTCAGCCGGCCCGGCGGTGGACCTTGGCGCGGGAGCGCTTCTCGATGTACATCCGCTGGTCGGCGGAGTTCAGGACCTCTTCGACGGTCATCCCGCACTCGGCCCAACCGATGCCGAAACTCGCCCCGACCCGGACCGCCCGGCCGTCCACCCGGATCGGCGGAATGATCGCGTTCCGGAGGCGTACGGCCAGGTCGGCGGCGTCGGCCGCGCCCAGGCCGTCGGCGAGGACGACGAACTCGTCGCCGCCGAGCCGGGCGACGGTGTCCCCGTCGCGGACGCCCGTGGTGAGCCGGCGGGCGACCTCGATGAGGACGGCGTCGCCGGTGTGGTGCCCGAAGCGGTCGTTGATCGACTTGAAGCCGTCGAGGTCGCAGAAGAGGACGGCGAGCCCCTTCGTGCCGTCGTCGACCTCGCCCGTGGACGGGGCGACGCTGTGGACGTGGTGGTCGTACGGCCCGGCGCCGTTCGCCGGCTCGAAACCGAAGCCGTGCTCGTGCTCGTACGGCGACTCGTAGCCGGATTCGCCGCCGGTGCCGACGTGGGGCCCGGCGTCGTGTCCCTGGCCGTAGCCGCCGTCCCTGGCCGAGTCGTAGCCGCCGTCGTGCCCGCCGCTCTCGTACGCCGCGCCGCCCTCGTAGCCGGCGTACCCCGCGGCCTGCGCCGGGCGCTCGCAGAGGCGGGCGGAGAGCCGGGAGCGCAGCTCGGCGCTGTTGGGGAGGCCGGTGAGGGCGTCGTGCGAGGCGCGGTGGGCGAGCTGGAGCTCGTGGCGCTTGCGCTCCTCGATGTCCTCGACGTGGGTGAGGAGGAAGCGGGGGCCGTCGGCGGTGTCGGCGACGACCGAGTTCCGCAGGGAGACCCAGACGTAGGTGCCGTCGCGCCGCCCGAGGCGCAGCTCGGCGCGGCCGCCCTCGGCGGAGGTCCGGAGCAGTGTCCCGATGTCCTCGGGGTGGACGAGGTCGGCGAAGGAGTAGCGCCGCATGACGGACGCGGGCCGGCCGAGGAGCCGGCACAGGGCGTCGTTGGTACGGAGGAGCCGGCCGTGCTGGTCGCCGCCCATCTCGGCGATGGCCATGCCGGAGGGGGCGTACTCGAAGGCCTGCCGGAAGGACTCCTCGCTGGCGCGGAGGGCCTGCTGTTCCCTTTCGAGCCGGACGAGGGCGCGCTGCATGTTGGAGCGGAGGCGGGCGTTGCTGATCGCGATCGCCGACTGCGAGGCGTACATCTGGAGCGCTTCCTGGCCCCAGGGGCCGGGGTGCCGGCCGTTGCGCGGGCGGTCGACGGATATGACGCCGAGCAGTTCACGGCCGGAGCCGGAGGCGTACATGGGGGCGTAGAGGCGGTCGTGGGGGTGCCACTCGTCCTCGAAGCGGGGTGCGGGGCCGTCGGTGTGCCACTGGGGGACGTCGTCCTCCATGAGGACCCAGCCCTCGGTGTGCGGGATGAAGCGGAGCTCGCCCCAGGCGGAGCCCATGGAGAGGCGGCGGTCCCAGGAGGCGCGGGAGCCGACCCGGCCGGTGATCAGGGCCTCGGCGGCGGAGCTTCCGGCGAAGGCGGCGACGACGAGGTCACCGTCGGGGCGTACGAGGTTGACGCAGGCCAGCTCGTAGTTGAGACCGGCGACGACACCGTCGGCGACGGTCTGCAGGGTGTCCGCCAGGCTGCGGGCTGTGTTGAGGTCCGCCACGACCTGATGCAGCTGCCGCAGGGTCGAGAGACGGACGTACGGCTCCGACTCGGTCTCCATCGCTCGCTCTCCCCGAGACCTCGACAGCAACTCCAGGGTTCTCATCGGCTTCGTGCTGCACTGTCCCTGCCACTGAATCACAGCGAGCTGCGCACCCGGTACACAGGGTCAGCAAATACTGCCGTCTGTGACTCAAGTCACAGCAGGTCATGGCGGGTCGCGCACAACCTCGTGGGGTGGTCCGGGCCTAGTGGGTCGTACCGGGGACACGTGCCACCGGACACGTGCCCCGGTCACGTGCCACCGGAAGCCCTTCAGTGGCCTGCGGGGAGGGCCGGCGGCCTGCGCAGCAGCCACTGGCCGAACGTCCGGCGCGGGGGCCGCACCACGACACGGCCGAAGCTCTTCCTGCCGACCAGCTCGACCCGCAGCAGGACGGGCGCGCCCGGGGCGGCGTCCGGCGTCCGGCGGATCCTGAACCTGCTGTGTTCGAGGGCCAGGCCGTCGACGTCGACCACGATGCCGGGCCGGGTCACCAGCGTCAGGGTCTTGCCCTGACTGTCCACGTCGATCCGCAGGGTGTCCTGCGTGATCACCGCCTCGGTGAAGTCGAGCGTCACCTCGCACCACTCCGCAATGAGCTCCATCCTCCGCGGCACCACCCAGCGCCCGGCGCGCGTAATGGTGCTGTGCTTCTGGTGGATCCTGAGCACGTCCTTGACCTCGGCCGCGGCCGCGCCGCCCGGCGACGCGGACGGCAGGTCGGCAGTGAGCGCCGCGAGCTCGCCGAGGGTACGCGCCGACAGGGCGACCTCCAGGCGCTCGTCCAGCTCGTCCAGGGTCAGCCGGCCGTCGCCCGCCGCGACGCGCAGGACGTCCACGGTCCGGTCGCGGTCCTCGTGGGAGGCGCGCAGCTCGGGCGACGCGGACGCGCCGCGGCCGGAGCCGGAACCCGAGTGCTGCCCGGTGGACGAGATCTCTCGCGGCATGCGTCCGCCCTGGTCGTGTCGAAGCGTCGAGGGCTTCACGCCCGGGGACTAACGCTATATCGCGTCTTGGGTCTCGGCCAGGTCCCGCGAGGAAGCCCGTCCGGAAGCTTTCCGCTCCCGCTCGACCATGCCCAGCGCCACCCCGGCGACGATGACGGCGCCGCCCGCCGCCTGGGCCGGCCGGATCGACTCGCCGTTGATCAGGACCGCGCCGAGGACGCCGAAGACCGGGACCAGGTTGAGGATGTTCACGGCGACGCTCGACGCCATCCTCCGCAGGCCGTAGTTGTAGAGCAGGAATCCGCCGACCGAGCACGCCACGGCCAGGTAGACGAGCAGCGCCGCGGCGGTCGCGTCCGGCATCCGCCAGTCACCGGCCTCGACGAGGGAGGCGAGGAGGAATCCGGCCGCGCCCGCGAGGGTCTGGTGGTACGTGACGCTCATGGCGCTCTGCCCGGCGCTCGCGCGCTTGCCGAGCACGTTGTACCCGGCCCAGGCCAGCCCGCCGAGCAGCAGGAGGACGTCGCCCGTCCACCGTGCGCTGCCGCCGACCTGGGCGCCGTTGCGTACGACGAGGAAGGCGCCGGTGGTGGCCAGCAGGACGCCCGCGATCCGCAGCGGCGGCATCCGGGCCCGGAGGACGACCCGTTCCAGGAGCATCGTCATCAGGGGGTACGTGGCCACGATCAGGGACGCGTCGGACGCGGTGGACAGGTCGACGCCGACGTTCTCCAGGACGAAGTAGACGGTGATACCGAGGAAGCCGCTCAGGTAGAGCTGCCGCCGCTGCCGGGCGTCCGGCCGGGCGTCGGAACGGGCGCCGGGCCGGGCCGCGCGGCGCCGGTTCAGCCGTACCGCCACGCCGAGGAGCAGGGCCGCCAGCGCGAACCGGACGGCGCCGATGGAGAGCGGGCCGACGTCATCGAGGAGCCGTTTGGTCACCGCGTACGAACTGCTCCAGAACAGCGCGGCCGCCACCACGGCGCACACCGCCGACACGCCGGCCCCTCGCTCACGCATAACGAACCCACACCCCTCATCCCGAACAAACATCAGCCAATCGACGCGGACAGTAATCGACTGTCGAAGGTCGCGCTTAGAATCCGAATTACCTTCGGAATTCGAGTGGGAGAGGCGATCGTGGACGAACTTGATTCGGCGTTGGTGCGGATGCTCCAGGAGGACGGTCGGCGCACCAACCGGGACATGGCCCAGGCGCTCGGCATCGCCCCGTCGACCTGTCTGGAGCGGATCCGGTCGCTGCGCGAGCGCGGCATCCTGACGGGGTTTCACGCCGAGGCCGACCTCGCGGCGATCGGCCGCGGGCTCCAGGCCGTGATCGCCGTACGGGTCCGCCCGCCGACGCGTGCGGTGATCGAGTCGTTCCAGGCCTTCCTGGAGGGGATGCCGGAGGTGATCTCGCTGTTCGTGCTCACCGGGCACGACGACTTCCTGGTGCACGTCGCGGTCCGCGACACCGACCATCTGCACGCGGTGGTCCTGGACAAGCTGACGAAGCGCCCGGAGCTCGCCGACGTACGGACGTCGGTGGTGTACGGGCACATGCGCAAGAAGGTGATCGGCCCGACGTGAGGGATCCCTGCGTGAGGGTTGCGGACACTGGGGGGTCCTAGGACCCCCGGGGGTGGCGAACTGGTCCCCGGGCCCGATGCGGCCCCCGGCCGGCCCGGTCTAGCGTGCGGGTGTGCTGCAGAAGACGCCCGCCCCGCCCCCCGTGTCCGATCTGGCCATCCCGCATGCTGAGGGGGTGAGCAACGACGAGTTCCGGGCGGCGATGTCCCGCCTCGCCGCGGGCGTGGTCCTGGTGACGGCGCACGACCCCGACGAGGGCCCGCGCGGCGAGGACGTCGGCATGACGGCCACCGCCTTCATGTCGGTCTCCCTCGACCCGCCGCTCGTCCTGGTCAGCCTCCGCAACGGCTCCCGCATGGACGACCTGCTCGCCGAGGTCCCGGTCTGGGCGGTGTCGATCCTCTCCGAGGGCCAGCGGCAGATCGCCGGGCGCTTCGCGATGAAGAACCGGGTCAGCGACCGGCTCCTCTTCGCCGACCTTCCGTACACGCGCGGCGCGGAGAGCGGCGCTCCGCTGCTCGGCGGGGCGCTCTCGGTGCTGGAGTGCCGCACGGAGAGCCGGGTCGTGGCCGGGGACCACACCCTGGTCGTCGGCCGGGTCGTGACGGTCGGCCTGCCCTCGGCAGACGGCAGCGGCCCGCTCACGTACTTCCAGGGGAAGTACCGGCACCTGAGCTGAGAACGGCGGGCGGGGCTCTGAGGAGGCTCAGCCCCAGTCGCCGCGGGACTGCCGGGTGCGCTTGGTCTCCGAGCGCTGCTTCTTCTCCCGCAGCCGCCGTTCGTTGATGCCGCGCGGGATCTTCGTCGCCCTGCGGGGCTTCGGCGGCGGGGCCGTCGCCTCGGCGAGGAGGGTGGCGAGGCGGACCGCGGCCGTCTCGCGGTTACGCCACTGGGAGCGGTGCTCCGAGGCGCGGACCGTCACGACGCCGTTGACCAGGCGGGAGGCGAGGCGCTCCAGGGCGCGGGCCTTCCACACCTCGGGGAACGCCGTGGTGGCCGCGAGGTCGAAGCGGAGCTCCACCTGCGAGTCGCTGGTGTTCACGTGCTGCCCGCCCGGCCCAGACGACCGCGAGAAACGCCACTGGAGCTCGGCCTCGGGGAGCGAGACGGAGCCGCGGATGGGATAGGGACCGGACATGCCTCCATGTTCCCCGCAGTGGGCCGTTGGAGTCATCCTGTTTTCGCCGGGAACCCGTCGGGAACCGCTGGGGGTCCGTGCGCGTTTCTCCAGGCGACGACACCACGATGAAAGGGACTTTCCATGGCTGTGAGCCTGTCCAAGGGCGGCAACGTCTCTCTGACCAAGGAGGCCCCGGGCCTCGCCGCCGTCACCGTGGGCCTCGGCTGGGACGTCCGCACCACCACCGGTACCGACTTCGACCTCGACGCGTCCGCGATCGGTGTGGACGCCGCCGGCAAGGTCGCCTCCGACGCCCACTTCGTCTTCTTCAACAACAAGGCGACGCCGGACCAGACCATCGTCCACACCGGTGACAACCGCACCGGCGAGGGCGGCGGCGACGACGAGCAGATCAACGTCAACCTCGCGGGCCTCCCGGCGAACGTCGACAAGATCGTCTTCCCGGTCTCCATCTACGACGCGGTCAACCGCTCGCAGAACTTCGGCCAGGTGCGGAACGCCTACATCCGCATCGTCAACCAGGCCGGCGGCGCCGAGCTCGCCCGCTACGACCTCTCCGAGGACGCCGCCGTCGAGACCGCCATGGTCTTCGGCGAGCTCTACCGCAACGGCGCCGAGTGGAAGTTCCGCGCGGTCGGCCAGGGCTACGCCTCGGGCCTCGAGGGCATCGCCCGCGACTTCGGCGTCAACCTCTAAGACTTGATCCGTAGTTCACCAGAGGGTGAGCTGCGGGTCGCAGCCGGGGCGGAGGCCGGGCGCTCCAGCGTGGTCACCTTGCGGTGTCTCATCTGGGGTTGCTCGGTCCCGCCGTTCGGCGGTTCGGGGAGTAGAGGTCCCACGGCGTTGCCGTGGGACTGCCTGACCCCGAGCAGGGAGAGCGCGTCGGCCGCCGCCGGGGAGAGCTCCTCCACCGGCCCGGTCAGCGGCCGCCACTCGACGGCCTCCGTACTGCCGTCCGTCTCGGTGACGGCCAGGAGATCACCGGGGCGGAGCTCCACCGCGTAGAAGACCGCCACCAGGTGCCAGGTCACACCGTTCCGGGTGGCCGTGTATGTACGGGCGTCGACCAGCCGGGCCCCGACGAGCACCCGGCCCGTCTCCTCGTACAGCTCACGCGCCAGCGCCTCCACCGGCTGCTCCCCGGGGTCGATCCCGCCGCCCGGGAGGTGCCAGAGACCGGCCTCGAAGACCGGCGAGGCCTCCGACAGGCGGGTCAGGAGCAGTCGGTCGCGCTCGACGACGATCGCGTAGGCCGAGACGCGCTTCTGCACGGGCGTGTTCATCGATTCCCTTCCAGGGGTTCCAGTTGTCAGTGGTCCCGCGAGACCAGTCCCGCCTCGTACGCGACGATCGCGGCCTCCACCCGGTTGCGCGCCCCGAGCTTGGCGAGGACGGCGCTGACGTGGGCCTTCACGGTGCCTTCGACCAGGTGCAGCCGGGCCCCGATCTCCGCGTTGGAGAGCCCCGCGCCGACCCCCGCGAGGACGTCCCGCTCCCGTGGCGTCAGGTGGCCGAGGGAGCGGTGGGGCCGTGCCGCCCGGTGGGAGCCCGCCGCCCGGTCGGAGCGCAGCCCCTCGATGACCCGGGCGGCCACCCGCGGCGACAGATAGGCGCCGCCCGCCCCCACCGCCCGCACTCCGTTGAGCAGCTCCCGGGGGTCGTCCGCCTTGAGCAGGAAGCCGCTGGCCCCGTCCGCGAGCGCCCGCGTGATGAACGCGTCCTCGCCGAAGGTCGTCAGCATGATCACGCCGGCCGTCGGCAGCACCTGGTGGATCCTGGCGGCCGCCGCGAGGCCGTCGAGGCCGGGCATCCGGATGTCGAGGAGGACCACGTCGGGGCGGTGGCGCCGGGTCAGCTCGACGGCCTGGTGGCCGTCGGCGGCCTCCGCGACCACCTCCGTGCCCGTGTCCCTGGCCAGGATGGCCCGCACCCCGGCCCGGACCATCGCCTCGTCGTCGGCGACGAGGACCCGGACCGGCCGGCTCTCCGCCGACGTCTCTTCCACGCGCCGAGCCTACGACTCCGGGAGGGCCGAGCACCCCTGACGAAAGGAAGGAAGGTCCTTCCGAACGCCCCATGCGCCGCCGGGCCCGCCGCTCCTAGCGTCCACCGTGTGATCGCACTCCGAGAACTGACGAAACGCTACGGCGGGTCCACCGCCGTCCACGAACTGACCCTGGACGTCGCGGCGGGCCGGGTGACCGGCTTCCTCGGCCCCAACGGCGCCGGGAAGTCCACCACGATGCGGATGATCCTCGGCCTCGACCACCCCTCGCGCGGCACGGCGCTCATCGACGGCAGGCCCTACGCGGCCTTGCGTCACCCCCTCCGCGAGGTCGGCGCGCTGCTCGATGCGAAGGCCGTGCACCCGGCCCGTACGGCCCGCTCCCATCTGCTCGCGCAGGCCCGCAGCAACGGCATTCCGGTGCGCCGGGTCGACGAGGTCCTGGACACGGTGGGCCTCGCCAAGGCGGCCCGGCGCCGGACCGGCTCGTACTCGCTCGGCATGTACCAGCGGCTCGGGGTCGCGGGGGCGCTGCTCGGCGATCCGCCGACGCTCGTCCTCGACGAACCGGTCAACGGCCTCGACCCGGACGGCGTGCGCTGGATGCGCCAGCTCGTCCGGGGCCAGGCCGCGCAGGGCCGCACGGTCTTCCTCTCCAGCCATCTGATGAGCGAGATGCAGCTGACCGCGGATCACCTCGTCGTCATCGGACGGGGCCGGCTGCTCGCGGACACCCCGATGGCCGCGTTCCTCGCGGGCGGCGCCCGGCCGTCCGTACGGGTCGAGGTGCCCGACCCCGAGGAGCGGGCCGTCCTGGTGAGCCGCCTCGCGGCGGAGACCGGTGTGACGGTGGAGGCGCAAGAGACACCCGGGACGCCCGGAGTGGTCCTGGTGCGGGGCCTGAGCGCCGCCCGCGTCGGCGACCTCGCCCACCGCCACGGCGTCAGGCTGCACCAACTGAGCGATGTCCAGGTGTCCCTGGAGCAGGCGTACATGGAACTGACGGCGCGGAGCGTCGAGTACGTGACGGGAGGGGAGAAGGATGAGCACCGCCACGATCACGCGTAAGAACACCGCTGAGATCTCCGGCGGGGGCTTCGCCGGGGCGTTCGGCGCCGAGTGGACCAAACTGTGGTCGGTCCGCGCGCCGTACGTCTGCCTCGTGGCCGCCCTGGCGACGACGGGGATCTACACCTTCTACTACGGCTCGATCGCCCAGCTCAACGGGCACCCCGTCCAACCCGTCGGCGACGCCTCGGTCTCCTCCACCGCCGTCGTCCAGTTCGCCGTGGTCGTCCTGGCCATGCTCATGGTCACCGGCGAGTACACGACCTCCAGCGTCCACGCCTCGCTCCTGTGGGTGCCCGTCCGGCACCGGGTCCAGCTGGCGAAGGCACTGCTCGCCGCCGTGGTCTCCTTCGCCACCGGCGCGGTGTGCGCGGTGGCCGGCATGGCCGTGGCCTGGGGTCCGTTCGCCGGGCACGCCTCCTTCGACGCGGCCTCCGCCGCCCGCCAGACCGTGGCCGTCGGCGGCTACTACGCCCTCGTCGCGGTCCTCACCGTCGGCGTGTCCTTCGCGACGCGGCACGCGGCCGGGGCGCTCGCCGTGCTCCTCACGCTGCTGTGGGGGCTGCCGACCGTGCTCCTGGGGCTGGGCGGCCCCGCCCTGCTCGCCGTCCACGACTGGCTGCCGCACAGCGCGGGCGGCGTCTTCATGCGAGGCACCGCCCCCGACGCCCCGCACGCCCCCGACACCCCGTACGGGCCCGGCGTGGCCGTCCTGGTCCTGGCGGCATGGGCCCTGGCCGCCCATCTGACCGGCCTGTACCTGCTGCGGCGGCGTGACGCGTAGCGTCGGACGGATGATGACAGCCCCTCCCGTGCGGCGCGCGCTCGCCGACCTGGCCCTGTGGGCCGTGCTCTGCGGCGCCGCCGTCCTGTGGCTCCGGGACGACCCGACACCCTCGGTCGCCCTGGGTCTGGTGCTGCCGCTCGTGGTCGCGGCGGTCGCGCTCCCCCTGTCCCGGCGCCGGCCGGAGGCCGCGGTCCTGCTGGCCGGTGTCGCGTGCGCGGTGGGGTTCGCGGACACGACGAGCCCCGCGCACGTCTCCGTCCTGACCCTGGCGGTACTGAGCTGCCTCCTCGGCCTGCGGACGGCGGCGACCCGCACGCCGCTGCTCGTGCTCGCGGCGGCCCTGGCGGCCGGCCTCGCGGTCTGCGCCGTCCTGCGGGTGGGCCCGGTGTGGTGGTTCTACGCCCTGACGGTGCTGCCCGCCGCGCTCCTCCTGCCGTGGCTCGCGGGCCGTTACTGGCGCGGCCGTACGGAGCTGGTGCGCGGCGGGTGGCAGCTGGCGCGGAGCCTGGAGGAGCGGCAGCGGTTCGTCGCCGAGCGGGCGCGGCTGACGGAACGCGCCGGCATCGCCGCCGACATGCACGACTCCCTCGGGCACGTCCTGAGCCTGGTCGCGCTGCGCGCCGGGGCACTGGAGCTCTCCCCGACGCTCGCCGAGCGGGACCGGGAGGACCTCGCCGAGCTGCGCGGGACGATCGCGGACGCCGTCGACCAGCTGCGGGAGACGGTCACGGTCCTGCGCGAGAAGCCGCAGGACGACCCGCTCCGGCCGGCCACCGACACCGTCGAGGAGCTCCTCGGCCGGGCCGTCGCCTCCGGCGTCCCCGTCCGGTGGGAACGCGAGGGCCCGCCGCCCGCGCTGTCCCCGCTGATCGAGCGCGGGGTGTACCGGGTGGTGCAGGAGGCGCTCACCAACGCCACCAAGCACGCGCCGGGCAGTCCCGTCCGCGTCAGCATCACCCACGACGCGGACCGCGACCGCACCCACGTCCGGATCGTCGACGCGGGACCGCTGCCGGGCCGGGCCCCCGGCGATCAGGCGGGCGGCCACGGGCTCGCGGGGCTGCGCGAGCGCGTCACCGTCCTCGGAGGGACCCTGCACGCCGGCCCGTACGAGGAAGGCGGCTTCCAGGTCAGCGCGACCCTCCCGCACCGCGCGACGCCCCCGCCGCGGCCCGACGACAGCACCGGCACCGCGCCCGAGTCGGCGCGCCGGCTGGCCCAGGTGCGGCGCAGTGCCCGCCTGCGCCTCGCGACCGCCTTCGCGATCCCGGCGGGAGCGGCGCTCGTCTTCGTACCGGCGGCGGCCTACTTCGCGTACCAGCTGAGCGCGGGAGTGCTGCCGCCGTCCGCCTACGAGCAGCTCCCCGTCGGCGGGACCCACGCCGACCTGGCCCCGCTCCTGCCGTCCGAGCCCTTCCCGTACCCGCCGGACGACGCCCGGTCGGCGCCCCGGCCCCCGGGAACCACCTGCGCCTTCTACCGGTCGAACGGCAACCTCCTGGAGGAGGTCGACCTCTACCGCCTGTGCTGGTCGGGCGCCCGCCTCGTCACCAAGGACACGCTGCCCGCGCGCTAAGGCGCGGCCGGCTTCCCCTCGCCGAACAGCCAGACGTCCCACAGCCCGTCGAGGTCCTTCCCGGCCACGCTCTCCGCGTAGGCCGTGAAGTCGTCCGTGGAGGCGTTGGCATGCCGGTACTTCGCGGGCCAGCCGCGCAGGATCTCGTCGAAGGCGGCGTCCCCGACCGTCTCGCGCAGCTTGTGGAGGACCATCGCGCCGCGCTGGTAGACGGGCGGGTCGAAGAGGTTCTCGGCGGAGGGCGGGGCGGCCGGCGGGAAGGCCCAGTTGGCGTCCTGGGCGAAGGCCCGCGCGAAGTGCGTCCGCGCCGGGACGCCCTCGTACTCCTCCGCGTACAGCCATTCGGCGTAGGTGGCGAAGCCCTCGTTCAGCCACAGGTCGCGCCAGGTGGCGGGGGTCACCGAGTTCCCGAACCACTGGTGCGCCAGCTCGTGGACGAGGGTCGTCCGGTCGAAGGAGGCCGCGGGGAAGACGGGCCGGGTCTGGGTCTCCAGGGCGTAGCCGAGGGTCCCGTCCTCGGTGACGATCGCCCCGGCGGCCGAGAAGGGGTACGGGCCGAAGCGCTCGGCCTGCCGGGCGAGGATCTCGGGGATCTCGCCCCGCAGCGCCGCGCTGCCCGCCGCGACCGACGGGTCGGCGGCGGTCAGGACGGGGAGGGAAACGGGACCGGGGCCGGGGTCGGATCCGGTCGTCGGCCCGGGCGCCCTGGCCGTGTCCGTCGCCGTCTCGTACCGGCCGATCGCGACCGTCGCCAGATAGCTCGCCATCGGCTCGGCCGAGTGCCACACCGTGGTGACGCGGCCGTCCCGCTCCGTCCGCCGGTCGGTCCTGACGCCGTTGGAGAGCGCTTCGAGCCCGGCCGGGACGGTGAGCGTGATGTCGTACGCGGCCTTGTCGGCCGGGTGGTGGTTGCCGGGGAACCAGGTCATGGAGCCCTCCGGTTCGCCGACCGCGACCGCCCCGTCGTCGGTGCGCAGCCAGCCCTCCTCGGAGCCGTCCGCGTCCGTGATCGGCTCCGGCACGCCCGTATAGGTGACGGTGGCCTTGAACTCCGCCCCGTCGCCGATGTCCTCGCGCGGGCGGAGCGTCAGCTCGTCGCCCGCCCTGTTGTACGCGGCGGGGGCGCCGTCGACGGTCGCCCCGGCCACCGTGAGACCGGCCAGGTCGAGGTTGAAGGCGCTGAGGTCCTGGGTCGCGCGGGCGGTGATCTCGGCGGTGCCGTCGAGGCGCCCGGTGCCCGGGTCGTAGGCGAGGGACAGGGCGTAGTGCCGCACGTCGTAGCCGCCGTTGCCGAGCTTCGGGAAGTACGGGTCGCGCAGCCCGGCGGCCCCGGGAACGCCCCGGACCCCGCCGCCGGCCTCCGTACAGCCGCCCGCGAGGAGCGCGAGGGCGAGAAAGGCCGCGGCGGCCCCGGTCCGGGTGCCGGTCCGGGTGCGTCGCCGGGTCACGTACTCGTCCTCGTACACGTACACGTACCGATCCTAAGCAGGACGGATGCGACCGACACCGTACGGAAACGGCGGTGGCGCCCGGCGGGGGATCCGGGCGCCACCGCCGGCTGCGGGGCTACTGCTGCCGAGCGAGGGCTCAGTTGGCGAGCGCGGCCACGCCCGCCTGGGCGAACTTCTCGTCCAGGTCGCCGGACGGGGCGCCCGCGACGCCGATGCCCGCGATGGGCGCGCCCTTGGCGGTGACCGGGGCGCCGCCCGCGAGGAAGAGGGTGCCGGGGATGTCCTTCAGGTTCGGCGCCTGGGCGAGGCGGCCGGCGAGGACGGAGGTCGGGGCGTTCCACGAGACGGCGGTGAAGGCCTTGCGCTCGGCGGACTCGTAGGACTGCGGGCCGGCGCCGTCGCCGCGCAGGGTCACGATGGTGTTGCCGTTGCGGTCGACGACGGCGACGGAGACGCGCTGGTTCTCCTTCTCGGCGGCGTCAAGGGTGGCCTGCGCGGCCTTCGTCGCAGCCTCGATCGTCAGGTGCGTCGACTGCTGGAGGTTGTCGTTGCCGGCGTCGGCCCGGACGACGGCGGCGGGGGCGGCGGCCGGGGCGGAGGCGTTCGCGGAGACCGCGCCGAAGGTACCGGCGGCGACGACAGCGGCAGCGGTGGCACCGAAGAGGATCTTCTTCATGAGGAACTCCGTGAGGTGAGGAGGAGGGGAGGGAAGAGGGAGGAGGGCGGTTCGTTCGTTCGCTCTGTCATCCATCCTGTGGCCGGACCCGAGGCCTTTCGGTCCACGGTCCGGCTGCCCTGCTCGCGCACACTGGAGGACGCCCGGGTCAGCCGATCGGCTGATGCCGGTCTGGTCCATCCGGGCCACGATGGACAGATATCCCCAGGTCAGGACGGAATCGAGAACGGAGGCGGGCAGGTGACACAGCCGGAAGGCAGGCGGATGACACAGCCGCCCACCGAGCAGGACCCGGACGCCCCCTGGCTCGCACGCGTCATGCACATCGCGTTCTTCCTCCTCCTCGGCGCCTCCCTCGCCCGCTTCCTGCTGCGCCACCCCTGGGAGGACCGCAGCCCCTGGATCGTCGCCCTCTCCGGCGCCCTCGCCTCCCTCTACCTCCTCGGCCCCGTCCTCGGCACCCGCGCCGCCCCGCGCCGGATCGCCTGGCTGGGCACGGTCGTCGCCGTCTGGATCGTCCTCGTCGTCCTCGCGCCCAGCTTCGCCTGGTGCGCGGTCCCGCTCTTCTACACGGGCCTGCGCACCCTCCCCCCGCGCGCCGCGCTCGGCCTCGTCGTCCTGCTCACCGCCTTCGTCGTCTTCGCGCAGGTGCAGCTCGCCCACGGCGGCTGGGACCCGAACCTGGTCGTCGCGCCGCCGGCCGTCGCCGCGATCGCCACCGGGGTGTTCGTGTACTCCGACCGGCAGGCCGCACGGCAGCGGGCGCTCATCCACGACCTGATCCGCACCCGGCGCGAACTGGCCGCCATCGAGCGCCGCGAGGGCACCCTCGCCGAGCGCCAGCGGCTCTCCATGGAGATCCACGACACCCTCGCGCAGGGCCTCTCCAGCCAGCAGATGCTGCTCCAGGCGGCGGACCGCACCTGGGACAGCGACCCCGGCACCGCCCGCCGCCATGTCCGTACCGCCGAGTCCATCGCCGAGCGCAACCTCGCCGAGGCCCGCCGCTTCGTCCACGACCTCGCCCCCGCCGACCTCGCCGAGGGCGGCGGCCTCGAAGAGGCCCTGCGCGGTCTGGCGGCGCGCGAGTCGGCGGAGTTCCGGGTGGACGGGACCGCGGTACCGCTGCCCGACCGGACGCAGTCGGCGCTCCTGCGGATCGCGCAGGGCGCCCTCGCCAACATCCGCGAGCACGCGGGCGCCGAATCCGCCGCCCTGACCCTCACGTACCTCGACGACCAGGTGGTCCTGGACATCGCCGACGACGGCCACGGCTTCGACCCGGCGCTCACGCGCGACGCGGGCGGGCGCGGCGACCGGGGCGACCGGGGCCACGGGCTGCCCGCGATGCGGGTGCGGGCCCAGCAGCTGGGGGGCACGCTGACGGTCGAGTCCACCCCGGGCGAGGGCACGGTGCTCTCGGCCGCGATCCCCCTGACGCCCTGACCACCCACATCCCTCTGCCCCCCTCGCTCCTGGAGTCGTGATGTCCGTACGGATCCTCCTCTGCGACGACCACGTCGTCGTCCGCGCCGGGCTGCTCGCCCTCCTCGGCAGCACCCCCGACATCGAGGTCGTCGGCGAGGCCGGCAGCGGTGAGGAGGCCGTCGCCATGGCGGCCAAGCTGAAGCCCGACGTCGTCCTGATGGACCTCCAGCTCGGCCCGGGCATCGACGGCGTGGAGGCGACCCGCCTGATCGCGCCCACCGGTGTCCACGTCCTCGTCCTCACCACGTACGACACCGACGCCGACATCACCCGGGCCATCGAGGCGGGCGCCACCGGCTACCTCCTGAAGGCCGAACGGCCCGAGGAGCTCTTCGCCGCCATCCACTCCGCCGCGCAGGGCCGCACCGCCCTCTCGCCGCCGGTCGCGAGCCGGGTCATGGACCGGATGCGGGGCGCGGCGGGCCCGAGCCTCACCGACCGGGAGCGGGACATCCTCGGCCAGCTCGGCCGCGGCCTCGGGAACCGCGAGATCGCGCGGGCGCTGTTCATCAGCGAGGCGACGGTGAAGACGCACCTCGGCCGGATCTACGCGAAGCTCGGCGTCGACACGCGCGCGGGCGCCGTGGCGGTCGCGAAGGAACGCCGCCTGCTGCCGTAGCGCGCCGTGCTGCCGTCGCGCTTCCTGCCTCCGAGACACGGACTCACTGCTACCGTGCGTTGCTGTCCGAACGCACGGTGTCATAATCCTCTCCGTGGGAGCGCACGTGAAGCTCGCCATCGTCGGCGGCGGCCCCGCCGGCCTCTACCTCTCGATCCTGCTGAAGCGGCAGGACCCGTCCCACGACATCGCCGTGTACGAACGGAACCCCGCGGGCTCCACGTACGGCTGGGGCGTCACCTACTGGGCCGGGCTCCTCGACAAACTGCGCGCGGGCGACCCCGAGTCCGCCGCGGCCGTCGCCGAGGCCTCCGTCACCTGGACCGACGGCGTCGCGATCGTCCGCGACGAGCGGACCGTCCACCGCGGCGACGCCGGCTTCGGCATCGGGCGGCGGCGGATGCTCGCGCTCCTCGCCGACCGGGCCGAGGAGCTCGGCGTACGGGTCGCCTTCGAGCACGACGTGACCGGGCGGGACGCGCCCGAACTCGCCGACGCGGACCTGGTCGTCGCCGCCGACGGCGTCAACAGCGTGCTGCGCGAGGCGCACGCGGACCACTTCGGCGGCGAGGTCACCGCCGGCCGCAACCAGTACATCTGGCTCGGCACCACCAAGGTCTTCGACTCGTTCAGTTTCGCCTTCAAGGAGACCGAGCACGGCTGGATCTGGTGCTACGCCTACGGGTTCAGCGGCGAGCGCTCCACCTGCGTCGTCGAGTGCTCCCCCGAGACCTGGACGGGCCTCGGCCTCGACACCAGCGGCGAGACCGACAGCCTGCGGCTCCTGGAGAAGCTCTTCCACGACCTCCTCGACGGCCACGAGCTGATCGGACGGGAACGGGCCGACGACGCCGCCCAGTGGCTCACCTTCCGCACCCTCACCAACCGGGTCTGGCACCGCGGCAACCTGGTCCTCCTCGGCGACGCCGCCCACACCACGCACTACTCGATCGGCGCGGGCACCACCCTGGCCCTGGAGGACGCGCTCGCCCTCGCGGACGCCCTGCGCGCACCCGATGCGCTGCGCACCCCCGCCGGCCTCGACGCCGCCCTCACCACGTACGGGAAGCGGCGCCGCGCCGAGCTCGTCTCGGCCCAGAGCGCGGCCCGGTACAGCGCCCAGTGGTACGAGAACCTGCCTCGCTACATGCGGCTGGAGCCGGCGCAGATGTTCGCGCTCCTCGGCCAGCGCCACTCGCCGCTGCTCCCGCACATCCCGCCGCAGCTGTACTACCGGATCGACCGGGCCGCCGGACAGCTGGAGGCCCTGCGCCGCCTCAAGCGCTGGCTGGGCCCGCGGGTGGCGCGCGCGGTGCACGGCCGCCGCTGAGCGCGCCTGGTCGCGGCCCGCCGGGGTCACGCGTCACACGTCCCGGCGGTGGACCGCGATCAGGGCCACCGCCACCGCGCCCAGCGACCAGGCCGCGTACACGGTCCACGCCCCGCCCGTCGTCCACGGGAACTCCACCGGCACCGGCGAGTCCCCCACCTCCGTCAGCCGCTTCCACGCGCCCTGCGGCAGGGCGTGCAGGAACGTCGCCGACCAGCGGCTCCGCGCGTCGACGAGCGCGGGCAGCAGGAGCAGGACGCCGGTGACGGTGACGATGGTGGTCGCCGTGTGCCGCAGGAGCGCCCCGAGGCCGAAGCCGACGAGCGCGCACACCGGGGCGAGCAGGGCGGACGCGGTGACGGCGGCGAGCGCGCCCGGGTAGTCGATCGACATGCCGGCGTCCCGACCGGAGAGCACGGCCTGCGTGGCGGCGAAGGAGACGGCGGCGACGAGGATCCCGTACACGAGCATGACGCCCGTGAGGACCAGCGTCTTCGCGGCCGTCACGGCCCGCCGGTCGGGTACGGCCGCGAAGGTCGTACGGATCTGGCCGGTGCCGTACTCGCCGACGATCACGAGCGCGCCGATGGAGCCGGCCGCGAGCATGAACACCATGGCCCCGCCGAGCGTGAAGGCGTCGCGCATCGCCCAGATGGGCACGAACAGGTCGCGGATGCCCTGGGCGTAGTTCGGGTAGTTGCGGTAGTCGGCGAAGGTCGCGTTGAGGTTGACGGCGAGGACGGCGAACGCGCCGACGCCGAAGGCCCAGGGGGTGGAGCGCAGGGACCACAGCTTCATCCACTCGGCGGCGAGCAGATCACGGAAGCGGGCGCTGCTCATCGGTTCTTTCCTTTCTTCTGGAACTCGACGCTGTCGGCGGTGAGTTCCATGAACGCGTCCTCCAGGGAGGAGGCGCGGACGGCCAGTTCGGCGAGCGCGGTGCCGTCCCGGAAGGCGAGCGCGCCGACCCGGTCCGCGCCCATCCCGGTCACGGTGAACACCCCGCCCGCCCCGTCCGGCGGCCGTACGGTCGCCCCCTCGCGGATCAGGGCGGCGGCGAGGCCCGGTGCCGCGGCCGGGTCGGCGGTCCGTACGGTCACCCCGCCGCCGGAGCCGCGCGCGGCGAACTCCGCCAGGCTCTCCGCGGCGATCAGCGTGCCGCGGCCGATGACCACGAGGTCGTCGGCGGTGTGCTCCATCTCGCTCATCAGATGACTGGAGACGAACACCGTGCGCCCCTCGGCGGCGAGCCGCCGGAACAGGCCGCGCGCCCACAGCACGCCCTCCGGGTCGAGGCCGTTGACCGGCTCGTCGAAGAGCAGGACGGGCGGGTCGCCGAGCAGGGCGGCGGCGATCCCGAGCCGCTGCCGCATGCCGAGGGAGTAGCCGCCGATCCGGCGCCTGGCCGCGTCGGCGAGCCCGACCTCGTCGAGGACCTCGCCGACCCGGCGGCGCGGGATGCCGTTGGTGCGGGCGAGGGCGGCCAGGTGAGCGTCGGCGGTCCGGCCGCCGTGCACGTCGTGCGCGTCGAGCAGCGCCCCGACGTGCCGCAGCCCCCGCGGCAGGTCCCGGAACCGCCGCCCGTCGACGGTGGCGGTCCCGGACGTGGGCTCGTTCAGCCCCAGGATCAGCCGCAGAGTCGTGGACTTGCCGGCCCCGTTGGGACCGAGAAACCCGGTCACCCGCCCGGCCCGCACACGGAAACTGAGCCGGTCGACGGCGACGCGACCGCCGCGGGCGGGGGCGGGGTCGGCCCCACCGGAGGCCGGGTCGTCGTCGCTGCCGCCCGCGCGGCGGGCGAACAGGCGGGTCACAGGGCCGAAGGCGGCGCCCACCGGGCCGGACGGGCCGCTTCGGCGGCGGTCGTGGCCGTAACGTTTGGTCAGTTCTCGGACTTCGATCACCCGGCCAACGGTGCCGGGACGGCACCCTCGCCGACATCGGCCCGCCGGCCACAAACGGGCCGGTGGGGTGGCCCGGGGGCGTACGCCCCGAGGCCGATGCCCGGTACCCCTCCCCCTGCCTACGATCGGCCCATGCCTGCCACCGCCACCACCACCACGACGACCGCCGCTTCCCTTCCCGCCGTCGCCCCGGCCGGGCGCGTGTCGGCGGTCCTGGCGTGGTGTGTGGCCGCCGCCCACCCCTTCGTCCTCTTCTTCGGCGTGCAGGCCGGGCCGTTCCGCTCGACGGAGCTCCGTCTCTTCCTCACCACCGTCGGCATCGGCCTGCTCCTGCCCCTGGCGCGGCGCAGACCGGAAGCGGCGCTCGGGCTGCTCCTCGTCGGACTGTTCGCGGCGGCGACCACCTGGCCGGCCCCCGAGCTGCTGTACCTCCCCGTCCTCGCCGCCGACGCCTGCGTCGGGTGGCTGACCGCCCGGCGCCCGCTCCGCATCGCGGTGCCCGCCGCCCTGACGACGCTCGCCGTGCAGCTCGGGGCGGCGCCGTACACGACCTCCGGCCGGAACGTCTTCATCACCACGGCCCTGGCCCTCGCCCTCGCGCTCCTCACCGCCGGGCTGCTCGGCCGTTCGGTACGCGAGCGGCGCGCGCACGCGACCGAGCTGCGGGCGCGGTCGGAGGCGGAGGCCGTCACCGCCGAGCGGCTGCGGATCGCCCGCGAGCTGCACGACGTCGTCGCGCACAGCATCGGCGTCATCGCCATCCAGGCGGGCGTCGGCCGCCGGGTCATCGACACCCAGCCGGCCGAGGCCCGCAACGCACTCGCCACCATCGAGACCACCAGCCGCGAGACCCTCGCCGGTCTGCGCCGCACCCTGGGCGCGCTCAGAGCCTCCACGAAGGACACCCCGTCCTCCCCTGCCCCCTCCCCCGCACCGCTCGAACCGGCACCGGGCCTCGCCGACCTGGACCGGCTCGTCGCGTCCACGGCCGACGCGGGCGTACGGGTCGAGGTGCGGCGGCTCGGCGACCTCGACCGGCCGTTGCCGCCGGAGGTCGACCTCGCCGCGTACCGGATCGTGCAGGAGTCGCTGACGAACGTCGTACGCCATGCGTCGACGCCCGCCTGCCGGGTGACGGTGGACCGGAGCGAGGACACCCTGCTCGTCGAGATCACCGACGACGGCCCGTCGAAGAACACCCCCGACACAGGGGCCGGGGCCACCACCGAGCACGGGCACGGGCACGGATACGGCATCGTCGGCATGCGCGAGCGAGCCGCGCTCCTCGGCGGCCGCTTCTCCGCGGGCCCCCGCCCGGGAGGCGGCTTCCACGTGACCGCCGCACTGCCCCTGCCGCTTCCCCAGGAAGGCCCCCGCACGCCATGACCCAGCCGACCCAGCCGACCCAGCCGACCTCGACGACCTCGACGACCTCGCCGATCCGCGTCCTCCTCGTCGACGACCAGCCCCTGGTCCGGGCGGGCCTGCGCGTCCTGATGGCCGACAGCCCCGACCTCGCTGTCGTCGGCGAGGCCGGCACCGGCACGGACGCGGTCCGGCTGGCCGGCGACCTCCGCCCCGACGTGGTGGTGATGGACGTCCGGATGCCCGGCATGGACGGCATCGAGGCCACCCGGCTCGTCACCGCGGGCCCCGGCGCGCCCCGCGTCCTCGTCCTCACGACCTTCGACGACGACGAGTACGTGTACGGTGCGCTCCGCTCCGGCGCGAGCGGCTTCCTGGTCAAGGACATGGCCCTGGACGACATCCTCGCGGCGATCCGCGTGGTCGCCGCCGGGGACGCCCTGATCGCGCCGGCCGTCACACGCCGCCTGATCGAGGAGTTCGCGGCCCGCCCCGAACCGGGCCCGGCCCCCGCCGCCGCCCGGTCCCGTCCGCTCACCGGCGTGACGCCGCGGGAGCGGGAGGTGCTCACCCTCGTCGGCCGCGGCCTGTCCAACGGCGAGATCGCGGTACGGCTCCACATCAGCGCGGCCACCGCCAAGGCGCACGTCGCGCGGCTCCTCGCCAAGCTGGACGCACGCGACCGGGTGCAGCTCGTGGTCCTCGCGTACGAGACGGGCCTGGTGCCGTGACACCATCGGTCCCGTGCTCGACATCGGCTACTCCCTCTCCCGTCGCTTCCCCGACCCTCCGCAGACCGACTACCGCCGCGCGGACGTCCACGCGCTGCGCCACGACCTCTTCTGCGGGGACGTCTACCTCGCCGACACCAAGGCCGACCGCGAGGTGTCCACAGCCTGGGGATGGGTCCCGGTGCTCGACTTCGCCTGGGCCCTGTGCGACATCGTCGAGCAGCTCGACCAGGACCCGCGCGGCAGCCGCGCCGCGCAGCCGCAGTACGCGGAGCTCGACTTCACCGAGTCCTCGGACCGGATGCTCTTCGAGCGCCGCTTCGGCTGGGTCGACGTCGAGGCCGACTGGATGCCGGGCGACGAGCCGCCGGTCACCTTCAACCACGCCGAACTGCGCCGCGAGGCCCGCGATTTCCTGCACGACCTGATCGCCGACCTCACCGACATGCACGAGGGCCTCGGCGACAACCCGGCCGTCTGGTCCCTCCAGGCCCGCTTCCCCCGCCTCAAGTAGCAGCGGCCCCTCCTCACCCCTCCACCCGCACCCCCAACCGCGCCGCGAGCACCGGCGCCAGGTCGAGGAGCTGCGTCGTCGAGATCACCGCGCCCGCCAGCGACTCCACCCCGCGCGCGATCTCCAGACGCTGCACGCCGCGCAGGTCCACGTCCTTCAGCCGCGCCCCGGAGAAGTCCGCCCCGGTCAGGACGCAGTCCACGAACTCGACCCGTTCGAGCACCGCGCCCCCGAAGTCCGGCTCGCTCAGCACGCACCCCTCGAAGACGACGTCCTTCAGCTTCGCCGCCCGCAGGTTCAGGTAGTCGCACTTCCCGCCCCGCACCACGACTCTCTCCAGCACCGCCCCGTGCAACTGCACCCCGCCGAGCCGCGCGTCCACGAGCTCCACGTCCCGCAACTGCGCCGCGGACAGGTCCGTGCCCACCCCCCGTACGCCGCTCAGCACCGAGTCGAGGAACCGCGCGCCCGTCAGACGCGCCTCGTCGAGCCCGCACTCCCGCAGCGCGCAGTCCAGGAACCGCGCGCCCGCCCCCGACTGCCCCGCCAGGTCGAGCCCGGACAGTTCGAGCCCGTCGTAGTCCCCGTCGGCCTCGATCCCGCCCTCGTACGCCACGAGGGGAGGCAGCCGCACCTCCGGCCGCCGCGCCCCCGCCACCGCTCCCGCCTTCTTCTTCCTCGCCGTCGCCATCCCCCCATAGTGATCCATGCCACTGACAACACCCCCGTCCCGATGTCACAAACGCCGCCCCGCCACCCGTCCCCCGTACGAGACCGAACGACCACGGCGAGGGAGACGGACATGCGCAAGCTCACGATCATCGGCGGCGGCTTCGCGGGGCTCACCGCGGCGATCACCGCCGCCGAGGCCGGCGCCAAGGTGACCGTGCACGAGGCACACCGCACTCCCGGCGGCCGGGCCCGTACCGCCGAAGGCCCGTACCGCACCAACGAAGGCCCGCACGCCCTCTACGACGGCGGCCCCCACTGGACGTGGCTCAAGCAGCGCGGCCTCCTCGGCCCGCTCGCCCCGCTGCCGCCCGCCGAGGCCCTCCGGCTCCGCTTCCACCGCGACGGCGCCCTGCGCCGCACCCCGCCGCTCGGCCTGCTGCGCCAGACCCTCCGGAACGCCGCACAGGCCCCCGTCGACGTTGACTTCCACACCTGGGTCACCGGCCTCGCGGGCGAGCGGACCGCCCACGACGCCGCCGCCTACAGCGCGGTCGCCCTCTTCCACCACGACCCGGGCTCGCTCTCGGCCCGCTTCGTCCAGGAGCGTCTGCACCGGGCGGGCTCCCTGCCGCCCGAGGCCCACTACGTCCGGGGCGGCTGGGGTCAGCTGATCGAACGGATGGTCGCGCGCGCCTGGGAGATGGGCGTACGGATCGAGACCTCGTCCCGCGTCGACAGCCTGCCGCTCGGCGACGGGCCGGTGGTCGTCGCCACCGCCCTGCCCGCCGCCGCCCGGCTCCTCGGCGACCCGTCGCTGACCTGGGAGAGCGGCCGCACGGTGCTGCTCGACCTGGCGCTGCGGACCCGGAAGGGCGATCCGTTCGTGGTCTCGGACCTGGACGCGCCCGGCTGGATCGAACGGTTCACGGCGCAGGACCCCTCGCTCGCCCCCGCCGGACAGCAGCTGATCCAGGCCCAGCTGCCCATCGGCCCCGGCGCGTCCAAGGCGGACGGCGTCGCCCATGCCGAGCGGCTCCTCGACCGCGGCTTCCCCGGCTGGCGCGAGCGGACGGTGTGGCGCCGGGAGGCCGTGTCCCAGGGCCGTACGGGTGCGGTGGACCGGCCGGGCACCACCTGGCGCGACCGGCCGGCGGTCGACCGGGGCGACGGCGTGTACCTGGTGGGCGACCAGGTGGCGGCGCCCGGAGTGCTGTCGGAGGTGTCGTTCACGAGCGCGATGGAGGCGGTGTCGCTGGCCGTCCGCACGGAACTGCTTGACCTCAAGCGCGCTTGAGGTCGGAGGCTCTACCTGTCACCGCGAAAGCACCACGGGAACACACCCGGACGACGACAGGGGAACCGTCATGCACGCCATCCGCCTCCACGCCTTCGGCCCCGCCGAGAACCTCACGTACGAGGAGACGACCGACCCCGTACCGGCCCCCGGCCAGGTCCGCATCCGTGTCGCGGCGGCCGGCGTGCACCTCCTCGACACCGCGCTGCGACTCGGCCACACCGGCCCCTTCCCCGCCCCCGCCGAACTCCCCACGATCCCCGGCCGCGAGGTCGCCGGCACCGTCGACGCACTCGGCGAGGGCACCGACCCGTCCTGGCTCGGCAAGCGGGTCGTCGCCCACCTCGGCATGGTCCCCGGAGGGTACGCGGAGCTGGCCGTCACCGACGCCGCCCGCCTGCACGCCCTGCCCGAGGGCCTCGGCGAGGCCGAGGCCGTCGCCATGATCGGCACCGGCCGCACGACCCTGGGCATCCTGCAGTTCACGGAACTCGGCCCCGACTCGATCGCGATCGTCCCGGCGGCCGCGGGCGGCATCGGCACCCTGCTCGTCCAGTACGCGATGAACGCCGGCGCGACCGTCGTCGGCCTCGCCGGCGGCCCCGCGAAGGTCGCGCTCGTCGAGGCGAACGGCGCCGACCTCGCCGTCGACTACAAGGAGACGGACTGGCCGGAGAAGGTCCGCGCGTACCTCGGCGGGCGCTCCGCGACCGTCGTCTTCGACTCGGTCGGCGGCGACACCGGCCGCGCCGCCGTCGACCTCCTCGGCAAGGGCGGGCAGCACGTGGTGTTCGGCTGGTCCGGCGCGGGCCTGCACGACGGCGAACCGCTGACGTTCACCCCGGAGGAACTCGCGGAGCGGGGCATCACGTCGGACTCCGTCCTCGGCCCCGTCATGATCCAGAAGGCGGGCGGCGACGTCCGCAACCTCGAACTCGCCGCCCTCGCCGCCGCGACCGACGGCAGCCTCCGCCCGGCGGTCCACCGCTTCCCGCTGGAGGACGCGGCGAAGGCCCACCGCGCCCTGGAGACCCGGGGCACGACGGGCAAGGTGGTCCTCATCCCGTAGGAAGCACGGATCACCGACTCAGACGCCGATGACGTCCCACGAATGCGCCTTGAACTCCTTCTGGAAGTCGGCGTGGTCCTCCCACATCCGGGCGGCGGAACGCAGCACGTCCCAGTTGTGCTCAAGGGCCTGGTCCACGACGGGCCGCAGTTCGGGGGCCGACTCCCGCTTCTCCACGAGGCCCTTGACCGCCGAGGCGGCCTGCACGGTGTAGCGCAGGGCGCGCAGGGCCCGGGACGTGTCGTCCATCCCGAACCCGTGGTCCTTCCCGTTCGCGGGGTCGAAGAGGGGCGTCAGGCGCGCCTCGATGAAGTCGGTGATCCGCTGAAACCGCTGCTCGATATCCATGCCCCCTTCCTACAGCACGTCCTACAGCACTCCCGCCCCACCACCGCCGAGCTCCGCCAGCGCCCCGTCCGTGAGGCGGTAGACCGTCCACTCGTCCTGCGGGCGGGCGCCCAGGGACTCGTAGAAGTCGATCGACGGCTTGTTCCAGTTCAGGACGGACCACTCCAGGCGCTCGTAGCCGCGGTCCACGCAGATCCGGGCCAGCTCGCTCAGCAGGGCCTTGCCGTGGCCGCCGCCGCGCACCTCCGGACGGACGTACAGGTCCTCCAGGTAGATGCCGTGGACACCGCGCCAGGTCGAGAAGTTGAGGAACCAGAGCGCGAAGCCGGCGACCTCGCCGGACTCCGTCTCCGCGATGTGGGCGAAGGCGGCGGGGCGGTCGCCGAAGAGGGCCTCGTGGAGCTGCTCAGGGGTCGTACGGACCTCGTGGAGGGCCTTCTCGTACTCCGCGAGGTCGCGGATCATGGCGAAGACGACGGGGACATCGGCGGGCGTGGCGGTACGGATCATGGGACCAGCCTGCCCCGGATCACGCCCTCCTGGCCAGCAGGATTCGCGCGAGCGCCACCTGTTCCTCGTCCAGGCCGGGCTCTCCGTCCTCGATGTCCCAGAGCCCGTTCTGCAGGACCCGGCCGAGCGTCCACGCCACCGCCCGCCGCCGGTCGCCGACGACCTCGGCCAGCAGGTCGAACCGCCACAGCATCTCGTCCGGATCGGGATCGAACCGGTCCGTCAGAGCGGGCAGCAGATCGAACCCCGGATCCCCGGCGAGCGGCTTGGGGTCGATGGCCAGCCAGGGCTCCCGCTCGGCCGCGAGCACGTTGTCCAGGTGGAGGTCCCAGTGGAGCAGCCGGTCCCCCGGCTCGCCCGCCACGTCCCGTACGGCCGCCGCGCAGTCCCGCAGGACGGCGGCGTCGGCCGCGTCGAGCCGTGCGGCCGCGTCCGGTACGTCGGCGAGCATCCCGGCGGCGATGTCGCCGAGGGTCCGCAGCCCCGCCGGCGCCGGAACGGCCACGAGCCGGGCGAGCAGCGCCGCCACGATCCGCAGCGCCTCCCTGGTGTCGGCGACCGAGGACAGCGGCCGGGCGGCGTCGAGCCACTCCAGGAGCATGGTCCCGGTCCCGGCGTCGTGATCGAGCAGCCGCACCACACCGGCCCCGTCCCAGACCCGCAGCCCGACCGGCTCCCCCTCGGTCTCGTCGTCGAGGATCTGCATCTTCAGCGCGGCGCGGGTGCCGTCCGCGACCCGCTCCACCGGCAGCACCAGCGAGGCCACCCCGTACATGGAGGGTCCGGTGACCCGCAGCCCCCAGCGGCCGAGGAACTCCTCGGCCCGCGCGGGCAGCCCGGCGACGAACGCCCGCCCCGCCTCACCGTTGTACTTGGCCTGCGAGCGCGCGAGTTCCTCGGGTACGTGAATCACGTACCGAGACTAGACACCGGCGTCGCGCAGCGCCTTCGAGAATGCGCCGGCGCCGTAGAGGGCGCCTCCACCGGGCAGCACGCCCCCGTCGACGAGCACGGTCGGCGTACCGCCGCCGAAAGACCCGTATCCACAGGCCCAAGGCCCCGGGTAACGTCCCGCCCACGCACCCGGCAGACGGACTGAGGAACGACACATGAGTACGGTCAACGGCGGCATCTCGTTCTGGTACGGGCAAGAGGGCGCCCCCGCCCCCCGCGAGCCGCTCCCCGGCGACACCACGGCCGACGTCTGCATCGTCGGCGGCGGCTACACGGGCCTGTGGACGGCCTACTACCTGAAGAAGGCCGTCCCGTTCCTCAACATCACGGTCCTCGAAGCCAAGTTCTGCGGCTACGGCGCCTCCGGACGCAACGGCGGCTGGCTCTACAACGGCATCGCGGGCCGCGCCCGCTACGCCAAGCTCCACGGCCACGAGGCCGCCGTCCGCCTCCAACAGGCCATGAACGCCACGGTCGACGAGGTCCTGGACATCTGCGAGACGGAGAAGATCGAGGCGGACCAGCACCGCGGAGGAGTGCTCGAAGTAGCCGTTTCCCCGGCGCAACTGGCCCGTCTGAAGGAGTTCCACGCGACCGAGGCCGCCTTCGGCGAGAGGGACCGCGAGCTCTACGGCGCCCGCGAGACGGCCGACCGGATCCGCGTCACCGGCGCCGTCGGCTCGTCCTGGACACCGCACGGCGCCCGTCTGCACCCGGTGAAGCTGGTCAAGGGCCTGGCGGAGGCCGTGGAGTCCCTCGGCGTGACGATCCACGAGTCGACGCCGGTCACGGAGATCAAGCCGAAGCACGCGATCACCCCGTACGGCACGGTCCGCGCCCCGTACGTCCTGCGCTGCACGGAGGGCTTCACGGCCTCCCTCGCCGGGCAGCGCCGCACCTGGCTGCCGATGAACTCGTCGATGATCGCCACCGAGCCCCTCACGGACGCCCAGTGGGAGTCCATCGGCTGGGAGGGCCGCGAGACCCTCGGCGACATGGCGCACGCCTACATGTACGCGCAGCGCACGGCGGACGGCCGCATCGCGCTGGGCGGCCGGGGAGTCCCGTACCGCTACGGCTCGAAGACGGACAACGACGGCCGCACGCAGCCGCAGACGATCGAGGCCCTCCGCGACATCCTGGTCCGCTTCTTCCCGCAGCTCGCCGGCATCGGCGTCGACCACGCCTGGTCGGGCGTCCTCGGCGTCCCCCGCGACTGGTGCGCGACGGTCACGCTCGACCGCTCGACGGGCCTGGGCTGGGCGGGCGGGTACGTGGGCTCCGGCGTCGCCACCGCGAACCTGGCGGCCCGTACCCTCCGCGACCTGATCCAGCAGGACTCGGGCCAGTCGGGCCCCACGGACCTCACCGCACTGCCCTGGGTGAACCACAAGGTGCGCAAGTGGGAACCGGAGCCGCTGCGCTGGCTCGCGGTCCAGGCGATGTACGCGGCGTTCCGGGGTGCGGACCGCCGCGAACTGACGGGCCACAGCGCGGAGACGGACCGGGTGGCGGTCCTGGCGGACAAGGTGACGGGCCGCCACTGAAGGACGGGCGGCCCGGAACCAAGACCTGGGCAAAGGCCGCCCCGTAACCCTCCCACTCCCCCTCCCCCTCCTCCTCCCCTCACTCCACTTGAATGCCGAAGTCCCCCACCAACTCCTCAAGGCCGCCCCGGTACCCCTTCCCGCCGAGGACGAAGTCCCAGTTGCCGCCGGCGCGCCGCCGGAACGACCCGAGGACGAGGGCGGTCTCGCCGGGCCGCCCGTCGGACACCTCAAGGCGGTCGAGCTCGCCGCCGGAGTCGTCCCGCAGCCGGATCCCCGCGTCGGTGAAGGCGCCCAGGTCGGCGTCGGGATTGACCTCCGGGTCCACGGCGGCCACCAGGACGAGCCGGTCGGCGCGGGCGGGGAGCGCGTCGAAGCCGACTCGTACGGCGGCGCGGTCGCCGGGGGCGGCGGCGACCATGGCCACCGAACCATCGGGTGTGGCGGGGTTGTTGAAGAAGACGAACCACTCGTCGCCGAGGACCTGGTTGCCGGAGCAGACCAAGGCACACACATCAAGAGCGGTGGACCCCGACCACACCATGCCGAGCAGATTGAAGTCGTCGTCGGCCTCGGCGGGCGCGGTCACGGCGACCTCGACGGGAGCCGGAGTGGTCGTCCCACCCCCCAGCCGCCCGCGCAGCCCGTGCTGATGGAGCAGGTCGACGAGCTCAGTACCCGAAATCAGTGTGAGCGGCTTCCCGTTGGCGAAGGCATAGGACCCCGGCCCGAACTTCGAGGTCGTGACGAGCACGCCCTTGTTCGCACCGGCGTCCTGCACGGTCCCGTACAGATCGCGGACGGCGGTCGGCGGGACGGTGTTCCGGTACCGCTTGACCTGCACGACGATCGAGCCGCCGCTGATCGGATCGGAATCCAGCGCCTCGACGTCGACGCCGCCGTCGTTGGAGCGGCGCGTGGTGACGGCCTGAAGCCCCCGAGCACGGAACAGTTCGGCCACAAGCCCCTCGAAGGCGATCGGATCCATGACGAGGAGATCGGGCTCGTCCCCGTCCCCCTGCACCACGACGTCCGAACCGACCTGCTCGGGCGTGCGCAGCGGGGCCACGGCGACCCGCTCCTCGGGCTTGGCGGACAGCCGCCCGCCGAGGGCCCCGGTCAGGCACTCCACGGCCCCGACGAGCTCCAGGTTCAAGCGGTCGAAGTCGCGCCGTCCCACGACGAGGGAAGCGACGCACACGCGCCCGGCGAGCCCGGTGGCGGGATCGACACCGCTCACGTACCCGTTGAGGGCGACGCTCTCGAGCACCCCGCTCCGATCGGCGACGAACAACTCCCGCACGGCGAGGAGCACGCTCTGCGCGAGCACGTCCCGATAGAGGGCGCGCCGCTGAGTAACGGGCCGAGGCACCTCCTTGTCCTCATCCGGGCCCGGCAAGTACTTAATCCCCTTGGCGGCGGGCACGACCTCGTACGCGGGCAGGTCCCAGTCGAGGACGAACGTGCGCCCGACAGGGTCGTAGGCGGCGGCGACCTCGCGCGGAAACCCCTCAGGCCAGGCGGCGGAGGCAAAAAGCACGGCCGAAAAGAACTCGACGACGGTCTCCGGCTCCCCCACTCGCAAGGCGTCGGCGGTCCCGGCGAGCCCGACGTTATGCGCGCGGACCTCCTCGATCCGCGCCGCGGCCCAGGAGTCGTACGCCTGCCGATACGCGGCCAACTGCTCCAGGCGCCGCGCCTCGGCGGCCTGTGCCGCGTACCAGTCGCGCTCGAACCGCGCCCGACCGCCGGGCTCCTGGTAGTGCCGCTGGTCCGGCATGGCCACGGGCTCGCCCAACGCCCCGGGCGCGAACGGCTGCACGACCTCACTCCGCCGCAACCCCTCCACACCAAAAACGGGAGCCCGGCATCCGGAGACAAGCAGCCCCTGAAGCTGGGCGACCCGCGCGTCCAACTCCTGCGTCCGGCGCAGAGCGTCCTCGTCCCGATGCCGCCGATACGCGGCGCGCTGCTCCTTCTGCATCCGGGCGACATCCCGCTCGTACGCCCGCTGCGCCCCCTCCGCCTCCCTGCGCTGACGCAGCACGGCCTGCTGCTGCCCCTCGCGCTCCCTCTGCGCAATCCGCTGCTGCTCGGCCCAGACCCCGATCAGCCCACCGGAACGCCGCCCCATCCGCACACCCCTCCCCGAACGCCACCTGTACGCCCCCGTAACGCACAAGTGTCCCGGACGAGCCCGACCGGGAACACAGGAACACCGCAGCCGCTACGGTCCCGGGTCGGAACCTGAACGCCCCGGCCGCAGGCGCCGCCGGCATCGGGCCACTAGGCCGCGTGACAGTCCGTCAGGTAGTCGAGCCCGGGATCAGGCGGACCACATTGCAGGATCGCGTCCACCGCCGGCCACAGCTCGACGGGTACGGCGTAGCAGAGGAACATCCAGGGGTCGTCCGCATCCGGCTCGATCACTTCCCGAAGCCGCAGAATCTGATCGCGGCTGATGGGAAACTCGGTACGCAGGAATTCGTCCACCTTGCTGAACCCCTGCAACGACCAGACGACCCCGGGCTCCTCTGAAGGCATCCACCGATCGTATCGCCGCGTGGGGGTGCATAGGTCAACGTCCCCTGCCGGTGTCATAGGCGCCTGCCAGGATCACGCACATGACAGCCGGAGAAGATCTCGTTCCCCGCGTGGCGGCGAAGGCCAGGGCCACTTCCACGACGTTGCCTCCCGCCGCCAGTGCCGAGGAGATCGCCTCGGCAGAGGCAGTTCTCGGCTTCGCACTCCCGCCTCTGCTGGCGAGCCTGTACCGGGAGGTGGCCAACGGTGGCTACGGACCCGAGTATCAGCTCCTTCCGCTGGTCGGAGCAGGACGCACGGTGCTGAGCGAGTACCAGTCCGAACGATCCGGTTCAGCTCAGGGAGAGACACCGTTCTGGCCGGCGGGCGTGCTGCCGATCCTCGACTGGGGCTGCGCCATGTACGCCGCGGTGGACTGCCGCAGCGAGACCGCCACGGTCCTCCTCTTCGAGCCGAACGCCATGACGGACGACGGAGCCGCCGCCTGGTTCGTCGACGCCGGGAGTCTGGCCGAATGGCTCGAAACCTGGCTTGCCGGAACAGGGTGGTACCGGGAGGACGCCTATGAGAACACAGATGAAGAACCGGAGGACATGCCACCGTGGGAGCTCGCCGCTTCCCGGATCGCGGAGTGAACGAACCGCGGGATGAACTCGCTGAGCTCCATGAAGCGGCTCCTCACCCGACGGCAACCCAGCCCGACCGCCCCTGACCTCCACCTGGTGAGAGGTCCTGCACGGTGCCGCGTGATCCAGACAAGAGCGGGCTGTGCCGGACCGTGCACTCACGCATCGCTCACGCACAATCGATGAATACGCCTGAGGGTTCGAGTGATCAGGGCTTGAGGAGGGCGGCTGCCTCGCGGGCGGCGTCGATGGCTCCGGCGCGGGCGGCCTGCCGGTCGTCGTCGCTGCGGGCGTAGGCCACGGAGATGACCATGTTGCTGCGGCGGAAGAAGACCTGCGCGGTGATGTTCTTGCCGGGTACGGGCGGCCGGAAGCGGAGAAGGGCTTCGTCGCCGAGGCCGAGCAGGTCTTCCTGGGTGTCCTTCTCCCAGCCCAGTTCTCCGTCGGTGCGCTGCTCGCGCATGTCCTTCTCAGCCAGTTCGACGTTGAGACGGCTGGCGAAGAGGTGCACATTGGCCCGGTACTTCCCCTTCTCACGCGGGGCTGCCCAGGTGCAGGAGGCCACGTCCTCGCGTCCGCCGTACGCCTCGGGCACGAGCCGGTGGATCGTCTCGGGGGTGACGAGCTCGCAGAACCGCGGATCGGCCGTGAACTCGCCCTCCTGCTCGCCCTCCCACCACCGCCATGTCCAGAAGGCAGCCAGGGTGACGACGATCAGCGCGATCGCGGCGGCGAAGACGAGACGCGAGGGGGCGGCGGACCGAGTCGGCACGACGGGCCCGGCGGCCTCGGGGGGTATGGTCACCGCCGCAGCATAGGGGCCACCGAGACCCCCCTCCAGGACCCGGCTCCGCGGGACAACCAGCGCCCCGACGCCTCACCCGGCCCCGCTGCAGGGAACACGCGTCCCTGAGGCCGAGAACGTCTCTGGGCAGGATGGGCGTCTGGTCAGCCGAAGGCGAGCTCGCGGAAGCGGTTGCGTGCGAACCCGCGCTATAAGCTTGGGAATCACTCGGCACTCGGGGGTCGGAACGCCTGGTGACCTGCGGAAACGTCCGCTGCGGAGCCGAGTTCCGGAGCCCGCGGAACCCCCGTGTCGACCGCTGTTTACCGCCCTGACTGGCGCGTAGTGGCACGAGTCGTGTGCTGCCCGGCGTCACAGGTACCTCGGTCGTCGGGACGACGCTCGGCGTCAGCGGAGGTTCTTCCAGAACGCATGATTGTGGTCCTTGGTGAACTCCGTGCGCTTCCACGGTCCCGAGGCCAGCGACTGCACGTAACCGCCGCTGCGGAAGCTCGGCCAGTCCGTTTTTCCGGACTCGGCGAAGTCCACCCAGGTGTCCGTCATTCGCTTGCCGAGGCGTTCCTGCTTCTCAGTCAGCTTCTCGAACAGAGGCAGCTTGAGGTCGAAGAGGTAGGACAGCTCCGACATGTGCGAGGCGCGGAGCTCGAAGCTGAGCTTCGGGTCGCCTGCCCATGAGGGCGTCTCGCGCTCACTGAACTCGAACATCCGGGTCGGAGTCCACTGCGACAGCAGCCGGGCGGTGTCCAGCGTCGGAACCGACCAGGTGCGATCGGTCAGGACCGTTGCCAGGGCCTCGCCGGCAGAGCTGAAGCGGCTCAGCGGGTAGCGGGCCAGTACCGCGTCGGACTGGGCGCCGAACTCCTTGCGGATTTCGGGCTCGTACGCCTCGGGCGGCATGGGATCGCCCGTCAGCTCCTGGCCGAGGATCCGGCCGCGCTCCTCGTCGTGGTTGACCCCGATGAGGACCGGGACGCGGTTGAACCTGCCCGTGCGCAGCGCCTCGGCCGGGGCCAGTGGCATGAGGTCCGTACCGGCGATCGGGCGGGGCTCGTTCCAGGTCCCGTACGCCTTCATGAGCGTGGCCGCGTCCGTGCCTCGCAGGCAGGACTCCGCATCATCGCAGTCCTTGCCCTCCTTGGACTTCAGCTTCTTGAGCTCGGCGAGCGTGGCCTTGGCCTCGGCCTCGGCTTCCTCCCGGGTGCGGGAGCCACCCGTGGCGCAGGGCGCGCTCTGCACGATGGCGCGGTCGAACAGTCCGGCCGACTTCGGCGAGGCGAGGTGGCCGCAGACGCTGTACCCGCCGCCGGACTCACCCATGATCGTCACGTTGCCGGGATCGCCCCCGAAGACGCCCGCGTTGGCGCGGACCCAGCGCAGCGCCGCCTGCTGGTCCTCCAGGCCGAGGCCGCCGGAGGTCCTGAGGGCCGGATGGGACAGGAAGCCCATGACGCCGAGCCGGTAGTTGACCGACACGACGACGGCGCCCTCGGCTGCCAGCCGCTCGGGGCCGTAGAGGTCGCCACTGCCGAACATCAGGCTGCCGCCGTGGATCCACACGATCACCGGCCGCTTGGCGGCCCGCTTCACGGGGGTGGTGACGTTCAGGTACAGGCAGTCCTCGGCCTCGCTGGGGACTCCGACGGGCAGCCCCTTCGGCTGCGCGCAGGGGGATCCGGGCGCGGTCGCCTCACGCACCCCGGCCCAGGCGGCGGCGGGCTGCGGCGAGGCCCAGCGCAGGTCGCCCACCGGCGGGGCGGCGTACGGGATGCCCTGGAAGCTGCGCAGGCCGTCGCTGTCGGCGGTGCCACGCACGGCGCCGCCGGTGGTGCCGACCACCGGGCCGGCGGTGCTGCCTGCTGCCGCTCGCGCGGGGGTGGTCGGCCCGACGCCCAGGCCCAGGCCCAGCGTGGTCAGCGTGAGGGCGGCGGCGATGAACCCCTTGGAAACGTTCCTGGTGTGTCTCATGGCCCGAACGCTACGCAGATTTGCGCGATCGTGCAATACGCTTGTCTAACTCGATCGTGTGAGGCGTTCGTGTCACACGGGCGCTAGGCTCCTGAGCATGGGAAACCGCGAAGCCCTGCTCATCGGCGCCAAAGCCTGCCTGCGGGAAAAGGGATACGACCGCACCTCTGTGCGTGACATCGCCACGGCCGCCGGAGTGAGCACGGCCGCCGTCGGCTACCACTACGGCTCACGCGAGGCACTGCTCAACCAGGCCCTGTTCGAGATCCTCGACGAGTGGGGCGACGCGATGGGCCGGGCGCTGGTCCCCGACGCCGACGGCTCCTCCAGAGCGCACTTCGAGCGCATCTGGGAGAGCCTGATCGAGGACTTCGGTGCGCACCCCGACCTCTGGCTCGCCTCGGTGGAACTGTTCATGCAGGCCCAGCGGCAGCCGGAGCTGCGCGCCGCTCTGGCCGGGGGTACCGCTCAGGGGCGGCGTGGCATGGCGGCCATCCTGGACGGCGTCCGCGAGGAGGAGGTGTCGGACGCCTCCGTCCGCACCCTCGGCGCCGTGCAGTTGGCGCTCGTGTCGGGTGTGATGCTCCAGTGCCTCAGCGACCCCTCCAGCGCCCCCACCGCTGCCGAGGTGCTCGAAGGCGTCCAGGCCCTGGCCGAGTTGGCGCGCTGACCATGACAGACAACGAAGAAGGCTCAGGTCGCTGACCTGGGCCTTCCCTCAAGAGCGGATGACGGGAATCGAACCCGCGCCATAAGCTTGGGAATCACCCGATACCTAACCTTATGCATGACCCCTGACCTGCGGGAATGCGACCCGAACCCCTCGTCCGGCAAGGTCCAGCGGACCTCCTGACGCCCGCTGTTTACCGGTCCTGCTGGGCACGTTGTGGCACGCAGCCTGGGTGGGGCGCGAAGACGGGGGCGAACCCGAACCGCACCGGCGTCGAACGCAGGGGCCGTGCCGGCGGGATTCTCTCAGCGCGGCTGCTCGCGCCCCAGCCGCCTCCTGTGGTCGAACCGTTGCAGGAAGCATCGCCACCGGCGTCAGCAGGCGTTCCCGGGCGAGGCGTCTGTCGAGGCGCCGGGTACCCGCGGCGTTCTCGGCGGATCGGCTGACTCTCTCGCGTACTGGCGGCACTCGCCGGTGAAGACGGCGGCGAGTTCGGTCTTGAGCAGGGGCGCCACGAACGGGACCACGGCCGCTTCGGCGGCGCCCTCGGGCTCGCGGTAGACCTGGAGTGCGAGGCCCTCCATCACGGCGGCGAGGCGGACGGCCGCCGCCGACGGATCCACGTCCTCGTCGACCTCGCCGCACTCCTTGCCGTTGTGGACGGCGCGGGCGATGTCCTCGCGCAGCTTACGAGCGGCCTCGGTGTCGACGGCCGCGAGGGCGGGGGCGTCGAGGGCTCGGCCGGCGAACGCGCGGGTGACGCGGTATTCGGCGCGGCGGGCCTCGTCCAGGGGGATGTACTCGGTCATCACCTCCGCCATGACCCGTGCGAGGGGTCGCTTGTGCTCGACCCCGTCCCTGATCCGCTCATCGACGCGCGCGCGGATGCGGGCCGAGACCTCGCGGAAGGCATGGAGCAGCATCTCGTCCTTGGTGCGGAAGTAGTGCTGGACGAGCCCGACGGACATGCCTGCGGTGGCGGCCGTGCGGGCGACGGTGACGGCGTCGAGCCCGTGTGCGGTGATCAACTGGCTGACAGCGTCGGCGATCTGACGTCGGCGTTCTTCGTGGTCGGCGGTTCGCGGCACTTGATAACCGTACCAGCGTACGGTTATAACCGTATTCCCATACGGTTATTTGGCGTGCCTCACGGAAGGACGACGCCCCATGCTCAACCCGCTCCGCCGCGCCGCCGCAGCGGCGACAGCCCTCCTGCTCGGCCTGCTTCCCTTAGGTCATGCGCCGGCCGCGGCCGACTCGCCCATCCCCGCGGACCGCTTGGCGGCCGTGGACGCCTACGTGCACGACCGCATGGAGGCCACCCGTACGCCCGGGCTCTCCTACGCCGTCGTCGGACCCGACGGGCCGATCCACACACGCGCCAGGGGAACGGACGGATACGGCGAACCGGTCACGATCGAAACCCCCTTCCTCTGGGGCTCGGTCGCCAAACCGATCGCCGCGAGTGCCGTGATGACCCTCGTGCAGGACGGGCGCCTCCGGCTCGACGACCCGGTCGTCGAGCACTTGCCCGGCTTCCGTTTCGGCGGCTCCGGTCACGCTTCTCGCGTCACCGTCCGCCACCTGCTCCAGCAGACCGCCGGCCTGCCCGAGTCGGCCACCTTCGAGGTCACCGACTGTGTCGACGCCGACTGCCCGGGAGCGGTGCAGCGCGTAGCCGAGCTGGACGACGTACCTCCACTCGGACCGCCCGGCACCACGTACACGTACAGCAGCGCCAACTACCTCGTGCTGGCCGCCGTCGTCGAGTCCGTGACCGGTCGCCCCTTCGCCGACCACCTTCGGGACAGCGTCCTGCGCCCGGCCGGCATGGACGGGGCGATCGCCGACCGGGCGTCCGCACGCGAGCGGAACCTTCCGCCCGGGCACCAGCTCCTCTGGGGCATACCGTCCGCGATCGCCGACGGCGTGGACGACGACGGCGCCGCCTACGGCTACACGGGCGGTGACCTGAACGACCTCGCCGCGTTCGCCTCCCTCCAGCTCCGGTCAGGGAGGACCGGCAACGGCACGACGATCCTGACGCCCGAGTCCGTCCGCCTGATGCGGCAATCCGGCCGACTCCACCCGTCCGGCGCCGACACCGGATACGGACTCGGCTGGCGCGTCGGGGGCCTTGAGGCTCCCCTCGGCAGCGCGATCTGGCACACCGGTGCCACCCCTGGCTACTCCGCGATGCTCTTCCTCCTGCCGAAGCAGAACATCGCCCTCGTCCTCCAGCAGAACCTCCACGGCCTCCTCCACGACGGTGCCGTCATGGAAGTCGGCTTCGGCGCGGCCCGCATCCTCGCCGGCGGCACCACCCCCACCGACGCACCCTCCGCCGCGACGTACCACGCCACCGTCTGGGGCCTCACCGCCCTGGCCCTCACCCTCCTCGCGGGCACCTACCAGTCCGCCCGCCTGCTCCGCCGACGGCCCGTGCCCCGCCGCATCGTGCCCACCGTCCTGTGGTGTCTGGCCGGCGCCCTGCCCTGGATCGCCATGGCGGCAGCCCTCACCCTCATCGGGCCCAGAGCGCTGTGGACCTGGACACCCGACGCCTTCATCGCCCTCTGCACGGCAACCGCCGCCGGGACCGCCACCATCGCCCTGCGGCTCACCACCGCATACGTCGGCAGAGACAGCGCCCGGCGTCCGGCCTCCCCGGGGCGAGTCCGCAGTGCCTGAAGGGTGAGGATCGCGCGACCGTACGAGGAGCGGGAAGGTGCCAGTTCCGGGAGGACCGTAAAACGTAGGTGGCACGGCCGTGATCATGCGAAAGGGCCGGCGCCGGGGAAACATGCCCCTGCGCTGGCCCTTTGTCTTGAGCCCCCTGTCGGGTTCGAACCGACGACCCCCGCTTTACAAGAGCGGTGCTCTGGCCAGCTGAGCTAAGGAGGCAGCGAGTGCAGTGTAACCAACCCCGCCCGGGCGGCGGCCGGAAATCTCACGTCCTCTGGGTGGCTGACAGATCGGGCATGGGCAGGTAGCGTCACTTGCGGTTCACCCAGGTGGACTAGACCTCAATCCTTCCTTTACTCGGATCGTCCGGCACGTTCCTGCCGGTGAAGGGATACACCACCATGGCTTCCGTCACTTTCGACAAGGCGACCCGGGTCTACCCCGGTGCCACCAAGCCCTCCGTCGACCAGCTCGACATCGAGATCGCCGACGGCGAGTTCCTCGTCCTCGTCGGGCCCTCCGGCTGTGGCAAGTCGACCTCGCTCCGCATGCTCGCGGGGCTCGAGGACGTCAACGCCGGCTCCATCCGCATCGGTGACCGCGACGTCACGCACCTGCCGCCGAAGGACCGGGACATCGCGATGGTGTTCCAGAACTACGCGCTGTACCCGCACATGACCGTCGCCGACAACATGGGCTTCGCGCTCAAGATCGCCGGCGTCAACAAGAGCGAGATCCGCGCCAAGGTCGAAGAGGCCGCGAAGATCCTCGACCTCACCGAGTACCTCGACCGCAAGCCGAAGGCGCTCTCCGGCGGTCAGCGTCAGCGTGTCGCCATGGGTCGCGCCATCGTGCGTGAGCCGCAGGTCTTCCTCATGGACGAGCCGCTGTCGAACCTCGACGCGAAGCTCCGTGTCTCGACCCGTACGCAGATCGCCGGTCTCCAGCGCCGCCTCGGCATCACCACGGTCTACGTCACCCACGACCAGACCGAGGCCCTCACCATGGGCGACCGCGTCGCCGTGCTGAAGGACGGTCTGCTCCAGCAGGTCGACTCCCCGCGCAACATGTACGACCGGCCCGCCAACCTCTTCGTCGCCGGCTTCATCGGCTCCCCCGCCATGAACCTGATCGAGGTCCCGATCACCGACGGCGGCGTGAAGTTCGGCAACAGCGTCGTCCCCGTCTCCCGCGACGCCATCGCCGCCGCCTCCGCCAACGGCGACACGACGGTCACCGTCGGCATCCGCCCCGAGCACTTCGACGTGCAGGGCTCGGAGAGCGACCAGGGCCTGGCCGTGACGGTCAACGTCGTCGAGGAGCTCGGCTCCGACGGCTTCATCTACGGCTCCACCCGCGTCGGCGGCGAGGACAAGGACCTCGTCGTCCGCGTCGGCGGCCGTGACGTCCCCGCCAAGGGCTCCACGCTCCACGTCGTCCCGCGCGCCGCCGAGCTGCACGTCTTCTCCACCTCCACGGGCGCCCGCCTCAGCGACTGACCCGTAGCGCTTCACTGAACGGCCCCGCATCTCTTGCAGATGCGGGGCCGTTCGCCTAAGAGGTCCAAGTCGTGGTTTACCCCGGAAAACCCCGGCATTCAGGGCCCGCCCACGACCCCCGCGTCAACACGGAATTCGAAAAGCCGCCTCGAACCATCCCCCGCGAGAGTGACTAAATGTCGCCATATCACTACCGGCCGCTACGCTCGCCTGCGTGACGCACACTGCCCGCCGAATCGGCCGCTCTCTCGCCCTCGTCCTGCCCGTCGTCCTGGTGCTCTCGGGAACGCTCGCGGTGTCCGCCGTTCCGTGGGCCGGCCAGGACTCCACCACCCAGCTGACGGCCTCCTCCACGGACGTCTCCGTCCGCGCCAAGTCCCGTGCCCCGCAGGATATTCTCCGCGACCAGCTCCTCGCAGAGCTTCAGGAGAAGGACCCCGGCACGGCCCTCACGCACCTCCAGCGCGAGGTCGAGAACCGGCCTTCCCTCGCCGAGCACTGCATGTCCATCGCCCGCGCCCTCGGCCGCGCCGCCGTCAAGCACTACGGCCCCTCCCGCGCCCAGTCCTTCTCCCGCCCGGTCTGCGACACCTCGTACGCGACCGGTGTCATGCGCACGAGCTGAGCCGGGAGCTGAGACCTCAGCCGAGCCGTGAGTCGAGTCGGGAGTCGAGCCGCACGCCGAGCCACGGGCTGAGCATCGTCGTGCGCCCAGCCGCCCTCCGGCGCACGGGGCGCCTATCGTTCCCCGTATGCACACCAATCCGACGCAGGCCGTGGTCCTGGCGGGCGGCCAGGGCTCGCGGCTGCGCCCCTACACCGACGACCGCCCCAAGCCGATGGTCGAGATCCCGGGCACCGGGACCCCGATCATCGGCCATCAGCTTTCCTGGCTCGCCGCCGAGGGCGTGACCGACGCAGTCGTCTCCTGCGGCCACCTCGCCGAAGTCCTCCAGGAGTGGCTGGAAACCGCCGACCTCCCCCTCAAGGTGACGACCGTCGTCGAGTCCGAGCCCCTGGGCCGCGGTGGCGGCCTCAAGTACGCCGCCGCGCATCTGCCCTCGCCGGACCAGCCCTGGTACGCGACCAACGGCGACATCTGGACCCGCTTCTCGCTCCGCGAGATGGCCGCGTTCCACGACGAGCGGGACGCCGTCGCGACCCTCGCCCTGGCCCGCCCCCGCATCCCCTGGGGCGCCGTCGAGACCGACACCTTCGGGCACATCACCGACTTCGTCGAGTCACCCCCGTCGCCGTTCCTCATCAACGCCGGCGTGTACGTCTTCTCCGCGGCCTTCACCGAGCTCCTCCCGGACCTCGGCGACCACGAGCGGACCACCTTCCCCCGGCTCGCCCGCGAACGCCGCCTCGCCGGCTTCCCGCTGCCCCAGGGGGCGTACTGGCGCGCCATCGACACCGCCAAGGACCTGACCGAGGCCGCCAAGGAGCTTGCCGCCCAGCGGGCCTGAGACACCCCGGGAGGACGAGTACGTACGCGTGAGGGCGGCGCCGCTTCTTCGCGGCGCCGCCCTCTCTCGTACGCGTACGTGTGCGCGTACGTGTGCGCGTACGTGTGCGCGTACGTGTGCGCGTGCTCCTGCCCGCGTCAGCCCAGCAGGCCGCCGATCGGGTTCCTCGCGCCGCCCGTCGTCGAGCCGCTCTCCGTCGGCGTGCTGCTGCCGCCCGTCGAGCCCGTCGAACCGGTGGAGCCGCCGCTCGACGTGCCGCCCGTGCTCGTCGGGGTGTCGCTGGTGGTCGGCGGGGGCGCCGGGTCCGACTGCGTCGGCGGGCGCGTGGTCGTCGTGGACGAGGAGCCCGTGGTGCCGCTGCCCTGCGTGGCCGTCGGGCGCTGTTCCTGCGTGCGGGTGGCCTCCCGGGTCGTCTCGGTCGGCCGGGTCGCCTCCTCGGTCTCCTCGCGCCCTGCGGTGGCCTCCGTCGTCTCGGACGTCTCGGACGTCGCGGACGGCTCCGGCGCGGTGGAGGCGCTCCCGGAGGGGGCTCGGCGCGTCGGCTCCGTGGGGAGCGGGCGGCCGGGGAGGTGGTTGATCGGGTCGTCGTTGGGGCCCGGGACGGTGACCATCTCGGTCGAGCGGACCGCGCCGCCGAGGACGGAGCCGATGAGGAGGGTGAGGCCGACGACGACCGAGGCGAGGAGGGTGCTGCGGCGCGTGACGCGGCGGCGCAGGGCCCAGAGTTCGGCGCGGGGGCCGAGGGTGCGCCAGGCCTCTCCCGCGAGGCGGCCGTCGATCGAGTACACGGGGGCGCCGGCGATGATCAGCGGGGACCAGGCGGCCAGGTAGATGATGTCGGCCGAGTCGTAGACCGGGACGGTCTTCCAGCTGACGGTCAGGATGAGCGCGGCGGAGAGCAGGGCGCCGACGACGGCGGCCGCCCGCTGCCAGAGGCCGAGCACGGTGAGGACGCCGACGACGACCTGGAGGAACGCGACGGTGAGCCCGGCGCCCACGGGGTGCTGGAGGGCGAAGTCGCGGAGCGGTTCGGCGAGGGCCCACGGGTGCAGCGAGTTGAGCCACTTCACCATGGAGCCGCGCTCGCCGCCGTCGAAGTAGACGGGGTCGCAGAGCTTGCCCATGCCCGCGTAGATGGAGATGAAGCCGAGGAAGACGCGGAGCGGGAGGAGGACGACGCCGAGGTTCATCCGGCGGCCCGGGTAGTACGCGTGCCGGACGGGGTCGTGCGCCTGGCGCCGGCCGTCGCGGCCCTCCCGGCCGTCCGCCGTGCCGTACGCCGTGTCGTCCCCGTACGGCCCGGGGGTCTCGGGCCGGAGCTCGTACACGTCGTCGTAGGCGCCCTCGGCGCGACGCATCGGCGGCAGCAGCGGCCCGGCGGCCTCGGCGGGCACCATCGGGGTGGGCATCGTGTCGTCGATGCGCGGGATGGCCTGGGTCGCGCCCGCGTCGAGCCCTGCGTCCAGGCCGGAGTGTCCGGCGTGTCCCGCGTGCCCGAGGCGTCCGCCCGGTGCACCATGGCCGCCGTGACCGACCGCCGGGTCCAGGGTGGAGACGGCGGAGGACTCGCGTACGGCCTGGAGCAGACCGGTCGCGCCCGGCGCGGACTTCCCCGTCCACACGACGGGACGGCGGCGCGGCGCGCCCCCTCCCGCACCGGCTGCGGCTCCCGCTCCCGCGAGTGCGGCGACGCGCGGGTTCGCGGCGAACGTCGGCGCCTGTGCCGGCGCGAGCCGCACACGGAAGCTGGCGTGGTTCACGATCACCTGGGCGGGATCTGAGTCCACTTTGACCATGCTCAGCGCGGGCTGATCGTCGAACCCCGGCCGGGGCGTTCTGGTGTCCACACTCATCTAACCGAGTGATCTGGGTTTAGGACACTGCCTTGACAGCTCGCAAATGTCCGAGACCCGTCAAGATCAACGCCGCGGCCGAGGCCGGTCGTCCGAAGAAGTGTTGCGATGCGTGGTGCGGAGAAGTGTTACGCCATACGGCGGCGGGCCGCCTCGTACAGCACGACACCCGCGGCCACACCCGCGTTGAGCGACTCCGCGCCACCCGGCATGGGGATGCGGACGAGGTAGTCGCAGGTCTCGCCGACGAGGCGCGACAGGCCCTTGCCCTCGGAGCCGACGACGATGACGACCGGGCCGGACAGCGCCTCCAGCTCGTGGACCTCGTGGTCACCGTCGGCGGCGAGGCCGACGACCGTGAGACCGGCCTTCTGGTACTGCTCCAGGCAGCGGGTCAGGTTGGTGGCGCGGGCGACCGGGGTACGGGCGGCGGTGCCGGCCGAGGTCTTCCACGCACCGGCCGTCATGCCGGCGGCGCGGCGCTCGGGGACGACCACGCCGTGGCCGCCGAAGGCCGCGACGGAGCGGACGACGGCGCCGAGGTTCCGCGGGTCGGTGATGCCGTCGAGGGCGACGATCAGCGGGTCCTCGCGCTCGTCGAAGGCGGCCGCGGCGAGGTCCTCGGGGTGCGCGTACTCGTACGGCGGGACCTGGAGGACGAGACCCTGGTGGTTCAGGTTGTTCGTCATCCGGTCGAGCTCGGGGCGCGGCGCCTCCATGATGTGGATGTTGCCGCGGCCGGTGGCGAGGTTCAGGGCCTCGCGCACGCGCTCGTCGTTGTCGATGAACTGCTGGACGTACAGGGTCGTGGCGGGCACCCCGTCGCGCAGCGCCTCGAAGACCGGGTTGCGGCCGACGACCATCTCGGACGTCCCCTTGCCACCGCGGCGCGCGACGGGCTTGCGCTTGGCCACGTTCCGGGCCATCGCGTTGGAGACGCGGAACGCCTTGTGGCCCTTGCGGTCGGTGGCCTTGGGCGTCGGGCCCTTGCCTTCGAGGCCCTTGCGCCGCTGGCCACCGCTGCCGACCGTCGCACCCTTCTTGTTCGACGTGCGACGGTTCCTGCGCTGGCTGTTCCCGGCCATGACTACCTATTTCCTCTAATGCCTGCGTACACAAGTCTGTAACTGAAGTGTGCCGCCCGGAGCCCCGAGCGGCACGTCTTCTAACGGTTGCCCAGCGTCCAGCGGGGGCCGTCGGGGCTGTCCTCGATGGCGAGACCGGAGTGGCTCAGCTGATCGCGGATCGCGTCCGCGGTCGCCCAGTCCTTCCGCTCGCGGGCCGACTCGCGCTGCTGGAGCACGAGCCGTACGAGGGTGTCGACGACGCCGTGGAGCTCCTCGCCGCCACCGGACTCGTCGGCCCAGTGCGGGTCGAGCGGGTCCAGGCCGAGGACGCCGAGCATGGCGCGGACCTCGGCGAGGCGGGCGATGGCCTCGTCCTTGTCGTCCGCCGCGAGGGCGCTGTTGCCCTGGCGGACGGTGGTGTGGATGATCGCGAGCGCGTGCGGCACGCCCAGGTCGTCGTCCATGGCCTCGGCGAAGGCCGGCGGCACCTCGTCGGCAGGGGCGACGGTCGTCCCCGCCTTCTCGGTGGCGCGCTGGACGAACCCCTCGATACGGGCGAACGCCGACTCGGCCTCGCGCAGGGACTCCTCGCTGTACTCGATCATCGAGCGGTAGTGCGGGGTGCCCAGGTAGTAGCGGAGGACGATGGGACGCCAGTTCTTGACCATCTCCGACACCAGCACGCTGTTGCCGAGCGACTTCGACATCTTCTCGCCGGCCATGGTGACCCAGGCGTTGTGCACCCAGTACTTCGCGAAGTCGTCGCCGTAGGCCTTGGCCTGGGCGATCTCGTTCTCGTGGTGCGGGAAGATCAGGTCGAGGCCGCCGCCGTGGATGTCGAAGGCGGAGCCGAGGTACTTGTGGGCCATGGCCGAGCACTCCAGGTGCCAGCCGGGGCGGCCGCGGCCCCACGGGGTCTCCCAGTCGGGCTCGCCCGGCTTGGTCGCCTTCCACATCGCGAAGTCGCGCGGGTCGCGCTTGCCGGTGATGCCGTCCTCGGCGGGCTGCCGCAGGTCGTCGATGTCCTGGTTCGACAGCTCCAGGTAGCCCGGGAAGGAGCGCACGTCGAAGTAGACGCTGCCGTCGGCCTCGTACGCGTGACCGCGCTCGATGAGGCCGCGCATCATCTCGATCATCTCGGGGACGTGCCCGGTGGCGCGGGGCTCGTAGGTGGGCGGCAGGCAACCGAGCGCGTCGTAACCGGAGTTGAACGCGCGCTCGTTCTCGTAGCCGATCGACCACCAGGGGCGGCCCTGGTCCGCGCCCTTGGCGATGATCTTGTCGTCGATGTCGGTGACGTTCCGGATGAACGTGACGTCGTAGCCGCGGTAGGCGAACCAGCGGCGCATGATGTCGAAGTTCAGCCCCGACCGGATGTGGCCGATGTGCGGGGCGGCCTGGACGGTCGCGCCACAGAGGTAGATCGAGACACAGCCCGGTGTGAGCGGGGTGAAGTCACGGATCTGCCGGGCGCTGGTGTCGTACAGGCGAATAGTCACCACTCCAGGGTAGTGGGCGTGTGGTAGTGCCCCGCGACCCTGTCGGCTGACGCGGGACACGTTTTTCACGCCCTCTGCTGCGATACGGGGTAGACGAGGGCCGTCGCGAGGGCGGCGAGGCCCTCGGCGCGGCCGGTCAGGCCGAGCCCGTCGGTGGTCGTGCCGGACACGGAGACGGGTGCGCCGGCCGCCGCGCTCAGCGCCTTCTGGGCCTCGTCGCGGCGCTTGCCGACCTTGGGGCGGACGCCGACGACCTGGACGGCGATGTTGCCGATCTCGTATCCCTCGGCGCGGACGATCCGGGCGGCCTCGGCGAGGAGGGTGACGCCGGAGGCGCCGGACCACTCGGGGCGCGAGGTGCCGAAGTGGGCGCCGAGGTCGCCGATGCCGGCGGCGGAGAAGAGTGCGTCGCAGGCGGCGTGGGCGGCGACGTCACCGTCGGAGTGGCCGGCGAGGCCGTACCCGTCGTTCTCGTCGGCGTCCCAGAGGAGTCCGGCGCACCACAGCTCGCGGCCCTTCTCGAAGGCGTGGACGTCGGTGCCGATGCCGGTGCGCGGCAGCACGGGGAGATCAGAAGCCATCGTTGGCCCTCCTGCGGGCGAGTACGGCCTCGGCGAGGACGAGGTCGAGCGGACGGGTCACCTTGAACGCCTCCTCGTGGCCGGGCACGACGACGACGGGCGCGCCGAGCCGCTCGACCATGCCGGCGTCGTCGGTGGCGCCTTCACCGGTGAGGGCGATGGTGGCGTGGGCGTTGACCAGCGTGTCGTGGTCGAAGCCCTGCGGGGTCTGGACGGCGCGGAGGCGGGCGCGGACCGGCGTGGCGACGACCTGCTCGGGGTCGCCGGGCTTCTCGGCCGGCTCGACCTCCTTGACGGTGTCCGCGACGGGCAGCGCGGGGACGACGGCGACGGCCCCGTCGCGTACGGCCTCGATGACGGCGTCCACGGTGTCGACGGGGACCAGGGGGCGGGCCGCGTCGTGGACGAGGACGGTGGTGATGCCCTCGGGCAGCGCCTGGAGTCCGAGGTGGACGGACTCCTGGCGGGTGTCGCCGCCGGGGACGACGACGTAGTCGGTCCGCTCGGGGAGGGCGTGGTCGTCGAGGAGGTGCTTGACCTCGGCGGCGCCGTCGGGGGGTGCGACCACGACGACGAGCGAGACCGCGCGGGAGGCGGCCATCGCGCGGACGGCGTGGATGAGCATGGGGGTGCCGTTCAGCGCGCGGAGCGCCTTGGGGGCGCCCGGGCCGAGGCGTACGCCCCGTCCGGCAGCCGGGATCACCACGGCGGTACGAGGAGGACGCGCTTCGTCTGACATCGGTTGCACTCCGGCAGGTTTGTTTCCGCGGCCGACATGGGTATGGCCTCACCGTGCCGGACGCGACGCCTTGACCGGGCCCTTTCCGTGACGACGGTCGAGGCGTTGCCGCGTGAGCACAGGGGTTCGGACGTAACAGGGGGTGCGGGTTCTCTTCAGCGGTACGTGCGGGGTTGCCCGGCTCTGCCGGCCTTGCCCGTGTGCGTACGGTCGCGCGTACGCTCCGCATACGTACGCGAACATGCCGCAGCGCCCGGCGACAGCGCTGTGTGGTTCACAGCGCGCCAGCGGGCACCGCGGCATCGCTTCACTTGGAAGCACGCTCGGAACGAATCGCCCGGAAAGATCCGGTTGCCGGGCAGGGCCCGGTCGACCGGAAGAGACCGGAGCGATTCAGAGCGCGCTCACTCAGGACGCGAGGACCTCGTCGAGGAGAGCCTCGGCCTTGTCCTCGTTCGTGTTCTCCGCGAGAGCCAGCTCGCTCACCAGGATCTGCCGAGCCTTGGCAAGCATCCGCTTCTCACCGGCGGACAGCCCGCGCTCGCGCTCCCGGCGCCACAGGTCGCGCACTACTTCGGCGACCTTGATGACATCGCCGGAGGCGAGCTTCTCGAGATTTGCCTTGTAGCGACGGGACCAGTTCGTCGGCTCTTCGGCGTACGGCGCGCGCAGCACCTCGAAGACCCGGTCCAGCCCGTCTTGACCGACCACGTCGCGAACACCGACGAACTCCGCATTGTCCGCCGGTACACGAACCGTCAGGTCGCCCTGCGCGACCTTGAGCACCAAGTAGGTCTTGTCCACGCCTTTGATCTGGCGAGTTTCGATGGCCTCGATCAGCGCGGCCCCGTGATGGGGATAGACCACGGTGTCGCCAACCTTGAACGTCATGTGACAGGTACCCCTTCCGTGGCTATCCAGGGTAACACGGATACTGGTTCTTCTGAATGGCGTTTTCGCAGGTCAGAGCATATCTCGGGGCTTGACAACAGCATCACGAACGTGCTGCGGAGGGCTTCCGGAAGGCGGTATTCGCAGGTCGGAGCCGCTGTGCGGACGGAGAGAAACGCGCACGTTACACGTACCAGGAACCCCTCCAGGGAGGGGCGATGTCCTGGTTTGTCGGGTTCGGGGCGCCCTTCTTCGCGTACTCCGTTCGAGGATCGACCACCCGTACGGATGCATGCCGGGGTGATTCCGGAATTGATCAGGTCGACGACGGTCCGCGATTTCCCGGAGCGGGGCTGCGGGGAATGCGGGGCGACCCTCGAATTGATCAAGGCGGTTATGTGAACAACAGGTCAATGGGTCGCGATCCGGCCACGGGGGCCCGCTCACGCGCCCGCTCACGAGCCTGCTCACGGCGACGGCCGGGCGCCCCTCGGGCCGGGGCTCCGGGAACCCCATGGGGGCCCACCGGCAACTGCCACGGCCGGTTAGGGGCGGGTCGGGTGCGGGACGGAGAGTGCGGCTCGGTAACCTAAGCGCGCTGACACACCTTTAGCTGTTCCTTGGTCCCCAAACCTGTCCGTTCGTCCTAGGAGATGCCGCCGCCGTGAGCCGCAGCCTTCGACGCGGCGCCCTCGCCGCCTCTGCCCTCGTGTTCTCCATCGCCGCGCTGTCCGCCTGTGCTGCGGGCAACGACGCGCAGACCCTCGGAGTCAAGCCGGACAACGCGGCCGTCACCGTGGACGACGTCAAGATCCAGAACGCGCTCGTCATCACCCAGCCCCACCAGGGTGTGAAGGGCCCGGCCGTCGTCTCGGCCACCGTCTTCAACAACGGCAGCGCGCCGCAGACCCTCGACGCGATCACCCTGCCGGGTACGAGCGCGACGGTGAAGCTGACGCCGGCCGCGGGCAGCACCGGCCCGATCACCGTCCCGGCGCTCGGCTCCGTCGTGATCGGCGGCGCGGGCAACGCGACCGCGACGATCGAGAACGGCACCGAGGCCGCCAGGAAGGGCGACGCGCAGGAGGTCGTCTTCAAGCTCAGCAAGACCGGCGACGTCGGCCTGGAGGCCTTCGTCGTCCCGGCGACGAGCTACTTCAAGGAGTACGGCCCGTCGGTCGTCCCCGCTCCCCCGGGCTCCTCGCCGACCGCCTCGGCGCCGGCCGAGGGCGAGCACGGCGGCGAGGCCGAGCACGGCACCGACGCCTCCGCCGAGGCGACGACCGCCGGTCACTGACCGAGCGGCAGCAGGACATACGTGTGAAGGGGCGCCCCCGGTCGGGGGCGCCCCTTCACACGTATGTCCGCCTCGTTTACGGCTCGACCTTGCAGCCCAGGATTTACGGCTCGAACTTGTAGCCCAGGCCGCGGACCGTCACCAGGTAGCGCGGGGCGCCGGGATCCGGTTCGAGCCCCGTCCCACGTGCGCCCCTCGCACTGGTCGGCCCTGGGGGCCTCACAGGCTTCGGGGCGCTGTGCCGGACTCCGTCCGGCCGCCTCGGCCGGGGTCGGCCTACGGCTCGAACTTGTAGCCCAGGCCGCGGACCGTCACCAGGTAGCGCGGGGCGCCGGGATCCGGTTCGATCTTGGCGCGGAGGCGCTTCACGTGGACGTCGAGGGTCTTGGTGTCGCCGACGTAGTCCGCGCCCCACACCCGGTCGATGAGCTGCATACGGGTCAGTACGCGGCCCGCGTTGCGCAGCAGCATCTCCAGGAGGTCGAACTCCTTCAGCGGCAGGTCGACCTTGCCGCCCGAGACCGTCACCACGTGGCGGTCGACGTCCATGCGGACCGGGCCGGCCTCCAGGGCCGCCGGGGTGACCTCCTCCGGCTCTCCGCGGCGGCGGAGCACCGCGCGGATGCGGGCGACGAGCTCCCGCGAGGAGAAGGGCTTGGTCACGTAGTCGTCGGCTCCTATTTCCAGGCCGACGACCTTGTCGATCTCGCTGTCCTTGGCGGTCACCATGATCACCGGGACGTTCGAGCGGCCGCGCAGCTGGCGGCACACCTCGGTACCGGGCAGGCCCGGAAGCATCAGGTCGAGGAGGACGAGGTCGGCTCCGTTGCGCTCGAACTCGTCGAGACCGTCGGGCCCGGTCGCCGCCACGGCGACCTCGAAGCCTTCCTTGCGGAGCATGTACGACAGGGCGTCGCTGAAGGATTCCTCATCCTCGACGACGAGCACTCGGGTCACGGAAGGACCTCCGGGGCGGGAAGCGGTTCGGTCATGAGATCTGGGGTGGGAGAAGAGACGGGCCGGCGGTCCCGTGCGGAGCCCGCCTCGGGCAGCCGCAGGGTGAACGTGGAGCCCTGACCCTCGGTGCTCCATACGGTGACCTCGCCACCGTGTGAGGCGGCCACGTGCTTGACGATGGCGAGGCCGAGCCCCGTACCGCCGGTGGCACGGGAGCGGGCCGGGTCGACGCGGTAGAAGCGCTCGAAGACGCGCTCCTTGTCCTTGTCGGGGATGCCGATGCCCTGGTCGGTGACGGCTATCTCGATCAGGTCGCCGCCGGGCGCGGCGATCTTGCGGGCCGCGATGCCGACGCGGGTGTGGGCGGGTGAGTAGTTGACGGCGTTCTCGACGAGGTTGCCGAGGGCCGCGGCGAGCTGGCCGCGGCTCCCCCAGACTCGCAGGTCGGCCGCTCCGCCGGAGACCATGGCGATCTGCTTGGTGGAAGCGGTGTGCCGGGAGCGGTCGATCGCCTCGGCGACGAGCTCGTCCACGGACACCGGCTCGGAGTCCTCCAGCGGGTCGTCGTTCTGCACGCGGGAGAGGTCGATGAGCTCCTGTACGAGGTTGGTGAGGCGGGTCGCCTCGATCTGCATGCGGCCGGCGAAGCGGGTGACCGCCTCGGGGTCGTCCGAGGCGTCCATGACCGCCTCGGAGAGCAGGGAGAGCGCGCCCGTGGGCGTCTTGAGCTCATGGCTCACGTTGGCGACGAAGTCGCGCCGCACCGCTTCGATACGACGGGCCTCGGTGAGGTCCTCGACCAGCAGCAGCACGAGCCGCGACCCCAGCGGGGCGACCCGGGCGGAGACGGCGAGGGCTTCGCCGCGTCCGGTGCCGCGCCGGGCCAGGTCCAGCTCGACCTGTCGTATCTCCCCGTCGCGACGGGTGTCGCGGGCCATGTTGAGCATGGGCTCCACGGCCAGCTTGCCGCCCCGGACCAGGCCGAGGGCGTACGCCGCCGAACTGGCCTTGACCACGGAGTCGCTCTCGTCGAGGACGACTGCGGAGGAGCGCAGTACGGACAGCACGGTGTCGACGCCGGGCGGGAGCACGGCGTCGGTGTGCAGGGAGGTTCGGGTGGGCCGCGCCTGGTCGCGCTCGCTCCAGCGGAACGCCAGCATGGCGATCACGCCGGTGCACACGCCGGCGATCGCTGCCAATGCGGCGACCGCCGCGTTCACGTCCATGCCCTCAAGGTTATGCGGGGTGGAGGACACTCTCCCAGCCGTCCGAGTGGCTGCTCGAACAGTCGTCGCCCAGAGTTCACCGTGGAGACGGTGGTGGTTCATTTGCTGCGACGGCGGCAGTGGCGCGTGTCGCCCAGAGTTCACCTAGAGGAAAGTGCCGATTCATATGAGGGGGTGGAACCGGACGCGTAAGGGGCCGAACGTGGAAGCGTGGGGGTCCGAAGCCCCACCCGGACCCCGGAGCTTTGCGTAGAGAGGGACATCCATGCGGGACGCGTACCACGAGGAACTGGACTCGATCGGCGAGAGCCTGGTCGAGATGGCCCGACTCGTCGGATCGGCGATCGGGCGGGCCACGACGGCGATGCTCGACGCGGACCTGAAGCTCGCGGAGAGCGTGATCGCGGCGGACCAGAAGGTCGACGACCTCCAGCACGATCTGGAGGCGCGGGCGATCGCACTGCTCGCGCGGCAGCAGCCGGTGGCGACGGATCTGCGGATAGTGGTGACCTCGCTCCGCATGAGCGCCGACCTGGAGCGGTCGGGCGACCTGGCGCAGCACGTGGCGAAGCTGGCGCGGCTGCGGTTCCCGGACACGGCGGTGCCGCGGGACCTGCACGCGACCATCCTGGAGATGGGGCAGCTGGCGCAGCGCCTGATGGCGAAGGCGGCGGAGGTCATCATCACGAAGGACGTCGACCTGGCGCTCCAGCTGGAGCAGGACGACGACGAGATGGACCTGCTGCACCGGACGCTGTTCCAGCACCTGATGGACGACCGCTGGCGGCACGGCATCGAGACGGCCGTGGACGTGACGCTCCTCGGCCGGTACTACGAGCGGTTCGCGGACCACGCGGTGTCGGTGGCGAAGCGTGTCGTGTACCTGGTGACGGGGGAGCACGCGGACGAGCTGCAGGCGGCGGACGCGCCGGTGGAGGGCGCGTAGGCGCACGGGCGCCGATGCGCCGTTGATGCGCCGGTCCGAGTGGGCATGCAATGGGGGGAGGCGACGCACGCCTCGAAAGGGAGGGACCCCATGGCCGAATCCCCTATGACGACCGATCCCCGGCAGGAGACCCCGCGCGGGACGGAGTTCCTGCCGGTACTCGGCGCCTGTGGCTGCGGCTCGGGCTGCGGCTGCGGCTGCCAGTCGGGCTCGCCGTGCCAGTGCGGAGGCTGCTCGGGCTGACCGGAGCGAGAGGAGGGGGGGTGGGGCAGCGACCCCACCCCCTCCTTCCGGTCTTCTCAGATGTCGAGTACGCCGACGGTCTGGTCGCCGCTGAGCTCGCCGGTCGTACGGAAGCCGAGCCGGCGGTAGAACTCGCCGGGCCCGTCCTCGCCGGGCTCCCAGGTCACGTACAGCTGTGCCGTCCCGCGCCGCCGGAGCTCGTCGCGCACCGCCTCGACGGCGAAGCGCCCGTACCCCTTGCCCTGTCCGGTGGCGGCGATGTTGAGCCGCCAGAGGCCGCTGCGGCGGTCGGTGGGGTCCTTCTCCTCGTTCCACGGGATGTCGAGGAAGGCCATGAGGAAGCCGACGAGCTCGTCCCCGTCGAAGATCAGCCGGGGCCAGGCGACGTCCCCGAAGGCGTACGCCTCGGCGAGGGACTTCACGACGGGGGCGACGTTGCGTTCCTGATGGGGGTGGACGCGCAGCCCGAGGGCGGCGTCGACGTTCTCGGGGGTGACGCGCTCCAGGCGGAGTGCCGGACCGGGCTGTGACGTGCTGGGCTGTGACGTGCTGGGCTGTGACGTGCTGGGCTGTGCCGGGGCGGGCTGTGACGTGCTCATGGCCTGGACGCTAACGATTCCGTGCCCTCCCCGCCCGTGATTTTCGCGGACGGGCCCCCTGCCCGCCGGTGGACGACGGTCAGGGGGCCTCTTCACGCGCGCCCCTTAGTTGGGGAGGAACACCACCGAGCGCAGCAGGAGGCGGTCGGAGGCGGGGCGGCCGTGGGGGCGGAGGGTCCAGGAGTCGCCGGTGCAGTCGGGCTCGGTGAAGACGATCGCGTACTCGTCCGTGTCGTTGTGCGGCGCGAACGCGGGCGCGGAGGCGCCCGGGTCGGCGGCCTCGGGGATCGTGACGCACTCGCCGCTCGCCGGGTCGTGCAGGACGGCGGCCTGCGGCTCGCCGTTCAGCCCGACGTACCGGTAGACGAAGTCACCGGTGGCGGCGTGGGCGGACGTGGCGAGGGTGGCGGTGAGGGCAAGGGCGCCGCAAGCGGCGGCGACGGTGTGCCGGAGACGCACGAGGACTCTCGTTTCGTGAGATGGAGCTGGTCACCGGCAGACCTACCGCTCCGCGCGCATCCCGTACGCGCCGCCCCCGAGCCGTAAGGTTTCGCCCTCACCCGTCCGGCGCAGCGGTCATTCTCCCCGTCTGTTGCCGGAGGTGTCGCACAGCGCGCGGTCGACGAGGTCGCCGGCGGCCTTGTGGTGCCGGAGTGCTGTGTCGAAGTCGTTGAAGCTGGTGGTCATGGAGACGGTGACGGCACGGCCGCCGTCGCCGGTGGCGCCGTTCAGGGTGATGTAGCCGGCTTCGCCCCCTTCGTGGCTCCAGTAGGTGCCGCCGCAGGTCAGGGGGCGGTTGACCAGGCCGAGGCCGTAGCGGCCGCCGGGCCAGATCACCTCGAACTGCTTGGCGACCGGGACGGTGTCCCGCATCTCGGCCATGCGCGCCTCGGACAGCAGCCTGCCGCCCAGCAGTCCCCGGAAGAACCGGTTGACGTCCGCCGTGGTGGAGACGTAGCCGCCGAGGTCGGGAACGATCTGTTCGGTGACGTCGGTCCGTTCGCCGGAGGCGAAGACCTGGTAGCCGCGGGCGTGCGGGCGACGGAGGGTGGGCGTGTTGCCCGCCAGGTAGGTGTGGTGCATGCCGAGCGGTTTCAGGATCCGGCTCTCGACCTCGTCCTTCCACGGTCGGCCGGTGACCTTCTCCACGATCATGCCGAGGACGACGTAGCCGGTGTTGGAGTAGCTCCAGCCGGTGCCGGGCGGGAAGTCCGGGTGGTGCTTCATGGCCCGGGCGACGATCTGTTCGGGGGTGTAGGTGTCGTAGCGGTGCCGGTAGTAGTCCTGCGGGGTGTCGAAGCCGGGAAGGTCGTCGTGGAGGCCGCTGGTGTTCCGCAGGAGCTGCCGCACGGTGATCTTCCGTCCGTCGTTGCCGTTGGCGTCGATCACTCCGGGCAGCCGGCGGTCCACCGTGTCGTCCAGTGACAGCCGGCCCTCGCCGACCAACTGCAGGACCACGGTGGCCATGAGCGCCTTGCCGGTACTGGCCATCCGGAAGTAGCCGTCGCGGGGCACCGGGCGGTTCGTGCCCGCCACGGCGACGCCCGCGGTGGCGACGAGGTCGCGGCCGGAGGCGGTGGTCACCCGCGCCTGGACGCCGGTGATCCCCAGCGCCTGGAGGGCGGAGGTGTCCCGGCGCAGGTCATCCTGCCGGTAGCCGGGCGCGGATGGCGGTGCGGCCGCGGCGCCGTCCGCGGGCCGGGCGGCCGCGGCGGCAGCGACTGTGCCGAGTAAGGCCGCCGCGACGGCCGGCCACCACCGGCCGATCCGGCGGTGACGCTGCTGGGAACGCTGCTGGGACGGGCGGTGCTTCGGCCCGGAGGCCGGGGTCGTGAATCTCATGGGCATCACGCTAAGCAAGCATGACGTTACGGGTCGCTACCGCGGGCTGCCCCTCGAAAGCTACAGCCGGCTGTAGTGCCACAGGGGGCGCCCGGCACGTACCGTGGCGCGTCCGAGGGCCGGTCCCGGTCCCGTACGACGGCCGAAGGCGAGCCAGTGCGCGGTGTGAACGGCAAGGCCCGAGCACGGTCGATCCAGGCCTTGGTCCAGGCCGGACGCAGCGGTCACTACCTGCTCGGCACCCTGGTGACCGCGACGGTAACGCTCGTGGCGGCGCCCCTGCTGTGCGTACCGTCGCTGGCGGCTCCCTGGGCGGAGCGCCACCGTCGCCGCGCCGGGGCGCTGCTGGGCCGGCCGGTGGAGCCGCGCCCCCGTTCCCCGCGCCGCGACCTCGGGTGGCTCGCGACGCAGTTGGCCACCGGTCTGCCGGCGGGCGTACTCGCCCTGCTGTGCCTCGGCAACCTGCTCCTCGTCCTGGGCATCACCGTGGGGTGGTGGGCCTTTCCCGCGTCGGAACCGGCACGGCTGCCGCTGCTCGGTGTCCATGTCGACAGCTGGGCCCTCGCGCTGACGGCCGGTCCGGTGCAGTTCCTGCTCCTGGCGGCGCTGGCGGCCATCGCTCTGCCCCCGCTCGCGCGGGTACACGCGCGGTGCTGCCTGGCGGTGACGGCGCCGACTCCCGCGGAGCGACTGGCCGCACGTGTCGGCGAACTCACCCGGACGCGCGCGGACGTCCTGCAGGCGCACGGCGCGGAACTCCGCCGGATCGAACGCGACCTGCACGACGGCACCCAGGCCCGGCTGGTGGCCATCGCCATGCGTCTTGCCGTGGCCGGGGAGATCCTCCCCCAGGACCCCGACGCGGCCGGCGCGCTCGTACGGCAGACCCGAGCCGAGACCGAGGAGGCCATGACCGAGCTGCGCTCCGTCATCCGCTCCGTCTACCCTCCGGTCCTGGCCGACCAGGGCCTCGTCGGCGCACTCCGCGCCCTGGCCACCAGGGCCGGCGTGCCGACCCGCATCGACATCGGCGAGCTCGGTGAGGTCCCTGCCGCGGTCGAAGCGGTCGCCTACTTCGCCGTCACCGAGGCACTGTCGAACATCGCCCGGCACAGCCGGGCCACCGAGGCCGCCGTCCACCTCACCCGCGACGGCGCGCTGTTGTCCGCGGAGATCACCGACGACGGGACCGGCGGAGCGGACGCGTCCAGAGGCAGCGGCCTGGACGGAATCCGCCGCCGCGCCGCCGCCCTGGACGGCACGATGAGGGTCAGCAGCCCGCCGGGCGGGCCGACCGTCGTCACCGTGGAGCTGCCGTGCGTGTAGTCATCGCCGAGGACAACGTCCTGCTGTCCTCCGGACTCGAACTCCTGCTGGGCTCCCAGGGCTTCGAGGTCGCCGCGATCGCGGTCGACGCCCCCGGCTTCCTCGCCGCCGTCGAGACCCACCGCCCGGACGTCACCATCGTCGACGTGCGGCTGCCCCCGACCTTCCGCGACGAGGGCATCCGCGCGGCCCTCCGGGCCCGCCGCGACCACCCCGGACTTCCCGTCCTGGTCCTGTCCCAGTACGTCGAGCAGGAATACGCCGGCCGCCTCCTCTCCGACACCCGCGGCGGCATCGGCTACCTGCTCAAGGACCGGGTGAGCCGTATCGCCGAGTTCACCGACGCCCTGCGCCGCGTGGCCGCCGGCGGCACCGCCATGGACCCCGAGGTCATCGGCCAGCTCCTCGCCGGCCGCGGCGATCCCGTCGACGCGCTCACCCCCCGCGAACGCGAGGTCCTGGCCCTGATGGCCGAAGGGCACGACAACACCACGATCTCCCAGCGGCTCTTCGTCACCGACAACGCCGTCCACAAACACATCGGCAGCGTCTTCCTCAAGCTCGGCCTGTCGGCCGGCGACAGCGGCCACCGCCGCGTCCGCGCCGTCCTGGCCTACCTCCGCCGGCACGGCGGCACCTAACCCGGCCACGCGTGACGGGACAGGAAAGAGCCCCCTCCCTGCGGTTTCTCCGCAGGGAGGGGGCTCTTTCGTCAGTCAGGGCTACAGCAACGGCTGCAGCAAGGGCTACTTCTTGCCCTGGTTCTTCACGGCCTCGATCGCCGCCGCCGCCGCGTCCGGGTCGAGGTAGGTGCCGCCCGGGTTGAGGGGCTTGAAGTTCTCGTCGAGCTCGTACGACAGGGGGATGCCCGTCGGGATGTTCAGGCCCGCGATGTCCGCGTCCGAGATGCCGTCCAGGTGCTTGACCAGGGCGCGGAGGCTGTTGCCGTGGGCCGCGACCAGGACCGTACGGCCGGTGAGGAGGTCCGGGACGATGTTGTCGTACCAGTACGGGAGCATCCGGTCGACGACGTCCTTGAGGCACTCGGTCCGCGGGCGCAGCTCCGGCGGGATCGTCGCGTAGCGCGCGTCGTGGGCCTGCGAGTACTCGCTGTCGTCGGAGAGCGCCGGCGGCGGGGTGTCGTAGGAGCGGCGCCACAGCATGAACTGCTCCTCGCCGAACTCGGCGAGCGTCTGGGCCTTGTCCTTGCCCTGGAGGGCGCCGTAGTGGCGCTCGTTCAGCCGCCAGGAGCGGTGGACCGGGATCCAGTGGCGGTCCGCGGACTCCAGCGCGAGCTGCGCGGTGCGGATGGCGCGCTTCTGGAGGGAGGTGTGCAGTACGTCGGGGAGCAGGCCGGCGTCCTTGAGCAGCTCGCCGCCGCGCGTCGCCTCCTTCTCGCCCTTCGCGGTGAGGTTCACGTCCACCCAACCGGTGAACAGATTCTTCTCGTTCCACTCGCTCTCGCCGTGGCGGAGGAGGATCAGCTTGTACGGTGCGTCGGCCATGCGTACGAGCCTAATCGACCGCCGACGATTGACGCGCGTCGTCAATTCGCTGGCGTCCGGCACCTGAGATACGTAAGTTACGAGAGCCGTGATAGGGGCTTACAGACACCAAGGGGCCGGCCACACATGTCCATCGACTCGCTCAGACGATCAGCTCACGCGACCGTTTCCGGTTTTCCCCGGGGCTTCTGGTGGCTCTGGCTGTCGACCCTGGTCAACCGTACCGGGGCTTTCGTCCTGACGTTCCTCTCCCTCTACCTGACGCAGGAGCTCGGGCACTCCGCCTGGTTCGCCGGACTCGTCGTCGCCCTCCACGGCCTCGGCGGCGTCGCCGGCTCGCCGCTCGGCGGCACGCTCACCGACCGCTGGGGCCGCCGGCCCACCATGGTCACGATGCACCTGGCCGCCGCCGCCTGCGCCGCCGCCCTCGCCGTCGTCACCAGCGCCTGGGCCATCGCCACCGTCGTCCTCCTCATGGGCGTCGCCATGCAGGCCGTCCGGCCGTCGATCAACGCGACGATCGCCGACATGGTCCCCGCCCACGACGTGCGCCGGGCGTACGCCCTCAACTACTGGGCCCTCAACCTCGGCTTCGCCATCGCCTCCATCGGCGGCGGCGCCGCGGCCTTCCTCGGCTACCGCACGCTCTTCGTCGTCGACGCCGTCGCCACCGTCCTGTGCGCCGTGATCGTCTTCCTGCGGCTCCCCGAGACCCGCCCCGAGGCCGCCGTCGACAAGCAGGGCGCGCCCGTCGCCGAGGAGAAGGTCAGCATGCTGACCGTCCTCCGCGACGCTCCCTTCCGCACGCTCGTCCTCCTCAACCTCCTCGTCTGCGTCGTCTTCACCGCCCCCTGGATCGGCCTCCCGCTGACCATGGCGCACCAGGGCCTGCCCCCGTCCTCCTTCGGCATGGTCATCGCCGTCAACGGCATCGTGATCGTCGGCTTCCAGCTCCTCGTCAACAAGCTGACCGACAAGCGCTCCCCCGTCCTCCTGCTGACGCTCTCGTCCCTCCTCTTCGCCGTCGGCACCGGCGCCACCGCCCTCGCGGGCTCGTCCGTCGCCTTCGCCGCGACCGTGGTCGTCTGGACGGTCGGCGAGATGATCCACGTCCCGACGAACGCCGCCGCCACCGCCCGCCTCGCCCCCGAGCACGCCCGCGGCCGCTACCAGGGCGTCATGGGCATGTCCTGGGCCGTCGCCGGGTTCGTCGCCCCCATCACGGCCGGCGCGATCGTCGACGGGCCCGGCCCCGACGTCCTGTGGGCGGCGACCGCCGCCATCGGCGTCGTCGCCGCCGTCGGGTACTTCACCCGGCTGCGGAAGGCCCTGGCGGAGGAGACCGCGACGCAGGAGACCTCGCCGCGGGAGACCTCGCCGCGGGAGACCTCTCCGAAGGACGCCCCCCGCGTCCTCAAGGAGGAGAGCAGCACCGACACCTCCGACACCTCCGTCAAGGCCTGAGCTCCCCCGCCCCTTCACCCCGTCCCGTACGCCGCCCACCGTACGAGGCCGAACCCCTCCCCCTCCCTGCGCACTTCGGCGGCACCCGCCCCGCCGAAGTGCGCGGGCACGACCAGCTCCCGCTCGTCGGCGGCCCGTTCCAGGATCCGGCGGCGGCTCACCGCCGCCCCGCCCGCGTCCAGGCAGAAGCAGCTGGCGCAGGACGGTTGGAGGAGCTGTACGGGGCTGTGCAGCAGGTCGCCGACGAAGACCGCCCTGTCTCCCCCTGACGCGACCCGCAGGACCGCCGAGCCGGGCGTGTGGCCGGGCGCCGGCTCCAGGGTCAGGTTCCCGTCGATGCGGTGGGCCCCGTCCCACAGCCGGACCTGTCCGGCGCGGTGGACCGGCGCGACGCTGTCCTCGTAGACGAGCCGGTCCTCCTCCTGGAGCCCGTTGCCGTAGCCGTTCTCCGGGCCGTAGTGGAAGTCGTCGGCGGCCGGTACGAGGTACTCGGCGTTCGGGAAGGTCGGCACCCATTCCCCCTGGACGTCCCGCGTGTTCCAGCCGACGTGGTCGGCGTGCAGGTGGGTGTTGACGACGACGTCGACGTCCTCGGGGCGGACGCCCGCCCGCTCCAGCCGGCCCAGGAAGTCGCCCTCCTGCCGGTGGAAGTGCGGCGAGTGCGGCCGCTCGCGACCGTTGCCCACCCCCGTGTCGACCAGGATGGTCCGGCCCCCGCTGCGCAGCACCCAGCTCTGCAGCGCCATGACCGCGCTGTCGCTCTCCGGCTCCCAGTGGTCCGGCGCGAGCCACTCCTCGTTGTCCCTCCACACCTCGGCCCCGGCCCCCGGGACGATGCCGCGGGCCGGGCCGAACGGGCCCTGCCACTCGACGACCCGGATGACCTCGACGTCTCCCAGCACGATGCGCGGTGCGCTCTCCGTGTTCATGTCGTCGAGCCTAGGGAGAGGGGAGTGAGCTTCTCGATGCTTCTCTCGCTCTTCTCGATACGCATACTGCTCATGGATGAGGGTCTGGGGCCTACGCTGGCTCCATGGACCTGGTGAGCGACGCGATCTCGGCCGTACGCGTCGGGCGGCCCTCCTCCGACCGCGTGCGGGTCGGCGGCAGCTGGTGCGCCCGGCTGGACCCGTACGACGGCGCCGGCTTCCACGTCGTCCTGAAGGGCACCTGCTGGCTGCTGCCCGACGGCGGCGAGCCGGTCGCGCTCGGCGCCGGGGACGCGGTGCTGCTCCCGCACGGTACGGGGCACGTCATCGCCGACTCGCCCGCCGACGCGGCGACCGTGGCACGGGCGGTGCCGTTCGCCCGGTGGGCCGACCGGACGCTGCCGCAGCCTCCCCTGCCCGCGTTCCACGCGCGCGAGCGCGAGGTGGAGATGCTCTGCGGCAAGTACCGGCTCGACCACGGCCGCGCGCACCCGCTCCTCGCCGAGCTCCCCCCGCTCGTCCACCTGCCGAACCGCGTCGGCCACCACCCCGAGCTCCGCGCCGCCGTCGACCTCCTCGGCGGCGAGCTCGACGCCCGGCGGCCCGGCTCCTCCGTCGCGCTAGCCAGCCTGCTCGACCTGCTGCTCGTCTACATGATCCGGTCCTGGCTGGCCGAGACCGAGGAAGGTGCATGGCCGGCCGCCCTCGGCGACCCCGTGACCGCCGCCGCCCTGCGGGCCCTGCACTCCGACCCGGCCGCGCCCTGGACCAACGACCGGCTCGCGGCCGAGGCGGGCGTCTCCCGGCCCACCCTGGCCCGCCGCTTCACCGCGCTGGTCGGCCGGCCCCCGATGGCGTATCTGACGTGGTGGCGGCTGACGCGCGCCGCCGCCCTGCTCCGGGACACCGCGGACCCGCTGGCCACGGTCGCCCGCCGCGTCGGCTACGCCAGCCCGTACGCCCTCTCGCACGCCTTCCGCCGGGAGTTCGGCACGACGCCGGGCCAGTACCGGAGGGGTGAGGACGTCACTACCTCCCGCTGAGCGCCCGCTGGGCCTCGTACAGGTTCCGCGGGCGCACCGACTCCGGGCTCCCGTAGGCCTCCACGCGCGCGTGGAGCTCGCCCGCGAAGTCCGGGACGTCGATCTGGTCGAACTCCCGTACCTCGCTGATGCCGACCGTGGCGCTGTACGGCGCGACGGTGTCGAGCTTCACGAGACCCGCGCGGCCGTTCGTCACCGTCACGTTCCAGTGGGCGAACCGGGCGCCGTAGAGCGGCCCGGCGGAGGCGTCGCCGCCGTGCCGGCCGTCGTTCTCGACGGTGATCTCGGTCCGTACGTTCGCGAAGGGCATGCCCCGGTGGGTGTCGAAGGTGCCCGTCTCCATGACCCCGCGCGACCAGACGTTGTGGCTGGACAGGCCCTCGACGTTGATGCCGTGGAGCTGCGTGCCCGCCGGGGCGGGGACGGTACGGGCGGCGATGCGGAAGTCCTCGACGAGGTTGTCGTGCGCGCCCTCCCGGCAGAAGTACGGGTGGTGGGAGCCGCGCCCCTCGACGCGCGTACGGCGCAGGGTGCAGGCGGAGGCGGCGACGAGCCCGAAGCCGTTGTCGACGTGGCGGACGACCACGTCCTCCGCCCAGCAGTCGTACGCACACTGGAAAGTGACGCCGTTGAAGCCCTTGTCGAGGAGGTGCGGCGACTGGGGGACGTCCGGCGCCTCCAGGGTCAGGCCCACCACCCCCGAGCCGGTGAGCGGGGCCACCCCGGAGACGAGTCGGGGGTCCCACTCGGGGCGGAGGTCGAGCGGCAGGGGCCGTTCGAGGGTGACGCGGCGGCCCGCGAGCCCGGTGATCCGTACGGGCCACTCGTAGGGGACGTAGGAGGTGAGCTTGGTCTTGTCGTCCCAGGTGTACGCCTCCGGGCCGGGCCCGCCGCCCGCCATGTGCTCCAGGAGCGTGTGGCCCGGGTCGTCGGCGAGCCGGAGCAGGACGAGCTGCCCGCGCCGGAGTGCCGACGGGTCCTCGACCGTGACCGAGCGGTCGCCCCGGCGGGCGGGGCGGAGGGTGGTGAGCGTGGTCCATTCGTCGCGCCGGTTGCCGGTCCAGCCCTCGAAGGGCCAGGCCCGGTCCCGTATCGCGGCGACGAGGGAGGCGTGCCGGGCGTGCGGGGAGAGCCAGACGAGGCCGCCGGCCCAGGACCAGGAGGACTTGTCGCCGCCGTAGCGGGAGCCGTACGGGCCGATCAGTTCGGTGAGGTGCCGGGTCGCGAGCAGGGTCGTCCGGCCGGAGCCCGCGCCGCGCAGGACGACTCCGTTGTGGCCGATCCGGAGGTAGTCGTCGATCCGGTACGTGCCGGGCGGCAGCAGCACCGTGCCGCCGCCCCGCTCCCCCGCCTCGGCCAGGGCGCGGTTGATCGCGGGGGCGGAGTCGGTGGCGCCTTCGGGATCGGCCCCGTAGGTGACGGCGTTCGCCACGACCGGAGGGCGGGGCGCGCGCCGGGCTCCGCCGTGGGCGCCGGCCTTGCCCACGTAGGGGATCTGCGGGTGGGTGGTGGGGGCGGCTTCGAACTCGCGCCAGAGCCCCACAGGGTTGTGGCCGGGGCCGGGGCGGGTGGGGGAAGTGAACCCCGTCGCCCCCAGGGATCCCACGGCTCCCGCGACCGCCACCGCACTGCCGACGAACTGCCTTCTGCTGAGTGCCATGCCCCTGAACCTTTCACGTATATGAACGGTGTTCAGATCTGCGCCGGGCGTGAGCATGGCAGGAGAAGGCCCCTGCCGGAAGGGGTCAGCGGGAGGGTTTCTGGGTCAGGTTCTTGAACGCGTCGAGGTTGCGGGTCGACTCGCCGCGCGAGACCCGCCACTCGTACTCGCGCCGGATCGCCGACGCGAACCCCAGCTCCAGGAGCGTGTTGAAGTCGCCGTCCGCCGCTTCGAGGACCGAGCCGAGCAGCCGGTCCAGCTCCTCGGGCGTGACGGCGGCGAGCGGGAGCTTCCCGGCGAGGTAGATGTCGCCGAGGCCGTCGACCGCGTAACTCACCCCGTACAGCTTGAGGTTGCGTTCGAGCAGCCAGCGGTGGACGCCCGGCTCGTTCTCGTCGGGGTGCCGGATGACGAAGGCGTTGAGGGAGAGCGAGTGGCGGCCGGCGCGCAGCGAGAGCGTCGTGAAGAGCTTGCGCGTGCCCGGGAGTTTGACGACGTACGAGCCGGGCTCGGGGGACTCCCACTCCACTTCCGCGTCCTGGAGGGTGGACTCGATGATCCGCCGTACGTCCGCGGCGACGTCGCCCTTGGTCGCGCCGTTCCTGGTCACGTCCGCGGCCACGTCGCCCTTGCTCACGCCGTCCCTGGTCACGCCGCCCCCGGTCACGTCCTCAGCCATGGTGGGAGCGTACGCGACGGCGGTTCTCGCGGACCCGATGGTCGTGCATGGCGGCCGTGTACACATCGGCCGTCCCCGACGCCGCCGTGTCCCAGCCGAACGACCCGGCGTGCAGGGCCGCCGCCGCGCCCATCCGGTCCGACAGGCCCGGGTCGGCGACGAACCGGCCGAGCGCGCGGGCGTAGTCCGCCGGGTCGTGCCCCTGGACGAGGAAGCCGGTCACGTCGTCCCGCACGGCGACGGGCAGACCGCCCACCGCCGCCGCGACGACCGGGGTGCCGGCCGCCTGCGCCTCGATGGCGACCAGGCCGAAGGACTCGCTGTACGAGGGCATGACGAGGACGCTGGCCGCGCGGAACCAGTCCGCGAGCCGGTCCTGCCCCACCGGCGGGTGGAAGCGCACGACGTCCGCGATCCCGAGCCGGGCGGCGAGCTTCTGGAGGCCCTCCGGCTTGGCCAGGCCGCTACCGCTCGGACCGCCGACGACCGGGACGACCATGCGCGAGCGCAGCGACGGGTCCTGGTCCAGGAGCCGGGCGGCGGCGTGCAGCAGGATGTCCGGGGCCTTGAGGGGCTGTATGCGGCCGGCGAAGACCGGGATGAAGGCGTCCTGCGGGAGCCCGAGGCGGGCGCGGGCGGCGGCGCGGCCGTCGGCGGGGCGGAAGTGGTCGAGGTTCACGCCCGGGTGGACGACCGCGATCTTGCCGGGGTCGGCCTCGTAGAAGCGGGCGAGCTCGTCGGCCTCCTCGGCCGTGTTGGCGATGAGCCGGTCGGCGGCCGAGACGATCTGCATCTCGCCGATGACCCGGGCCGCGGGCTCGGGGGTGTCGCCCTCGGCGAGCGCCGCGTTCTTGACCTTCGCCATGGTGTGCATCGCGTGGACGAGCGGGACGCCCCAGCGCTCGGCGGCGAGCCAGCCGACGTGGCCGGAGAGCCAGTAGTGGGAGTGGACGAGGTCGTAGTGGCCGGGACGGTGACCCGCCCACGCCTGCATCACGCCGTGCGTGAAGGCGCAGAGCTGGGCCGGCAGCTCCTCCTTGGCCAGACCCTCGTACGGGCCGGCGTCGACGTGCCGGACGAGGACGCCGGGGGTGAGCTCGACGACCGGCGGGAGGCCGCCGGTGGTGGCCCGGGTGAAGATCTCCACCTCGATGTCGATGGCGGCGAGGCGCTTCGCCAGCTCGACGATGTAGACGTTCATGCCGCCCGCGTCGCCCGTGCCCGGCTGGTGCAGCGGGGAGGTGTGGACGCTGAGCATGGCGACCCGGCGCGGGGTGCGGTTCCGGCCGGGGAGCCGGAGCCGGGTCGGCGCCTGGTGCCGGTGCCGGGCACCGGCGAACCGGGACACGTACTGGCTCACGTCGGCGGTCCTTCCGCTCGGGGACTGCGTCGGGCATGACAGCTGAAGGGCGGGTGACGCCCTTCAGCCCCGACAACAGCGGAATGCTCCCTTTCATTTCCGGCGCCCCGGGCGCTTTGCCAATTCATTACCGGTCGAGAACGGCCGAGGGGTAGCCCGAGGAGCGGCCGAGAGGTAGCCGGGGAACGGTCACACCTGGTCACGCCCGGTCCGCCGCACTCCACCCCTTACGCTCGTGTCATGGCCCCGCGCACCACCCGCCCCGTCGGCACACCGACCCGCGGGACCACCAACCCCAACCGTCTGCGCCGCATGGACCGCTGGATCGCCGCCGTCCACGGCCCCGCCCTGCGCCGCTCCCCCGAGCCGCCGCTCGCCGTCGACCTCGGATACGGGGCCGCCCCCTGGACCGCCGTCGAGCTCCTCGCCCGGCTGCGCACCGCCGAGCCCCGCACCCGGCTGTACGGCATCGAGATCGAGCCCGCCCGCGTCGAGGCCGCGAAGCCGTACGAGCACGAGGGCCTCTCCTTCCTGCACGGCGGCTTCGAGGTGCCGGTGCCCGGCACGGTCGCCCTGATCCGGGCGGCGAACGTGCTGCGCCAGTACGACGAGGAGCAGGTCGCGGCGGTATGGGCCCGGCTGTGCGGGCGGCTCGCGCCCGGGGGGCTGCTCGTCGAGGGCACCTGCGACGAGATCGGGCGGCGGCACGTGTGGGTGGCCCTCGACCGGAGCGGTCCGCGCACGGTGACCTTCGCGACCCGGCTCGGCTCGCTGGAGCGGCCCTCGGACCTGGCGGAGCGGCTCCCGAAGGCGCTCATCCACCGCAACGTACCGGGCGAGCCGGTGCACGCCTTCCTGCGGGACTTCGACCGGGCGTGGGCGGCGGCCGCCCCGTACGCCTCGCTGGGCGCGCGGCAGCGCTGGATCCGCTCCGTACGCGAACTGGCGGCGGACTGGCCGCTGACGGACGGTCCGCGGCGGTGGCGGCAGGGCGAGGTGACGGTGCGGTGGGAGGCGCTGGCGCCACGGCGCTGACGCCGCCGGCACTCACCCCTCTCCGGGACTCTTTACCCAACTCCCGCTGAATTTCGCGTACGTCGGGAACGCCACCCGCGCATCTCTCGTCCCCTTGAGGGGAACCGGCCCGACAGGCCCAGGTTTCCCCTGTTGTTTTCCGGTTTCGCATGGCACTATCGCCAAGGTCGCCGCTAAGTTACTGACGGTAAATCAGATAGAGACGCGGGCCGTTTACGAGGGGGAGCTTGTGAACCGACGTCGCCACACCACCGCCGCGATCACCGTGATCTGCGCCCTGGCGGTGCTGGCCTCACCGGCCCTGACCCTCCAGGCCGCCGCCGCGCCGCTGCCCCCTCCCCCGCCGAAGAAGAACCTGGAGGAAGTACGCAAGGAGATAGACGGCCTGTACCGGCAGGCCGCCGTCGCCACCGACGCGTACAACCTCGCCGAGGAGAAGACCAAGGAGCAGTCCGCCGAGATCGTCCGGCTCGCCCGGATGATCGTCGAGGGCCGCGAGAAGGTCGAGGACCTCAAGGCGAAGGCGGGTGCCGCCGCCCGCGCCCAGTACCGCAACGGCGGGCTCCCGGAAGGCGCGCAGCTCGTCCTCACCGACGACCCGCAGCTCTTCCTCGACACCGCGGGACGGCTCAAGGCCGGGGCGAAGGCCACCACGGACCTCCTCGGCGAGATGACCCGCACCCAGGCCGAGTTGGGCCTCTACGCCAAGGACGCCGGCGCCAACTGGACCAAGCTGGAGGCCCACCGGGTCAAGCAGGCCCAGGCGAAGAAGGAGATCAACGACAAGATCGCCGCGGCCAAGAAGCTGGAGTCCGCACTCGCCGCCGAGGAGCGCGAGCGACTGCGCCGTCTCGAGGAGCAGGCGCAGTACCGGGCCCAGACGACGTGGCTCGACACCGGCATCCTCGGCGACCTCAAGACCGGGGCGACCGCGCAGGGCAAGACGGCGGTGCAGTTCGCGACGGCGCAGATCGGCAAGCCGTACGTGTGGGGGGCGGAGGGACCGGACTCCTTCGACTGCTCCGGCCTGACCCAGCTGGCCTGGGCCAAGGCGGGGCTGCCGATCCCGCGCACCTCGCAGGAACAGTGGCGGCTGCTGCCGCGCGTGGACATCAAGGACATGCGCCCGGGCGACCTGATCGTCTACTTCAAGGATGCGAGCCACATCGGGATGTACATCGGCAAGGGCGCGATCGTGCACGCGCCGCGCCCGGGCCGGAACGTGACCCTCGCGGGGGCGGGCTCGATGGAGATCCTGGGAGTCGTCCGCCCGGGGTAGCCCTGTGCCGTTCCGGCGGCATTTCGGCGGGATTCCGCCCCCCTGTGACCGGATTCATCCGCCCGACCTGACGGACCTCCCGCACCCGGCGTGACCTTTCTCATTGCCGTCGGGCCTCCCACGGGGCCCGCGCGGCCCTTCCCGCGACAACTACCTCCCCTTCCGCGGCATATGCCAAGCCAGGGGAGGCGACTCCCCCGCTGATCACCATTCCGTTGCGCACCGACCTACCGCTAGGGTCCGGGACGGGCGGGGCGCCACCCGGCGCCCTGCGCACCCTCGGGGGGAGGGAAGGAAGCTCCGGACCGATGCCCGTATCCGTACCGCGTCAGAGAATCGTCTCTGCTTCCGCGGGACCCGGCGACGCCACCGCTATGGACGCCACCGCTATGACTGGCACAGGCACAGGAACCGACCGCGATCGCACCGATCTCACTCTCCTGGTCGTCGAGGACGACCCGGCGGGTGCCCTCGCCGTGCCCGAACTGCTCGACGCGGCGGACGCCGCCGGGACGCGCGTACGCATCCGTACCGCCCGCAACCTCACCGAGGCCGAGCGGCTCCTCACCGACGACGTCCACTGCGTCCTCGTCGACCTCTCCCTGCCCGGCCCCCGCGCCGCCGCCGGGGACGACCCGCTCGCCCCGCTCCGCCACATCCTGCGCCTCGCCCCGCGCCACGCCGTCCTCGCCCTCGCGGCCTCGGCCGACGCGGAGCTGGCGGCCGAGGCGGTACGGGTCGGGGCCCAGGACCACCTGTTCCGCGAGGAACTCGACGGACGGCTGCTCAGCCGGGCCATCCGGTACGCGGTCGAGCGCAAGCGCGCCGACGCCGTCCAGGTGAAGCTGGCCGAGTCCCGGCTGCGTGCCCAGGAGAACGCCCGCCTGGAGCGCGGACTGCTCCCGACGCCGCTCCTGGAGGGCTCGGACCTGCGGTTCGCGGCCCACTACCGGCCCGGCCGCTCCCGCGCGCTGCTCGGCGGCGACTTCTACGACACCGTCCGCACGCCCGACGGCACCGTCCACGCCATGATCGGCGACGTCTGCGGGCACGGCCCCGACGAGGCGGCCCTCGGGGTCGAGCTGCGGATCGCCTGGCGGGCGCTGACCTTCGCGGGGCTGTGCGGGGACGAGCTGCTCTCGACGATGCAGCAGGTCCTGGAGCACGAGCGGGAGAGCGACGAGATCTTCGCGACGCTCTGCACCGTCGACATCGCGCCCGACGGACGCCGGGCAGGCCTCTGCCTCGCCGGGCACCCGTCACCGCTGATCGCCCGGCAGGGACGGGCGGCGCGGCTGCTCCCGTACGAGGACGGCGGCCCGGCCCTGGGGCTGCTGCCGCGCGCCCGCTGGCCGCGCCGCCAGGTGGAGCTGGGCGGGGCGTGGAGCCTGCTCATGTACACGGACGGACTGATCGAGGGCCGCTCGGCCGGCCCCGGCTCGCCGCGGCTCGGCCAGGACGGGATGGTCGAGATGATCAACCGGCAGCTGACCGAGGGCCTGCGGGGCGAAGAGCTCCTGGAGGCGGCCGTGACGGAGGTGCGGTCGCTCAACGGCGGCGAGCTGACGGACGACGTCGCTGTCCTGGCCCTGGAACGGGACAGGGCCCGGGGGTAAGCCCCAGGCCCTGCCGTGCACGTGTTTCCTACGCTCCGCTACCGGCCGCCGTTGTAGGGGCCGTACGGTCCGTCGCTGCTGGAGCCGCCGCCACGGCGGCCCCCGCCTCCGCCGGAGACCTGCGCGAGCGCGGGGCGCACGTCCACCATGAAGACGATGGCGGCGATGACCCCGGCGATCTGCAGGAACAGCATCGGCACCAGCAGATTCAGGGCGAGGTTGATGCCCAGGATGATCAGCCAGAACTTCTTCGTCTGCTTCTCGGCGGCGCGGTAGGCATCCTCGCGCGCCATGGCGGCGAAGACGAGCGCGGCCACGGCGAAGCCGGTGAAGATCAGGAAGATCACCAGGTTGAGAAGGGAGTCGAATCCCGCGCGCAACATGCTGAGCACCGCCTAGTGGTGATGTGGAGAAAGCGCCTCGCGGTCAAGGTACCCGTTACAACGCGTCGGGTACCCGTATTGGTGCCCGCCCTTCCCCTGCTCCCTTACTTCTTCACTCCTTCTCGGCGGCGACCGTCGCCTTCTTGGCGGGGGCCTTGCGAGCGGTGGTCTTCCTGGCAGACGCCTTCTCGGCGTCGGCCTCGGCGTCGGCCTCGGCGACCGGCTCGTCCGCGACAGGCGTCTCGTCCGCCACCGGCTCGACGACGACGGCGATCTCCGTGATCTCCTCGGCGGCCTCGCCGCGCCAGGTCTTGACGGCCTCCTCGCCGTGGGCGGCGACCTCCTCGTACTTCTCGCGCGCCTTGACCGCGTACTCGGCGGCCACGCCCACGCCGCGGAGGGCGAGGTCCTGGGCGGTCTCGCCGAGCTTCTTGAGGTCCGTGTCGAGACCGCCGACGACCTCGGCGAACTTCGACTGCACGGTGACCTGGGCCTCCTTGGCCTGCGCGGTCACCTTCTCCTGCACGGCCTTCGGGTCGGTCTTCCGCACGGCCTCGATACGGGCAGGCGCCTCGGCGGCGATCTGCTCGATCAGGCCGGGGACCTTCTTGGCCTGCCGCACGGCGAGGTCGGCGGTGCCGGCGGCGAAGTAGAGAGGGGTACGCAGTTCGTCGATGATGGCCATGCTGGTGGTCCTCCCGGGTGTGACGTAGGTACTAACGCGAAGGCGATTCGGCATCGGGCGCGGCGGCGGCCGGACCATCGGTTGCGGCGGCGGCCTCGGCGGCAGCCTTGGCGGCGGCCTCGGCCTCGGCGAGGTTCTCCTTGCGGAACGAGTCGTAGATCTGGAGCAGCACCTGCTTCTGCCGCTCGTTGATCGAGGGATCGGCCAGGATGACAGCGCGCGTCTCCAGCTCCTCCCGCTCCTTCTCGTCGAGGATCCCGGCCCGCACGTAGAGCGTCTCGGCGGAGATCCGCAGGGCCTTGGCGACCTGCTGCAACACCTCGGCGCTGGGCTTCCGCAGCCCGCGCTCGATCTGACTCAGGTACGGATTCGACACGCCGGCGGCGTCGGCGAGCTGCCGCAGGGACAGCTGCGCGGTCCTCCGCTGCTCGCGGAGGTACTCACCGAGATTGCCGACGTTGAGCGATGCCATGCCCCGACCATGCCAGCCTCCGCTAACTATTGCAAGCAGGCGCTTGCAATAGTGTCGCGGTGGCGTGGTGGCCCTTGTGGACTCGGCCGAGCTTGGCAGGTGACCCGCCGGTAGGGTCGCGCGCATGGGGTGGGGATGGGATGCGGTCGACTGGGCTGGGCTGAAGCACAACTACGGGTCTGCCGACGACATACCCGGCCTGCTCCGCCGATGCGAGGGTCCGGATGCGGACGACGCCTCGGCCGAGCTGATCAACCTGCTCTTCCATCAAGGTGGCTGGATCTGTTCCGCCGCGTCGGCCGCACTGCCCTTCGTGCTCCGCCTGGCCGCGACACCGCAGGTGCCGAGCCGCGTCGCGATGCTGAAGCTGGTGGCGATGCTGGCAGCGGAAGCCGGTCGGGTCCAAGCCCGGTTCCTCGACCTCGGCTGGGTACCCGCGTGGGAACAGGCCCTGCCCGTGGTGCTGGGTCTGCTGGACGACCCCGAGCCGGAGATCCGGCGGGACGCAGCCGATGTGCTCCGTGTCTGTGAAAGCCCCGGTGAGTCGGTTCTTCCTGGGCTGCTCCGGTGCTGGGAGGCGGAGGACGATCCGGCAACCCGCCTCGACCTGGTTCTCGCACTGGGCCAGGCGGCCCGGCGCGCGCCGGTCGGCGGGCAGGGCTCCGAGGTCTTCCGCCTGCTCCGTCGTCTGCTCGACTCTCCGGAGGCGCAGATACGCCTGGCGGCAGTGCACGCGCTCGCCCCGAAGGACCCGGGCCTGCCTACCCGGCGGCTCGGCCTCGTGCTCGAAGCGGTCCGCGATCCCACCGTCGAACTGTGGCACCACACCAGCTCGCTACGGGCCGGGGCACAGCGTGTCCACCACTGGACCGGAGGGCTGGTCACCGGCCCCGCCCCGGGCTTCGCGCTCGGTCTGCTGGCGGACCATCACGACGAGGACCAGCGGATCGGTGCCCTGGCCCAGGCGGGCAGGCTGCTGTCCCAGTGGCGCTCACCGACCGCCGCCCTTCTGCCACGCCTCGTCGCACGACTCGGCGATCCCGCCCCCGAAGTCCGCTTCCGGGCCGCCGAGCTGCTGGCCTGCCTCGGCCCGGCGGCCGCTGCCCACGCCGACGAGGTCGCCACGCTCCTCCCCGACACCGCCGCCCGCACCACGCGCAGACGGGAGCCCGTCGGCGAGGCCGCTCTGTGGGCTCTGGCCCGGATGAACGATCCGCGCTGCCTGCCGGGGGTGATCGAACTGATCGCCGGCAAACGCTCCGGCTTCGCATCGGCTTCCGCTCACTACCCCGCGACACACCTGCACCCTGTCGTCCTCCCCGCGCTCCCCGAGGTGCTGGGCTGCCTTCCGAACCACACCGGACTGTTCCTCCCCTCCATCTGCGACCAGCTCGTCACCGCCACGGACGACCGCCTGCTCAACGGGCTCTGCGACGTACTCGCGGCCTGGGGGCCCGCGGCAGAGGCCGCGGTTCCACAGCTGCTCGGCCTGCTGGAGGACGACCGGACGTGGCCCGCGGCGGCGAAGGCCCTGGCAGGAATCGGCTCGGCGGGGAACGGAGCACGGGACCTGCTTCTGTCCCGGTCGCGTGCCGCCGGACCGCACACGGACCTCGCGGCTTGGGCGTACTGGAAAGTCGGCGGCGAACCCGGGCCGGCCCTGGAAGTCCTCGGCCACGGCGACGCCTCGCGAGGGCGCCCCCACCCTGTCCTGCGCAAGCTCGCGGACCTGGGACCGCACGCCGCCCCCTGCGCCGACCGGCTCAGGGCGATGACGGCCGAGACCGACCCCTGGACTCGCGTCGAGGCAGCACACGCCCTGTGGGCCGCGACCGGCGACGTGGAAACCGTTGTTCCGGTGCTGACGACGGTCGTGCAGGATCTGGCCGAGGGCACCTACCAACCCGTCATGCTCCCCGCGGTGGACCACCTCGCCCGGCTCGGACAGGCGGCCCGGCCTGCCGCGCACCTCTTGCGCGACGTACCCGCTCGTGACCAGCGGCTGCGTACCAGCGGCGGCTGGCGAGGCTTCATCCAGGACGAGAGGATCCGCACCGCCGTCGGGAAGCTGCTCAGCGCATCCGGTCCCTCCGCGTGAGGTGAGCTGAGGTGAGCTGAGGTGAGTGATCCTGCGGATCCGTGTCGCGGGGATGTCTCCCCGGTGGTGGACGAGACAGGCGTCCGTCTTCGGCCCGAGGGCTATCCCTGCGAATCGTCGAGGGCCTGGTAGAGCGTGGTCCAGAAGTCGTGGATGAGGCGCGTGGAGTCGGGGGTGGACATGCCTACCTGGGTGAGCAGGATTCCGGTGAGCCCGTTCTCCGGGTCGGCGTAGGCCGTGGTGCCGGTGCCGCCGTCCCAGCCGAACTGGCCGACGGGCGCGTAGTCGCCGCGGTGGGTGCGGACCGCCATCCCGAAGCCCCAGCCGCCGTGCTGTCCCAGGCCGACCGTGGCGTGGGCGATGTTCCTGTACATGGTGTCCCGGGCGGCTTGCTGCCCGGGCGTGAGGCGGTTGGTGGTCATCAGCTCGACAGCGGGTCGGGACAGGATCCGTTCGCCACCGTGCATGCCGTGGTTCAGCAGCATCCGGAAGTAGGCGTGGTAGTCGTCGACGGTGGAGACCAGGCCGCCACCGGCGCCTTGGAACGCCGGAGGCCGGCTCGTCCTGCCGCCTTCCGCCTCGTCCCACACCAGGAACTCGCCGGTCCGCGGGTCCGGCCCGTAGAGGGGCGGCAGCCGGTCGATCTTGTCGGCGGGCACGTGGAATCCGGTGTCCTTCATCCCCAGCGGATCGAGGACGCGCTCGCGCAGGAACGTCTCCAGCGGCCGGCCCGCGACCCTGGCGACCAGCACGCCCAGCACCTCGTTGCTCAGGTCGTACTGCCACCGCTCCCCGGGCTGGTACGACAGGGGCAGTTCGCCGAGTCGGCGCATCCACTCGTCCGGCTCGGGCGCCGGGCCGGACGCCACGCCGTAGTCGGTCCGCTCGAAGGTCGCGGCCCTGATCGGGGAGTCCAGCAGCTCGAAGTCCATGCCGAGCCCGAAGGTGGACGTCAGCAGGTCCCGTACGGTGATCGGCCGCCGCGCCGGCACCGTGTCGTCCAGCGGGCCGTCGGGCCGAGTCAGGACCCGCCGGTCGGCGAGTTCGGGCAGCCACGGATCCACCGGCTCGTCGAGGCGCAGCCTGCACTCGTCGAGCAGGATCATCGCCGCCGCCGTCGTGACCGGTTTGGTCGTGGACGCCATCCGGAAGATCGTGTCCCGGCTCATCGGCGCGCCACCGTCGTGGCGCATCGTCCCGATCGCTTCGACGTGCGTCCGGCCGCCGCGGCCGACCAGGGCGACCAGCCCGGGAATCCGCTTCGACTCGACATGCCGTTCCAGCACTTCGCGCAGGCGGCGCAGGCCTGCTTCTGAGAAGCCGCCGGCGCTCGTGTCCGTCGTGTTGGTCGTGTTGGTCGCGTTCATCGTGAAGCTCCTTGCCCACAGCGGTTGTTCCCTGGAAGCCCCATCGCGGCGGCCGTTGCGCTGAGCGTGCACCTTGACCCGAGGTCAAGGTCAACCGCCGTCGCGGCAGGAGGTGATGAGCTGGAACAGACGCGCTACCCTCGCCCTTGTGATCGCAGACGGACTCACGATCGGTCAGGCGGCGGCGTTCGTGGGCGTCACGATCAAGACCGTGCGGCACTATCACCGGCTCGGCCTGGTCGACGAGCCCGAGCGGGACGGTTCCGGCTACCGGCGTTACGGGTCGGCCGACCTGCTCCGGCTCGTCCAGGCCCGGACCCTGGCCGGGGCCGGTGTGCCGCTGGCCGAGATCGGGGAGCTGCTCGACGCCGAGCCCGAGCGGTTCGCCGTCGCCCTGGACGACGTCCGCCGTCGGCTCACCGAGCAGATCGAGGAGCTGACCGCCCGGCGCGACACCCTGCACCGACTCGCCCATGGAGACCGGGCCCTGCTGCCCGACCGGGCCTGCGCGGTCCTGGACCGACTCGCCGACGTCGGCTTCACCCCCGACTACGTGGCCGCTCAGCGGGAAGCGCTGGTGCTGGCCCGGGCGATGGTTCCGGGGATCTTCGACAGCTTCCTGGCCCGGCTCGAAACCTCGCTCGACGATCCCGAGTCCGTCGAGCTGACCAAGCGAGGCCTGGACGCGAGGTCCTGGCATCCGGACGACCCGCGGATCGAGGAACTGGCGTCCGCACTGGCCGACAAGCTGCTGGCCGACCGCGCGCAGCTGGCGATGCCGACCGGGTTCCGACGCCAGTCCGACGCGGCCTCCCGGTACGGAGTGGTCAACCACCACCGGGAAGGCGAGGAGCCCTCCATCGCCCGGCTGAACGCTCTGGTCGAGGCGAACCTGCGCGCGGCCGGCATCGACGTCCCGCGTCAGTGACCGCGACCGCGACCGCGGTCATGGACGGTGGTACCGCCGAAACTGCTGGTCAGGTGCCGTGACAGCCTCGCGTGCGATGCTGGGGAGCGTGAAGCTGGAGGATCTGGTGCGGTTGCGGCGCGCGCGGGACGTGATGGACCGCGACTACGCGCTGCCCCTCGACGTACCAGCGCTGGCCAGGGTCGCGCTGATGTCGGCCGGGCACTTCTCCCGCAGCTTCCGCGCCGCCTACGGCGAGACGCCGTACAGCTACCTCATGACCCGGCGCGTCGAGCGGGCGAAGGCGCTGCTGCGGCGGGGCGACCTGAGCGTGACCGAGGTCTGCTTCGCCGTCGGCTGCACCTCGCTCGGGTCGTTCAGCTCGCGGTTCACCGAGCTGGTGGGCGAGACCCCGAGCGCGTACCGGGCCCGTCGTCACGAGGCGGGTGCCGTGATCCCGGCGTGCGTGGCGAAGGTCCTCACGCGCCCGACCAGGAACGACTGACGGCGGACGGGTCCGGCGCGGAAGCGGTCACGATCGGAGAAGCGAATTCCGGATCACCGTCGTAGCGTCGAAGCCATGAACGTCAAACTCTCGCAGTGCTTCATCGCCGTCGACGACCACGACAAGGCGCTCACCTTCTACCGCGACGCCCTCGGCCTGGAGGTCCGCAACGACGTCGGCTTCGAGGGGATGCGCTGGGTGACCGTCGGTTCGCCCGCGCAGCCGGACGTGGAGATCGTCCTCGAACCGCCGCTCGCCGACCCCAACGCCTCGGCCGCCGACCGCCAGGCCATGGCGGAGCTGCTTGCCAAGGGCATGCTGCGCGGCGTGATCTTCTCCACCGACGACGTCGACGCCACCTTCGAGCACGTCCGCGCGGCCGGCGGCGAAGTGCTTCAGGAGCCGGTCGACCAGCCGTACGGCGTCCGCGACTGTGCCTTCCGCGACCCGGCGGGCAACATGCTCCGGTTCTCCCAGCCCCGCAAGGCCGGCTGACGACCGCCCCTCCCTGCCTCCCTTCATGGCAGCATGCCCGGAGGTCAACAGGGAGGGCCGGCATGACAGTTGAGACGCACACCCCGGACACGACGGGCCCCCGGCGCCGCGCGGACGTCCTCGACGAGACGGCGCGCCCGGGGCCGCGCCGCTTCTCCGGTCCCGCGACAGGGGACGAGCGGCAGATGCTCGTCGGGTTCCTGGCGGACCAGCGCGCGACCCTGGTGCTGAAGTGCGCGGGCCTCACGGACGACCTGGCCGACCGCGCCGTCGCCCCGTCCACGCTCTCCCTCCTCGGCCTGGTCCGGCACCTCGCCGATGTCGAACGCCGCTGGTTCCGCGCGGTCCTCGCCGGTCAGGCCGATGCGGCGCCGCTCTTCTCGTCCCCCGCCGACCCGGACGGGGACTTCGACGGCGCTACCCCCGACGCGGCGGCCGTCACGGCGGCCTGGGACGCCTGGCACGCGGCCGTCGCCTTCGCCGAACGCTTCACGGCCGAGGCCCCCGACCTCGACGTCTCGGCCCACGACTCCTGGCGCGGAACGGTCTCGCTGCGCTGGGTCCTCCTCCACATGATCGAGGAGTACGCCCGCCACAACGGCCACGCCGACCTCCTCCGCGAACGCATCGACGGCGCGACCGGCATGTGAGCGGCGCTCCCCCGCTCAGGCGACGCTCCCCCGTTCAGTCGACGCTCCCCCGTTCAGTCGGCGCTGCCCCGCTCAGGCGACGCTCGCCGCCCAGGCGGCGAGCGCCGCGAGCCGCTCCCCTTGCGCGGGGTCGAGCAGGGGCACGGTCATACCGCCATCGTGCCCCGCCGGGCCCGCCCCCACCAGGCACTCGTCCGCTTCCTTACCATCCGCGACGGATCGACTTTCGCTACCCTGGCAGACATGACAGCCATGGCACCCGCCCGCACCGAGCCCGACCTCTCCCATCTCCTCGACCACACCAGCCACGTCCTGCGCACCCGCATGACAGCCGAGCTCGGCGAGATCGGGCTCACCCCCCGCATGCACTGCGTCCTCGTCCACGCCCTGGAGGAGGAGCGCACGCAGGCGCAGCTCGCCGAGATCGGGGACATGGACAAGACCACGATGGTGGTGACCGTCGACGCCCTGGAGAAGGCCGGGCTCGCCGAGCGGCAGCCGTCGAGCACCGACCGGCGGGCGCGGATCATCGCCGTCACCGAAGAGGGGGCGAAGGTCGCCCAGCAGAGCCAGAAGATCGTCGACGGGGTCCACGAGAAGGCCCTCGCCTCCCTCCCCGACGACGAGCGCGAGGTCCTGCTCCGCGCGCTGAACCGCCTGGTCACCGGCCATCTGGAGACCCCCGTCGAGGGCCCGAAGACGGCCCGCCGGGCCCGCCAGCGCGGCTGACCCCCGAAACTCCTCCCGTAAAAAATAGTCTGCAACAAAACCATCTGCTAACGTCTCTCCTGTTGCCGCCGCCGAACAGGAGAGAAGCTCATGTCCACGCCTGCCAGCACCTCCCGCCCACTCGCCCTCGGTGTCCTCGCCACGAGCATGCTGATGACGGTCCTCGACGGCAGCATCGTCACCGTCGCGATGCCCGCCATCCAGAGCGACCTCGGCTTCACCCCCGTCGGCCTCAGCTGGGTCGTCAACGCCTACCTCATCGCGTTCGGCTCGCTCCTCCTCCTCGCCGGCCGCCTCGGCGACCTCATCGGCCGCAAGCGGATGTTCCTCCTCGGCACGGGCCTCTTCACCGCCGCCTCGCTCCTCGCCGGCGCCGCCACCTCCCCCGAGGTCCTGATCGCCGCCCGCTTCCTCCAGGGCGTCGGCAGCGCGATGTCCGCCGCCGTCAGCCTCGGCATCCTCGTCACCCTCTTCGCCGAACCCCGCGAACGCGCCAAGGCCATCGCCGTGTTCAGCTTCACCGGCGCCGCCGGCGCCTCCCTCGGCCAGGTCCTGGGCGGAGTCCTCACCGACGCCCTCGCCTGGAACTGGATCTTCTTCATCAATCTCCCCATCGGCGTCGCCGCCCTCCTGCTCGCCCTCCCCGCCCTGCCCGCCGACCGCGGCCTCGGCCTGAAGGCCGGCGCGGACGTCATCGGCGCGCTGCTCGTCACCTCCGGCCTGATGGCCGGGATCTACGCCGTCGTCACCATCGAGGAGTACGGAGCCGGTTCGGCGCACACCCTCGGCTTCGGCGCCCTCGCCGTCGCCCTCCTGGCCGGCTTCCTCGTCCGCCAGACGAAGGCCGCCAACCCGCTCATGCCCCTGCGGATCCTCCGCTCCCGCAGCGTCTCCGGCGCCAACCTGGTCCAGATGCTGATGGTCGCCGCGCTCTTCTCCTTCCAGATCCTCGTCGCCCTCTACCTGCAGAAGGTCCGCGGCTACGGCGCCGCCGAGACCGGCCTCGCGATGCTGCCCGCCGCCGCCGTCATCGGCGTCGTCTCCCTCGGGGTCTCGGCCCGCCTCATCGCCCGCTTCGGCGAGCGGAACATCCTCCTCACCGGCCTCCTCCTGCTCGTCGGCGTCCTCGGCCTGCTGACCCGCCTCCCCGTCGACGCGAACTACGCCACCGACCTGCTCCCCGTGATGCTGCTCGCCGCCGGCTTCGGCCTCGCGCTCCCCGCCCTCACCTCGCTCGCCATGTCCGGCGCCGAGGAGAAGGACGCGGGCCTGGCCTCCGGCCTCTTCAACACCACCCAGCAGATCGGCATGGCCCTCGGCATCGCGGTCCTCTCCACCCTCGCCGCCTCCCGCACCGAGTCCCTCACGGAGGCCGGCCGGTCCACCGCCGAGGCCCTGACCGGCGGCTACCACCTGGCCTTCGCCGTCGGCACCGCGCTCGTCCTCGCCGCCCTGGCCGTCGCCTTCACCGTCCTGCGCCCCGCCCGGAACCAGCCGGAGGCACGGAAGTCCGAGCGCGTACTCACCACGCTGTGACAATGACGCCATGAGAGCCGACCGCCTCGTCGCCGCCCTGCTCTTCCTCCAGACCAGGCACCGCGTCACCGCCGCCGAACTCGCCGCAGAACTGGACGTGTCCGAAAGGACCGCCCGCCGGGACCTCGAAGCGCTCGCGAGCGCCGGGGTCCCGGTCCGTTCCCAGGCGGGCGTGGGCGGCGGCTGGTCGTTGGTCGGCGGCGCCCGTACCGATCTGACGGGCCTCACCGCCCCCGAGGTCCGCGCCCTGTTCCTCCTGATCGACAAGACGCCCACGAGCCCGCAGACCCGGACCGCCCTGCGCAAGCTCGTACGGGCCCTCCCCTCGCCCCTCCGCGCGGGCGCCGAGGCCGCCGCCCGCGCCGGGACCGCCGACGGCACCGACTGGGCCGGCGCCCCCGTCTCGGTCACCGAGGAACCCCGACTGGCCGCTCTCCAGCAGGCCGTGGTCGAGGAACGCGAGCTCACGATCGGGTACGCCCGCCCGGGCCGGGAACCGAGCGAACGGACCGTCCACCCGCTCGGGATCGCCACGAAGACCGGCGTCCACTACCTCGTCGCCGGTACGGAGCACGGCCTGCGCGTCTTCCGGGTCGGCCGGATCACCTCCGTGACCGAGACGGGCGCCCCCGCCGTCCGCCCCGAGGACTTCGACCTCCCCACCGCCTGGCGCGCGCTCGCCGCCCGCATGGAGGACCGCATGGTCGCCGCGACGGTCCGCGGCAGAGCCGCCCCGGGCACGGAGTCCGTCCTCGAAGGACTCGTCGAAGGGCGGATACGGTACGGGGAACGCGCCCCGGACGGCTGGGCGTCCATCGAGATCGACGGACCCTCGCCCGAGGTCGTCGCCGCCCGACTCGCGGGCCTGGGAGCCCGCGTGGAACTCCTCGACCCACCCGGGGCCCGCACGGCACTCGCCCGCATCGGCGCCGAACTCACCGCGCTGTACGGGAATCCACCGTCGGCACCGTCCCCAGACACTCCGGAAGCTCCTCCGAGTGCACCAGCGCCAGCCGCGACACGGCCCGGGTGAGCACCACGTACAACCGGTTCGCGCCGCGCGCCTCGGCCGCCGCGATCGCGGCCGGTTCGACCACGACGACATGGTCGAACTCCAGCCCCTTGACCGCCGTCGCGGGCAGTACGGTCACCCGCTCGCCCGCGCCCGCCTCCGCCCCGCAGCCGCGCACCGCCTCCCCCACCTCCCCGACGAGACCGTCGGCCGTGATCACCCCCACCGAGCCCTCCGTCGCGAGCGCGGCGCGCACGGCCTCGCGGGTCGCGGCCAGGAGGTCCGCCGTCTCCGTCGCCCGATGGACCGTCACCTCGCCGTCGGTACGGACCGACCGGCCCGCCGGCACGTCCGCGCCCAGGTGCGGCAGGAGCCGGTTGGCGAGGTCCACGATCGCCGCGGGCACGCGGTAGCCGAGGGTCAGCGGCACCACCGGCGCCTCGGCCCTGCCCAGGTGGGCCAGTTGCTCGCGCCAGTCGCGGGCCGCCCACGGCGCGGTGCCCTGGGCGAGGTCCCCGAGGACGGTGAGCGAGCCGAAGGCGGTCCGGCGTGCGATCGCCCTGCACTGCATGGGCGAGAGGTCCTGGGCTTCGTCGACGACGACGTGGCCGTAGCTCTCGGGGCGCTCGATCAGCCCCGCCAGCTCGTCGAGGAGGACGAGATCGGCGGCGGTCCACCGCGCCGAGCGGTACGACCGCGGCGGCCGCGCCCAGCGGATCGCCGCCGACTCGCCCTCCGTCAGCCCACCGCCCGTCAGCCCACCGCCAGAGGCCGAGAGCGCCACCGGGTCCGGGTCCGTCAGCACCTCCGCGAGCACCTCCTCCGGTGTCGTCCTCGGCCAGCACGCGTCGAGGAAGGCGGTCACCGCCCCGGCCCGTTCGACGCGCCGCACCCAGGCCGCGCCCACCGCCCCCGACCGGCGTTCGGCCCGGAGCTGGAGGGCCCTGACGACCCGGGCGCGGACCCGCTCGCGCCCCGTGGCGTAGGGCGGCGCCTCCTCCCGTACCGCCTCGACGATCGCGGCGAGCTCGGCGGCCGGCAGCCGCCAGTGGTACGAGCCGTCGGGGACGGCCAGGTCGCCCGGCGGGACCGGGTCGACCCTGCCGTACAGCGCGCGGTGCAGCACCCCCGCCATGCGGGCGTCGTGCTTGACCCGGGCCGCCGCCTCCCCGTCCTCGGCCCGGACCGGGTGGCGGGCGAGCTCCTCGTCGAGGGTGGCCTGCCGGACGCCGGTCTCGCCGAGCGAGGGCAGCACCTCGGCGATGTACGACAGGAAGGCGCGGTGCGGGCCGAGGACGAGGAGGCCGGAGCGGCGGATCCGCTGGGGATGGCTGTAGAGGAGGTACGCGGCCCGGTGCAGGCCGACGGCGGTCTTGCCGGTGCCGGGCGCGCCCTGCACGCACAGCGAGGCGGCCGGGTCGGAGCGTACGAGGTCGTCCTGTTCGGGCTGGATGGTGGCGGCGATGTCCCGCATGGGGCCGACCCTGGGTCGCTCGATCTCCCCGGCGACGAGCGCGCTCACCGCCTCCCCCGTCCCGCCGTCCGCGAGGCGTTCGTCCTCCAGGGCGGTCAGATCCTCCGTGGCGCCCCGGTTGTGCGGGGCCCAGCCGAAGCGGCGGCGCCGGAGGACGCCCTGCGGGTCGTGGGCGCCCGCCTGGTAGTAGGCGCGGGAGACGGGGGCGCGCCAGTCGACGACGAGCGGCGGGGCGGAGGGGTCCTCGGCGATCCGGCGGCGGCCGATGTGGTGGGTCTGGCCGTCCTCGCGGTCGAGGCGGCCGAAGAACAGCGGGCCCGGCGGCTGTTCGCCCATCTCCTTGGCGCGGCTGCGGAGGTGGAAGCCGAGGGCCTCGGCGTCGGCGCCGGACGCGGCGACGTCCTCGCCGGTCACGACATGTTCGGCGACGTCCTCGGTCATCCGGGTCAGGGCGGCGCGGCAGGCGTCGTGGTGGGCGCGTTCACGGGCGAGCTCAAGGTCCAGTGACGTCATTCCGACAAGACTAACGGAAAACGTTACCGAGTTACATTTTTAACCGACTCGCAGAAGGGGTCAGTACGGAAGCCCCTCCCGCAGCGCCCGGAACGTCCGCCCGGCCGCCGCCACCGCGTCCGCCGCCACCTCCCCGGCCGTCTCACCGCCCGCGATCCGGGCCGTGTTCTCCTCGGCGAGGACCCGCAGCACCGCCACGATCTGCCCGGCCGCGACCCGCGCGTCCAGCGGATCGCCGCCGAGGGCGTCCGCGAGGGCCGCCTCCGACCGCGCCCGGTACGCGTGGAGGCGCGCGACCAGGGCCGGCGTGCCGTACAGGAGCCGGTGGTACGCGAGCACGGCCGGGTGGTCACAGAGGCCGGTCACCGGGTCCTGCCGCCCGAGGCCGTCGAGCACGTGCGCGTACAGCGCGTCGAGCGGCGCGGTCCCGGCCAGGCGCCCCGCGGCCACGACCCGGGCGGCCTCGTCCTCGTGGTCCGCGAACCGGTGGAGGACGAGGTCCTCCTTGGCCGGGAAGTACCGGAAGAGGGTCGGCTTCGACACCTCGGCGGCGGCGGCCACCTCCGCGACCGAGACCGCGTCGAAGCCCTTCTCCAGGAAGAGCGCGACGGCGGCGTCCGACAGGGCCTGCCGGGTGCGCTCCTTCTTCCGTTCGCGCAGCCCGGGGGTTGCGGCAGAGCCGGCGCCGGCAGCAGAGCCGTCGCCGGGGTCCCGGCTCATGACGCGCTCCCGTCCACCAGCACCGCGACACCGTCCAGGATCCGGTCGAGGCCGAAGCGGAACTCGGCCTCGGGCTCGTCCGCGACGTCCAGTACGCCCGAGTCCAGCAAGCGCCCCACCGCCGGGTACTTCTCCGGGTCCGCGAGCCGCCTCAGGGTGCGGCCGTAGCGGGCGAGGACCTCCTCCGGGCTGCCGTCGCCCGCCGCCATCGCGGCGGCGAGGTCGGCGGTCATCAGGGCCTCGTTCTTCACGAACCCGGCGACGAGCAGGGTCACCGAGATCTTGGCGCCCTCGTCGAGGCCCGTGTCCGCCATGGCGACGAGGGCCTTCTCCCACCAGGCGACCATGTGCGGGGTCGCGGGCGGCCCGAAGACGGGGACCCGCAGCATCCAGAGGTTGCGGTGGTAGACCTCGCGCATCCCCCAGGCCCACGCCCCCATCGCCTCGCGCCAGCCCGTGCCGGGCGGGAAGAGCTCGGGTGGGGCGCCCGTCGCGGCCTCCTGCATGAGGACGTACAGCTCGCTCTTGGCGGAGACGTACCGGTAGAGCGACATGGGCGAGACGCCGAGCTCCTTGGCGACCCGGCCCATGGAGACGGCGTCGAGCCCCTCGGCCGAGGCGAGGGAGACGGCAGCGCCGACGATCCGGTCCAGTGTCAGGCCGGGCTTGGGCCCCTTCGAGGGGCGCTCCCGCAGCCCCCAAGCCGCCTCGATGCTCGGCGGCAGGAAGGTCCCGCCGTCGTCCCCGCCGTTACCGCCGTCGCCGCCCGCCATGACCCGCCGCCTCCGCACCTCGCACACGTCCCACGCTTGACGCCCATCCTAGTAATGCGTAACCCTTACACAGTGACGCGTATGACATACGCAGTACGCGACATCGGTCGTGTCACGGCGCCTCGCCGCGACCCCATGAGCCCAGGGAGCACGCCATGCCACCTCCGGCCGTCGAAGCCATCGGCCTGACCAAGACCTACGGAGGCGTACGCGTCCTCGACGCGCTCGACCTCCATGTCGCACCCGGCACGGTCTTCGCCCTCCTCGGCCCCAACGGCGCCGGGAAGACCACCACCGTCCGCATCCTCGCCACCCTCGCCACGCCCGACGCCGGGCACGCGCGCGTGGCCGGGCACGACGTCGTCACCGCGCGCTCCCGGGTCCGCCACGCGATCAGCCTCACCGGACAGTTCGCCGCCGTCGACGAGACCCAGACCGGCGCCGAGAACCTGTGGACGGCGGCCCGGCTCTCCAGCCTCTCCCGGCCCGCCGCCGCGCGCCGCGCCGGCGAACTCCTCGAACGCTTCGGCCTCGCCGACGCCGGCGGCCGGCTGACCAGGACGTACTCGGGCGGCATGCGCCGCCGCCTCGACCTGGCCGCCGGACTCGTCCGCGACCCCGGCGCGACCCGCGTGATGTTCCTCGACGAACCGACCACCGGCCTCGACCCGCGCAGCCGGCAGGAACTGTGGGAGGTGGTCCGCGAACTCTCCGCGAGCGGTACGACGGTCTTCCTGACCACCCAGTACCTGGAGGAGGCCGACCGGCTCGCCGACCACATCGCCGTCCTCGGCAACGGCCGCACCCTCGCCGAGGGCACCCCCACCGAACTCAAGGCCCGGTACGCCGCCCACCGCCTCGACGTCGTCGCGTCCGACCAGGAGGGTTACGTACGGCTCGCCGCCCGCGCCGCGCAAGCCGGCTGCACCTCCGCGACCCACGACCCCGCGTCCCGCACGCTCGGCGTCCCCACCGACGGCAGCGCCGTCCACGTCCGCGAACTGCTCGACGCACTCGACCCCGAGCGCCGGGACATCGCCCGCTTCACCCTGCACACGGCCACGCTCGACGACGTCTTCCTGACCCTCACCGCCGACAAGGAGCTCACCCGTGCCTGACGCGCTCACCGCCGCGAGCACCCTCGCCGGGCGCGGCATCCGACTCAGCCGCCGCAACCTCGACGCCGTCATCACCTCGATGATGATGCCGATCATGCTGATGCTGGTCTTCGTCTACTTCTTCGGCGGAGCCATCGACACCGGCACCCGGTACGTCACCTACGTCGTCCCCGGCGTGCTCGTCCTCTGCGCCGGATTCGGCGCGGCGAGCACCGCCGTCACCGTCAGCGAGGACATGCGGCGCGGGGTCGTCGACCGGTTCCGCACGCTCGACGTCGGCGGAACGCCGTTCCTCGCCGGGCACGTCGCGGCCACCGTCACCCGCAACGCCCTCTCCACCACCCTCGTCCTCGGCGCGGCCTTCGTCATCGGCTTCCGCCCGACCGGCACACCGGGCGGCTGGCTCGCGGCGATCGGGCTGCTGCTCGCCTGGATCACCGCCGTCTCCTGGCTCTCGGCGGCCCTCGGGCTCGTCACCAGGACGGCGGAGGCCGCCGGCGCGATCACCTTCTTCATGATGTTCCTGCCGTACCCGAGCAGCGCGTTCGTGCCGATCGACACCATGCCGAGCTGGCTGCACGGCTTCGCCGAGCACCAGCCGGTGACCCCGCTCATCGAGTCGATGCGCGGCCTGCTGCTCGACCAGCCGGTCGGCGACGCCCCGTGGGTGGCGCTGGGCTGGTGCGCGGCCCTGCTCACCCTGGCGCTCGCCGCCTCCGGCTTCCTCTTCCGCCTCCGGACCCGCTGAGGCCGGAAAACGTCAGAAGACGACGTCAGAAGATGTCGGGCGAGAACGGCCGCAGCGGCGTACGGAACAGCAGGTCCGCACGGGCGGCCGCGCCCGGCGTGAGCTCCTCGACGCGCCCGGCCCGGGCCAGTCGTACCGCCGACTCGTCACCGAAGGCGAGCGTGCCCAACTCGGCGATGTCGAAGGCGAGATCCGCGGATTCGGCAGGGGTACGGACACAGGTCGCGCCCGCCGGGGAGGCGTCGAGGCGGTAGCGCCCGCCCGCCAGACCGTCCGCGTCCCGCAGGTCGAGGACGAGGCTCCCGTCCAGCGGATACGTCCGGCTCTCCAGGACCCGGACGACGTCGAGGACCCGGACCCACAGCATGTCGACGTGCGTCAGCGTCCTCGCCGCGCGCGGGTCCGGCAGGAGCAGCGGCAGCAGGTCGTCCGGCGCCCGGTAGCCGGAGCGGACCGTGCTGATCCAGTCGATCGAGCAGACGTACTGCCAGAGGGCCCGCTCGGCGGCCGGCGTGACGGCGATCAGGTCCCGTACGGACGCGGTGTTCACGGGCTGCTTGGCGTCGTCCCACTTGTCGTCGGCGCTGTAGGCGACGAACCCCTCCACCTCGCCGGACGCGGAGCGGTAGACCGCGTAGAACGGCTCCTTCCACGGGTCGAGCTGGTACCCGAGACCGGTGCCGAGCTCCCAGCCGCGCGTGGTGCGGTCGGTGACCCCGGCGCGAACGCCGGCGAGCCGGCGGTGCAGTGCGGGACCGATCTTGCGGATCTCCGCGCCGTCGGCGAGGTCGATCCGGCCGCCGTCGTCCGGGCGCCCCGTGCGCTTCGGGTCGAGCCCGGCCCGCCCTACGTCGACGCTCCACTCGGTGGACCAGCTGGCCGGGCCGAAGCCGTACCGCCCGTAGATCGGGTACTCGGCGGCGATCAGCGTGGCGATGGCGTCGCCCCGCTCCTTCGCGGCGGCGAGGTCGGCGCTCATCATGCGGCCCAGCAGCCCCTGGCGCCGGTGCGTCGGGGAGACGGTGACCTGGGTGACGGCGTCGGCGGTGAGGCTGCCGCCGCCGACCGTACTGACCTCCTGCCGGAACGACCGGAGGGTGCCGACGATCCGGTCCCGGTCGAAGGCCCCCAGCGTCCGCGCGAGGTCGGCGTTCGCGAGCCGGTCGGCGACCAGGTCGTCCGAGGTGTCGGGCGGTCGGAGGAAGCCCGTCTGCAGGGCGAGAAGCCAGCCGGGGAAGTCGGATTCCGTCACCGCGCGCACGTCGACACTCATCCCCCGACCCTACGCAGCGCCGCACGGACCCCGCACGCGAGTTTCCCGCGACGCCCCGACGTCCCGACGCCCCGCCCCCGCGCCCCCTCAGGCCAGCAGGTCGTCGACCTGTGCCTCGCCCTCCCGGTAGCGGCGGGCGATCTCCCCGCTGCAGTCGTCGGCGGTCCGCTGGAGGCCCTGCCGCCGGCGCGAGATCTGCTGCTCGTACCCCGCGAGCCGCCCCATCGCCGTGTGCAGCTCCTCGTCCGTACGGGCCGTCAGGTCCGACAGCTCGACCTCCGACAGCATCTCGGACGCCAGCCGCCGGTACTCCTCGCCGCGCGGAGTCGACAGCGTCACGTGCCGCGCCGAGGTCCGGTGGCGCGAGGGCACGTCGGCGAGGATCTCGGAGAGCCGGTCGAGGACCGGGGCCTCCGGGTCGGTCCGCCGCGCCAGCTCGGCCCGCAGGATGTCGATCCGCCCCTGGAGCATCCGGCGTACGTAACTCAGGTCGGCCTCGTCGCTCTGCGCCTCCCGGCGCAGCGCGCGCAGCTCGGGCAGCCGCAGCGCGCCGAGGTCCGGCTGCGTCCGGTCCGCCAGGGCCGGCTCTGCGGTCCGCTGCACGGGCGGACGCACGATCGGGCTTCCGCCCATGCCTCCTCCCACGCCTCCTCCAGGGCTTCGTCCCACACTCGCGGCGCGGAACAGCGGTACGGGGCCGGACGGCGTCGGCCCGGTGCCAGGTGCACTCATGTGAATCGTCCCCTCGACCGGTGCGGAGCCGCACCGCCTGACAGGCATCGTGCCACTCCCAGCCGTGCACGTGCAGGCGCTCTGCACCCGTTCGGCCCCCCACTGTTCCCGGCCGGTACGTTGGGACACATGCGAGCTGTGGTGCAGAGAGTGGACGGCGCGAGCGTCGTCGTCGCAGGGGAGACCGTCGGAGAGATCGTCGGCGAGGGGCTGTGCGTCCTGGTCGGGGTGACCCACGACGACACCCCGGAGAAGGCCGCCCAATTGGCCAGAAAGCTCTGGTCCGTCCGGGTGCTCGACGGCGAGAAGTCGTGCTCCGACGTGAACGCGCCGCTGCTGGTGATCTCTCAGTTCACCCTCTACGGAGACGCCCGCAAGGGCCGCCGCCCCACCTGGAACGCCGCCGCCCCCGGCCCGGTCGCCGAGCCCCTCGTCGACGAGGTCGTCGCGCAGCTGCGGAACCTGGGAGCGCACGTGGAAACGGGCCGCTTCGGAGCGGACATGCGCGTCTCGCTCACGAACCACGGCCCGTTCACGGTCCTGCTGGACGTCTAGTCGTCCGTACGCCCCTGCTCCCCTACGGCTCGACGACCGTCTCCTGCGCGGCCGCCGTGTTCCCGACGATCAGCGGCGCGTCCACCGGGACGTTCCGCTTCACCAGGGCCAGGGCGATCGGCCCCAGCTCGTGGTGGCGGACGGCGGTCGTCACGAAACCGAGCTGCCGGCCCTCCTCCCCGTCGGCGGCCAGCCGGACCGGCGCGCCGTGCGCGGGCAGCAGAACCTCGCTGCCGTCCAGGTGCAGGAAGACCAGGCGGCGCGGCGGCTTCCCCAGGTTCTGCACGCGGGCGACGGTCTCCTGCCCCCGGTAGCAGCCCTTCTGGAGGTGGACGGCGCTGCCGATGAGGCCGACCTCGTGCGGGATGGTCCGGTGGTCGGTCTCGAAGCCGAGCCGCGGCCGGTGCGCCTCGACGCGCAGCGCCTCGTACGCGAGGATCCCGGCGGCCGGGCCGTGCGAGGCGGCGAAGGACTCCAGGCCGGCGCGGGGCAGGAACAGGTCGCGGCCGTGCGGGGTCTCCCGTACGACGGCACCGTCGGGGACCTCGGCGATGGAGCCGGCCGGGAGGTGGACGACCGCAATGTCGTCCGTACGGTCGGCGACCTCGACCCGGTAGAAGAACTTCATCGACTCCAGGTAGGCGACGAGCTCCTCCCGGGTCCCCGGCTCGACGTGCGCCCAGAGCGTCTCGCCGTCGTCGACGAGGTACAGGGCGTGCTCGATGTGCCCGTTCGCGGAGAGGACGAGCGCCTCGGTCGCCTGCCCGGGCGGCAGGTCGGTCATGTGCTGGGTGACGAGCAGGTGCAGCCAGCTCAGCCGGTCGTCGCCGGTGACGGCGACTACACCGCGGTGGGAGAGGTCGACGAAACCGGAGCCGTCGGCGAGGGCGCGCTGCTCGCGGAACAGATCGCCGTAGTGGGCGGCGACGCCTTCGTCGCGGCCTTCGGCGGCAACGGCGCCGGGCAGGGCCAGCAGTGGGCTGATCGTTGAATGTCGCTGCATAGGAGCCAGCCTACGACTCGGCGTCGGCGGCCTTCCTGGCACACTCGGCGCAGCGGCCGAAGATGGCGAAGTGCTTCATGTCCGTCTCGAAGCCGAAGGCCTCGCGGAGCTTCCCGGTGAACTCGGCGGCCACCTCGACGTCCGCCTCGATGACGCCGGAGCAGTCCCGGCAGACCAGGTGCAGATGGTGGTGCCGGTCGGCGAGGTGGTACGTGGGAGCCCCGTGCCCCAGATGGGCGTGGCTCACGAGCCCGAGCTCCTCCAGGAGCTCCAGGGTCCGGTACACGGTGGAGATGTTCACCCCGGACGCGGTCCTGCGGACCTCGACCAGGATCTCGTCGGGCGTCGCGTGCTCCAGCGCGTCGACGGCCTCCAGGACGAGCTGGCGCTGCGGCGTCAGCCGGTAGCCGCGCTGCCGCAGGTCGCTCTTCCAGTCCGTGGTCACCACGCCCCCCAGTTTGACATCCCCCGCCCCGTGCACGGGGCGGACTCCCTACTCAGGTCGCATGCGGCCTGGTGGGTGATTGACGCTTCGCAGACCGGGTGTCCCCGAGGTCTCCACGTCCTGACACCGCCTGCCCGGCGGCGTGATCGATGTTACGTCCCGCGTTGGTGTCCGCGTTGGCCTCAAACCCGCAGTCGGGGTTCTTGCACACGAAGCAGGCCTGGGTTTCCCGGTTGTCGGGGGTGATGCGGCCGCAGACGGAGCAACGCCTTGAGGTGTCGGGGGCGGGGACCTTGACCACGATGCCACCGCGGTCGGCGGCCTTGTACTCCAGCATGGTCACCGTGCGGCCCCACGCCTCGCCGGCGATCGCCCGGCTCAGCCCGGCCTTCTGTCGGACATTCCTCCCGGGGGCTTCCACGGTCCCTCTGGCGGACTTGACCATGCGGGTGATGGACAGGTCTTCCACCCCGATCCGCGAGAACGTCTCGGCGATGCCGGTGGTGGTCTTGTGCTGCCAGTCGACCGCTCGACGCTTGGCTGTCGCACGGAGCTGGGCGATCTGGTTGTACGTACGCGTGAGGCGGCGCGAGTCCCCCACGCCGGGCTTGCGATCCCGGCGCCTCCGCTCCCTGGCCTTCTCCAGTCGGCGCAGCCGCTTCGTCTCACCCTCGGTGAGCCAGTGGCCGTGTTCGCGGAAGGTGCCGTCGGACAGGGCGAGGGGCTTGGCGATGCCCCGGTCGATGCCCACGGTCGGGCCGGTGTGCCCAGCCGGTTCGGGTACCTCGCGCTGGACGCGGAAGACGACGTACCAGCCGTCCGCCTCCTTCACCAGTCGGGCCCCGGAAACCCGGTTTCCCTTGTCGGCACGCTTGCCGACGGGAAGATCCCTGGTCCAGCGGAACAGCACGTGCCCGATCTTCGGCGCCCACATACGCCCCCACCGACGGTTCAGGCGCACGATCTGGAGGTCGCGGCCCTGCGGGATGTCGATGGCCATGCGCGAGCGGAAGCGGCCCTTGAAGGCCGGGGCCTGGGCGCGGCCCTCCCAGCAGTTCTTCCACGCCTGAAAGTACGTCTTCAGCACAGCCTGCGCCGCTTGAGCGGGCAGGACGCCGAGCCAGGGAAGATCCTTACGGCCCTGCCGGATCGCCATATCAGCGGCGGCAAGACTACGACACCCCTTGGGAAGCATCGTCCACCAGTCGTGCACGAGGTTCCACAAAGCGCGGGCCGCATGCCCCTGATCCTCAGCCGCCGATGCCTGAGCCGGGGTGAGGCAGAGCCGCGCCTTGTGACCACGCTGCCGTTTCAACACCCCTCCCGATCCCGCCCGCGGACCATGCTGACGAATCGATGGCCGGGGCACACCCGGCTCACCCATAACCGCAACGCTACCGGCCACCCCGAACACCGAGCCCTGATGATGGAACTCTTCGCCACACTGGCCGCAATCCGCACGTTCATGCGACTTTCTGCCATCAGTTCCGACGTCGAGTGAACAGCAATACCCCCGGCCGAAAGGTGACAGCCCCAGCCCGCGCTTGTGGCGTGCGGGTGGTTCGGACAGTCTGAATCCGTGAACCTTTGATCTTCGCGTGAGTAACGCGCGAGGGCCTGCCGGCAATAGCCGGCAGGCCCTCGGAAAGAGCGGTTGCCCAGGCCTTACCGGAAGAAGGCGATGCCGTCGTCCGGCAGGTCGCCGAGGTTGCGGGCCATCTCCGCGACCTCCTCGGGCGTCACGACCTTCTTCAGGTGCGCCGACATGTAGGGGCGGAGCGGGACCTCGGGGGTCGCCTTCTCGCCGACCCACATGAGGTCGCTCTTCACGTAGCCGTAGAGGCGCTTGCCACCGCTGTACGGGCCCGAGGCCGCAGTCCGGGCGACGGCGTCCGTCGCGAGGTCGATCTGCGGCTTCTGGTCGGCGAGCTCGCCGTACCAGATCTCGACGATGCCCTCGTCGCGGACCATGACGATCTCGACCTTGCGGTCCTTGTCGATGCGCCAGTAGCCGCTCTCGCTCTCCAGCGGACGGACCTTGTTGCCGTCTTTGTCGAGAACCCAGGAGTGCGAGTGGTACTCGAGGAAGTCCCGGCCGTCGTGGCTGAACGTCACGGACTGGCCGAAGTTGCACTTCTCGGCGCCGGGGAAGTCGGAGACGCCCGCGCCCTCCCACGTACCGAGCAGGAACGCGAGGGGGACGAGGTCCGGATTGAGGTCGGACGGGATCTCGATCATGAGCAGCTCTGGCGTTCTCTAGAAGTGGTTAGCGCTGGCCCTGGTACAGCTTCTTCACGGCCAGTCCGGTGAAGGCGAGCACGCCGACGGCGACGAGGACCAGCAGGACTTCGAAGAAAATGATCACAGGGTGCTCCTCGACTGAGCGGTGAAGGCGGAACGGGCCGGACCCCAGCTTAGTGGGCGGGGGCCCGGCCCACTCTGTGAGGTGGGTCTAGCCGCGTACGGTGACGGCTAGCCGAGCAGCTGCGCCTGGAGGGCGACGGTCTGCTGGAAGGGCACGGCGAGCGTTCCGCCCTTCCGTGTCTGGGTGACCATCGTGAGCGTGTCACCGGCCATGATGTACGCCCACCGGGTCTGCTCCGGGCCGTACGGCTTCTTCTCCTGGTACGTGTACGCGGTCACCTCCGGCACCTGGACGTCACCCGAGGCACCGTCGATGATCTCCGCCTCGGCGACCCCCAGCGGAAGCTCCTCGTCCGTGTCCCCGCTCTTCAGGGACTCGATCCGGAAGCGGTCGGCGTAGGCGACGGAGGTGAACCGCAGCAGGTGGATCCGGGTCGTCGTGCCGTCCGGCGTCGTCCAGCCCCGGGCCGCGATGTGGCGCAGGGCCGTGTCGCCGAGGGCGACCTTCAGCCGCGCGCGCTCCTCCTTCCCGTAGCCCGCGAGGTAGGCGTCCTCGGACACCCAGCCGCCGGTGAGCTTCGGGTCGACGGTGGCGCCCGCCGGCGCGGGCAGGAGGAGCTGACGCGCGTCGGCGTAGTGGATCTCGCCCTCGTTGCCCGGGGTGAAGGGGCGCGGCCGGTCCGCCGGGAGGGCGGGCAGCCGGAGCCGCGGGTACTCCCAGCGGCCGTCGCTCTCGGTCGCGAGACCGGGGACGTCGCTCCGGTCGAGCGCGGTGATCCCCATGGCCGTACCGGCGCCGACGCCTCCGCAGACGACGACGGCGGCCGTCCAGCGAGCGACGGCCCACAGGACCCGGCGCGACCGGCCGGGGACGGCGGGGGCGACGGGGACAGGGGAGACGGGGACAGGGGAGACGGCTGCCGGAGCCTCCGGCGCGGGCGCGGGCGCGGGGGCCGGAGCCTCCGGCGCGGGGACGGTCTCCGCCGTCCCGGTCGACTGCTCGGTCATACGTACTCCCCCGGGGACTCGATGTGCCGGAGCTGCTTCTCCAGGAGCTCCGCCACCGCCTTCTTGTCGAACCGGGTGGCTCCGGCCGCCCAGACGGAAACCGCCACCTCGCCGTCGTACGCCGCGCAGGTCACGGCCCGCAGCCGCTCCTCCCACTGCTCCTTGTCCTCGGCGTCCTCCGGCTTGGCGGGATCGGGCACCACCCAGCAGGCGGCGTTCTTCGCGTGGTCCTTGACCCTCGGCCCCTTCGGCATGTCCACGAACTCGGCCAGTTCCTTGTGCAGTTCGAAGAACGCACGGACCGCCTTCTTGTCCTTCATCCGCAGGACGCTCACCTCCACCTGGAGATCGCTGTCCTGCGAGGCGTACGAGCGCATCGCCATGCCCTGGATCCCGAGCGCGTCGATCTGCTTCTCGAACTCGCGGCGCTTCTTGCCGTAGAGGCCCTTGCTCGTCTTCTTGAACAGGGCCTCGGACTCCTTGGCACCCAGTTCGTCGTCGTTGCCGTACCCCTCGATGTCCGAGCCGAGCCAGTACCCCTCGGGGACGGGCAGGAGGAGCTTGCTCAGCGGCGTGGAGGCGCGGCCCTTGGCCAGACCGCTGACCGGGTCCGCGGGGGGTGTCACGGTGGGATCCGCCCACGCCACGGTGGGCGCGGTCCGGTCGGCGCCGTCGACGGTGACGGCCGTGTACGCGACACCGCCGCCGACGGCCCCGAGCACCAGCACGGCGGTCAGTACGTTCGTCAGGAGCCGGCGCGTCCGGCCCGCGGTCTTCTCGGTCACAGGCGCTCCAACTGCCGCTCGGCCAGAGAACGGATGTCCTTCTCGGCGATCTTCTCGGTGTCCGACATGTAGATCACGATCGCGATGTCCCCGTGCTGGACGAAGGCCCGGGCCACGTAGAAGTCCAGGTATCCCGGCTCACGCTCCACCGGGTAGAGGTAGGAGCGGCCGTTGCCGGACCCCTTCACCGTCTCGCCCTCGTAGTTCGCGTTGTCGTCGAAGCCCGCGATGCGCTGCTGGCTCGCCACGTGCTCCGCCGCGCCCGCCTGGGCACCGGACCGGTACTGGATGAGGTCGATCGTGACGGACCGGCGCTCGCCCGACATCCACGACCGCGTCGCGACCCGCCGGATCCCGAGGTCGAGCTGGCGCGTCAGCGCGTTGCTGGGCCGCGTGTACCGGGAGGCGTACGCGTCCAGCGACTCCCACCCGTCCTCGCCGTCGGCCCGCGCGCCCTTCGGGCGCGGCAGGAGCAGCTTCCGCAGATCACCGTTGGCCTTCACCTGACGGTCCTCGGCGGCGGAGAGCGGCTCGGGCTCCTCCCCCTTCGGGAGCGGCTTCGGGTAGGCGAGACCCGGCTGGTTCAGCGCGGGCAGTGGTGTCGGTTCGCGCTCGGCCTGGATGCCGTAGCCGGTGGCGGTGCCGCCGACGAGGCCGAGGACGGCGGCGACGGCGATCAGCCCGACCGTACGGAGGGCACGGCGGCGCGGCCGTACGGTCGGCGGTGTGTCCGGAACCACATCCTGCGCGTCGTCCCGCACGGAGACCGGAAGGGTGGGTTCCGGCCCGGTCTCCGGCTCCGACGGCGGTGCCGTATCCGTATTTTGGACACTTTCTTCGATACTCAACAGTCCCCCCACGAGACCTGAAGGGCGGATTCCGTCATCCGCGCACCCAACTGACACGTGAGAGGCACAGGGGGTTGCAGGGCCGCGCATTACAGTTCGGCATATGGCGAAGAAGCTCGTGATCAAGGTGACCGCAGGGGCCGACGCCCCCGAACGCTGCTCCCAGGCCTTCACGGTGGCCGCCGTCGCCGTCGCCAGCGGGGTCGAGGTCTCGCTCTGGCTGACCGGCGAGTCGTCGTGGTTCGCCCTCCCGGGCCGCGCGGCCGAGTTCGAACTGCCGCACGCCGCGCCCCTGCCGGACCTGATCGACTCGGTCCTGGCGGCCGGCCGCGTGACGCTGTGCACGCAGTGCGCGACCCGTCGCGAGATCACGGAGAAGGACGTCCTGGACGGCATCCGCATCGCGGGCGCCCAGGTCTTCGTCCAGGAGGCCATGGCCGACGAGACCCAGGCCCTCGTCTACTGAGGACGACCTGAGGACGACCTGAGGAAGACCTACTTCCGGCGCTTCTTGCCGTCGAGCTCGTCCCACCACTCGTCCGACTGCGCGTCCCCCGAAGGGTCGTCCCACCAGCGGTCCTCCGGACCCCTGCGGTTCGCGATCATCGCGGCGACCGGGGGGATGACCATGGCGACGACGCACATGCCGATCGCCACCGGCATCGAGAAGAGCCGCACGACGGCCCAGGCGCCCACGAAAAGCACCAGGCAGGCGCCCATCAGCCAGAAGTAGACGTGGCGACGGCGTGCGTACACCTCTTCAGCGTACGTCCGGACCCGAGTCCGGGCAGACCGAAGGGCCGTGCCTCAAGTCCTGGAAATGGCGTCCAACCCCCCAGGAGGCACGGCCCTACGGCCGGTATGACGAGGCTTCGCGCCGCGCCGGAATCCGGCGGCCGGAGGCCGGCGCAGCGGCTCGAAGCCTGTGAGGCGCCCCGGCGCCGAGCGGTGCGAGGGGCGCGTCAGAAAATCAGACCGCGATGGCGACCTCCGCGAGGCCACCCTTCTGCGCCACGACCTGGCGGTCGGCGGTGCCGCCCGGGACCAAGGCGCGGACGGTCCAAGTGCCCTCGGCCGCGTAGAAACGGAACTGTCCGGTGGCGGAGGTCGGGACCTCGGCCGTGAACTCGCCGGTCGAGTCCAGGAGGCGGACGTAACCGGTGACGGGCTCGCCGTCCTTGGTCACGAAGCCCTGGATGGTGGTCTCACCGGGCTTGATCGTCGAGGCGTCGGGGCCGCCGGGCTGCGCTCCACACATGGTGTTCTGTCCTTACGGTCGAGGGGTTCCGGAGAAGGGGAGGGAGGTCCGGAGGAGGCTTACTTGTTGGCGCCGAGCTCGATCGGCACGCCGACGAGGGAGCCGTACTCGGTCCACGAGCCGTCGTAGTTCTTGACGTTCGTGACCTCGAGCAGCTCGTGCAGGACGAACCACGTGAGCGCGGAGCGCTCACCGATGCGGCAGTAGGCGATGGTGTCCTTCGCCAGGTCGACCTGCTCGTCCTCGTAGAGGGCCTTGAGCTCGGCGTCCGACTTGAAGGTGCCGTCGTCGTTGGCGTTCTTCGACCAGGGGATGTTGCGGGCGCTCGGCACGTGGCCGGGGCGCTGCGACTGCTCCTGCGGGAGGTGCGCCGGGGCGAGCAGCTTGCCGGAGAACTCGTCGGGCGAGCGGACGTCGACCAGGTTCTGGGCGCCGATCGCGGCCACGACGTCGTCGCGGAACGCGCGGATCGAGGAGTCCTGGGCCTGGGCCTTGTACGCGGTGGCCGGGCGGGCCGGCACGGCGGAGCCGTCGACCAGGTCGCGGGAGTCGAGCTCCCACTTCTTGCGGCCGCCGTCGAGGAGCTTCACGTCCTGGTGGCCGTAGAGCTTGAAGTACCAGTAGGCGTAGGAGGCGAACCAGTTGTTGTTGCCGCCGTAGAGGACGACCGTGGTGTCGTTCCCGATCCCCTTGGCCGAGAGGAGCTTCTCGAAGCCCTCCTGGTCGATGAAGTCACGGCGGACCGGGTCCTGAAGGTCCTGGGTCCAGTCGATCCGGATGGCGTTGCGGATGTGGTTCTTCTCGTAGGCCGAGGTGTCCTCGTCGACCTCGACGATGGCAACCTGCGGGTTGTCGAGGTTGGCCTCGACCCAGTCCGCGTCGACCAGGACGTCGCTGCGAGCCATGCTGTTCTCCTCCGGGGCAGTGTGCGGCGGTGTGGTGCGGTTGGTGCGGGTTTGTGATCCGGTACGCGTCGTCGCGTGGCGTACGACGTGCGTACGGCTGCACAGGTCGGCCCCGACCGCGGTCGAAGGGCCTGAGGGAATACGGGAGTCGGTGCTCCCGCTCAGACTGAGCGACAGAGCATGGCGGCGACGCGGCACAGGTCTACTGCCCGCCGCTTCGTGAGATCCGCCTGTCGCTTCATGCCCTCGATCGTAGGGACGGACAGGCGGCCGTGTCACCGGTGTGTCGTATTTTGAGACGCGATCGTCCGAGATGCGAGACGCGATCACCGTACGAGTCGGCTCCGGACGCCTCCGTGCGGCGGTGTCCGCTTCGGTTTCTGCGGATCGGACGGCGACGTCTCAGCATGTGACCAGGGGCGCCGTCCATGGGCCGATCGGGGCTGGACGGGGCTCGACGGGGGCGTACGAGGGCGCATGAGCGCGCGCGTAGGCGTACGGAGGCGTACGGAGGCGTACGGGAGCGTGCGAGCGCCGCGCAGCGATGGCGCAATGATGGCGCGGTGCCTCTTACGGGCCGCCGTGGGGCGGCCGGCCGGAAGCCCCCGCGCGGTCCGCCCCGTCGTCTCCTCCGGGCCTCAGCCCGCCAGGGCGATGTCCTTGCCCGTCACCGCGACCGCGAGGCCGTCCGGCCTGGCCTCGACCTTCTCCACCTTCATCCCGGCGATCAGCCCGATCGGCCGCTCGAAGTCGGTCCGCTCGCGGACCAGTTGCTCCACACCCGGAATGCCCTCGCCCGGCACCTCGTCCGCGCGGACCTTGATCGTGTCGCCGTTCACCACGGTCACGGTGGACAGGACCGAGCGGGTCAGCGTGCGGCCCATGATCTCGACCCCGCCGGTGACCTTCACCTTCCCGTCGCCGCCGTAGGCGACGGTGGCCTCGCGGTCGGAGGCGGCCGTGAGGTCCGCGTACGAGATGAGGGCGGTGCCGGACGCCGAGCCCGCCCGCGCGCCCGACCAGTCGCCGGTGACGGTCACGTCCCGGAGCGCGGCCGTCAGCTCGCCGATCCGGATCTGCCGACTGCCCGCCGTCGCCTCGACGCCCTTCGCCACCACGTCGACCTCGTCGAACCGCTTGTCCGCGACCTGCGTGAGGAAGGGGAAGCCCTTGATGTCGATCTCGATCGAGTCGCTCTTCGTCCCCGAGAGCTTCACCCGGCTCGCCGCCTCCGACTCGGCGTACGCCACGGCGAGCCGGTCGATCCCGACGAGCACCCCGCCCAGCACGACGGCCACGATCAACAGAATCCGCAGTGCTCGCATGGGTTGTGCGTCTCCCCGATAGACAGAAATGCGACTGGATAAGTGTTCGGCCCCCCGACACGAAGATCGACGTGTCGAGGGGCCGATTGGTTCCCTCTGGGGTCCCGGCCGGACTCAGGTCAGGGCGCGGCCCAGCAGGTAGACGGCGGGCGCGGCGGCCGTCAGCGGCAGCGCGATCCCCGCGGTCATGTGGACGAAGCGCGACGGGTAGTCGTAGCTGGCCACCCGCAGGCCGATCAGCGCGCAGACGCCGGCCGCGAGGCCGATCAGCGCCCCGGAGGTGCCCAGGCCGGTCAGCCCGCCCGCGACGATCCCGGCGCCCGCGCCCGCGAGGAGCGCGACGACCAGGGAGACCGGGCCGGGCAGCGGGAGCGCCCGGGCGACGACGGTCGCGGCGACCGCGATCCCGCCGACGACGACCGCGTCCGGGGCGGCGCCGAGGTGCCCGGCGGCGACGACCGTCAGCGCGGCCGAGGCGATGCCGGCCATCAGGCCGTACATCCGCTCGTCCGGGTCGGCGTGGCTGCGGAGCTGGAGGACGAGACAGAGCAGGACCCAGACGCCGAGCGTGCCCAGGATCGCGGCGGCCGCGTGCTCCCGGCCGGTGGCCAGGAGGGCGGCGTCGGCGACGAGACCGCCGGCGAAGGCGAGGGCGATGCCCTGCCGGGCGGGCCACATGCCGTTGAGCCGGAACCAGCCGGCGGCGGTGAGGCCCTGGAGGAGGACGAGCGGGACGAGCAGCGCGTACGGGCCGAGGGCGGCGCCGCCGGCGAGCAGCAGGCCGAGGACGGCGGTCAGGGCCGCCGGCTGGAGACCGGGCTCGATCACGGGCGAGCGGCCTTCGGCCCGCGCGCGCTGGGCGTCGGTGATCCGGGTGTTGCCGGAGGTGGTCGGCGACGAATAGCCGGCCCCCGCCGCCGCCTCGGCCACGGGAGCGGCGGCCACGGGCTCGGGCGCGTACTCCACCGGTACGGGCGTGTCGTACGCCACGGGAGCCGTGGGAGCCGCCGGAGCCGCCGCGTACTGCTGCTGCTCGTACTGCTGCGGCGGCAGGTACGCCGTGTTGTCGTAGGCGGGCTCGTAGGCGGGCTGCGCGTACGGATCCTGGTACGGCGCCTCGTACGTCACGGGGGGCGGCTGCTGCTGCTGGTGCTGCGGCTGGACCGTGGGCTGGAACTGGGTGTCCCAGGTCTGGCCCTCCCACGTCTGCGTGACATCCGGGACGTGCTGCCCGTTCGCGTACGGGTCGTACTGCTGGTCGTTGCTCATGCTGCTGGGGTTCACCCTCCTGCGAACGGGGGGAGCACCTCGACCGTGCCGCCCTCGGCAAGCCGTACGGTCTCATGGCTCCGGGTGCCGACGGGGTCGCCGTCGATCAGGAACGAGCACCGCCGGAGGACCTGGGCGAGCTCGCCCGGGTGCTTCTCGCGGGCCGCGTCCAGGGCCTCCGCCAGGGTCTCGGCGATGTACGGCTCCTCGGCGACACCGGCGGCGGCCTTGGCCGCGGCCCAGTAGCGGATGGTTCCCGCTGCCATCATTGCCCTCCCAGGATTCTGGTAGCTTGCTGCCGCCCCCGCGTGGGGCCGGTTCGGGCTGGACCGCAACCCTCGGGTTGGAAGCCCGCCGTCTCGGCGGTGGGCGGAGTCACAGCGGCGCTCCCTTCGTTGTGCGCCGGCGTCCATGATGGGCCATACGCGCGTCAACCTGTGGCGCGCGTTAGCCCGACCCACGCGTGAGCCAGTCCCCCAGCCGGGCGAGCAGCTCCTCGTCCGCCGCGTTCTCGGCTGGGGGTCCCCCCACGCCCCCAGGGCGTAGGGGGACCATCCCCGGCTCCAGCCACAGTTCGGCGTCGCCCGCCCCGGCCAGCATCCGCGGGTGGTCGAGCGGGAAGTACGCGTCCCGGTCGCCGTGCACGATCAGCTGGGGGTCCCCCCACGCCCCCAGGGCGTAGGGGGAGGCACCGGCGCGATCAGCGGGACGGCCTCGACGGGCGAGAGGGGTACGGGGTCCCAGGTCCGCCGGTCGATCCGGGTGCGGAGCCCGTAGCGGCCGACCAGCCGGCCCGCGGGGCGGGTGACCACCCAGTGGAGCCGGCGCATCGGGGCCGTGCCCCGGTAGTACCAGCGTGCGGGGGCGGAGACGGCGGCCACCGCGTCCACGCGTCCCTCCGTTCCCCGCTCCAGGGCTGCGTGGCGCAGGACGACGGACCCGCCCATGGAGAAGCCGACCGTCACCACGCGCGCGTGGCCGAGCTCGCGGGCCCAGCGGACGGCGGCGGACAGGTCGAGGACCTCCCGGTCGCCGACGGTGGAGCGGCCGCCGGAGCCGCCGTGCCCGCGGAAGGAGAAGGTGACGACGGCCGCGCCGCGCTCCGCGAAGGCGCGGGCGGCGCGCCGGACGGCGGGCCGGTCGGCCGCCCCGGTGAAGCCGTGGGCGACGACGACGGCCGTACCGGTGACGGCCGTTTCGGTGACACTTGCGGCGGAGGGTTCGTAAACCGCCTCGATGCGGACACCGTCATCCGTACGCAACATCACACGCCGCGGATCACGCGGATGGACGGAAGTGAGCGACGAGACATCCACCATGTGAAATCGGCTCTCTCCCTCTGAACTCATGTGGGCTATTCTGCTGGGCATGAGGATCCGGGCGACGCAGCCCCCGGGTCCTTTTGCGTTTTCCGACCGTTGTTACGGATAGGTGAACAAAAGCTCTCAGGGCGCGAGAGCTTTCAGTGATCTGTACGAAGCAGTGCACGTCCTCGCAGGGACCGAGGAGGAACCGCGTGATGAGCGAGCGAACGAAGCACGACCGACCGATGGCAGGTGGCGCGGTATGAGCTCTCTGCTGCTCCTGACCAACGCCCTCCAGCCGTCGACCGAGGTGCTGCCCGCACTCGGCCTGCTGCTGCACAACGTCCGGGTGGCTCCGGCAGAGGGCCCGGCCCTCGTGGACACCCCCGGCGCGGACGTGATCCTCGTCGACGGCCGGCGCGACCTCCCGCAGGTCCGCTCGCTCTGTCAGCTGCTGCGCTCCACGGGGCCCGGCTGTCCGCTGATCCTCGTCGTCACGGAGGGCGGCCTCGCGGCCGTCACCGCCGACTGGGGCATCGACGACGTCCTCCTCGACACCGCGGGACCGGCCGAGGTCGAGGCGCGGCTGCGGCTCGCGATGGGCCGCCAGCAGATCGTCTCCGACGACTCCCCGATGGAGATCCGCAACGGCGACCTGTCGGTCGACGAGGCGACGTACAGCGCGAAACTCAAGGGCCGGGTCCTGGACCTGACCTTCAAGGAGTTCGAGCTCCTCAAGTACCTGGCCCAGCACCCGGGCCGGGTCTTCACGCGGGCCCAGCTCCTCCAGGAGGTGTGGGGGTACGACTACTTCGGCGGCACCCGTACGGTCGACGTCCACGTGCGGCGTCTGCGGGCGAAGCTCGGCCCCGAGCACGAGTCGCTGATCGGCACCGTGCGGAACGTCGGCTACCGCTTCGTCACCCCGGAGAAGGTCGAGCGAGCGGCCGAGGAGGCCCGGGCGAAGGACACCCGGACGGAGGAGGCCGCCCGCACCGCCCGTGTCAAGGAGGCCGACCGGGAGGTCACTCCGCTGGAGGACAGGAACGTGGCGGACGCCACAGTGCGACCTGCCGGTAGGTAGGTCACCCCGCGTAGACTGCCGCGCGTGGCCAAGGTGACGCGGGATGACGTAGCTCGACTGGCAGGTACTTCGACCGCGGTCGTGAGCTACGTCATCAACAACGGACCCCGGCCGGTCGCCCCGGCCACGCGCGAGCGTGTCCTCGCCGCCATCAAGGAGCTGGGCTACCGCCCCGACCGGGTGGCCCAGGCGATGGCGTCCCGGCGCACGGACCTCATAGGCATGATCGTCCCGGACGCCCGGCAGCCGTTCTTCGCGGAGATGGCCCACGCGGTCGAGCAGGCCGCCGCCGAGCGCGGAAAGATGGTGCTCGTCGGCAACTCCGACTACCGGACCGAGCGCGAGGTGCACTACCTGCGGGCCTTCCTCGGCATGCGGGTCTCCGGACTGATCCTGGTCAGCCAGGGCATGAGCGAGCAGGCCGCGAGCGAGATCGAGGCCTGGGACGCCCGCGTGGTGCTGCTGCACGAGCGCCCCGAGGCGATCGACGACGTGGCCGTCGTGACGGACGACATCGGCGGCGCCCAGCTCGCCACCCAGCACCTCCTGGAGCACGGCCACCCCTACGTGGCCTGCCTCGGCGGCGTCCCGAACACCCCGGCCGTCGGCGACCCGGTCGCCGACCACGTCGAGGGCTGGCGGCGCGCCATGGTGGAGGCGGGCCTCCCGACCGAGGGCCGGCTCTTCGAAGCCCCGTACAACCGCTACGACGCCTACCAGGTGGCCCTGAAGCTGCTCGCGGGCCCGGACAGGCCGCCGGCCATCTTCTGCTCCACCGACGACCAGGCCTTCGGTGTCCTGCGGGCCGCGCGCGAGCTGCGCATCGACGTGCCCTCGGGGCTGGCGGTCGCGGGCTTCGACGATGTGAAGGAGGCGGCGCTCACCGACCCGCCGCTGACCACGATCTCCTCGGACCGCCCGGCGATGGCCCGGGCCGCGGTGGACCTGGTCCTGGACGACAGCCTGCGCGTCGCGGGCTCGCGCCGCGAGCGGGTCAAGCTCTTCCCGTCGGGCCTGGTCGTCCGCCGCTCCTGCGGCTGCGGCGAGTAGGCCTTCACGCCGGTACGGGCACGCCGAGGCGTCCGTCGGTACCGTGCGACGGGACCCCCGCCCAGGGGGATCCTTATTTCGGGCATACAGGGTTCTGTCGGGCTTCTCAGCCGGTCCTCAGACGGCTCTCATGTACGGCTCCGAGAGTCAGAGCCATGACGGACTTCCAGGAGCAGCAGCCGCAGCAGCCGTACTACCCGCCGCAGCCCCCGAGGCCCCCGTACGCCCCGACGCAGCAGCAGGGTGACCGGCAGCCGTACGACGCCGCACAGCCGTACGAGGCGACCCGGCCGATCACCACCGAGCCGGGGACCACGATCTGGCCGTCCGGCGGGCACGGCGGGCACGTCCCGCCGTCCGGCGGGCACCTCCCGCCGCCGCCCCTGGATCCACCGGTCGCCGTCGCGGCGGACGGCGCACCGGGCGCCCGTCGCCGCGCCAAGCGCGGGGTCGGGCTCCTCGCGGCCGTGGCCATCGCGGCCGCGGCGGTCGGCGGCGGCGCGGCGACGCTCGTCCAGCAGCTCACCACCGACACCCCCGCCACCGCCTTCTCGGGCGTGACCGGCACGAACGTCTCCGCGAGCAGCGCGGGCACGGTCGCCGGTGTCGCCCAGGCCGTCTCCCCCTCCATCGTCGAGATCTCCGCGAGCTCGAACTCCGGCAAGTCCACCGGCTCGGGCGTGATCATCACCTCCGACGGCGAGATCGTCACCAACAACCACGTGATCTCCGGCGCCTCCCAGATCAGCGTGCAGCTCAGCGACGGCACGTCGTACCAGGCGGAGGTCGTCGGCACCGACCCCGACAAGGACCTGGCGCTGATCAAGCTCCAGGGCGCCTCCGGTCTGAAGGCCGCCACGCTCGGCGACTCGTCCAAGGTGAAGGTCGGCGAGGAGGTCGTGGCGATCGGCTCCCCCGAGGGCCTGACCGGCACGGTCACCAGCGGCATCGTCTCGGCGCTCGACCGGGACGTGACCGTCGCCAAGAACGATGACGGTGCCGGTGCCGGTGCCGGCTCCGGCCAGGAGCAGCAGCCGCAGTACGACCCGCGACAGGGCTGGCCGTTCGAGTTCGGCGGGCAGCAGTTCAACGGCGACACGGGCACGTCGAAGACGACGTACAAGGCGATCCAGACCGATGCCTCGCTCAACCCGGGTAATTCCGGCGGTGCGTTGATCAATATGAACGGCGAGATCATCGGAATCAATTCGGCCATGTATTCGCCCAGCTCTTCGAGCGGTTCCACGGCCGGAAGTGTCGGCCTCGGATTCGCCATTCCGGTCGACACGGTGAAGGCCGACCTCGACGGCCTCCGTTCCGGCGGCGACAACTGACCGGTGTCCGGAGTGCGTGCGAGGCTGGTGCCATGACTGGCCAGGTGAACGAAGGCGCCCGCGAGCGCATCCTGATCGTCGAGGACGAGCCCGCCGTGCGGGAGGCCCTGCGCCGCAGCCTCGCCTTCGAGGGGTACGACACGCAGGACGCCGTCGACGGGCTCGACGCGCTCGCCCGCATCGAGGCGTACGCCCCCGACCTCGTCGTCCTCGACGTCCAGATGCCCCGGATGGACGGGCTCACCGCGGCCCGGCGGATCAGGGCCTCCGGCTCGACCGTGCCGATCCTCATGCTGACCGCCCGCGACACCGTCGGCGACCGGGTCACCGGCCTCGACGCGGGCGCCGACGACTACCTCGTGAAGCCCTTCGAGCTGGACGAGCTCTTCGCCCGGATCCGGGCGCTGCTCCGGCGCAGCTCGTACGCCTCCGCCGCCGCGGCCCCGGCCGACGACGACGTGCTGTCGTTCGAGGACCTGCGGATGGACCTGGCGACGCGCGAGGTGACGCGGAGCGGGCGGACGGTGGAGCTGACCCGCACCGAGTACACGCTCCTGGAGATGTTCCTGGCGCACCCGCGGCAGGTGCTGACCCGCGAGCAGATCCTCAAGGCGGTGTGGGGCTTCGACTTCGAGCCGAGCTCGAACTCGCTCGACGTGTACGTGATGTACCTGCGGCGCAAGACGGAGGCGGGCGGCGAGCCGCGCCTCGTGCACACGGTGCGGGGCGTCGGCTATGTCCTGCGCGGAGGAGGCAGCGAGTGACCCGCTTCAGGCCCCTGGCCTGGTTCCGTTCGCGGCCGCTCCGGTCGCGGCTCGCGCTGCTCACCGCGTTCGCGGTGGCGGTCGCGGTCGCGGCGGTCTCGCTGGCCTGCTGGTTCGTGACACGGGCCCAGCTGGAGGCGGAGATGGACTCCTCCCTGCGCAGCAGCAGGCTGGACGGGGCCTCGGTGCAGAGCCTGCTCAACCTGTGCCGCCAGGACACGACGCCGCCTCCCCTGGGGGGCTCGTACACGGTGCAGGTGGTCCTCGCCAACGGCACCGTGTGCACCTCCGGCAAGGCCGCGCTCCCGGCCGGCCCCGCCGAACTCGCGGTGGCGCGCGGCCAGTTGTCGTACGCGCTGCACACGGTGAAGGACGACGACGGCCAGGAGATGCGGGTCTACACCTACCCGCAGGAGGGCCTGCCCGGGATCGCCGTCTCCCTCGCCCGCCCGCTCGCCGAGATCGACAACTCGATGTCCACGCTGCGCTGGGTGCTGCTCCTGGTCTCCGGAATCGGCGTCGTCGGCGCCGGCGCGGCGGGCCTGTGGGTGGCGCGCACCGGCCTCGAACCGGTGAACCGGCTGACCGGCGCCGTCGAGCACGTGGCCGCGACCGAGGACCTGACCGTCCGCATCCCGGTGGACGGCGAGGACGAGATCGCCCGCCTGTCGCGCTCCTTCAACGCGATGACGGCGGCGCTCGCGACCTCCCGCGACCGGCAGGCACAGCTGATCGCGGACGCCGGCCACGAACTCCGCACGCCCCTCACGTCGCTCCGGACGAACGTCGAGCTGCTCGCGCGGAGCGAGCAGACCGGCCGGGCGATCCCGCCGGACGACCGGCGGGCCCTGATGGCCTCGGTGAAGGCGCAGATGACGGAGCTCGCGGCGCTGATCGGCGACCTCCAGGAGCTGGCCCGCCCGGACACGGTGCGGCCGGGACCGCTGGAGGTCGTACCGCTGCACGGCATCCTCCGCTCGGCCCTGGACCGGGCCCGGCTGCGCGGCCCCGAGCTGACCTTCGTCACGGACCTCGCGCCCTGGTACGTACGGGCGGAACCGGCGGCGCTCGAGCGCGCCCTCGTCAACGTCCTGGACAACGCGGTGAAGTTCTCGCCGCCCCGGGGCACGGTCGAGGTGACCCTGATGCGGGGCGAGCTGACGGTCCGGGACCACGGCCCGGGCATTCCGCCGGACGAACTCCCGCACGTCTTCGACCGCTTCTGGCGCTCCCCGTCGGCCCGCAGCCTGCCGGGCTCGGGCCTGGGCCTCTCGATCGTCGCCCGTACGGTCCACCAGGCGGGCGGCTCGGCGAGCCTCGCCCCGGCCCCGGGCGGCGGCACGGTGGCAACCGTCCGCCTGCCGGGCGCGCCGACGCCACCGCCGGAACACTGACGGCCGGAAAAACCGAGCCGGATCAGTCTCCGGTGAAGCCCCAGAAGCACAGCTCCGCCGGACGGCCCTCGCCTCCGTAGACGATCGTGCAGCAGCCGGAGCCGCGGTCGAACGGAGGGAACCAGCCGTCTCCGGTCCGCTTCAGGGCCTGCTCGACGACCTCCCGCACGGGCTGCGCCGTGCCGAAGAGTTCCATGGCTTCCGCCGCTTCGACCACCCTCACGTCGCCGGGCTCCTCCATGGCCTCCTCGCAACGGACCACGCGCTCGACGTCGAGCACCGAATGCGCCGGCTCCTCCTCCAGCCGACCGCTCGCCATCAGCGCTGCCGGCGTCTCGATGCCTGCTTCCCGGTAGTACTCGGCGTCCTGGGCGAAGACCGCCTCGCGAAGATCGTCCAGCGCATCCTGCGCACTGTGCCGGAAAGGCGTGAAGTACGACCATCTGCTCGCTCCCATGCCGGGGAACCTTACCTACGGCCTGAGACAGGAGCCCTTGGCGAGGCACCGCGGCGTGATCGCCCGGACAGGTCCTAGTTGTGCCGGAGCAGGGCCTCGACGAGGCCTGACCGGGTGTTCGGGTAGTCCATGGGGACGATCCCGAGCCCGGTCGCGCCGGACGCGGCCGCGCTGTCGAGGTAGCCGTGGACGCGGGGGTTGAGTCGGTCGGCGTTCCAGCGGGGCGGGAGCGCGGCGGCGGTCGACACGTAGTTGACGTACAGCTTCCCGGGCTGGGCGACCGCCTTGCGGAAGTGGGCCTCGATCTTGGGGTACTTGCCGAACGGTTCGGCCATGTAATCGTCCTGGATGTCGAAGAGCGAGCCGTCGCCGTAGCGGACGCCCGGCAGCCCTCCGTTGTCGGCGAGCAGGACGACACGGCCGCGGGCCTCGCCGAGGAGCGGCAGGCCGGCGCCGATCCGGAAGAGGGAGCGCCAGCCGCGTGCGTCGAGGTAGTCGTCGAAGACCGCGCGGAAGGTGGCGTCGGACTCCTCCGAGTACTCCTGCTTGACCCGCATGAGGACGGTCTCGGAGGGGTGGGCGGCGAGGAAGGCCCGGCAGGCGACGAGGACGTCCCCGAACATCATGTTCTGGTACGAGGCGCCGTGGTGGATCGCGAAGGACCCGCCGGTCACCCGGCACCGGATGTCCAGGAACCGGATCCCGCTGTCCAGCTGCTGGGCGATGGTGCTGTTCTGGCATTCGGTCCAGGGGCCGCCGTACCGGGCCCCGGAGTCGTGCGTTCCGGGGATGGTCAGCTGCCGCAGGGCCGTACCGTCCCCGTGCGCCGCCATCCAGGCCCGTACGTCCACGGCGGAGGCGGTGGGCGCCCCGAGCATCACTCCGGCCCCGGCTGCGAGGGCCCCCACGAGAAAGCGTCGTCGCTGCATGGACCGGATGATGTCAGGGTCACGACAAACACACCAGAGGTCTTCCGGACGTACGCGAAAAGGGGCGGCGGCCCGTCGGAACGGTCCGCCGCCCCCTAGCTCAGGGGCCCGGAAAAGGACTGCTCAGAGCTACTTGACGACCGTGATGCGGTCCGTCGCCGGCGGAGCCAGCGGCGCGGTGGCCGAGGAGTGCGCCCCCAGGTAGGCGGTGAACATGTCCAGGTCGGACGCGCCGACCAGCTTGTTCTTGTGCTCCTTCAGGACAGCGAAGCCGTCGCCGCCACCGGACAGGAACTCGTTCATCGCGACCCGGTAGGTCTTCGCCGGGTCGATCGCCTCACCGTTGAGCCGCACCGAGTCGACCACGATCCGGTCGGCGCCGGCCTTGGTCATGTCCAGGGTGTAGGTGAAGTTCTTCGACACCTGGAGGATCTTCGGGGCACCCAGGTTGAGGCCGCTGACCTGCTGCTGGAGCGTGGTGACGAGCTGGGCGCCGGTCAGGTCGACCGCCGTCATCATGTTGGTGAACGGCTGGACGGTGTACGCCTCGCCGTAGGTCACGACCCCGTCGCCCTCGGCGCCGGCGGCCTTGTGGGTCAGCGGCGCGCGGACGCCGCCCGGGTTCATCAGGGCGAGCTGCGCACCGCCCTTGTCCGCCGGGGCCATGCCCTCCAGCTGCGCGTCCGCGATCAGGTTGCCCAGCGGCTTCTCGTACACCGTCGGGTCGAGGGGGTTCTCGATGTCGGCGGAGATGTGACCGACGGGACGGCCGGCGATCGGCGCGGCCAGGTCCTTCCAGCGCTTGATCAGCTTGCTCATGTCGCCGGCCGGCTTCACGTCACGGGTGACGACGTGGTTCGCGGAGGCGACGGCGGTGCGGACGATGTCCTTCGTACGACGGTCGTAGGTGAGCGTCGTGTCGGTGTAGAGCCGGCCGAAGGAGGCCGCCGAGGTGACCGTGCGCGGCTTGCCCGCCGGGTCCGCGATGGTGCACGCGTACGCCTGGTGGGTGTGGCCGGTGACCAGGGCGTCGACCTGCGGGCTGACGTTCTTGGCGATGTCGACGATCGGGCCGGATATGCCGTTGCCGGGACCCGGGCTGTCACAGTCGTAGTTGTACGCGCCCGAGGCAGGCAGGCCGCCCTCGTGGAGCAGGGCGACGATCGACTTCACGCCCTTGCGCTCCAGCACCTTGGCGTACTTGTTGATCGTCTCGACCTCGTCGCCGAACTTCAGGCCCTTGATGCCCTCGGCGGACACGATGTTCGCCGTGCCTTCGAGGGTGACGCCGATGAAGCCGATCTTGACGCCGTCGCGCTCCCAGACGAAGTACGGGTCGAGCAGCGGCTTGCCGCTCTTCTCGTCCGTCACGTTGGCCGCGAGGTAGGGGAAGTCCGCCCCCTTGAAGGTCTTGCCCTCTTCGAAGCAGCCCTCGGTCGGGTGACAGCCGCCGTTCTGCATGCGGGCCAGCTCGCGCGCGCCCTCGTCGAACTCGTGGTTGCCGACCGAGCTCACGTCGAGCTTCAGCTTGTTCAGCGCCTCGATGGTCGGCTCGTCGTGGAACAGGCCGGAGACCAGCGGCGAGGCGCCGATCATGTCGCCCGCGGCGGCGGTGACGGAGTACCGGTTGCCCTGGCGGGCCTGCCGCAGGTGCGTGGCCAGGTACTCGACGCCGCCGACGTCGTTGATGGTTTCGGTCGTGCCGTCCTCTTTGAGGTGGGTGAGCCGGCCCGACGAGCCGGTCGGCGGCTCCAGGTTGCCGTGGAGGTCGTTGAAGGACAGCAGCTGGACGTCGACCATCCGGCCCCATCCCTTGCCGTTCCCGTAACCGCTCCCGGCGGCGAACGCGTCCCCGGCGGCCCCCGCCGACGACGGCATCGCGGCGAAAAGCGCCCCGACGGTCGCGAGTCCCGCACCGGCGGCCAGAATCCGCCGCCCGGTCTTGTTCTTCCGCTTCTTCCCCGGTGTCGCTGCCATCTCTCCCCTTGCACCCTTTTGCGGCGTTGATCTACGCACCCGTCTGCCGGTGCAGCCTAGAGTCAACGCGCGTAGCGCAACAGGGGGTAGCGGGTTACAAGACAGTTGCCGCCGCCTTTCCCCGGGGCGGCGGTACGTCACCGTAGGCTCGTACCCATGACTTCCGACGCGGCGCCGGCCATCGAACCGGGACGGCAGATCCACACGTATGACGAGCTCTCCCCCGAGCAGGTCCAGGACGTACTGGAGCTCCTCGAGGCCGCCGACCAGGCCGACGGGCTGCACGCCGTGTCCGAGCAGGGGCGGCTCTACCTGCGGCACGGCCGCCGCGAGGGCGTGCGCCACTTCCTGCTCACCGTCGGCCCGCACCTCTACGGCTACGCGCAGCTGGAGGAGACCGACCCGATCGAGGCCCCGGCCGCCGAGCTCGTCGTCCACCCGAGCCACCGCGGCCGCGGTCACGGCCGGGCTCTCGGCACGGCCCTGCTCGCCGCCTCCGGCAAGCGGCTGCGCGTCTGGGCGCACGGCGGCAAGTCGGCGGCCCGGCACCTCGCGCAGGTCCTCGGCCTGACCCTGTTCCGTGAACTCCGCCAGCTGCGCCGGTCCCTGACGCCGCTGGACATCCCGGAGCCGGTCCTGCCCGAGGGCGTCACCGTCCGAACATTCGTCCCCGGCCAGGACGACACCGCCTGGCTCGCCGTCAACGCGACCGCCTTCGCGCACCACCCCGAGCAGGGCTCGCTCACCCAGCGGGACCTGGACGACCGGATGGCCGAGCCGTGGTTCGACCCGAAGGGCTTCTTCCTCGCGGAGAGGGACGGGAAGCTGATCGGCTACCACTGGACGAAGACGCACGCCGAGCAGCAGCTCGGCGAGGTGTACGTGGTGGGCATCCTGCCCGAGGCGCAGGGTGGCGGCCTCGGCAAGGCGCTGACGGCGATCGGCCTGCGGCACCTGGCGGCGCAGGGGCTGCCGACGGCGATGCTGTACGTGGACGCGGACAACACGGCGGCGGTGACGGTCTACGAGCGGCTCGGCTTCGCGACGCACGAGGTGGACCTGATGTACCGCACGGAGTCGTGAGGCGCCCGAGGACTCCGTAACGCCTGTTGCACAGGGGGCGGTTGACACCGCCCCCTTCTTTGCACCACCCTTTCACTACTTGATTAGTGAAAGGGTGGTGGAAGCGATCGTGGTCGAGTACCGCATCGACCGGCGCAGTGGCGTCGCCACCTACCTCCAGATCGTCCAGCAGACGAAACAGGCCCTCCGGATGGGCCTCCTGGAGCCCGGCGACCGACTGCCCACCGCACGCGAGGTCGTCGAAGCGACGGCCATCAATCCGAACACGGTCCTCAAGGCCTACCGCGAGCTCGAACGCGAAGGCCTCGTCGAGGCCCGCCGAGGCCTCGGCACCTTCGTCCGAGCCACGCTCGGCACCGGCCCCGCCGACTCGCCCCTCCGCGGCGAACTCACCGCCTGGGCCCGCCGCGCCCGCGCCGCCGGCATGGACCGCGAGGACGTGTCCGCGCTCTTCACATCCGTACTGAAGGAACACTTCGAGGGGGACGACGCATGACGAGAGACGGCATCGCGCTGGAGGCCGATCTCCTGGGCAAGACATACGGAGGGAGAGGCCGCGGCTGGGCCCTGCGGGAGTGCGACTTCGCCCTCCCCGCCGGCAGGATCTGCGCCCTCGTCGGCCCCAACGGCGCCGGCAAGTCCACCCTCCTCGCCCTCGCCGCCGGGCTCCTCCGCCCCACCGAGGGCACGATCCAGGCCCCGGCCCGCGAACACCTCGCGTACGTCGCCCAGGACAAGCCGCTCCACCCCCGGCTCTCCGTCGCCGACACCCTGCGCATGGGCCGCGAGCTCAACCCGGGCCGCTGGGACGAGACCGCCGCGCAGCGCGTGATCGCCGACGAACTCGACCCGCGCGCCCTCGTACGCGACCTCTCCGGCGGCCAGCGCACCCGCGTCGCCCTCGCGCTCGCCCTCGGCAAGCGCGCCGAACTGCTACTCCTCGACGAGCCGATGGCCGACCTCGACCCGCTCGCCCGCCACCAGCTGATGGGCCTGCTCATGGCCGACGCCGCCGAACACGGCACGACCGTCGTCATGTCCTCGCACATCCTCACCGAGCTGGAGGGCGCCTGCGACCACCTCCTCCTGCTCCACGGCGGCCGGATCCGCCTCGACGGATCCGTGGACGAACTCCTCGCCGCCCACACCCTGCTCACGGGCCCGGTCGCCGACCTCGCCCCGCACACGGTCGTCGAGTCCCGCACGACGGGCCGTCAACTCACGGCCCTGATCCGCCACGAGGGCCCGGTCGAAGGCCCCTGGGAAACCCAGGAACCCTCCCTGGAGGACCTCCTCCTCGCCCACCTCCGCGTCACCCCCGAAGGAGCCAAGGCATGAGCACCCTCGCCCTGAAGGGCCCCTACTGGGTGACGGTCCGCCAGTACCGACGGACGCTGTGGCTGGCGGGGGCGGGAGTCCTGCTGAGTCTCGTGGGCATGTCCTGGCTTCGTTATTGGGACGGCCGGACCGTCGGTACCGATCGGGACACCGGCCACTCCCTCCTCCGCATCGCCGTGGAGTGGGCCGAGGGCGGCATGATCCTCGTACCCTTCCTCGTCGGAGCATTCGTCGCCGGCCCGATGGTGGCGCGCGAGCTGGAATCGGGCACGTACAAGCTCGCCCTCACCCAGTCCGTCTCCCCCGCACGCTGGCTCGGCGCGAAGCTCGCGGTCGCCGGTGCCGTGACCGTCGTCGGCACGATCACACTGATCGGCGCCTATCGGCTCGGCTGGGCGAACCTCGGCGACACCTTGTCCTTCCTCTGGTACGAACCGGGGACGTACGTGTCCACCGGACCCGTCTTCGTCGCGCAGGCGCTGTTCGCCCTCGCCCTCGGCTCCCTGATCGGCCAACTGGTCCGCCGCACCGTGACGGCCATGGCCCTCACCGGCCTCGTCACCGGCCTCGTCCTCCTCGTCGTCGGCCAGCTCCGCTGGTCGCTGATGCCGGTGAAGACGCTGACCGGGCCGCTCACGGAAGGCGTCTCCGCTGCCCTGCCCTTCACCTCCCACGAGACCGACTCAGGTCTCGTCACGACCAGCGGGGAACGGCTCCCCCTGCACGCCTGCTTCGAACGGACCGAGCAGTGGGGCGTCTGCCCGGCCGACATGAACGTCGCCGGCCAGTACTGGGACTATCACCCGGTCTCCCACTACTGGCCCATCCAGCTCATCGAGACCGGCATCCTCCTCGCGCTCGCCGCCCTCGCGCTGTACGCCGCCTTCCGCGTCCTGCGCGCCCGACACGCGTAGACCCCGCACGCCGCAGACCGGGGGCGGGGCCCGCACACGGCCCCGCACACGGCCCCGCCCCCGATCAGCCCCCGATTCCCGAACGACATGTCGTCGTTACCGGCCATTCAGACGCGCTTGCGACGCTCACGCAATGAAGCGCTCCGTGACCACGCCCGGCAGGGCGGTCCTCCCCAAAGGGAGACTTCCCTCCCCCACGGCCCGCTCCGACGCGCCCGATGACCTCTTCGCGCGGAAGAATGGGGCCATGAGCAAGCAGCCCGCCGAGGTCCCGGTCCAGTCCTCCGCCACGCCGTCCGCCCAGACCTCCTCGCAGACGTCCGCAAACGCGTCCGCGAAGACGTCCGCCTCGTCGTCCCTCGGGTCCATAGCCGCACACCGCCCGCTCGGCGGCGCGAACGCGGTCGACGCGACCGAAGCGGCCGACGTGGCCACCGTCGCCGGCATGGACGCCGATCCCGACTCGTACGTCGCCGACGCCACCCTCGGTGACGAGCTGCCGCAGGGACGCTTCCTCGACCGGGAACGCAGCTGGCTCGCGTTCAACGAACGCGTCCTCGAACTCGCCGAGGACCCGACCACCCCCCTCCTCGAACGGGCGAACTTCCTCGCGATCTTCGCCTCGAACCTCGACGAGTTCTTCATGGTCCGGGTCGCCGGCCTCAAGCGCCGCATCGCCACCGGCGTCGCCACCCGCTCCGCCTCCGGCCTCCAGCCCCGCGAGGTCCTCGAACTCATCTGGACCCGCTCCCGCGAGCTCATGGCCCGGCACGCCGCCTGCTACCAGCAGGACGTGGCACCCGCCCTCGCCGACGAGGGCATCCACCTGATCCGCTGGCCCGAACTCACGGAGAAGGAGCAGGCGCGGCTCTTCACCCTGTTCCGGCAGCAGATCTTCCCGGTCCTCACCCCGCTGGCCGTGGACCCCGCGCACCCCTTCCCGTACATCTCCGGCCTGAGCCTCAACCTCGCCGTGGTCGTACGCAATCCGGTCAGCGGCCACCGCCACTTCGCGCGCGTGAAGGTCCCTCCGCTGCTCTCCCGCTTCCTCGAAGCCTCCCCGCAGCGCTACGTCCCCCTTGAGGACGTCATCGCGGCGCACCTGGAGGAGCTGTTCCCCGGCATGGAGGTGCTCGCGCACCACATGTTCCGGGTCACGAGGAACGAGGACCTGGAGGTCGAGGAGGACGACGCCGAGAACCTGCTCCAGGCCCTGGAGAAGGAGCTCATGCGGCGCCGCTTCGGCCCGCCGGTCCGCCTGGAGGTCGAGGAGTCCATCGACCCGTACGTCCTCGACCTCCTCGTGCGCGAGCTGAAGGTCTCCGACGCCGAGGTGTACCCGCTGCCCGGCCCCCTCGACCTGACCGGTCTGTTCGGGATCGCCGGGCAGGACCGTCCGGAGCTGAAGTTCCCGAAGTTCGTCGCGGGCACGCACCGGGACCTGGCCGAGGTCGAGTCGGCGTCCGCGCCGGACATCTTCGCCGCGCTGCGCGAACGGGATGTGCTGCTGCACCACCCGTACGACTCGTTCTCCACCTCCGTCCAGGCCTTCCTGGAACAGGCGGCGGCCGACCCGGACGTCCTCGCGATCAAGCAGACGCTGTACCGGACGTCCGGCGACTCCCCGATAGTCGACGCCCTCATCGACGCCGCCGAGTCCGGCAAGCAGGTCCTCGTCCTCGTCGAGATCAAGGCCCGCTTCGACGAGCAGGCCAACATCAAGTGGGCGCGCAAGCTGGAGGAGGCCGGCTGCCACGTCGTCTACGGCCTCGTCGGCCTGAAGACGCACTGCAAGCTGTCGCTGGTCGTCCGCCAGGAGGGCGAGCTCCTCCGCCGGTACTCGCACGTCGGCACCGGCAACTACCACCCCAAGACGGCCCGGCTCTACGAGGACCTCGGCCTCCTCACCGCCGACCCCCAGGTCGGCGCGGACCTGTCCGACCTGTTCAACCGGCTCTCCGGCTACTCGCGCCGCGAGACGTACCGGCGCCTGCTCACGGCGCCGAAGTCGCTGCGCGACGGGCTGGTCTCCCGGATCACCAAGGAGATCGCCCACCACCGCGCCGGCCGGCCCGCGTACGTGCGGATCAAGGTCAACTCGATGGTCGACGAGGCGATCATCGACGCCTGCTACCAGGCCTCCCGGGCCGGCGTCCCGGTCGACATCTGGGTCCGCGGCATCTGCGCCGTACGCCCCGGCGTCACCGGCCTCTCGGAGAACATCCGGGTCCGTTCGATCCTCGGCCGCTTCCTGGAGCACTCCCGGGTCTTCGCCTTCGGCAACGGCGGCGAACCCGAGGTCTGGTTCGGCAGCGCCGACATGATGCACCGCAACCTGGACCGCCGGATCGAGGCCCTCGTACGGGTCTCGGACCCGGCCCACCGGGCTGCGCTGACCCGGCTCCTGGAGACCGGGATGTCCGACACCACCTCCTCCTGGCACCTCGGCCCCGACGGGAACTGGACGCGGCACGCGACCGACCCCGAGGGCCGGCCGCTGCGGCACGTCCAGGAGATGCTCATCGACGCGCGGAGGCGCCGGCGTGCACAACCTTGACCCCCTGCGGGACGTCACGGCGGGGGAGGTCGTGGCCCCCTATCTCCACGCCCGGGCCGCGGACTTCCTCCGCGGCCTGCGGATCCACGGCGAGAGCGGCTCGGACTCGGCCGGTACGGACGAGGCGGCCCGTACGCTGCGGGCCGCCGCCCGGCGGATCAGCGGCACCCTCCACACCTTCCGGCCGCTCCTCGAACCCGCCTGGGCCGACCAGCTGCGGACCGAGCTGGCCTGGCTCTCCGGGACCCTGGCCCTGGAGCAGGCCTGTACGTCCCGGCTCGTCCGGCTGGTGGACGCGCTGTCCCGCCTGTCGAGCAGCGGCGGCCCGGTGCCGGCCGCCCGCGGCGGCGAAGGCCCGAGGACGGGCGCGAGTACGGGTGCCGGCGCGGGTACGGGCGCCGGTACGGGCGCCGGTGCGGGGCTCACCGTGGGTGCCGCCCGGGCCGGCGCCCTCCTCGAACGCCAGCTGACCCTGGCCCGGACACGCGCCCACTCGGCCGCCCTCCAGGCCCTCGGCTCCGCCCGCTTCCACGCGGTCGCCGACGCCGTCGCCCTCCTCGCCTCCGACGTACCGCTCGGCCCCGCCGGCGGAGCCCCCGCCATGGAGGTCGTCGACGCGCCCGCCGCGGTCGCCGAGCGGCGCCTCCTCGAATCGGTGGCCGCGCTCCCCCTGACCCGGGCGGCCCACCCGTACAACGCCGACGCCCTGGCCCTCGCCGCCGGGGAGGCCCAGGACGCGCCCTGGCACCGGACCCGGCACCTGCTGCGCCTCCACCGGTACGCCTCCGAGGTCCTGCACACCGGCGGCGAGCCCGACCCCGTCCTCTACGAGTCCGCCCGCGCCCTGGACCGGCACCGCGACGCCGCCGAGGCCGCGGCGGCCGCCGCCGCGGCGGCCCGCACCCCCCGGATCGCCCCGGCGACGGCGTACGCCCTCGGCGTCCTCCACGCCGACCAGCGCCACGAGGTCGAGGCGGCCCGCTTCGCCTTCCAGCACGCCTGGCGAAGAGCGACGGCCCCGGTCCCGTGACCACCCCACCCCTCCAGGAACCCATCCGCGCCGCCGGGTGCGTCCTCTGGCGCCCGGCACTTTCCGGCCACGGCATCGAGCTGGCCTTGATCCACAGACCGAAGTACGACGATTGGTCGCACCCGAAGGGCAAGCGGAAGCGCGGGGAGAGCGCCGAGGCCTGCGCGCTGCGCGAGGTCCTGGAGGAGACGGGTCGGCGCTGCGCGCTCGGCCCCCGCCTGCCCACGGCCCGCTACACCGTGGACGGCCGCCCCAAGGAGGTCGTCTACTGGGCGGCCCGCGCCCTCGACGGCGCCTTCGCGCCGTCCCGTGAGGTCGACCGCCTCGTCTGGCTGCCGCCCGGCGAGGCCCGCGCCCGCCTCACCCAGCCCCGGGACCGCGAGCTCCTGGACGCCGCCGTGGCGACCTCACGCCACTGAGGCCCCGTCCGACGTAACCGCACCCGGCCTTACGGCACGGTTCACTTTCCGTTCACTCTCTTCCGTCGGTCGCTTCACCTGTTCTGCCTAATTTCGGACTCACACGGTGCACGAAGCGCAACAGTGCACCACCACCCGACACACGCCGCCGTAGAACGATCAGGACACTGGGTCCGCGGCAAGGCGGCTTCTGGAAGGAACACCCGAAAGTGAAGCTTTCGCGCAAGAACGGGCTTCGCGCCTCCGCGATCGGTGCCCTCGTCGTCTCCGGCGCCCTGGTCCTCTCGGCGTGTGGCTCGGACGACAACACGGAGACCCCGGCGAAGGAAGGCGGCAAGACGACGACCTCCGCCGCCGCGTCGAACATCGCGTGCGAGGGTGCCAAGGGCAAGCTGCTCGCCGCCGGCTCCAGCGCACAGCGCAACGCGATGGACCTGTGGGTCAAGAACTTCCAGGCCGCCTGTGAGGGCGTCGAGATCAACTACCAGGGCATCGGCTCCGGTGGCGGCATCACCAAGTTCAACCAGGGCCAGGTCGCCTTCGCGGGCTCCGACTCCGCCCTGAAGGACGAGGAAGTCGCCGAGTCGCAGAAGATCTGCAAGGGCGGCAAGGGCATCAACCTGCCCATGGTCGGTGGCCCCATCGCCATCGCCTACAAGCTGGACGGCGTGGACAACCTCGTCCTGGACGCCTCCACCATCGCCAAGATCTTCGACAACAAGATCACCAAGTGGAACGACCCGGCGATCGCCAAGCTGAACCCGGGCGCCAAGCTGCCCGACAGCACGATCCAGGCCTTCCACCGCTCGGACGAGTCGGGCACCACCCAGAACCTGGGCAAGTACCTCTCCACCGCCGCCCCGGCCGACTGGAAGCACGACCCGAAGTCGAAGTCGTGGCCCGCCCAGGGCGGCCAGGCCGCCAACGGCTCCTCCGGTGTCGCCACCGCGGTCAAGGACACCGAGGGTTCCATCAGCTACATGGAGCTCTCCTACGCCACCGCGAACAAGTCCTCCACGGTCAGCATCGACACCGGTGCCGCCACCCCGGTCGCCGCCTCCTCGGAGAACGCGTCCAAGGCCATCGCCGCCGCCAAGGTCAAGGGCACGGGCAACGACGTCGCCCTCTCCCTCGACTACAAGACCAAGGCCGAGGGCGCCTACCCGATCGTCCTCGTCACGTACGAGATCGCCTGCGACAAGGGCAACAAGGCGGAGACCCTGCCGACCCTGAAGGCGTTCCTCAACTACACCGTGAGCGAGGAGGGCCAGAAGGTCCTCGCCGACGCCGGCTACGCCCCGCTCCCGGCCGAGATCGCGGCCAAGGTCCGCGCGATCGTCCCCACCCTGTCCTGACCCCCGGCCGGGTCCGGCCCCTCCCCTAGGGGGGCCGGACCCGGCATCCGGTGCACCGCCGCCAGGAGCCCGCACACCCGTACGGGCACCGCAGACCGGAGAAGCAGATGGCTACCACCACACCAGACATACAGAGGAGCCGGCGCGCCAAGAACGCGTCCCGCCCCGGGGACCGCATCTTCGCGGGTCTGTCCCGAGGCTCCGGCATCACCCTCCTCGTGATCATGGCCGCGATCGCCGGCTTCCTCACCTACCGCGCCGTCCTCGCCATCTCGAAGGACAGCACCAACTTCTTCACCACCTTCGAGTGGAACCCCGCCGGCAACCCGCCGGTCTTCGGCATCGCCGTCCTCGCCTTCGGCACGGTCGTCTCCTCGATCATCGCGATGGCGATCGCCGTGCCCGTCGCGATCGGCATCGCGCTCTTCATCTCGCACTACGCACCGCGCAAGCTGGCCAAGCCGCTCGCGTACGTGGTCGACCTGCTCGCCGCCGTGCCCAGCATCATCTACGGCCTCTGGGGCGCGATCTTCCTCGTCCCGTACCTGGACGGCCTGAACCTCTGGCTCGACGAGTACCTGGGCTGGACGTACATCTTCGACAAGGCCAACGAGGGCCCCGCCCGCTCGCTCTTCACCGTCGGCATCCTGCTGGCGATCATGATCCTGCCGATCATCACCAACGTGACCCGCGAGGTCTTCCTCCAGGTCCCGAAGATGCACGAAGAGGCAGCCCTCGCCCTCGGCGCCACGCGCTGGGAGGTCATCCGCATGTCGGTCCTGCCCTTCGGCCGCTCCGGCATCATCTCCGCCTCGATGCTGGGCCTGGGCCGCGCGCTCGGCGAGACCATGGCCGTCGCCGTGGTGCTCTCCCCCAGCTTCCTCATCTCCGGCCACCTGCTGGACCCGGGCGGCGGCACGTTCGCCCAGAACATCGCCGCGAAGTTCAACGAGGCCAACGAGTACGGCCGTGACGCGCTGATCGCCTCCGGTCTCGTCCTCTTCGTCATCACGCTGCTGGTCAACGGCGCGGCTCGCTGGATCATCGGCCGCCGCAAGGAGTACTCGGGGGCCAACGCATGAGCCACGCCATACAGGATCGCCCGCCCGTGCAGTCCCGGGTCACGCACGATCCGCTCAAGCACGCCCGGCTCCCCCGCTGGACCCCGTTCGCCATCGCCCTCGGCTCCGTCGCCGCCGGCTGCGGCCTCGGTCTCGTCGCCGGCTGGCACAGCCGCATCCAGTGGGGCCTGCTCTCCTCGCTCTTCTTCGTCCTGGCCACCTACGTGATCACCTCGAAGGTGGAGGGCAGCCGCCAGGCCAAGGACCGCGTCGCGACCAGCCTCGTGTGGGTCTGCTTCATCCTGGCCGTGATCCCGCTGCTCTCGCTGGCCTGGGTCACGATCAGCAAGGGCATCGAGGTCCTCGACCCGTACTTCCTCTCCCACTCGATGAACGGCGTCCTGGACACCGAGGCCGGCGGCGGCGTCTACCACGCGCTGCTCGGCACCATCGAGCAGGTCCTCATCGCGACCCTGATCGCGGCCCCGATCGGTCTCCTCACCGCGGTCTACCTCGTCGAGTACGGCGGCGGAAAGCTCGCCCAGGCCGTCACCTTCTTCGTCGACGTCATGACGGGCATCCCGTCGATCGTCGCGGGCCTCTTCATCCTCGCCACCTGGAATCTGATGCTGGGCTTCGGGCCCTCCGGATTCGCCGGCGCGATGGCCCTCGCGATCCTGATGATGCCGGTCGTGGTCCGCTCCACCGAGGAGATGCTCAAGCTCGTCCCGAACGAGCTCCGCGAGGCCTCCCTCGCGCTCGGCATCCCCAAGTGGCGCACGATCCTGAAGGTGGTCCTGCCCACCGCGATCGGCGGCATCACCACGGGCGTCATGCTCGCGGTCGCCCGCATCACCGGTGAGACGGCCCCCGTCCTGCTCCTCGTGTTCGGTACGAAGCTCATCAACCCGAACCCCTTCGAAGGCGCTCAGTCCTCGCTGCCGCTGTACGTGTACGAGCAGTACGCGGTCGGCACCGACGCCGCTGTGTCCCGTGCCTGGGCCGCCGCGCTCGTCCTGATCGCTTTCGTCATGATCCTCAACATGGTGGCCCGCGGCATCGCCCGCTGGAAGGCCCCCAAGACCGGCCGCTGACGCGGTCACCCTGGAAGTGAATTGATATGGCCAAGCGAATCGACGTCAGCGGCCTCTCCGCGTACTACGGCGCCCACAAGGCGATCGACGACATCTCCATGACCGTCGAGCCCCGCTCCGTGACGGCTTTCATCGGCCCCTCCGGCTGCGGCAAGTCCACCTTCCTGCGCACCCTGAACCGCATGCACGAGGTCACCCCCGGCGGCCGCGTCGAGGGCAAGGTGATGCTGGACGACGAGAACCTGTACGGGTCGCACGTCGACCCGGTCGCCGTGCGCCGCACGGTGGGCATGGTCTTCCAGCGCCCCAACCCCTTCCCCACCATGTCGATCTTCGACAACGTGGCGGCGGGCCTGCGCCTCAACGGCAAGTACAAGAAGGCCCAGCTCAACGACATCGTCGAGAAGTCCCTCAAGGGCGCGAACCTCTGGAACGAGGTCAAGGACCGCCTGAACAAGCCGGGCTCCGGCCTCTCCGGCGGCCAGCAGCAGCGTCTGTGCATCGCCCGTGCCATCGCGGTCGAGCCCGACGTCCTGCTGATGGACGAGCCCTGCTCGGCCCTCGACCCGATCTCCACCCTCGCCATCGAGGACCTGATCGGCGAGCTGAAGGAGCGCTTCACGATCGTCATCGTGACGCACAACATGCAGCAGGCCGCCCGCGTCTCGGACCGCACGGCCTTCTTCAACCTGTCGGCCGTCGGCCAGCCCGGCAAGCTCATCGAGCTGGACGACACCGAGCGCATCTTCTCCAACCCGAGCGTCCAGGCGACCGAGGACTACATCTCCGGCCGCTTCGGCTAGACCGCTCCCCCCAAGACCGTCTTACGGTGCTGCATGGCGGTGCCACCGTAATGACGAAAGGGCCCGGCTCCCCCACAGGGGAGCCGGGCCCAACCATTTGCCCAGCTGCGTCAGCGTCAGCGTCAGCCGAAGAACAGCTTCACCACGCTGTGTCCTCCCGGGGGATAACCCCCGGACCCCCAGCAAGTCCGGGTGGCATCGCTCGTCAGCCGAAGAACAGCTTCACCACGCTGTGTCCTCCCGGGGGATAACCCCCGGACCCCCAGCAAGTCCGGGTGGCATCGCTCGTCAGCCGAAGAACAGCTTCACCACGTAGTAGCTCGCGGCAGCGACCAGCGCGGCGGCCGGCATCGTGATGAACCAGCCCAGGATGATGTTCTTGGCGACACCCCACCGCACCGCGTTGACGCGCTTCGTCGCGCCGACGCCCATGATCGCGGAGGTGATGACGTGGGTCGTCGAGATCGGCGCGTGGAAGAGGAACGCCGAGCCGAACATGATCGACGCACCCGTCGTCTCCGCCGCGAAACCCTGCGGCGGGTCCAGCTCGATGATCTTGCGGCCGAGCGTCCGCATGATGCGCCAGCCGCCCGCGTACGTACCGAGCGAGAGCATCACGGCACAGGCGATCTTCACCCACACCGGGATGTCGTCGCCCGACTGCTGCACATCGGCGATGACCAGGGCCATCACCACGATGCCCATCGTCTTCTGCGCGTCCTGCAGACCGTGGCCGAGCGCCATGCCGGCCGCCGACACCGTCTGCGCGATACGGAAGCCGCGCTTGGCCTTGTGCGGGTTGGCCTTGCGGAACATCCACATGATCGCGCACATGACCAGGTAACCGGCGACGAGACCGACGACCGGCGAGATGAACATCGGGATGACGACCTTGTCGAGGACGCCGCCCCACAGCACCTCGGTGCCACCGGCCAGCGCCGCGCCCACCATGCCGCCGAACAGCGCGTGCGAGGAGGAGGACGGCAGACCGAAGTACCAGGTGACGAGGTTCCAGATGATCGCGCCCACCAGCGCGGCGAAGAGGATGCCCATCCCCTTGTCGCCGGTCGGGGTCTCGATGAGCCCCTCACTGACGGTCTTGGCGACCCCGCTGCCCATGAAGGCACCCGCGAGGTTCATGACCGCCGCCATCGCCAGCGCCGCCCGGGGGGTCAGCGCCCGGGTCGACACCGAGGTGGCGATGGCGTTGGCGGAGTCGTGGAAGCCGTTCGTATACGTGAAGCCGAGCGCGACACCGATGGTCACGATCAGAGCGAAGGTGTCCACGAAGCTCAGGACTCCTTGACCGCGATGGTCTCCACCGTGTTGGCGACGTGCTCGAAGGCGTCGGCCGCCTCTTCCAGCACGTCGACGATCTGCTTGAGCTTGAGCACCTCGATGGCGTCGTACTTGCCGTTGAAGAGCTGCGCGAGCAGCTTGCGGTGGATCTGGTCGGCCTGGTTCTCCAGACGGTTGACCTCGATCCAGTACTCCGTGAGGTTGGCCATCGTCCGCAGGTTCGGCATGGCCTCGGCGGTCAGCTCCGCCGCCCGGGCCAGGACCTCGATCTGCTGCTCGACACCCTTGGGGAGTTCCTCGACGTTATAGAGGACGACCAGGTCGACGGCCTCCTCCATGAAGTCCATGATGTCGTCGAGGGACGACGCGAGGTTGTAGATGTCCTCACGGTCGAAGGGCGTGATGAAGGAGGAGTTCAGCTGGTGGAAGATCGCGTGGGTAGCGTCGTCGCCGGCGTGCTCCGCTGCCCGCATCCGCTCCGCGATCTCGGCCCGGGCGGAAGGCTCCGCTCCGAGCAGTTCCATCAGGAGCTTCGAGCCCGTGACGATGTTGTCCGCGGACGCGGCGAACATGTCGTAGAAGCTCGTCTCCCTGGGGGTCAGACGAAATCGCACGTGAGGTCCTCGGGGTGCTGGGTTTCGGTCAGGCTGATGCTAGGCGCATCATCCGGCCACGGCTAACCGGCGTCCTCTCAGTGTCGCCCATCAGGCACAGTGAACTGCACGGGCCCCCGCCCGGATCGGCGGGGATCGGTACCATATACCCACGAGGGGTATACACCCCCTTATCTGGACAACGGGAGGACGCGATGACGACCACCGAGGCGGACCAGGTCACCCCCGAGACCGTCGAGGCAGTCGGGGCCGTCGAGCCTGCCGACCACGACCACGGCGTGCACGGCTACCACAAGCAGAAGGACGAGCACCTCAAGCGGCTCCGCCGCATCGAGGGCCAGATCCGCGGCCTCCAGCGGATGGTCGACGAGGACGTCTACTGCATCGACATACTGACCCAGGTCTCGGCGTCGACGAAGGCGCTCCAGTCCTTCGCCCTCCAGCTCCTGGAGGAGCACCTCCGGCACTGCGTCGCCGACGCGGCCGCCAAGGGCGGCGAGGGCATCGACGCCAAGGTCGAGGAGGCCACCAAGGCCATCGCCCGCATGATGCGCACCTGAGCGGGACCCCTCCACGAGCCAGGGGGCCGTACGGTCAGCGTTTCCGTACGGCCCGCTCGGCGGCGACCCGCAGGATCTCGTCGATCCGGTCGGCGCTGAGGCGCTCCCCGTCCGCGGCGGAGGCGGCGATGATCAGTTCGCCGCACAGTTCGATCTCGGCGAGGGCGACGCAGTCCGGGTCTGCGGGCACGGTCGCGGTACCGGGCGGGGCCACGTGCGGTCACCTCTTCCTGCCGGCTTCTGTCTCCCAGGTCTCCCGGCGGTCTCCCAGCGTAGGGAGAGGGCCACGCAGGGCGCATGACACGTCCGGACCATTTGACGATGGTCCGAACCACCCCGGCCGCGCAGCGGCCCTGCTCAGGCCTTGATCTTCCCGGCGTAGATGTCCCGCCGGTCCGGCAGCGTCACCTGGACGCGGACCCCGAAGCCGTACAGCAGGGTGGTCGACGCGACCGCGACCGTACGGCCCTGGTTGCTGAAGCTGAACTGGTGGCGGACCTTCCGCAGCCGCCCCTCCGCGTCCAGATACGCGTCGAAGGGCACCGTGTCCTTGGCGAACCCTTTCGCCGCCGCGGCGAGCGCCCCGCGCAGCTGCGGCGAGGCGGCGCGCGCCGCGTGGGCGATGTCGGCGACGCCGCGGTAGTGGCGGACCTTCACCCCTGCCAGGTCGACCTCTCCGAGGTACGTGACCTCCCGGGCGCCCCGCAGCAGCTCCGCCGCGGCCGCCGGGTCGGTGGCCCCGCCCGTGACGAGGTTCCCGTCGTCGAGGGTCGTGGTGTCGACGCGGACCCACTTGTCGGCGGGCACTCCCGCGCCCCGGTTCTTCATGTAGAGGGCGCCGGGGGTGAGGAGCTCGGTGATCGGCCGGTGCTCGTCGGTCCCGGCGGCGTCCTTGGGCAGTACCACCTGGAGCCGGCCGGTGCGGCGGCGGAAGTCGTAGCCGCCCTCGCCGCGGATGGTGACCCGGGTCCCGCCGGCGGCCATCTCCATGGAGGTGCTCGTCTTGGCGGTGCCGGCCCTGGTCAGCGCGTCGGCCGCGTTCCGTACGGCGAGGAGCGGGTCCACCGCGGGCTTCGGGTCCTCGGGTGCGGCGCAGCCCGCGACCGCCGAACCCCCGACGAGTGAGCCGACCAGGGCGGCGGTGACGGCGAACGCCCCGCTCCCGCGACCGTGCGGACGCCCGTATAGCTGCACCACCATCGCCTGCCAACCCCCAACGCCTCACCGCTGTTTGCCCGGGACCCGCACGTCCCCCGGTCCCGCGGGCCTGGGAACGCCCGATCCGCATAACGACGGCACGGGCGAGCCGTCACGCGCAGTACCGTGGTGGGGTGCACGCGCAGTCCTCCCCTCACACGACCACGACGACGGAACGCGGCTCGTTCGCGCTGGCCAGGTGCAGCTGCGGCTGGTCGGGGCCGGCCCGCAGATCGCGGGAGAGAGCGCGTACGGACGCCTCGGAACACCTCCGTACGTCGGCGGCGTCCGGCGACGCCCCCTAGACCCTCAGGCCGCGAGGTCGTTCTGGGTCGTCCCGCCGGCCGGGCCGCCGAGCCGGGGCTCGGGGATGTCGACGGCCTCGGGCCGGAGCGGTTCCGCGGCCCGCCGGGAGCGGACGAGCCGGGCGCCGCGGCCGGAGCGGGCGACGGCGGAGACGACGGGGGTCAGCAGGGCGAGCGCGACGGGCGCGAGGAGCAGCGCCACCGCCGTACCGAGGGCGAATCCGCCGATCACGTCGGTTGGGTAGTGCACGCCCATGTAGACCCGCGCGAAGCCCTCGGCGAGGGCGAGGGCGATGGCGGCGAGGCCGAACTTCCGGTGGGCGACGAAGAGGCCGACGCCGAGCGCCATCGCCATGGTGGCGTGGTCGCTGACGAACGAGAAGTCGGTCTTGCCCTCGACGAGGACGTCGAGGCCCTCGTGGTCGTTGAACGGCCTGGGGCGCTCGACGAAGCCCCGGATGGGGATGTTGACGAGAAGGGCGACACCGGCGGCCAGCGGGGCCCAGACGAGCCCGGCGACGGCCGAGACGGAGTCCGCGAGGGCGCCGCTGCGGCGGACGCTCCACCAGCACCAGAGCACGACGAGGACCATCCCGAGCATGATCCCGTACTCGCCGACGAACTCCATGACGCGGTCGAACCACGGCGGAGCGGCCTTCGCAAGACCGTTGATGTCGTAGAGCAGGCTGACATCGGGGTTGGAACCGTCCGATGCGAGTCCAGCCATCTGCTGTGGCCCCTTGCTTCTCGTGTCTGTCTTCCCACCCCCGTGGTCAGAGCGTTCGAATCAGGGAACGAACTGTCTGAGGCGTGCGTTCCGCTCTCTCCGGTGGATCATGCCGACGTTATCGAAGAGTGACGGTTCACCGCAGCTCAGGGCCACTGCATGACGGAGAGTTCCGGCCATGTCCCTTACGACCCGACGGTCCGTCTCCTGCCCCTACGTCTGCGGAAGATGGGTGGGCAGCGCGGCTGCGCCTTCCTTGGTGACCCGGGTCGCGCCGAAGTAGTCGGGGGTGTCGATCCGGCCGAAGCGGATCACCGCACCGGTGCGCGGGGCGTCGATCATGTACCCGCCGCCCACGTAGATGCCGACGTGCCGGATGGCACGCGAGTTCGTCAGATCGTCGGAGAAGAACACGAGATCGCCGGGGAGGAGTTCCTCCCGGCTCGGGTGCGGACCGGCGTTGTACTGGTCGTTGGCGACGCGCGGCAGCTCGATGCCGACGCTCAGGTACGCGGCCTGGGTCAGCCCGGAGCAGTCGAACCGGCCATTTTGCGCCGCCGTGCCCGTACCGCCCCACAGGTACGGGGTGCCGAGCTTCTGCTGGGCGTAGTGGATGGCCCCCGCGGCCTGCCGGGAGGGCTCGACACGGCCCAGCGGCCGGGCGAAGCTCTTCTCCAGGGAGCGGATGATCCGCACGTAGTTCTGCGTCTCGCTGATCGGCGGCACCCCGCCGTGCTTGATGACGCGGTACGCGCCCGCGTTGTACGCGGCCAGCATGTTGTTCGCGGGGTCGCCGGGCACCTTCTTCACGTACCCGGCGAGCTCGCAGTCGTACGAGGCGGCCGAGGGGATCGCGTCCTTGGGGTCCCAGATGTCCCGGTCGCCGTCCCCGTCGCCGTCGATGCCGTGTCCGGCCCAGGTGCCGGGGATGAACTGGGCGATGCCCCGGGCGTCGGCCGAGGAGACGGCCCGCGGGTTCCAGCCGCTCTCCTGGTAGAGCTGCGCGGCGAGCAGGGCGGGGTTGATCGCGGGGCAGAGGTTGCCCCATTTCTGCACGAGCCCCTGGTAGAGGGCGGGGACGGAGCCCTTGGCCAGCCCCACGGTGCCGTTCTTGCCGCTGCCCGCGCCGCCGATGAGACCCGACGCCGCGGAGTACGTCCCGACGACGAGCAGTGCGACAAAGCTGAGGCAGACCCCGAAGGCCCCGCCGGCCACCAGCCACGCCTTGCCAGCCCTACGCACCGTCAACCACCCCTCGGCTCATGGCAGTACGCCCCGGGGTCAGTCTAGGCGGCGGGGAGTCCGGAGGGGTGGTTGCACGACGTGCCGTCAGTTCTTCTTGAGCAACTCCACAAGACTGGAGGAACTGTCGTCCCCGTACCCGGCTTCCACACCACGGCGGAACAGGTCGGCGATCGCGGCCGGCAGGGCACCGTCCACGCCCGCGTCGGTGACGGTGTGCAGGACGTGTTCGGCGCTGGCGAGACCCATGGCGAGGCGGTCGACGTCGCCGCCGTGGTGGCCGGCGTCGACCCGGGGCCCGTAGAAGTCGAGGAACTGACCGAGGTCGAGCGCGTTCCTGGCGTACGGCTGGAGCTCGGCGGCCGTGATGCCGTGCGCGCCGGCGAGGGCGAGGGCCTGCCAGTATCCGGAGAGCGCCGTCCAGAACATGACCATGTTGAGCTGGTAATAGAGCGCCGCGAGCCCGGGGTCCTCACCGCGGTAGTCGGTGCCGGTGAGCACGGAGAGCGTGCCGCGGTGGGCCTCGAAGACCTCCCGGGGGCCGCTGTAGAAGGCGGAGGTCGTGGCAGGGTCGCCGACGCCGGACGGCGGGGTGAGGACGCCGCCGGTGAGCTGGACGGCGCCGCGCTCCGCCGCCCAGGCTGCGGCCTCCCGGGCCCGCAGCGGGGTGTCGGAGCTGAGGTTGACGAGGACCCTGCCCGCGAGGACGGCGGGGTCGACCTCGCCGAGGACGGCGTAGAAGGCGTCGTAGTCGGTGAGGCTGAGGACGACGAGCTCGTTCGCGGCGACGGCCTCGGCGGGGCCGGCGGCGAGCACCGCTCCCCGCCGGACGAGCTCGGCGGCGCGGCTCGGGGTCCGGTTCCAGAGGGTGACCTCGTACCCCTGGTCGAGATAGGCACCGGCCATGGCGCGCCCCATGGGCCCGAGCCCGATGACGGTGACGGAAAGTTCGTTCTGCACAGCAACAACCCCCTGCGATACATGCGATACGCGCTCTAAAACGAACGCTCTAACTACCGACGAGGTAAGACCGTAGCACGCTCTAAAACGAACGCTCTACTCAATACGCCGTCTAGACTCACCCCATGCAGACCAGCAGCACCCACGACCGGATCGTCGTCGCCGCCGCACGCCTCATCCAGCGCCAGGGCTACGTCGGAACGGGCATCAAGCAGATCGCGAAGGAGGCGGACGCCACCCTCGGCTCCGTCTACCACTTCTTCCCGGGCGGGAAGGAAGCCGTCGCGGTCGCGGCGATCGCGCACGGCCGCGAGGAGTTCGCCGCCCTCCTGCGCGCCGCCCTGGACGGCGAGGACGACCCCGCCAAGGCCGTCGACGCCTGCGCGCGCCTCCTGGCCCGCGAACTCCGCGCCTCAGGCTGGACGGACGGCTGCCCGGTCACCGCCGCCGCCCTGGAGACCCTCGGCCCCGACAACCCCATCCAGCGGGCCTGCGCCGACGCCCTGCGCGCCTGGCAGAACCTGGTCGCCGACAAGCTCCTCGGCTGCGGACTCCCCTCCCCCGAGGCCTGCGACCTGGCCGCCACCGTCATCAACACGCTCGAAGGCGCGGAAGTGACCGCCCAGGTCACCCGAAGCGAGGACCCCCTCCTCCTGGCGGGCCGTCACTTGTCGCGCCTGATCGCCTCGTACGTCTGACGACCCCGGGGGCGGGGCGACGGCGCCCCAAGAGTGCAACAACGACAATCATTGCCCGGAGTCACCCCCCGTGATACACAGAGTGACCATACGCTTCTTCGCATAGAAACCGGCCACGCCCTCGCAGGTCAAGACGGTCAGACCGGTCAAGTGTGCGGGGATCGGGTAAAGAGACCCGTCAAGGCGTCACACGCGAGCGGTTTCATCAGCGAAGATAGGGCGATGACCCATGCCGTCCGGCAGGGCCAGTTAACTACCCAACAGGGGCGGTGAGTTACATGTACCTGGCGGCAGAAAAGGGCGACATCACCACCATCATCGGTGGAATCGCCCCGAACTGGGGGCCTTTCGGGAGCCTGGGCGCCGAGGCCAAGATCATGATCGAGGTCGTGATGGCCGTGGCCATCCTGCTCTGCCTCGGCATCGCCATCTGGGGTGCGGCCAAGCAGCGCATCGGCGCGACCGCGCTCCGCGACACGTTCAGCGCGGAACAGGGCAAGGGCCTGATCGTGGCCGGCCTCACCGGCGTCTTCATCATCGGATCGCTGGGGACGCTCTTCACCATCGTGTACGGGATGGCCGTCTGATCCCCCGTCGGACTCCATCCTCCTGAGGCCTGCTGATGTCGTGTTTGCGTTCCCTGATGCCCAGCCATGTTGCAGCACTGTCGTACCCGCGAACGAGTGAGGGGGCGTACCCGGCATGAGCCTCGGCGACGAGCACGACGGCTTCGGCGGCGTGGGCGGCTCGGGCCAGACCCGGACCCGCCTGCCCGAGGGCAACAGCGGCGACGTCTACGGCGGCGCCCGCCGCCCCGTACGCAGCTCCCGCTCCCTGATCACGGTCATGGGCGTGGTGGTCCTCCTCATCGCGGCGATCGCCTTCGCCAACCGCGGCGGCGGAGACCCGGCGGACGCGGCCCCCACGACAGGCACCCCGGGCAAACCGGCCCCGACGGCAGCAACAGGCATCCGCCCGGTGACGGGCAAGAACGGCCAGTTCCCGGCAGGCTTCGCACACGACGAACAGGGAGCCCAGAGCGCCGCGTCGAACTACGCGGTGGTGCTCGGCTCGGCCGAGATGTTCCAGGACGGACCCCGCGCGGAGATCGTGCGCGCCATCCACGACCCCGCGGTCGTGGAGGACCTCCTGAAGAAGCTCGACACCTCGTACTCCGCGGGCCTCATGGCCGGCATGGGACTCGACGAGAACGGCGCGGCACCCTCCGGCACGACCTTCGTCTCACGCACCGTCCCGGTCGGCGCCAAGGTCCGGGACTACACGGAGAACTCCGCGACGGTCGAGGTCTGGTGCACCGGCCTGGGCGGCCTCGCCGGAGCGGGCTCGACCAAGCCCGTCACCTCCTCCTGGTTCACCATCACCCAGAAACTCACATGGGTCGGGGGCGACTGGCGCGTGGAGTCATTCAGCCAGAGCGAGGGCCCCACCCCGGTCAACGGCGACAGCCTCGCCTCCACGGCCGACGAGATCGCCGAGGCCGTCGAGGGATACGGAGGGTTCACCTATGCCCGCTAGCCGAAGCCTGGCAGGGCGCGCGTCGACCGCGGCCTTCGCCGCCTTCCTCGCCGTACCCCTCCTGCTCTCCCGGGCCGCCCAGGCGGCCCCCACCCCGACTCCGACTCCGTCGGCGCCCACGCCGTCCCCGACCCCGGGCAACAAGGAGTGCGACCTCCTCACGGGAACGGCCAGGCAGCTCTGCGAGAGGAGCGAGTCCGGCGGAGCCGGCGCCCCCCTCCCCGACTCCAACACCGCGGTCGACCCCCTCTCCTCCCTCGCCCGCGGCTGCGCCGACGCCGCCATCGCCACCATCGACTACCTCTCCAAGGCCGTCAAAGAAACCGCCGACGTCGACTTCACCAACGTGGAGTTCCTCGGCCGGTACGCGATCGTCTTCGCCGCCGCCACCGTCCTCACCCTCCTCCTCTGGCTCCTCGCCGTCGCCAAGCGGGCCATCCGCGGCGTCCCCCTCGCCACCGCCCTCTCCGAGGCCATCGGCTTCCTCTGGCTGACGGTCCTCGCCTCCGCCTTCACCCCGCTCATCCTCTACACCGTCGTCAACGCCACCGACGCCGTCACCGAGGTCATCGCCTCCGGCACCGGCCAGCAGACCGACGTCTTCTTCGGCAGCTTCAAACAAGCCCTCCAGAAGGGCGACAGCATCGGTGGCGGCCCCATCATGCTGATCATCGTGTCGCTGGTGACCGTCGTCGCCGCCGGCGTCCTCTACCTGGAGCTGTTCCTCCGCGCCGTGATGCTCTACGTCGGCGCCCTCCTCGGCGTCGTCGTCTACTCCGGCCTCGTCGACAAGAACATGTGGGGCCACGTCCGCCGCTGGGCCGGAATCATGATCGCCGTGATCCTCGTCAAGCCGGTCATCGTGATCGTCCTCGGCCTCGCCGGGGCACTCTCCTCCGGCACCGGCCCCGACTCGTTCTCCGCCGTCGTCTCCGGACTCGCGATCATCCTGCTCGCCATCTTCGCCTCCGGGGTCATCTACCGCTTCGTCCCCGGCTTCGGCGACGAGATCGCCGCCTCCCGCAACAACCGCCTCCACCGCGCCGGCGAGAACACGGCCGCCGCCGTCATCTCCTCCCCCGCCTCCCTCGTCTCGCAGGGCATCAAGACCCACAGCACCCGCGACAGCGGAGGCGGCGGCGGCCAGGGCTCCCAGGCCGCCCGCCCCGCCAACCCCCTCGCCGGCGGCGTCGCCGCCCACAGCAGCCGCGGCGGCGACAACCGCGGCGGCGGGGCCACGCCCCCGCCCGCACCCCGTAGCAGCAGTCCCACCACGGGTACCCCGCACAGCAACCGCAACTCTGGAGGTGGAGGGCGTTGACGACCCAGTCCCAGCCGGTCGCGCCCCGCCGCACGTATCTCGTCGGCCGCGCCCGGCCGAACGCGATCGTCGGCAAGAACCGTGAGACGGGCGAGATCGCCCTCATCATCGTCGGCGCGTTCCTCGGCATGATGAGCGGACTCCTCGTCCCCGTCCTCCCCCTCCGGATCGCGCTCCTCGCCGGCCTCCCCATGGTCGCGATCGCCGCCGTGTACCTCCCGTACAAGGGCCGCACGTTCTACAAGTGGTTCGAGATCAACCGCAGCTACAAGCGCATGCTCAAGCGCGGTACGGCCTACCGCTCCGTCGCCGCCGAGTCCGGCACCCGCCTCGACGGCCGCGAGGTCGAGATCGGCCCGCCCCCCGGCATCGGCCGCGTCGGCTGGCTCGCCGCCCCCTTCGGCCCCGACGAGATCGCCGTCCTCCTCCACGCCGACCGCCGCACCGTCACCGCCGCCATCGAGATCGAGGGCCCCGGCGTCGGCCTGCGCGACAGCGAGGACCAGGAGGCCCTCGTCGACCGCTTCGGCACCCTCCTCAAGCACGTCGCCAACGGCGACGGCTTCGTGACCCGCCTCCAGATGCTGGCCCGCACCCTCCCCGCCGACCCCGACGCCCACGCCAAGGACGTCAGCCAGCGCGGCGACACGGCAGCCCCTGCCTGGCTCAAGGAGTCGTACGAGCAACTCCAGTCGATGGTCTCCACCTCCAGCGAGCAGCACCGCGCCTACCTCGTCGCCTGCATGCACTACACGCGCGAACTCGCCGCCGAGGCCAACGTCATGGCCCGCGCCGCCCGCCACGCCTCCGGCGCCCGCAAGCTCGACCGCGACGCCGGCCTCGCCGTCGTCATGGCCCGCGAGCTCACCGACATCTGCGCCCGCCTCGCCGAGGCCGACATCCGCGTACGCCAGCCCCTCGGCCAGTCCCGGCTCGCCTCCCTCGTGCACTCCATGTACGACCCGGACCACCCCATCGACCACATCCAGGCCATGACGAAACGAAACGCTTGGCCCGCCGAACTCGACGCGATGGAACCGACGTACCTCCAGGCCAAGACCCGCGAGTCCTCCACCCGCGCCCCCTGGTGCCACGCCACCGCCTGGGTGAAGGAGTGGCCCATGACCCCGGTCGGCGTCAACTTCCTCGCCCCGCTCCTCGTCCACACCCCGGACGTCATCCGCACGGTCGCCGTCACCATGGACCTGGAGCCCACCGAGGTCGCCATCGAGCGCATGCTCACCGAGAAGACCAACGACGAGGCCGACGCCAGCCGCGCCGCCAAGATGAACCGCACCGTCGACCCCCGTGACATCGCCGCCCACGGCCGGCTCGACCAACGGGGTGAAGATCTCGCCAGCGGCGCGGCCGGAGTGAACCTCGTCGGGTACATCACGGTGTCGTCGCGTTCGCCCGAGGCCCTCGCCCGGGACAAGCGCACGATCAGGGCCTCCGCCGGCAAGTCGTACCTGAAGCTGGAGTGGTGCGACCGCGAGCACCACCGGGCCTTTGTGAACACCCTGCCGTTCGCGACCGGCATCCGCCGCTAAGGCCGAAGGGGCACCGTCCGATGCGAGATCCGATGTCCGTCCTGACCGACGCCTTCACCTCCTTCGTCTTCGGCAAGGTGGAGACGACCCGTCTGCCCGTCCGCACGTCCACCGGACAGGCCCAGGCCGTCTACCTGCCGACCGCCGCCCCCGGCCTCGGCGACTCCGGCGTGATCATCGGCCGCGAGGTCTACAGCGGCAAGGGGTACATCTACGACCCCTTCCAGCTGTACGGGCAGCAGCTCCCCGCCCCGCACTGGCTGGTCCTCGGCGAGTCCGGAAACGGCAAGTCGGCGCTGGAGAAGACGTACGTGCTCCGCCAGCTCCGCTTCCGCGACCGGCAGGTCGTCGTCCTCGACGCCCAGGGCGAGGACGGCGTCGGCGAATGGAACCTCATCGCGCAGGAGCTGGGAATAACTCCCATCCGGCTCGACCCGATGGTCGCCAACGACTCCGGCATCCGCCTCAACCCCCTCGACCCCTCGATCACCACCACCGGCCAGCTCGCGCTGCTCCGCACGATCATCGAGGTGGCCATGGGCCACGGCCTCGACGAGCGCTCCGGCTTCGCGCTCAAGGTCGCCCACGCCTTCGTCACCGAGCACACCACCCACCGCCAGCCGATCCTCACCGACATCGTCGAGCAGCTCCGCCACCCCAAGGCCGAATCGGCGGAGGCGATGAACGTCGACATAGACGACGTACGGGCCTGGGGCCTGGACGTCGCCCTCGTCCTGGACCGTCTGGTCGACGGTGACCTCCGGGGCATGTTCGACGGCCCGACGACCGTCGGCATCGACCTCGACGCGCCCCTCATCGTCTTCGACCTCTCCCACATCGACCGCAACTCCATCGCCATGCCGATCCTCATGGCGATCGTCGGCGTCTGGCTGGAGCACACCTGGATCCGCCCCGACCGGAAGAAGCGCATCTTCCTCGTCGAGGAGGCCTGGCACATCATCAACAGCCCGTTCGTGGCGCAGCTGTTCCAACGGCTGCTCAAGTTCGGCCGCCGCCTCGGCCTGTCCTTCGTCGCCGTCGTCCACCACCTCTCCGACGTCGTCGACGGAGCGGCGGCCAAGGAAGCCGCGGCGATCCTCAAGATGGCCTCCACCCGGACCATCTACGCCCAGAAGGCCGACGAGGCACGCAACACGGGCCGGGTCCTCGGCCTGCCACGCTGGGCGGTCGAGATCATCCCGACCCTCACCCCCGGCATCGCGGTCTGGGACGTCAACGGCAACGTGCAGGTGGTCAAACACCTCATCACCGAGCGCGAACGCCCCCTCGTCTACACCGACCGCGCGATGACCGAGTCCTCGGTCGCCGACCCGGAACTCGAGTGGGAGACGGAGCAGCGCGCGATCCTCGTCGAACAGCAGATGAACGGCACGTCGCAGTCGACGGTGGCGTAGCCGGATGGACACGACGCGAAAGGGAGGGGGAGGCATCTCCGACGGGCTGCTGCTCAGCCTGTTCGGCCTCCTCCTCTGCCTCACGGTCCTGGTGTGGACGGCGACCGGCCTGGCCGGCCTCTTCTCCCACGGCGCCTGGCCGCAGGACGTCGCCTACACGGGCACCCCGTCGGCCCTGCGCTCCCTGGTGACGGCCCCGACGGACCTCCCGGCGGCCTGGCCGACCACCCCACCGGGCCAGCTGTCGGGGTACGGCCTGTTCTGGGGCCTGCTGATCGGCGAGGCGATGATCCTGCTCGTCCTCGCGGTCTTCGCCCTCGGCACGATCGCCCGCTGGCGCGCGGTCCGCGCGAACAGGAAGGCGGGTACGTACGGGACGACCCGGGAGCCGGTACGGGACACCCGGGAGCCCGCGTACGAGAAGCCCGTACGGCAGGCCCAGCCCCCGAAGTCCGCGCCCGAGGAGCCCATACACGAGGAGCCCGTACGGAAGGCAGCTCCCCCGGCCCCCCGACGGCCCGCGACGGCGGAGGCACCGGAGACGGCTCCCACCGCGATCCCGATCCCGGCAACCACCCCGGCACCGCCCGCTCCCCTCGCCACGGGAACCCCCCGCCTCGTCTACGGCCCTCCGGAGACCCGCCACCCCCTCGCCGTCCAGGCGATCAGGGACGCCGAGGGACCCGTCCTGGTCGTCACCTCCGACCCCACCGTGTGGTCGTCGACGAAGGACGCGCGCGGCAAACTGGGCCCGGTCCTCGTCCACGACCCCGGCCACCTCTGCGACACCCCCGCCCGGCTCCACTGGTCGCCGTCCGAGCAGTGCGAGGACCCGGCCGTCGCCCAGCAGCGGGCGGCCGCCCTGCTCGCCCCCGTACGCCCGCACTCCCGCCTCGACGCGGCCACCGCCGACACCGCGGAAACGCTCCTGCGCTGCTGGCTGCACGCCGCCGCCGTCGACGGCCGCCCCTTCCGTCAGGTCCACCGCTGGGCCCAGGGCGCCGGCGCCCACGAGCCCGTACGCATCCTCCGCAGCCACCCCAAGGCCGCCTCCGGCCACGCCGGGCTCCTCGAATCGGCGCTCACCGCCCACCCCGAAAGCCGCCGCCTCGCGCAGGAACTGACGGCCCGTGCGCTCGCCGCCCTGTCCTCGATCCACATCAGGGAGGCCTGCGTCCCGAATCGAACGGATTCGCTGACGCTCGCATCATTCGTCGCCGAAGGGGGCACCCTCTACGTGGTGGGCGAACCGATCGAGGACCCGCGGACCCACCCCGGCGCGATGCCCCTCCTCACGGCCCTCGCCGCAAGCGTGGTCGAGCACGGCCGCCGCATGGCCGCACGGTCATCCGACGGTCGGCTCGACCCACCACTGACGCTCGTCCTCGACGACGTCGCCGCCGTGGCCCCGCTCCCCCACCTCCCGGAGCTCCTCGCCACCGGCCACGACCAGGGCCTCCCGACCCTGGCCCTGATGCGCTCCCGCGAACAGGCGAGGTCCCGCTGGCCGGAGGACTCGCTCAGCCGCTGAGCGAGGTGCGCCTGATCTCGTACTCGTTCTCCATGGCCGTGTCATGCCCCGGTACCGGCACCCGGTCGCCCGTCGCCACGAACCCGAACCGGCGGTAGAACGCAGCCGCTCGCGCGTTCTCCTCGTGGACGTACAACCGCACCCGCTCGACCGGCTCCGCCAGCGACCAGGACCACTCCACACCCGCCCGGAACAGCGCGTCGATCACACCCGCCCCACGCGCCTCGGGGCGCACGTAGACACCCACGATGTGCGTCTGTCCGACCTTCGCCGCCTCACCGAAGCGCACCTCGTCCGACGGCCGCTCCACGAGCAGCGTGATCGTGCCCGCCCAGCTGCCGTCCGGGCCCTCGGCCACGAACTGCCGCGCGTTCCCGGCGCCGCTCTCGGAACCACCCTCCGCCCGCTCCTGCCAGAAGGAGTCGGGCCGCTCGACCGAGGCCTCGTACGTGTCGAGGAACGCGAGGTGCGCGACCGGGTCCTGAAGGGCGGCCAGCCGGATCTCGCGGGTCTTCTCCCACTCGTCGGCGCGGATGGGGCGTATCGAATAGTCCATGCCGACGATCCTGACGACGCCCACACCCTCCTGACAAGGGCATTTCCCCGAGACCATGCCCACCCGCCGTCGTACCCCGGTACTACGCCCGCGCCGGACCTCCCGCCCCCGGTCGGACGAACGCCCCCCGCCCGCTCCCTACCGTCGAAGACATGATCCGAGCAGAGAACCTCACCAAGCGGTACGGGGACACCACCGTCGTCCAGGACCTCAGCTTCACCGTCCGCCCCGGCGCCGTCACCGGCTTCCTCGGCCCCAACGGCGCCGGAAAGTCCACCACTCTCCGCATGATCCTCGGCCTCGACGCCCCGACCCGCGGCCACGCCACCGTCGACGGCCGCCCCTACGCCGCCCACCGCGCCCCGCTCACCCGGGTCGGCGCCCTCCTCGAAGCCCGCTCGCTGCACCCGGGCCGCTCCGCGTACCACCACCTCATGGTCCTCGCCCACACCCACGGCATCCCCCACACACGCGTGGACCGGGTCCTCGCCCTCACCGGCCTCACCCACGTCGCCCGCAAGCGCGTCAAAGGCTTCTCCCTCGGCATGGGCCAGCGCCTCGGCATCGCCGCCGCGCTCCTCGGCGACCCGGCCACCGTCGTCCTCGACGAACCCGTCAACGGCCTCGATCCCGAGGGCGTGCTCTGGATCCGCACCCTCCTCAAGTCCCTGGCCGCCGAAGGCCGTACCGTCCTCGTCTCCTCCCACCTCATGAGCGAGATGGCGCTCACCGCCGACCACCTGATCGTCATCGGCAAGGGCCGCCTCCTCGCCGACACCACGGTCGACGAACTCGTACGGACCTCCGGCGGCGCCTCGGTCAAGGTCGTCACCCCGGAAGCGGACCGGCTCCGCGGACTCCTCCCCGGCGCACGCTGCACCACGGAGGCCCCCGACACCCTCCTCGTCACCGGCCTGGAAGCCCCGGAGATCGGCCGCACGGCCGCCGCCCACGGCCTCCCCCTCCACGAACTCACCCCGCAGGCCGCCTCGCTGGAGCAGGCGTTCATGGACCTCACCCGCGACTCCGTCGAATACCAGGGAGCCTCCGCATGACGAACACGACCTACCACCTGACCCCCACCCGCGTCCTCCGCGCGGAATGGCACAAGCTCCGGACCGTTCGCTCCACCTGGATCACAGCGGGCACCGCCATCGCGTTCGTCCTCGGCGTCGGCATCCTCATGGGCACCACCTACACCGCCGACGGCGGCGACTCCGACGTCGACACCGTCGTCCTCACCCTCTACGGCTCGCAGCTCGGCGGCATCGCCCTCGCCGTCCTCGGCATCCTCGTCACCGCCGGCGAGTACGCGACGGGCATGGCCCGCGCCTCCTTCACCGCCGTCCCGCGCCGCCTCCCCGTCCTGTGGGCGAAGGCGGCGGTCTACACGGCCACCGTCTTCACACTCTCCCTCGCCACCGCCCTCCTCACCTTCCTCACCGCCCAGCTCTTCCTCTCCGGCACCGACCAGGCCGCCTCCCTCACCGACGACGGCGTCCTCGCCGCGATCGCGGGCAACGCCGCGGGCATCACGCTCCTCGGCCTCATCGCCCTCGGCCTCGGCGCCACCCTGCGCTCCGTGCCGGGCGCGATCGGCGCGTTCGTCGGAGGGGTCCTGATCGTGCCCGAGATCCTCGGGATGCTCCCGTACGAGGCCATGGACACGGCCATCCGGTACTTCCCCACCCAGGCGGCCGGAGCCCTCGGCTCCGCGACCCCGATGCCCGGCGCGGCCTCGCCCGGCGCCGCACTCCTCGCCCTGCTCCTGTGGGCGGCCGCGACCCTCGCCGTCCCCGCCCTGTTGCTCAAGTCCCGCGACGTATGAGGATGATGACCGGGTGACCACACAGGAGACGACTGCCGAGGCGACGGGCCTGAGCAGGTACATCCAGCGCCTGCTGGCCCGGGCACGCGCCTTCGACGCCCGGCGCCCCGCGGTGTGGGACGCCGCCGTGACGCTCTTCTGGACGGGGGCGGCGCTCGTGGACGCGTCCGGCGGCTGGCGGAACACCGCCCCCGACCCGTCCGTCCCCGTCTGGCTCGTGTTCGCCACGAGCCTGGCCCTCACCCTGCCGCTCTACTGGCGCCGCCGGCGGCCCATGGCCGTCCTCGCCGTGATGGCCTGCGCGGCGCTCGTCAGCGACAGCACGGGAGCCTTCCTCCAGGCCGGCTACCTCCAGATGATCCCGGTCTTCCACCTCGCGCTCACCCGCCCGCCCCGCGCACTCCTCTGGGCCTTCGCCCTCATCCTGCCGCCGCTCGTGACGGGCGCGGTCCGCTTCCCCCGCGAGACCTGGGACCAGCGCGTCGTCCCCACCCTGTGGGCGTACGCGCTCGTCGCCCTCCTCGGCATCGTGGTCCGCTCCCGCAGGGACCACACCGCGGGACTCGTCGACCGGGCCCGCCGGCTGGAGATCGAACGCGACCAGGAGGTCAGGCTCGCCGCCGCCGCCGAACGCACCAGGATCGCCCGCGAGATGCACGACATCATCGGCCACAACCTCTCGGTCATCACCGGTCTCGCGGACGGCGGCCGGTACGCGGCGGCCAAGAGCCCCGAGCGCGCCGCCCAGGCCCTCGACGCCATCGGCACGACGAGCCGCCAGGCCCTGGACGACCTCCGCCGCCTCCTCGGCGTCCTGCGCGACGACGAACAGGAAGCGGTCCGCGACCCCCAGCCCACCCTGGCCGACCTGGACACCCTCCTCACCGGCGTACGGAAGGCGGGCCTCGCGGTGGAGCTCGACATCCAGGGCGAGCCGACCGCCCAACCCCTCGCACCAGGCGCCCAACTGACGGTCTACCGGGTGATCCAGGAAGCCCTCACGAACACGCTCAAGCACGCGGGCCCGTCGGCAAGGGCGACCGTACGGCTGGCGTACACCCCGAAGGAACTCCTGGCAGAGGTGACCGACACGGGCACGCAGAGCACCACGGCCCCCGCTCCCGCCACCGCCCCCGGCCAGGGCCTCACGGGCATGCGCGAACGCGCGGCCCTCTACGACGGCCATCTCACCTGCGGCCCCCTGCCGGCCGGCGGCTGGCAGGTCCGTCTCCGACTCCCCCTTGAGGACTCCCCCTCGTGACGACCGTACTCATCGCGGACGACCAGCCGATGCAACGCTTCGGCTTCCGCATGCTCCTCGAGAGCCAGGACGACATGACGGTCGTCGGCGAGGCCTCGAACGGCACCGAGGCGATCCGTCTGGTCGACCGCCACCACCCCGACGTCGTCCTGATGGACATCCGGATGCCCGGCCTCGACGGCATCGAGGCCACCCGCCGCATCGTCACGACGGGCGCCCGCACCCGGATCCTCATCGTCACCACGTTCGACCTCGACGAGTACGCGTACGAGGGCCTCCGCGCCGGCGCGAGCGGCTTCCTGGTGAAGGACGCCCAGCCGGAGGAGCTCCTCGCGGGCATCCGCGCGGTCGCGAGCGGCGACGCGGTCGTGGCTCCGAGCCTGACGCGCCGTCTCCTGGACGCCTACATCCACCACTTGCCGCAGTCCGCAGCGACGGCGGCCCCGCCCCAGGAGGACCCACGTCTCTCCTCCCTCACGGAACGGGAGCGCGAGATCCTCACGGTCGTCGGCCAGGGCTGGACGAACACGGAGATCGCCGAGCGTCTCCATCTCGCGGAGTCCACGGTGAAGACCCACATCGGCCGCATCCTCGCGAAGACGGGCGCCCGCGACCGCGTCCAGGCGGTCATCCTGGCCTACGACACCCAATTGGTAGCGCCGGCCTGACGGCCGGCGTTTCCGGACCGGATTCCTGGACCAGATTTCTGGCCCTGAACGCAGAAAAGCCCCGCACCATAAGGTGCGGGGCTTTCCCACAATGATTGTTCGGCGGCGTCCTACTCTCCCACAGGGTCCCCCCTGCAGTACCATCGGCGCTGAAAGGCTTAGCTTCCGGGTTCGGAATGTAACCGGGCGTTTCCCTAACGCTATGACCACCGAAACTCTATGAAGATATGAACCGCCGCACCACCCAAAGGGGGCGTGTTCGTTACTTCAGAACTAACACAGTGGACGCGAGCAACTGAGGACAAGCCCTCGGCCTATTAGTACCGGTCAGCTCCACCCATTACTGGGCTTCCACATCCGGCCTATCAACCCAGTGGTCTACTGGGAGCCTTACCCTCTCAAGGAGGTGGGAATACTCATCTTGAAGCAGGCTTCCCGCTTAGATGCTTTCAGCGGTTATCCCTCCCGAACGTAGCCAACCAGCCATGCCCTTGGCAGGACAACTGGCACACCAGAGGTTCGTCCGTCCCGGTCCTCTCGTACTAGGGACAGCCCTTCTCAATATTCCTACGCGCACAGCGGATAGAGACCGAACTGTCTCACGACGTTCTAAACCCAGCTCGCGTACCGCTTTAATGGGCGAACAGCCCAACCCTTGGGACCGACTCCAGCCCCAGGATGCGACGAGCCGACATCGAGGTGCCAAACCATCCCGTCGATATGGACTCTTGGGGAAGATCAGCCTGTTATCCCCGGGGTACCTTTTATCCGTTGAGCGACGGCGCTTCCACAAGCCACCGCCGGATCACTAGTCCCGACTTTCGTCCCTGCTCGACCCGTCGGTCTCACAGTCAAGCTCCCTTGTGCACTTACACTCAACACCTGATTGCCAACCAGGCTGAGGGAACCTTTGGGCGCCTCCGTTACCCTTTGGGAGGCAACCGCCCCAGTTAAACTACCCATCAGACACTGTCCCTGATCCGGATCACGGACCGAGGTTAGACATCCAGCACGACCAGAGTGGTATTTCAACGGCGACTCCACCATGACTGGCGTCACGGCTTCAAAGTCTCCCACCTATCCTACACAAGCCGAACCGAACACCAATATCAAACTGTAGTAAAGGTCCCGGGGTCTTTTCGTCCTGCTGCGCGAAACGAGCATCTTTACTCGTAGTGCAATTTCACCGGGCCTATGGTTGAGACAGTCGAGAAGTCGTTACGCCATTCGTGCAGGTCGGAACTTACCCGACAAGGAATTTCGCTACCTTAGGATGGTTATAGTTACCACCGCCGTTTACTGGCGCTTAAGTTCTCAGCTTCGCCACACCGAAATGTGACTAACCGGTCCCCTTAACGTTCCAGCACCGGGCAGGCGTCAGTCCGTATACATCGCCTTACGGCTTCGCACGGACCTGTGTTTTTAGTAAACAGTCGCTTCTCGCTGGTCTCTGCGGCCACCCCCAGCTCACGGAGTAAATCCGATCACCAGTGATGGCCCCCCTTCTCCCGAAGTTACGGGGGCATTTTGCCGAGTTCCTTAACCATAGTTCACCCGAACGCCTCGGTATTCTCTACCTGACTACCTGAGTCGGTTTAGGGTACGGGCCGCCATGAAACTCGCTAGAGGCTTTTCTCGACAGCATAGGATCATCCACTTCACCACAATCGGCTCGGCATCAGGTCTCAGGCTTAATGTGTGACGGATTTGCCTATCACACGCCCTACACCCTTACCCCGGGACTACCACCGCCCGGGCTGGACTACCTTCCTGCGTCACCCCATCGCTTACCTACTACCACCTTGGGTCGACGGCTCCACCACTTTCCTTTCCCCGAAGGGTCCGGAACGGCTTCACGGCCTTAGCATTAATGGGCTCGATATTGGGCGTTTCAAAGCGGGTACCGGAATATCAACCGGTTGTCCATCGACTACGCCTGTCGGCCTCGCCTTAGGTCCCGACTTACCCTGGGCAGATCAGCTTGACCCAGGAACCCTTAGTCAATCGGCGCACACGTTTCTCACGTGTGTATCGCTACTCATGCCTGCATTCTCACTCGTGAACCGTCCACAACTAGCTTCCGCTGCTGCTTCACCCGGCACACGACGCTCCCCTACCCATCACAGCGGGCGTTGGCCCTATTGCTGCAATGACACGACTTCGGCGGTACGCTTGAGCCCCGCTACATTGTCGGCGCGGAATCACTTGACCAGTGAGCTATTACGCACTCTTTCAAGGGTGGCTGCTTCTAAGCCAACCTCCTGGTTGTCTCTGCGACTCCACATCCTTTCCCACTTAGCGTACGCTTAGGGGCCTTAGTCGATGCTCTGGGCTGTTTCCCTCTCGACCATGGAGCTTATCCCCCACAGTCTCACTGCCGTGCTCTCACTTACCGGCATTCGGAGTTTGGCTAAGGTCAGTAACCCGGTAGGGCCCATCGCCTATCCAGTGCTCTACCTCCGGCAAGAAACACACGACGCTGCACCTAAATGCATTTCGGGGAGAACCAGCTATCACGGAGTTTGATTGGCCTTTCACCCCTAACCACAGGTCATCCCCCAGGTTTTCAACCCTGGTGGGTTCGGTCCTCCACGAAGTCTTACCTCCGCTTCAACCTGCCCATGGCTAGATCACTCCGCTTCGGGTCTTGAGCGCGCTACTAAATCGCCCTATTCGGACTCGCTTTCGCTACGGCTTCCCCACACGGGTTAACCTCGCAACACACCGCAAACTCGCAGGCTCATTCTTCAAAAGGCACGCAGTCACGAGAAACAAGCAAGCTTGTTTCCGACGCTCCCACGGCTTGTAGGCACACGGTTTCAGGTACTATTTCACTCCGCTCCCGCGGTACTTTTCACCATTCCCTCACGGTACTATCCGCTATCGGTCACCAGGGAATATTTAGGCTTAGCGGGTGGTCCCGCCAGATTCACACGGGATTTCTCGGGCCCCGTGCTACTTGGGTGTCTCTCAAACGAGCCGTTAATGTTTCAGCTACGGGGGTCTTACCCTCTACGCCGGACCTTTCGCATGTCCTTCGCCTACATCAACGGTTTCTGACTCGTCTCACAGCCGGCAGACTGTGAAAGAGAGATCCCACAACCCCGCATGCGCAACCCCTGCCGGGTATCACACGCATACGGTTTGGCCTCATCCGGTTTCGCTCGCCACTACTCCCGGAATCACGGTTGTTTTCTCTTCCTGAGGGTACTGAGATGTTTCACTTCCCCTCGTTCCCTCCACATGCCCTATGTGTTCAGGCATGGGTGACAGCCCATGACGACTGCCGGGTTTCCCCATTCGGAAACCCCCGGATCAAAGCCTGGTTGACGGCTCCCCGGGGACTATCGTGGCCTCCCACGTCCTTCATCGGTTCCTGGTGCCAAGGCATCCACCGTGCGCCCTTAAAAACTTGGCCACAGATGCTCGCGTCCACTGTGTAGTTCTCAAACAACGACCAGCCACCCATCACCCCACCGGACAAGCCGATGAGTTCACTGGGGCCGGCATCACGAAGGCAACGACCATACGGCCGTACCCTCAGATACCCAACAACGTGCCAGGCACGATCCTCCGCATCCCCGTCACTTTCCACGCCGAAGCAGTACTTGTGAGGAGATCCTTGAGACCGTGCCAACTAATCAACGTTCCACCCATGAGCTGACCGTGCAGCACGTTTGTCTGCAATCGGTACTGTGCTCCTTAGAAAGGAGGTGATCCAGCCGCACCTTCCGGTACGGCTACCTTGTTACGACTTCGTCCCAATCGCCAGTCCCACCTTCGACAGCTCCCTCCCACAAGGGGTTGGGCCACCGGCTTCGGGTGTTACCGACTTTCGTGACGTGACGGGCGGTGTGTACAAGGCCCGGGAACGTATTCACCGCAGCAATGCTGATCTGCGATTACTAGCAACTCCGACTTCATGGGGTCGAGTTGCAGACCCCAATCCGAACTGAGACCGGCTTTTTGAGATTCGCTCCGCCTCGCGGCATCGCAGCTCTTTGTACCGGCCATTGTAGCACGTGTGCAGCCCAAGACATAAGGGGCATGATGACTTGACGTCGTCCCCACCTTCCTCCGAGTTGACCCCGGCGGTCTCCTGTGAGTCCCCATCACCCCGAAGGGCATGCTGGCAACACAGGACAAGGGTTGCGCTCGTTGCGGGACTTAACCCAACATCTCACGACACGAGCTGACGACAGCCATGCACCACCTGTATACCGACCACAAGGGGGGCACTATCTCTAATGCTTTCCGGTATATGTCAAGCCTTGGTAAGGTTCTTCGCGTTGCGTCGAATTAAGCCACATGCTCCGCTGCTTGTGCGGGCCCCCGTCAATTCCTTTGAGTTTTAGCCTTGCGGCCGTACTCCCCAGGCGGGGAACTTAATGCGTTAGCTGCGGCACCGACGACGTGGAATGTCGCCAACACCTAGTTCCCAACGTTTACGGCGTGGACTACCAGGGTATCTAATCCTGTTCGCTCCCCACGCTTTCGCTCCTCAGCGTCAGTAATGGCCCAGAGATCCGCCTTCGCCACCGGTGTTCCTCCTGATATCTGCGCATTTCACCGCTACACCAGGAATTCCGATCTCCCCTACCACACTCTAGCCTGCCCGTATCGGATGCAGACCCGGGGTTAAGCCCCGGGCTTTCACACCCGACGTGACAAGCCGCCTACGAGCTCTTTACGCCCAATAATTCCGGACAACGCTTGCGCCCTACGTATTACCGCGGCTGCTGGCACGTAGTTAGCCGGCGCTTCTTCTGCAGGTACCGTCACTTTCGCTTCTTCCCTGCTGAAAGAGGTTTACAACCCGAAGGCCGTCATCCCTCACGCGGCGTCGCTGCATCAGGCTTTCGCCCATTGTGCAATATTCCCCACTGCTGCCTCCCGTAGGAGTCTGGGCCGTGTCTCAGTCCCAGTGTGGCCGGTCGCCCTCTCAGGCCGGCTACCCGTCGTCGCCTTGGTAGGCCATTACCCCACCAACAAGCTGATAGGCCGCGGGCTCATCCTTCACCGCCGGAGCTTTTAACCAGCTTCCATGCGGAAGCCGGTGTTATCCGGTATTAGACCCCGTTTCCAGGGCTTGTCCCAGAGTGAAGGGCAGATTGCCCACGTGTTACTCACCCGTTCGCCACTAATCCACCCCGAAGGGCTTCATCGTTCGACTTGCATGTGTTAAGCACGCCGCCAGCGTTCGTCCTGAGCCAGGATCAAACTCTCCGTGAATGTTTGCCGGTAATCCGGCGATACACTCGCGTTGAGCGGAACGATCGAGTCGGAATAAGACCGATCGTTCACAGCGTCCTCGCTGTGTGCCACCCGGCTAGGGGTGGACTTTTTCAAAGGAACCTCGACCATCCGAAGATGGACGGGGTATCAACTAATCTGGCGTTGATTTTTGGCACGCTGTTGAGTTCTCAAGGAACGGACGCTTCCTTTGTACTCACCCTCTCGGGCTTTCCTCCGGGCTTCCCTTCGTTCCGAAGCTTATCAGATGTTTTCGATCCGATTTCCTCGGTGCTTTCCGGTCCTGTTCGCTTTCGCTTCAGGCCCTTCCGGCGTTTCCGACTCTATCAGATCCTTTCGGCGTCTGACCCCCAGTCAGCGGGGTTTGTCTTTCCGGCTGTTGGGCCGTTCCGACGTCTCAAACTCTAGCGGATTCCCCCGTCAACTCATAATCGAGTCTTTCGAATTGAATTTCGGCATGCCGAAATTCGTCCCGGTGGGGAGATCGTGCTGAGTAGAGGTGCCGCATCAGCGGCGGGAGTGGCTGTCGAAGAACCGTTCCGGCTCCGTGACAACTCGGAGAACATTACGTATCCGGCGGGGGCGTGTCAACCCCCGGCCGGTGGCTGCGCGTGGTGGCGTCAGTCCAGGTCCGTGAGGCGGCCGCCGGCGTCCGGCTGGGTGAGCTCCACGCGGCGCAGGAGGCGGATGAGCACCTCGCCGAGGACGCCCTTCTCCTCTGCCGTGAGGTCCTGGAGCAGGTCCTCCTCGAAGTCCGTGGCCATGCGCATGGCCTCCAGCCACTTCGAGCGGCCCTCGTCCGTGAGCTCGACGATCACGCGGACGCGGTTGCTCTCGTCGCGGTCGCGGGTGACCAGGCCCTCGCCGGCCATGCGGTCGATGCGGTGGGTCATCGCCGCCGGGGTCAGGCCCAGTCGCTTGGCCAGCTCGCCCGGGCCCAGACGGTAGGGCGCTCCGGCGAGGACCAGAGTCTTGAGGACCTCCCACTCGGCGTTGCTGATGCCGAGCTCGGCGAGCTGGCGGCCGTACGCCACGTTCATCCGGCGGTTCAGCCGGCCGAGGGCCGAGACGACCTTCTCCACCTGGGGGTCGAGGTCGCGGTACTCGCGCTGATAGGCGGCGATCTGCTCGTCGAGGGTCGGTTCCTGGGGGGCCTGCGGGCCGGACCGCTCGGGGGTGTCGGACATGCGGCGAGTATCCCACGGGTCTCGTTGGCGTTGAAGTCCTTCGGTGTGTACTGTTAAGGCTCTAACTTTAGTGTTGAAGTCTTCAAGGTTCAGGGCTACACCTCTGAACCTGCGACCGAAGTGGGTGAGTGTGACCAAGGCGAGGGGCGCTGCGATGCGCCGTATTCAGGCAGGCAGCGCGCTGAGCGCGTTCGGACTCGGCTTCACCGTGCCGTACCTCTATGTGTACGTCGCCCAGGTGCGGGATCTGGGCGCGGCGACCGCGGGCATCGTTCTCGCCGTCTTCGCCATGGCCGCGCTCGTGGTGCTGCCCTTCAGCGGGCGGACCATCGACCGGCGCGGGCCGGTGCCCGTACTGCTCGTGGCGTCCGTCGTGGCCGCCGTGGGTGCGGTCGCCATGGGCTTCGCGTCGAGCGTGCCGGCGGCCGTGGCGGCCGCGGCGCTGCTCGGTGCCGGTACGGCCGTGCTCCAGCCGGCCCTCGCCACGATGATCGTCTGGTGCTCGACGCCGGTGGGCCGGACCCGGGCCTTCGCCACGCAGTTCTTCCTGCAGAACCTCGGCCTCGGTGTCGGTGGTCTGATCGGCGGCCTGCTCGTCGACACGAGCCGGCCGGGCAGCTTCATCCTGCTGTTCTCGATCGAGGCGGCGATGTTCCTGGTGCTCGCGGCGGTCGTGGGGACCGTCCGGATGCCGGGCTCCCCCGCGTTCCGGGGGACCCGTCCCTCCGAGGGCGGCAAGGGTGGCGGCGTCCGCGCGCTGCTCGGGCACAAGGCGATGGTGCAGCTGTGCGTCCTCGGCTTCGTCCTCTTCTTCGCCTGCTACGGACAGTTCGAGTCGGGTCTCGCCGCCTACGGCACGGAGGCCGCCGGAATCGAGCCGTCCACGCTCGGGATCGCGCTGGCCGCCAACACGGCCGTCATCGTCGCCGCCCAGTTCCTGGTGCTGAAGTTCGTCGAGCGCCGCAAGCGGACCCGGGTGATCGCGGCCGTCGGTCTGATCTGGACCGTGGCGTGGCTCATCGCGGGGTACGCGGGGCTCGGGCACGGCAGCCAGGCCATGGCGACCGCGGCGTTCGTCTCCACGTACGCGCTCTTCGGGCTCGGCGAGGCGATGCTGTCGCCGACCGTGGCGCCGCTGGTGGCCGATCTGGCGCCGGAGTCGATGGTCGGGCAGTACAACTCGGCCTTCGCCCTGGTCAAGCAGCTCGCGCTGGCCGTCGGTCCGGCCGTGGGCGGGCCCATGGGGGCCGCGCTGCACGGTCCGTACATCGTGACCTTCGTGCTCTTCTCGCTCGGCATCACGTTCCTCGCGGTCCGGCTCGGCCGGCAGCTGACCCCCGAGCAGAACCAGCCGTCGCTCACCGCCGCCAAGCCCTCGAAGGTCGTGGCGCGGCACCAGCCGGAGCGGAAGGTGGAGGCCGCCGCCTAGCCGGACACTCCCCGGGGCTTGTTCGGCAGGGCGAACTCGCACCACACCGCTTTGCCGCCGCCCGGTGTGCGGCGGCTCCCCCAGGACGAGGCGATCGTCGCGATGATCGAGATACCGCGACCCGCCTCGTCCTCCGATTCCGCCCTGCGGCGGCGGGGCAGGTGGTCGTCCCCGTCCGTGACCTCGATGATCAGCCGGCGGTCCGTGCGGCGCAGGCGCAGCCGCATGGGCGGGGTGCCGTGCTGGAGGGAGTTCGCCACGAGCTCGCTGGTGGCGAGGACGCCCAGGTCGCGCAGCTCGACCGGGAAGCGCCAGGACGACAGGACGCCGGAGGCGAAGGCACGCGCGCGGGGTGCGGCCTCCACTCCGCCGAGGAGCTCCAGGGCGGCGTTGTGGAAGAGCTCGGCGTCCGAGCCCTGTCGGGACGGGTGCTGGACGACGAGGACGGCCACGTCGTCGTCGTGCTCGGCGGTGACGCCCAGGGCGCGGAGCAGCCGGTCGCAGACCACCTGCGGGGTGCCGCTCGCGCCGGAGAGGGCGCGGGCCAGGGCGGCGACGCCCTCGTCGATGTCCTCGCGGCGGCGCTCGACCAGGCCGTCGGTGTAGAGGACGGCGGTGGAGCCGGGCGGCAGGGCGATGGAGCCCGAGGCGTGCAGCCAGCCGCCGGTGCCGAGGGGCGGGCCTGTGGGGTCTTCGGCGCGGCGCACGGTGCCGTCCTCGTCCCGTACGAGGATCGGGAGATGGCCGGCCGAGGCGTACACCAGCTTGCCCTCGCTGGGGTCGTGGATCGCGTAGACGCAGGTGGCGATCTGGCTGGCGTCGATCTCGGCGGCGAGGCCGTCGAGGAGCTGGAGCACCTCGTGCGGGGGCAGGTCCAGGCGGGCGTAGGCCCGGACGGCGGTGCGGAGCTGGCCCATGACGGCGGCGGCGCGCACGCCGCGGCCCATCACGTCGCCGATGACGAGCGCGGTGCGGCCGGCTCCGAGGGTGATCACGTCGTACCAGTCGCCGCCGACGGCCGCGTCCGTGCCGCCGGGCTGGTAGGTGGCGGCGATCCGCAGGTCGTCGGGCTGCTCCAGCTCCTGCGGGAGCAGGGAGCGCTGGAGGGTGACGGCGGTCTCGCGGTGGCGGCGCTCGCTGGCGCGGAGGCGCTCGGCGGCCTCGGCGTGGTCGGTGACGTCGGCGGCGTGGACGAGGACTCCGCCCTCGATGTGGGGGCTGTCGACGGGCAGGCATGTGACCGTGTACGAGCCGCCGTCCTGGGTGCGGCGGGACTTGACCGTGCGGGGCTTTCCGCTGCGCAGGACCTGGTCCATGAGGGGCAGCAGGCCGAGGTCCTCGGCCTCGGGGCAGGTGTCGGCGACGGTGGCGCCCGCGGGGCGGGGGCCGAAGGCGGCGGCGTAGGCGTCGTTGACGTACGCGATGCGGTGCTCCGGGCCGTACACGAGGGCGACCAGGCCGGGGAGCCGGCCGAGGAGCTCCCGTACGGAGAAGTCCTCCAGGGCGGGGATGTCGGTCGCCTGGTCGGTTTCGTCGGCCACATGCTCCAGCTGCTGCCCGTACTCACCGCGGGCGGCGGGCACGGAGCCTTCGGTCCCCCGCGCCGCGCGGCGCTGCGTGCCGGGGAGCCGGGCGCTCCAACGGGTGAAGTTCACGGATCTGTATGCCTCGTGGTGTCGGTGCCGTGCAGAGTCACGCTGTGCAGGTGTGAGCCCACCTATGGTCACACGTCCAGTGTGGACGAGTGCACTGACAGTGATGTCAGGACGACGGCTTGTCGCCGTGGTCGGGTGGCGGTGCGGCGGCGAGTTCGAATTCGGCGCGCGGGTGTTCCAGCGAACCGAGAGAGACGATTTCCCGCTTGAACAGGCCGGAAAGGGTCCATTCGGCGAGGACGCGGGCCTTGCGGTTGAAGGTCGGGACCCGGCTGAGGTGGTAGGCGCGGTGCATGAACCAGGCCGGGTAGCCCTTGAGTTTACGTCCGTAGACGTGGGCCACTCCCTTGTGGAGGCCGAGGGAGGCGACGGACCCCGCGTACGCGTGCGCGTACTCCGTGAGCGGGCGGCCGCTCAGGGAGGCGGCGACGTTCTCGGCGAGGACCTTGGCCTGGCGGACGGCGTGCTGGGCGTTGGGGGCGCATTCCTTGCCGGGTTCTCCGGAGGTGACGTCGGGGACGGCGGCCGCGTCGCCCGCCGCCCAGGCGTGCTCGACGCCTTCGACGGCGAGGTGGGCGGTGCAGCGGAGCCGGCCGCGTCCGTTCAGGGGCAGGTCGCTGGCGGCGAGGACGGGGGCGGGCTTGACGCCGGCGGTCCAGACGACGGTACGGGTGGGCAGGCGGGTGCCGTCGCTGAGGACGGCGACCCGGTCCTCGCAGGATTCGAGGCGGGTCTCCAGACGGACGTCGATGTTGCGGCCGCGGAGCTCGCGGATGGCGTACTTGCCCATGGCCTCGCCGACCTCGGGGAGGATCCGGTCCGAGGCCTCGACGAGGACCCATTTCAGGTCCTCGGGCTTGACGTTGTGGTAGTACCGCGAGGTGTAGCGGGCCATGTCCTCCAGCTCGCCGAGGGCCTCCACGCCCGCGTAGCCGCCGCCGACGAAGACGAAGGTGAGGGCGGCGTCGCGGAGCGCGGGGTCACGGGTGGAGGAGGCGATGTCCATCTGCTCGATGACGTGATTGCGCAGGCCGATGGCCTCCTCGACGGTCTTGAAGCCGATGCCGTGGTCGGCGAGGCCGGGGACCGGGAGGGTGCGGGAGACGGAGCCGGGGGCGAGCACCAGCTCGTCGTAGACGAGCTCGATGCCGCCGGTGCCCTCCTCCTCGGTGGCGAGGGTGGAGAGGGCCGCGGTCCGCTTGGCGTGGTCGATCGAGCCGACCTCGCCGATGAGGATCCGGCAGCGGTCGAGGACCCGGCGGAGGGGGACGACGACGTGGCGCGGGGAGATGGAGCCGGCCGCGGCCTCGGGCAGGAACGGCTGGTACGTCATGTAGGGATCGGGGGTGACCACCACGATCTCGACGGTGCCGGCTCTGAGCTCGGCCCGGAGCTGCCGCTGGAGGCGCAGCGCGGTGTACATGCCGACGTAGCCACCGCCGACCACGAGAATGCGCGCAGGTTCCGTCACTGTCCCATGACGCAACGCCGTCCGTTGTTTGTCCACAGGCCTGACAAATTGTGTGACCGGAGGGGTACGGAGGCGCGGGGTGGCGCGCAAGCGGGGTGCGGGGCGAACGGTGCAGGTCACAGTGGGCGTGACGGGTGGGTGGTGGGGTCGGAATCGGGAGTCTTCCGGTCCTTGCTCCGATCGGGGGGCGCACCGTACGGAACTCCCCCTTCTGAATTGACCCGGACTCAACTATGTTCGTACTTCATCGGGGTGTCGGACGGGTGCGCGTGGACCGAAGCGCTCACGGACCGGAAGCCCCGTGTCAGGGCGGGGAGTCTCCGGGGGGAGACATCATGAGCGGGGGAACGCTTATGCAGATTCAGGATTCACGGTGGCAGTCGGTCGTCGGGACGGCGACCGCCGACGACGGCCAGGGTGCCGGGGCGGTGTCCCCGTTGGCGGGCGGCAGGTCCGCGCCGCTGCGGGTGGATGCCCAGCGCAATCTGGAGCACGTGCTGCGGGCCGCGCGCGAGGTCTTCGGCGAGCTCGGTTACGGGGCGCCGATGGAGGACGTGGCGCGCCGCGCCCGGGTGGGTGTCGGCACCGTCTACCGGCGCTTCCCCAGCAAGGACGTGCTGGTGCGGCGGATAGCCGAGGAGGAGACCTCCCGGCTGACCGAGCAGGCACGGGCCGCGCTGGGCCAGGAGGACGAGCCGTGGTCGGCGCTCTCCCGGTTCCTGCGGACCTCGGTGGCCTCGGGTGCGGGCCGGCTGCTGCCGCCGCAGGTGCTGCGGGTGGGTGTGGACGACCCCTCGGGGCCGGTCGGCGCCGACGCCGCGGAGGACGCCGCCCGGGTGCCGTTCCAGCGGGGTGTCGCCGATCCCGACGCGCGGGTGATCGCGCCGCGCGCGGTGCCGGCCGAGGAGCGGGACGACGCGGGGGCGGCGGAGCTGCTCGACGTCGTCGGCCGGCTCGTCGACCGGGCGCGTGAGGCGGGCGAGCTGCGGGCCGACGTGACCGTGGCCGACGTGCTGCTCGTCATCGCCACCGCGGCCCCGGCCCTGCCGGACGCGGTGCAGCAGGCGGCCGCCTCGACGCGGCTCCTCGACATCCTGCTCGAGGGGCTGCGCTCCCGGTAGCGCCCGGGCGCCCTTGTGGTGCGGGGTGTTTGCTGTGGTGCGGGGCGTTGCTGTGCTCCGGGCGGACCAACGAGCATCGCACGAACGTGTGAGCGGTTACGCCCGGATACAGGAAGTCGCCCCGGACGAGTGGTAAGTGGACGCGCCGCTTCGGCGTGCCCGCGCTCTGTGGCAGTCTTGGCCGGTGTTCGGGTCTGGGCGTGCGTACGGGGGCTTCCGCGATGAGCGGTGACGGTCGGGACGATCCGCTGGGCAGCGGCGGCGGCGCGGAGACCGGGGGTCTGCCTCCCCGTCAGGTGCCGAGCCAGGGTGGCCCGGGAAGCCTCTCCGGTGCGCCTGTGAGCGGGCCGGGGACCGGGGCGGGGACCGTCGAGGCGAGCGTTCCGTCGCAGCGCGAGGGCAAGTCGGGTGCCGGGCCTGGTGCCGGTGCGGGTGCCGGGGTCGGGGTCGTCGCGGGGGCGGACGACGCCCGGGCGGACCAGGTCGGGGACGATCCCGCCGACGAGTCCGGCGGTGTCCTTCCGCCGCCCGTCGAGCTGCCGCCCTCCGACGCCGAACTCGTCCAGCTCATGCGGGACGGCGACGACTCCGCGTACGAGGAGCTGTTCCGGCGCCACTCCGAGGCCGTCCGGCGGTACGCGCGCACCTGCTGCCGCGACGCGCACACCGCCGACGACCTCACCGCCGAGGTCTTCGCCCGCACCCTCCAGGCGGTACGCGGCGGGGCCGGGCCCGAACAGGCCGTGCGCGCCTACCTCATGACCACCGTCCGGCGGGTCGCGGCGAACTGGGCCAGGACGCAGAAGCGCGAGCACCTCGTCGAGGACTTCGCCGTCTTCGCCGCGGAGGCCTCCCGCTCCTCCGAGGTCTCCGACCACGACACGATGGACCTCGGCGCCGACGTACGGGCCATGCACGAGGCCGAGCAGTCGCTCGCCATGCAGGCCTTCCGCTCGCTCCCCGAGCGCTGGCAGGCCGTGCTGTGGCACACCACCGTCGAGGAGGAGTCGCCGAGCGACGTCGCCCCGCTCTTCGGACTGACCGCCAACGCCACGGCCGTGCTCGCCAGCCGGGCCCGCGAGGGCCTCAAGCAGGCCTACCTCCAGGCCCACGTCAGCCAGTCCCTCACCTCGGGCGGCGACTGCGCCCGGTACGCGGACCGGCTCGGCGCCTACGCGCGCGGCGGGCTGCGGATGCGGGCCGAGCGCGGGCTGCGCAAGCACCTGGAGGAGTGCGCCAAGTGCCGGCTCGCCGCCGGTGAGCTGGCCCATGTGAACGCCGGGATCCCCGCGCTGCTGCCGGTCGCCGTCATCGGCTGGTTCGCCGCCGGGTACTCCCTCAAGGCCGCCGGTGTCGTCGCGGGCGGTGCCGTCGGTGCCGCCGGCGCGGGCGCGGCCGCCGCGGCGTCGGGCGCGTCCGGAGGGGCCTCCGGAGGCGCGAGCTCGGGCGGTGCCGCCGCCGAGGGGCTCGGCATGCCCGCGAAGGCCGGGATCGCGGCCGGTCTGGCCGTCGCCGCGGCCGCCGGGCTCGTCTGGGCCATGGCCGGCGACCCGCAGCCCGTCGCCGCGCCCAAGCCCACGCAGCCGGTCGTCGCCCCCGTCGTACCGCCGGAGCCCGCTCCCCCGGCGAAGCCGACGCCCGCGCCCGTACCGCCGCCTCCGCCTGTCGCGTCCGATCCGCCGAAGCCCGCGCCGAAGCCGACTCCGACGCCCGAGCCGACGCCGACGCCCAGCCCGGAGAAGCCTTCCCCGAAGCCGAGCCCGACGCCGACGCCCACAACGCCTCCGAAGCCGACAGCGACACCGACGCCCAGTCCCGAGCCGACGCCGACGCCTACCCCGAAGCCGACGCCCAAGCCGACGCCCAGCCCCGAGAAGACGTCTCCGAAGCCGCCTCCGCCCGCGCCGCCCGTCGTCTACCAGGTCAACGAGCTGGAGTACGGGATCTTCGGCGACGGCACCAAGCCCGAGGTGTCCCTCTCCGACAGCAGCTGGATGTGGCCGCGGAACGGCCCCTCGATCGGCGGCACCCGGTACGCCCACGGGGTGAGCGTGCACGCGCCGTCCTCGCTGTTCGTCAACCTCAACCGGCAGTGCACGAGCTACGACGCGGTCGTCGGCATCGACGACATCAGCGGCCTGCTGGGCCCGCAGGCCGGCGTCCGCTTCTCCGTCTACGGGGACGGCGAACGGCTCTGGCGCTCCGACGTGGTCCGGGCGGGCGACCCGCCGCTCCCGGTGCACGTCGACATCACGGGCCGCTCCACGATCCGGCTCGTGGTGGAGGAGCACACGCCCCTCGGCCGGGCCGCGGTCGCCGACTGGGCGCAGTCCCGGATCAGCTGCTCCTGACCCGCCCCGGTCCCTCAGGCGCCGCCGTGCCGGTGTAGGCGGCGGCGAGTGCCAGGACGTCGTCGGGGCCGAGGTCCGTGCCGGCGGCGCGGGCGGCGGCGACGCCGGCCGGGCCGAGGGCGGCGAGCGCCCGCGCCGTCACGTCCTCGGCCTCCCGCAGCTCCGGGACCGAGCGGGGCAGCTCGTGGCGCCAGGAGTCGACGGCGGCCAGGACCGTCACCGCGAGGGCCGGTTCGTCCGCCTCGGCCAGGGTGACCGCGAGCCCCTCGCCGAGCGCCGCGACGATGAGGTCCGCGCACTGGACGTCCCGGGCGGCGCGCAGCGCGGCGGCGGCGGAGGCCGTGGCGGCGGCGCCCCTGCCCTCGTACGCCTCGACGCGAGCGCCGAGTCCGGCCAGCACCGCCGCGAAGTGCGGGGGCGCGGGGCCGGTGTCGACCAGGCTGCCCGCGGTCTCCAGCCGGGCACGGGCCGCCTCGACGTCACCGAGGTGGAAGGCGACGGCCGCACCCAGGAAGCACACGAACATCTCGGTGTCCCGTACGTGGTAGCGCTCGGCCTCCCGCGAGGCCTCTTCGAGCCCCTTCGCGGCGGCCTCCATGTCACCGGCGCGATAGGCGAGTTCGGCGAGCCGGGCGATGAGGAACGGGGTCTCGGCGTGGGCGCCGACCTCGCGGGCCAGGCCGAGGGCCTCCTCGTACGCCTCTCCCGCCTCCTCGTGGCGGCCGCGCATCATGTTGGCCTCGGCGGCGGCGCTCGCGATCTGGGCGCCCATCCAGCGGTCGCCGACGCGCCGGGAGAGGACGCGGAGTTCGGCCAGGTCCTCGTCGATCCCGGCGACGCCGCCGGACATGCCGCCCGGCATGTCGACGACCAGGTGCGTACGGAACATCAGGCTGACGCCGACCTCCCAGTCGCCGCCGTGGCGGCGGCAGTTGGCGACGGAGGAGTCCAGCAGGGCGCGGATCCGCGCCGGTTCCTCGGTGAGGTACGCGGTGAACGGCCAGAGCATGCCCGGGAAGCGGGCGCCCTCGGGGCCCGGCTCGGCGCCGAACGCGGCGCGCACCCGGCCGACCAGGGCGAGGGCGTCGGGGTCGTCGCGGTAGTGGGCGGCCGTATGGCTCTCGACGGCGAGGAAGAAGTGGAGCATGCGCAGGTGCATGCGCGGCCAGTACCGGGGGTCGGCCGGGTCGTCGGGGTCCTCGCCGAGGGCGGTCGCGCGGTCGACCCAGGCCAGGGCCTCGGGGCGGTAGTTGCGCAACCACCAGAACCAGCCCATGGCGAAGACCAGGCGGTGGGCGGCGGCCTCGTCGGGGGCGGCGACGAGGACGCGGTGGAGCGCTGCGCGGATGTTGTCGAGGTCCCGCTCGATCCGGTCGATCCAGGGGAGCTGCTCCCCGGACCGCAGCTTCGGCTCGGCCTCCTCGGCGAGGGCCGTGAAGTGGGCGGTGTGGGCGGCCCCGGTGGCGGCGAGGAGGGCGGGGGTCTCGGCGGCCCGCTCGGCGGCGTACTCGTGGATGGTCTCCAGGAGGCGGTAGCGCATCTCGCCCTCGTCGGTGGGCGCGGCCACGACCAGCGACTTGTCGACGAGCGCGCCCAGGGTGTCGGCCGCGCCGGGGGTGTCGGCCGCCCCGGGGGTGTCGGCCGCCGCGGGGGCCAGTGCCTCGGCGGCGGCGAGGTCCCAGCCGCCGGCGAAGACGGAGACCTGGCGGAGCAGGGTGCGCTCGGCGGGTTCGAGCAGGTCCCAGGACCAGTCGACGACCGCGCGGAGGGTCTGCTGGCGGGGCAGGACCGTGCGGGAGCCGGAGGTGAGGAGCCGGAACCGGTCGTCGAGGCGGTCCGCGATCTGGCGGGGGGTGAGCAGCCGGAGGCGGGCGGCGGCCAGTTCGATGGCGAGCGGCAGACCGTCGAGGCGACGGCAGATCTCGTCGACGGTGTCGGCGTCGGCGGCCGGGTCGAAGGAGGGGCGTACGGCGCGGGCGCGCTCGGCGAAGAGGCGGTGGGCCGGGTCGGGCGGGAGGGGCTCGACGGGGCGGACCGATTCGCCGGGGACGCCGAGGGGTTCGCGGCTGGTGGCGAGGATGCGGAGCCGCGGGCAGTGGGTGAGGAGGGTCTCGGCGAGGGCGGCGGCCGCGCCGATCACGTGCTCGCAGTTGTCGAGGACGAGGAGCAGGGGGCGGCGGGCGAGGTGCTCCACGAGGTGGGCGGTCGGATCGTCCTGGAGGGGCAGGCCGTCGCGGCTGATCAGGCTGATCTCGCGGAGGCGGAGCGCGGAGAGCACGGCGCCGGGGAGCGCCTCGGGGTCGTCGAGCGGGGCGAGTTCGGCGATCCAGGCGGCGGGGCCGACGGCGCGCAGCGCGGCCACCTCGGCGAGCCGGGTCTTGCCGGAGCCGCCGGGCCCGGTGAGGGTCACGAGGCGGGAGCGGGTCAGGTCGCCCTGGAGCGCGGCGATCTCGGGCTCGCGGCCGACGAAGGAGGTGAGGCGGGGGCGGATGTTGCCGGGGGTGGGGTCGTCGGCGGGGTGGTGCTCCGTGTCGGGCTGGGGCTGGGGCTGGCGCTGGGGTCCGGGCTCGGGAGCGGGCTGGGGGGTGGCCGCGAGGAGTTCGCGGTGGAGGGCGGTGAGTTCGGGGCCCGGGTCGGTGCCGAGGGTGTCCGCGAGGGTGCGGCGGGCCGATTCGTACGCGGCGAGTGCGTCGGCGTGCCGGCCCTCGGCCCGCAGGGCGCGGATGAGGTGGGCGTGGAAGGCCTCGTCGTACGGGTACGTGGTGGTGAGCTCGGTCAGCTCCGGTACGAGTCCGTCGGTGGCGCCCCGGCGCAGATCGGCCTCGACGCGGCGGCGCAGGGCCGCGAGCCGCTGGGCCTCGGGCCGGACGCCCGCCGGGGCGGGGAGGTCGGCGAGGGCGGGGCCCCGGAAGAGGGCCAGGGCTTCCCGGAGGAGGGTGGCGGCGGTGTCGGGGTCGCCGGCGTCGAGGCGGGCGCCCGCGTCCCGGACACGGCGCTCGAACACGTACAGGTCGATGTCGTCGGGACCGGCGACGAGCCGGTAGCCGGGGCCGGGCGTCGAGACGACGGCCTCCGCGCCGAGGACCCGGCGCAGGCGGCCGACGAGGGCCTGGAGGGCGGCGGGCGCGTCCTGCGGCGGGTCGTCCCCGTACACGTCGTCGGCGAGCTCGGTGGTGGAGGCGGCTCGTCCGCCGCGCAGCGCGAGCGCGGCGAGGAGCGCGCGCAGGCGGGCGCCGCCGAGGGGGAGGGGGGCGCCGCGGGGGTCGAGGGCCTCGGTGGTGCCGAGGATGAGATACCGCACCGGCTCATTGTGTCCGGTGGGCTCGGGGTGCGCCTCGGGGTTTACCCGGGTGCGCCCCCTAGCCGGAAGGGGGACGAGTGTCCCCAGCCTGTGGACGGCCGCGCGGCCGTAACCGTCACCGTCGTCATGGCGGCGCTCCTGCCTCTGCGGGGCCTCACGCCGGTAGTGACCTCGATGCCGGGATCAGTGGGCCCTGGACCGCTCGGTGGGCGCGGGGTTCCGTGGTGTTCGTCCAGCAGGAGCCTCGGCGGGCGAGGAGGCGGTGGAGCCAGAGTTCGGTGGAGACCAGGTCGGCGAGGCCGTCCAGGGGGACGGGGGCGCCGTCGGCCGCCGCGCACAGTGCCTCGCGGACGACGCGGGCCTCGATCAGGCCCGCGTCCGCGAGGAGCGGGGCGTCGAAGAGGGCCAGGAGGTGGGGGAGCGCGGCGCGCAGGCCCGCGCGCGCGGCGGCGGCCGGGACCGCCGGGTGGGGTGCGCCCCAGCCCGGGGGGAGGTCGTGGACGCCGGCGCCCGTGAGGACGGTGCGCAGGATGCCTGCTCGGGCGTCCGGTTGGACCCGGAGGGATTCGGGGAGCGCGCGGCAGGCCCGTACCACCTGGTTGTCGAGGAACGGGGCGTGGAGCCGCTGGCCGCGGATCTCCGCGGCCTGCTCCAGGACCCGGTGGTCGGCCGCGGCGCGGGCGAGGGCGGCACGCGCGCGTGCCTCGCCCGGGCGCTGGACGGAGGTCGGCAGGGTCGCCGCGCGGTTCAGGCGAACCGATACTTCAGCCAGCGCCTCCCCCGTCATCCAGCGTGCCGCGGGGCCCGGCCGCGACCAGGTGAGCGCGGAGAGCGAGGCCTCCAGGGGGCCGAAGCCGTCGGGGGGCGTGCGGTTCGCCTCCTGGACCCGGCGGGCCGCCGCCTCCAGGCCGGTGCGGTACGGGGTACGGGCCAGCTTCCGCGCCGCTCGGTACACGGTCAGCGGCACCAGGAGCGCCCCCGCCGACGCGCCCGTCGCCTTGGCGAGCGCCGCCACCGGGCGCACCAGCGAGCGGCGCCTGCGGTCCATCAGGAGGTCGGCGAGGCGCGCCGGGTGCGCGTCCAGGACCTGCTTGGCGCCCATGCCCGTGAAGTGGTCGGCGCTGCCGCCCGCGAGCCGCCTGCGGTGCCGCTCGGCCGTGACGAGAGCAGGGCCCGGCTCGTCGGTGAGGGGCCCGTCCAGGGCCGCGTACGGGAGTGCCTCCTCGCCCGCCGCGACGACCACGTGGTGCAGGCGCGGGTCGGCCGCGAGCTCCCCGGCCCGCTTCAGTTCGTCCTCGCGGCCCGAACCGGCCCGGGTCGCCAGGTCGTTGAAGGTGACCGCGAGCAGCCGCTCCCCCGCGCCCGTGCCGTGGCCGAGGATCGTGCCCGGCCGGCCCGGCAGCCCCGCCGCGAGGAGCGCGATCGTGCCGGAGGCGCTGCCGCCGGACAGGTCGGCGCCGATGCCGGCCGCCGGGCCGCCGCCCCGGGCCGCGCGCCGGTCGGCGGGCCCCATCCCGGGGACCGGGCCCGGGTCGGGCAGCGGGGCCTCGGGCGCGTGCCGGGGCGCGGTGAGCCGGGCCCTGACGGCCTCGACCAGGGCGTCCCGTACCCCTTCGACGGCCTGCCGGGCGTCGGTCTCGGCCGCCGCGACCGCGAGCGAGGCCACCGTCTCGTACCCGGCGATCTCCCGCGAACCCTCCCGGAGGATCAGCGCGTGGCCGGGCGGCACCCGCCGCACCCCCTCGTACGGGGTGGAGTCGCGGAGCGCCTCCGGGGTCTCGGGGCAGGCGAGCAGGGCGCCGAGGTGGCCGATGTCGAGCTGGGCCTCGACGAGGTCGGCGAGCGGCAGGGCGGCGGTCGCGAAGGCGGTGCCGCCGGCCCACGGGGTGTGGAAAACCGGCCGGGCGCCCGCGAGATCACCGGTGACGGTGACGCGGCGGCCGGCCTTGACGACGGCGGTATAGCTGCCCGGCCACGCCGTCAGATGCCGCAGTGCGCCCCCGCGCGCGGTGAGCAGGCCGACCCGCAGCTCCTCGTCGGTGGCGGCGCAGCAGCCGAGCACGGCGAGGCGGGTGTGGTCGTCGACGGCCACCACCCGCACCTCGTCGGGGCGCCAGTCGCCGACCGCCCACAGCGGATCGGGGTCGCCCCAGAGGAGTTGGGCGCCCACCGGTTGCACCGTGCGCGCCTCGGACGCCGCCGTGCCGGCGCTCGCGTAGCCGGTCGCGCCGGAGTCGTAGCCCGTCGTGGAGCCGTAGCCGCCCGTGGAGTCGTAGCCCCTTGTGGAGTCGTAGCCGCCGTTCACCGCTCCCGCCCGCGCCCCCGCGGTCGTTGCGAAGCTCGCGGCGACACTGCTCCAGCCCACCAGCCATCGCATCGGCGCCTCCACGTCCGTTTCGGTGGAGGCCATGCTGCCACGACAACGGCGCACGGGGCGGAGTCCGGGCGCACGCTTACGAAAGCTGAATGCGCCCCTGGCATGGGCCAGTTGGGAACCGGCGTCATTCGGCCAAATATCGACCCTCCCCGGAGGGTCCCGAAGGCGTCCACGCCTTCGCCCGGCGCACCGCCGGCCCTCATGCGTCACCGGCAGCCCGGGAGGCGCTCCCGCCTCCCGGCGCCGTCCGCCGCCCGCGGGGAGCAGAGCGGCGGTGTCCCCCAGCCCACTGGTCCGGGACACCGTTCCCGGCCGAGCGGGCCGACCCACGCACCACCCATGGAAGCGCTCCCCCCGCCGGCCGGACGAGAGCGCACGGCCGGGCGCACGGCCACACGGCGGGAGCACGGGGCGGGCCGGCTGCCCTCGGCGCCGACCGTTCACACAACAATCTCGCCATCCGGAACACCGCCCCTTAACGGTAGGGATGCGGCGAACTACGCTGTGTTTACGAATGCCGCACGCCTATGCCCGGCGTCGTGGCGGCCGTCTGTGGTGTCGAGGGGTGGCGTCATGTCCAGGGAGCAACGCGGGCCGAACGAAAAGCTCGGCACGGTTCTCGCCCTCGCGGGAATCAGCAACGCCGGGCTGGCCCGGCGCGTCAACGACCTCGGCTCGCAACGGGGTCTGACGCTTCGTTACGACAAGACCTCGGTCGCCCGGTGGGTGTCGAAGGGCATGGTGCCGCAGGGCGCCGCCCCGCACCTGATCGCCGCCGCGATCGGCCAGAAGCTCGGCCGGCCCGTGCCGCTGCACGAGATCGGGCTCGCGGACGCCGACCCGGCGCCGGAGGTGGGGCTCGCCTTCCCGCGCGACGTGGGCGAGGCGGTCCGCTCGGCCACCGACCTGTACCGGCTGGATCTCGCCGGGCGGCGGGCGGGCGGTGGTGGCATCTGGCAGTCACTGGCCGGCTCCTTCGCCGTGAGCGCGTACGCCACGCCCGCGTCCCGCTGGCTGATAACCCCCGCCGACCCGTCGGTGGAGCGCGAGGCGCCCCGCTCCGGCCCCGGCGGGGAGGGCGCGAGCTCCGCCGCCACGGCCGCCGCGGAGCACGCGCGCGTGGGCCACAGCGACGTCGCCAAGCTCCGCGAGGCCGCCGAGGACGCGCGGCGATGGGACTCCAAGTACGGCGGCGGGGACTGGCGTTCGTCGATGGTGCCCGAGTGCTTACGCGTGGACGCGGCGCCGCTGCTGCTCGGCTCGTACTCGGACGAGGTCGGCCGCGCGCTCTTCGGGGCGACCGCCGAGCTCACGCGCCTGGCCGGCTGGATGGCCTTCGACACCGGCCAGCAGGAGGCCGCCCAGCGCTACTACATCCAGGCCCTGCGGCTCGCCCGCGCCGCCGCCGACGTGCCACTCGGCGGGTACGTCCTCGCCTCCATGTCCCTCCAGGCCACCTACCGGGGCTTCGCCGACGAGGGCGTCGACCTCGCCCAGGCCGCGCTCGAACGGAACCGGGGGCTCGCCACCGCCCGCACCATGTCCTTCTTCCGGCTCGTCGAGGCCCGCGCGCACGCCAAGGCCGGCGACGGGCCGGCCGCCGCGGCCGCGCTGAAGGCCGCCGAGGGGTGGCTGGAGCGGGCCCGGGCGGGCGACGCCGACCCGACGTGGCTGGGCTTCTACTCGTACGACCGGTTCTGCGCCGACGCCGCCGAGTGCTACCGGGACCTGAAGGCGCCCCGCGAGGTGCGCCGCTTCACCGAGCAGGCGCTGTCCCGGCCGACCGAGGAGTTCGTCCGCTCGCACGGGCTGCGGCTCGTCGTCTCCGCCGTCGCCGAGCTGGAGTCGGGCAATCTGGACGCGGCCTGCGCGGCGGGCACGCGCGCGGTGGAGGTGGCGGGGCGGATCTCCTCGGCGCGGACCACCGAGTACGTACGGGATCTGCTGCACCGGCTCGAACCGTACGGGGACGAGCCCCGCGTCATGGAGCTGCGGGAGCGGGCGCGGCCGCTGCTGGTCGCGCCGGTGTGACGTCCGGCCCCACGGCGTCCGGCCCACGACGCCGGGCCATGACGTCCGGGCCATGACGTCCGGCCCACGACGTCCGGCCTCACCTCGATCCACGTGACCTGCGTCTCGTGCGCTCTCGCGAGGTTTCGCGGGATTGTCAGTGGGCCAGTGCACTATCGGGGGTGGGAGGTGACAGGTGGCGCCGGTGTTTGACTGTGACGTGCTGGTGATCGGCGGCGGGATCGTCGGTCTGTCGACGGCGTACGCCCTGACGCGCGCCGCCCCCGGCACGCGGGTCACGGTCCTGGAGAAGGAGCACGCCCCCGCGCGGCACCAGACCGGCCGCAACAGCGGGGTGATCCACAGCGGGATCTACTACCGGCCCGGCTCGCTCAAGGCGCGGTACGCGGTCGAGGGCGCGGCCGAAATGGTCAAGTTCTGCGCGGAGTGGGGCATTCCGTACGAGGTGACGGGGAAGCTCGTCGTCGCCACCTCGCGCGACGAGCTGCCGCGGCTGCACGCGCTCGTGCAGCGCGGCAGGGAGAACGGCATCCCGGTGCGGGAGCTCGGCCCGGCGCAGATCAGCGAGTACGAACCGCGGGTGCGGGGGCTGGCCGCGATCCATGTCGGCACGACCGGCATCTGCGACTACACGGCCGTCGCCGAGCGGCTCGCGGAGGCGTCGGGAGCGCGGATCCTGTACGGGGCCGAGGTCACCGTCATCGACCGCCGCCCGTGGGGTGTCGCCGTGCGGACGGCGGACGGGCGGATCGTGCGGGCGCGGGTCCTGGTGAACTGCGCCGGGCTGCACTGCGACCGGATCGCGCGGCTCGCGGGCGACGATCCGGGGATGCGGATCGTCCCCTTCCGTGGGGAGTACTACGAGCTGGCCGACCCCTCGCTGGTGCGGGGGCTGGTCTATCCGGTGCCGGATCCGGCGTTCCCGTTCCTCGGGGTGCATCTGACCCGGGGCATCGACGGCGGCGTCCACATCGGGCCGAACGCGGTGCCGGCGCTCGCCCGGGAGGGATACGGCTGGTCCGTCGTCCGCCCGCGCGAGCTGGCCGCCACGCTGGCCTGGCCCGGGTCGTGGGCGATAGCCCGCGACCACTGGCGGTACGGGGCGGGTGAGCTGCGGCGCTCGGTGTCGAAGCGGGCCTTCACGGAGGCGGTGCGGAGACTGCTGCCGGTGGTGGAGGAGTCCGACCTGCGGCGCGCGGCGCCGGGGGTGCGGGCGCAGGCGGTGCTGCGGGACGGGACGCTGGTCGACGACTTCCTGATCCGGGAGGCGGCGCGGACGGTGCACGTGCTGAACGCGCCTTCGCCGGCGGCGACGGCGTCGCTGCCGATCGGGCGAGAGGTGGCTCGGCGGGCGCTGGCGCGGTTGTAGCTCCGCGAGTGGTGGGTGGGTGTCGCGCCGCGGGTGGCGGGCCCGGTCGACGGGTTGCGGCCCGACGGGTTGCGGCCCGACCGGCAGGCTCAGCGGTCCCGTCGGCGGGGCCCGGGTCCGTGCGCTCCCTCGTGGGCCCCGGGCATCGGCGGGGCGATCGTAGAATCGGACATTGTGTCCGAGCAGCCAGAGAACAGCCCGCAGTCCGCCGCCGATCCCGTCCAGCCCGTCGCGCGGCGGGGCAGTCGGATGTTCGCCCCCGGTGAGGGGCCCCTGCCCGATCCCGCCGGGGCTCATCACGAGCGGCGGATCCGGAGCTTCCAGCCCCGCCGCAGCCGCGTCACGTACGGGCAGGCCGAGGCCATGCTCAAGCGGTGGCCCGACTGGGGCCTCGACATCGACGGCAAGCGGGTCCTCGATCTCGGCGAGATGTTCGACGGGCTTCCGGTCGTCCTGGAGATCGGCTTCGGCATGGGCGAGGCGACCGCGCAGATGGCCGCCGCCGACCCCGGCACCGGCATCCTCGCCGTGGACGTCCACACCCCCGGCCAGGGCAACCTCCTCGGCCTCGCCGACCGGAACGGCCTGACCAACGTCCGGGTGGCCAACGGCGACGCGATCATCCTGCTCCGCGAGATGATCGAGAAGGACGCCCTCGACGGCTGCCGCGTCTACTTCCCGGACCCGTGGCCCAAGGCCCGCCACCACAAGCGGCGTCTGATCCAGCCCGAGTTCCTCAGCCTGCTCGCGACCCGCCTCAAGCCCGGCGGCGTGCTGCACTGCGCCACCGACTGGGAGTCGTACGCCGAGCAGATGCTGGAGGTCCTCTCCGCGCATCCCGACTTCGAGAACACCCGCGCCGACGGCGGCTTCTCGCCCCGCCCGGACTTCCGGCCCGTCACCCGCTTCGAGGGGCAGGGCCTGGACAAGGGGCACGTCGTGCACGATCTCCTCTTCCGGAGGAAGTGACAGGAAGTGACAGGGAGTACGTAACTCCTTCGCCCGGTGTCGGTGGGGGTCGTTAGGGTCGCTCACGTGTCGAACCCCGTCCCCGCCGAAGCCGCGGCCGAAGAAGCAGCGGCCGAGGCGCATCGCGCGACCGCTCCCGTCCCGCACCGGGACACCGACGAGCCGGACTTCCCGGCCGCCGCCGACCGGTCCCAGTGGCGCTACCGGCCCCGCCGCGCCTTCTGGCGCAGCCGGCTGGTCCGGGCCGTCGCCGTGATCACCGTGCTCGCGACCTGCGCCCTGTTCATCCTGGCGCTGGTCCGCGAGCAGACCGGCACCCAGGGCTTCCTCGTCGGCCTGGGCCTCGCCGTGTTCCCCGTACCGCTGCTCATGGCCGCGTTCCGCTGGCTCGACCGGGTCGAGCCAGGCCCCTGGAAGAACCTGCTCTTCGCCTTCGCGTGGGGCGCCTTCGCCGCCGCGCTCGTCGCGATCCTGGCGAACACCTTCGCGGTCCGCTGGATCGCGACGGCCACCGCCGACCCGGACTCGGCGGACACCCTCGGCGCCACGGTGGTCGCGCCGGTCGTGGAGGAGTGCGCGAAGGCCGCCGCGATCCTGCTGCTCTTCCTCTTCCGCCGGCGGCACTTCGGCGGACTCGTCGACGGGGTCGTCGCCGCCGGTTTCACCGCGACCGGCTTCGCCTTCACCGAGAACATCCTCTATCTCGGCAACGCCTTCGGGGAGGACCAGGAGTTCGGCAACTCCGGCATCGGCTCGGTGACCGCCGGGACCTTCTTCGTACGGGTCGTGATGTCGCCGTTCGCGCATCCGCTCTTCACCGTGCTCACCGGCCTCGGCTTCGGCTTCGCCGCGCTCGCGCCGCGCGGGAAGCGGATCCGGCGGGTGCTGCTGCCGATCACCGGCCTGCTGCTCGCCATGGGCATGCACGCCGCCTGGAACGGCGCCGCCACCTTCGGCGGTCCCCTGGCCTTCTTCGTGGTGTACGGCTGCTTCATGGTCCCCGCCTTCGGCCTGCTGACCTGGCTCGCCGTGTGGAGCCGGCAGCGCGAGCTGCGCACGATATCCGGGGAGCTCCCGGCGTACGCGGCGGCCGGCTGGCTCTCCCCCGCCGAGCCGCTCGCCCTCTCCTCGATGCGCGCCCGCCAGGTGGCCCGGGCGTTCGCCGCCCGGACGTACGGCGCTCCGGCGGCGCGGGCCGTCAGCGAGTACGAGTCCTTCGCGACGACCCTCGCGTCCCTCCGGGACCGGGCCCGGCGCGGCGCGGCCGGACCCGATTTCCCGGCGCGGGAGCAGGAGCTCCTGCACCACCTCTGGCAGCGCCGGGCGGTCGCCTCGCCCGCGCTCACGTACGCGGCGCGGGCGACCGGCCGGGCGTGGACGCCGCCGCAGTACCTGGACTACGGCGACTACAACCCGTACCGCAGTTAGCCGGAGTGAGCCGGTGCCTCAGACCGCCGAGGCCTCCGTCAGAAGCGTCAGGTCCGCCGCGGTGAGGGTGAGGTCCGCGGACGCGACCAGGGCGGGGAGCTGCTCGACCGTACGGGCCGAGGCGATCGGCGCGGCGACGGTCGGCCGGGAGGCCAGCCAGGCGAGGGCGACGGTGGCGAGCTCGGCCTCGTGGGCCTCGGCGACCGCGTCGAGTGCGGAGAGCACGGCCCGGCCCCGGTCGGTGTCCAGGTGTTCGCCGGCTCCGGAGGCGCGGACGCTGTCGACGGTGGCACCGGGGCGGTACTTGCCGGTGAGGAAGCCGGAGGCGAGCCCGAAGTACGGGACGGCGGCGAGCCCGGCGCTCTCGACGGTCTCCAGGAGCGGGCCCTCGTAGGTGTCGCGCGAGACCAGGTTGTAGTGCGGCTGGAGCGCGACGTACCGGGCGAGGCCCTCGGCCTCCGCGAAGTCGAGGGAGGCGCGCAGCCGCTCGGGGGAGATGTTGGAGGCGGCGACGGCCCGCACCTTGCCGTCCTTCACGAGCTGGTCGAGGGCGGTGACGATCTCCTCGACCGGGACCGACTCGTCGTCGAAGTGCGTGTAGTAGAGGTCGATGCGGTCGGTGCCGAGGCGGCGCAGCGATTCCTCCACGCCCGCCTTGATGGTGGTGGCGGAGAGCCCCTTGAAGCGGGGGTGGGCGCCGACCTTGGTGGCGACGACGATGTCGTCGCGGTTGCCGCGGGAGGCGAGCCAGCGGCCGATGACGGTCTCGGACTCGCCGCCCTCGTTGCCCTCGGCCCAGGCGGAGTACATGTCCGCGGTGTCGACGAAGTTTCCGCCGGCGGCGGCGTAGGCGTCGAGGACGGCGAAGGACTGTGCCTCGTCGGCGGTCCAGCCGAAGACGTTGCCGCCCAGGGCGAGCGGGAAGACGTGCAGATCGGAAGAGCCCAGCGTGCGGAGAGAAGTCATGGGTTGATCAACCCTCTCCACCGCCGGGCCTATTCCGCGCTGGGCGGGATCAGATCGGCAGGCCCTTGGAGCGGAGCCAGGCCGCCGGGTCGATGCCGTCGCCGCCGGAGGTGTGGACCTCCATGTGGAGGTGGGCGCCGGTGACGTTGCCGGTGGCGCCGACGCGGCCGATCGTCTCGCCGGTGGTCACGGTCTGACCCGCGCCGACCGTCATGGAGGAGAGGTGGGCGTACCAGACCTCGGTGCCGTCCTCCAGCTCCAGGACGACCCGGTAGCCGTAGGAGCCGGACCAGCCCGCCGACTTGACCGTGCCGCTGTGGACGGCCTTGAGCGGGGTGCCCGTGGGGGCGGCGAAGTCGAGGCCGGTGTGGTAGCCGGAGGACCACATCGAGCCGGACTGCATGTAGGTGGCGCTGACGGAGTACGAGGAGAGGGGCATCGAGTAGCTGGCGGCGAGCTGGGCGAGGCGCTCGGCCTCGGCCTCCGCGGCCTTCCGCTCGGCCTCCGCCTTGGCTTCCGCCTCCGCCTTGGCCTTGGCTTCCGCTTCGGCCTTGGCCTTCGCCTCGGCTGCCGCCTTCTCCGCCGCCTCGGCCTTGGCCGCGGCCTCGGCCGCCGCCTTCTCCGCCGCGGCCTTCTCGGCGGCGAGCTTCTCGGCGGCGTCGGCGGAGGCCTGCTGCTGCTCGGCCTGCTGGAGGATGCGGGCGCGCAGGATCTCGCCCGCGTCGGCCACGCCGGCGGTGGTGGCCGTCGTGGCGGTCTCGGCGGTCCCGGTCTGCGTGGTGTAACCGGCCTGGGCGGTCCGGGCGGTCGCGGCGGTGCCGTTCGCCTTCTCGCCGGCCGGGGTGACGTACGTCGCGGCGGTGAGCGGGTTCGGGTTGCCGCCGGTCCGCTCGATGGTGTCCTGGATGCGCTGGTCGGCGTCGTCCGCGTCGTCGGCGAACAGCTCGCCGACGCCGGGGAGGTCCTCGGCGGCCGGGAGGTTCAGGTCGGCGAGGTCCGGGAGGTCCGGGAGCGATATCGCGACCGGCGGCTTCTCCTGCGCGGTGGCGAGGCCGCCCGCACCGACGGCCGCGATGACGCCGACGCCGAGGACGGTGGAGGAACGGGCGAAGTTGGAGCGCTGCTTGACGACCCGGTGCCGGCCGCCGGAGCGGCTCTCGGCGCGGAGGGTTCCCTCGGTGGGGTTCCACTCGGTGTCCGGAGCGGCAGGACCCGCACCACCACCGAAGGCATCAAAGGGGGCTTCGGGTGCGGGAGTGTTGGACGCCACGGAGGCGCGCTCCTTTCCTTCCTTCTCGCCTACCGGGTTAGCTGACGGGTTCGGAGCAGGAAGGTCTCCTACGGGCACGGTCGCACGGGTGCGAAGGGCCCGATTCACCCCAAGTAGTGGTTCCCCGGTTCCTTTTCAGGATTCGGCGCGTGCGCACGGTGCCGTCTCTTGCGACGGTTGTGACGACCGCGCTGCGTTATCGAACGTTAATAGACAGGGGGGTCCGATTCCAAGCCGTTCCCGGTGATCGTTCATTGAATTGGTGGGGAATCGCCCGAGTTGACCCCCCTTCAGCAAGGGGCGGCCAAACACTCGCGATCTGACGTTATGTCAATTGTTATCGCAGCGACACCCTGCGACTACGCCTGGTGACCGGGCCGGACCGGGGGCCCTTCCGGCGGCGCCGACGGCACCGGCGGCACCACCGGCATCGTCCGGCGCCTCTCCTGCTGCCCCGCCGCGGGCCGGCTCAGCGCGAGCAGCGCCATGTCGTCCGTCGACCCGCCGCCCGTATGGAGCCGTACGTCGTCCACGAGCGCGTCGAGCAACTCCTCGGGTCCCGGGAAGATCCGCCCGGCGAGGCGGGACGCCGGGTCGTAGAAGACGCCCTCCGCGTCCCGCGCCTCCGAGAGGCCGTCCGTGTAGAACAGCAGCGTCGCGCCCGGCGGGTACGGCCGCTCCTCGGCCCTGTCCGGCCACGCCGCCAGCTCGCCCATGCCGAGCGGCAGCGCCGGCTCCGCCGGATCCAGCACGTCCAGCTTCCCGTCCGCGTACAGCAACAGCGGTGGCGGATGGCCTCGGTTGACGACCCGTACGCTCCCGGCGTCACCTTCGCCCCTGGCATCACCCTCGCCGCCGCCCGTCCCGTCGGCGCGCGGGATCTCCGCCAGGACGGCCGTCGTGAACCCCTCGAAGGCGTCGAGCCCGTCCCTGCGGGTCCCCTCCCGGGCCAGCGCCCGTTCCAGCCGCTGCGCCACCCCCTCCAGACTGACCTCCTGCTCGGCCGCCTCCCGGAACGCCCCGATCACGACGGCGACGGCCTCGACCGCCTCCATCCCCTTGCCCCGCACGTCCCCGACGACGAGCCGCACCCCGTGCGGGGTGTCCTGCACCGCGAACAGGTCACCGCCGATGAAGGCGTCCGCCTGCGCCGCCTCGTAACGGGCCGCGCACTGCAGCCCGCCGATCCGCTCGGCCGGCGTCGGCAGCACCGCCTTCTGCGCGGTCTCCGCGATGACCCGGGCGGAGGCCAGCCGCTCGCCACTGCGCCGCACGACCCGGTTGACCAGCAGCGCGAGCGCGGAGACGGTGACGACGGTGAAGACCTCGGTGAGGGCCGGGATCTCGGTCGCTGTGCCGTTGTAGACGTGCAGCCCGACGGAGGCGAGAACGGCGGCGATCCCGGTGAGCAGGGTCGTGAGCGTCGAGAAGAACGGCGCGGCGATCAGCGGGGCGGCGGAGAAGAGCGGCGCGGCCGTGTACGTGGCCGGCGTCGACAGGTCGAAGACGACGCCGCCCACGATGATCAGCGGGGGCAGCGCCCGGAGGAAGCGCCGGGCCCCTCCGTACGGGCCGGGGCGGCCCTCGCCGCCCCGCCGCCCGCGACCCGCTGCTCCTAGGGGGTGCCCCACCTGTGCTCTCCTGCCCGGTCCGTACCGGCCACGGCGTTCCCGTACCGCGCCCTCCCAGGGTGGCCGCCACCGCACCCGGAGGCGACCCCCATGGGGCCGACTGGCGTACGCCCTCCCAGGGGAATCCCTCCAGGGCCTACCCGACCCTGATCCGCCGGACAGGCCCTAGGGGGCTTCCGGCGCCGGCGTCTCCGCGAGACGTCCGCCGCGGGCGAGGAGGGCGACCGCCCCCGCGCACACCAGACCCACCGCGCACAGCGCCAGCCACGGCACCGCCGACCACCCGGTGACGTCGAGCAGCGCGCCCGTCGCCAGGTTCCCGAGGGTGATCCCGATCCCGCAGACCGTGTTGTAGAGCCCGTAGTGGGTGGCCACCCAGCGCCCCCGGGAGAGGGCGACGACGGTGTCCATCTCGTACGGGTAGAGCACGGCGTTCGCCACGGCCAGGACCGCCGCGCACAGCAGCAGCCCCACCACGCCCCTGCCCAGGGCCGCCGGGACCAGGAAGGCCCCGCCCATCAGCGCGAGCCCGAGGACCAGGCACCGCTCGCGGTCGAGGCGGCGCCGGCACCAGGCCGTGATCCGCAGCTGCCCGGCGAGCGCGACCAGCGCCGAGACGACGAACAGCGCCGTCGTGAGCCCCGTGCCCTCCGCCGCGAGCGGCAGCGCCAGATAGACCTGGAACGACAGCACGTACGAGCCGGTCATGGCGAGCGAGAACAGCCAGAACGTGCGGTGGGACAGGACGGTGCGGAACTGCCCCCGCCCGCCCTCCCCCGCCGAGGGGGCGTCCCCGCCCCTGACGGGCAGATGCCGGAGCTGTACGAGGGTCAGGCCGGCGAACAGGACCGCCGCCACCGTGCACGTCAGCCGGAACGACACCCCGGTCAGCGCCACCCCCACGAGCGGCCCGAGCAGGATGCCCGCCTGGTAGTACGCGTGGAACAGCGCGAAGGCCTGCACCCGCCGCTCCTCCCCCGCCTCCGCCGCGAGGCAGGCCCGGACCGCCGGGTTGAACAGCGCCCCCGCGAGCCCGGTCGCGAGCGAGGCGGCGATCAGCATCGGCAGCGACTGCGCGAAGGCGAGCGCCCCGAAGCCGACCGTCCGCAGCGCGCAGCCGGCGACGATGAGCGGCTTGAAGCCGAGCCGGTCGGCGAGCGCCCCGCCGACCAGGAACATGCCCTGCTGGGAGAGGTTCCGGGCGCCGAGGACGAGGCCGACCGACCAGGCCGCCATGCCGATCCCGTCCGCGAGGTGCGCGGCCAGGAACGGCATCAGCATGTAGAAGCCGAGGTTGATGGTGAGCTGGTTGAGGAAGAGCAGCCGCACGGCCGGGTCGAAGGTACGGCTCTGCTTCCAGATGCCTCCCTGGGGAGGCGCGGTCGTGGTGCTCAACGTCCCACCGACCCCTGCCGGTCCGCGGCCTTGCGGTCCAGGACCCTGCGGGTCCAGCCGTCGACCCGCGCACCCTCCTCGTACGCGACGGGGTCCTCCCGCACCGGCCCGTCGAGGAGCCCGTGCGCCGCGCAGAACTCGTCGTTGAAGACCGTGTCGAAGTACCGCTGCGGCCCGTCGGGGAAGACGGCCGCGATCCGCGTCCCGCGCGGCCGGGAGCGGGCCAGCCACCCGGCGACGAGCGCGACCGCGCCCACGCTCCAGCCGCCGGTGGCGAACTGACGCGAGGCCAGCCGGCGGGCCGCCCGTACCGCCTCCGCGGGAGCCACCCAGTGGACCTCGTCGAACGCCCCGTGGTCGACGTTGGCCGGATGGATGGAGGAGCCGAGGCCGCGCATCAGCCGCTCCCCGGCGGGGAGACCGAAGACGGTGGAGTTCACCGAGTCCACCCCGACCAGCTCCAGGGCGGGGCTGCCGCCGGCGCGCAGCGCGCGGGAGATCCCGGCCGAGTGGCCTCCGGTGCCGACGGCGCAGACGAGGACGTCGATCCGGTCGAGCTGCCCGGACAGCTCGGCGGCGAGCCCGGCGTAGGCGTCGCAGTTGTCGGGGTTCCCGTACTGGTTGGGCCACCAGGCCCCGTCGAGGCGCCCGAGCAGCTCGGCGACCAGGTCCATCCGGGCCTGCTGCCAGCCGCCCCGCGGGCTGGGCTCGGCGGCGACGTGGACCTGGGCGCCGTGGGCGACGAGCATCCGCTCGACGATCGGTTCGAGTCCGGGGTCGGTGACGACGTGCACGGGGTGGCCGTGGAGCACGCCCGCGAGGGCGAGTCCGAGGCCGAGCGTCCCGGAGGTCGACTCGACGATCGGGGCGCCGGGCCGCAGCTCGCCGCGGCGGCGGGCCTGCTCGACCATGTAGAGGGCGGCGCGGTCCTTGATGCCGCCGAAGTTGAAGCCTTCGAGCTTGGCCCAGTAGCCGTCGTCCGTCCGGAGGACGGGGGTGTTGCCGACGGTCTGGACGGCGATGGGCGGGGTGTTGCCGAACAGGAGACTGTTCACGGGAGTTGTGTCCTTGGGGTGGTACGCCGAAGGGAACCTGGTCACGCGCGTGCGGGGCACGCTCCGGACCCGGCTCAGTTCCGGTCCACTCCGAGGGCGATCAGCAGACGGCCCGGCTCGGGGCCGGGTCCCGCCCTGCCCCGGACGCAGCGCGCGCGGGGGTCGGTGCGGTGGTCCGCCGCGTACGAGGACGGGGTCACGGCCCCGGCTGAGCCGTACGGCGCGGCGAGCTGCGAGGCGGCGGTCTGCGCGGGCAGGTGGGCGTCGAACGACCAGGCCTCGCCGGACCGCTCGCAGCCGTGCGGCAGGGCGGGGGCGGAGACGGTCGCGGTCGCGGTGCCGGAGGCGGGCAGGACGTGCCCGTGCGCTCCGTGGCAGATGCTCATCACGAGGGCGAGGAGCGCGAACAGGACGAGGACGGCGGGCGCCCGCCGTCGTACGTCACTCACGCACTCGTCACTCATGGTGCGCGTGAGACTACGGTGGGGTGTCGCGCTCCGGCAAAGCGACGGGCGCGGTTTTGGCCACCGTTTACTTCCGAGTACTTCCGATACTTCCGAGTACGTCCGACCGCTTCAGACACCGCTTCAGACGGTCGCGACCGCAGAGCTACAGGTTCCGCTCCGCGTAGACCGCCATCGCGTCCCGGACGAGGAGCGCGGTGCCCTCGCCGTGCTTGTCGTAGTTCACGGTGAAGCGCGGATCGTCGACGTACATGCGGCCGAGTCCGATCACGTACTCCTTGGTCGGGGTCGTGGTGGCCGACAGCCACGCGATCTGGCGCCGCGTGATCGCCTGCACCTCGTCGCTGTCGGCGGCCAGGCCGTCCCGTACCGCCTGCCCGAAGTCGCGGGCGATGCCGGCCTGCTCGTCCAGGAACGCCTTCTTCCCTTCGGCGTCGAGCGAGCGCCACCAGCGGTCGCCCTTCTCGTACGCCGCGCGGCCCCAGCGCTCGGTGACCTCCTCCTCGTACCGCGTGTGGTCGAAGCCGTCGAAGACTTCCTCTGCCATGAGCTCTTCTCCCTTCTCGGTCTTGTGGAGAGTGGTGCGGACGGCCTCGATCTGGCGGCCGATGCGCTCCCGCTCCTGCTCCAGGAGGAGCAGATGGGTGCGCAGCGCGGCGGACGGGTCGCTCTGCCCCTTGAGGACCTCGGCGATCGCGGGCAGGGAGAGCCCCAGCTCGCGCAGCAGCAGGATGCGCTGCAGGCGTACGAGCGCCGCCTGGTCGTAGTACCGGTAACCGTTCGCGCCGATCCGGCTCGGCTCCAGCAGTCCCCGCTCGCCGTAGTGGCGGAGGGTGCGGCTGGTGGTGCCGGCCTTCTTGGCGATCTCTTGGATCGACCACTCCATGTCGACAACGCTAAATCTTGACGTCGCGTCAAGGTCAAGCGGACAGGTGCACGGGAACGACAAAGGCCCGAGAACACGACGAAGGCCCGGATCCGATCGAAATCGGATCCGGGCCTTCGTTTGCTACTGAGTAGCGGGGACAGGATTTGAACCTGCGACCTCTGGGTTATGAGCCCAGCGAGCTACCGAGCTGCTCCACCCCGCGTCGGTAAACACGACTCTACGTCATGACCGGCGCAAACGTGAAATCGGTTTCTCAGCAGCCGCAGTCGTCGGAGTCCACGGGCGCCGTGAGCGGGTCCGCGGCCTTCTCCGCGGGCCCTTCCCAGGTCTCGTAGGCGAAGCCCTCGCGCACCCAGTACTCGAAGCCGCCGAGCATCTCCTTCACCTGGAAGCCGAGCTCGGCGAGGGCCAGCGCGGCGCGCGTGGCGCCGTTGCAGCCGGGGCCCCAGCAGTACGTGACGACCGGCACGGCCTTGTCGAGGAGCTGCTCGGCCTGCTCGGGGATGAGCGCGGTCGGCAGGTGGAGCGCGCCGGGGACGTGCCCCTGGTCCCAGGAGGCGGTGGAGCGCGAGTCGATCACGACGAAGCCCGGGTCCGTGCCCTCGGCGGTCGCGGAGGCCAGCACGGAGGCCACGTCGGAGACGTCGGCGTGGAAGGCGAGGCTGGCGGAGAAGTAGGCGGCAGCGGCGGCGGGAGAGGCCGGCGGGGTGCGGAGTACGGGGTTGACCTGCGTCGTCGTCGTCGTCATGGTGATCAATCTACGGACGAAGATCATCATGCTGAAGTGTGGATCCACGGCGGTCAGGGGCCTCGGCCGGGGAATCCCGGGCGTTCGCCACGGGGCGGCGGGGATCTCACGCAACGAGACCGTTCGGCCCGCTCGAACGCCGCGGCTCGTGTCACATCGGCAGGGTTCCATCCGTCATGAAGGCATGACGGGACGCGAAGGGGGAGATCGACGAGTGAACGGCGAGCTGAACAACGTCAAGGATGCCGAGGAAGGCAAGGAAGCGCTGGCCCGGCGGTTCGAGGACGATCGGGGCCACCTGCGGGCCGTCGCCTACCGGATGCTCGGTTCGCTGAGCGAGGCGGAGGACGCGGTCCAGGAGGCCTGGTTCAAGCTCAGCCGCGCCGACGTCAGCGCGGTGCAGAACCTCAGCGGCTGGCTGACCACGGTCGTCGGCCGCGTCTGCCTCGACATGCTGCGCTCCCGCGGCTCGCGCCGCGAGGACCCGCTGGAGTACTACGTCCCCGACCCGGTCGTCAGCCTCCCCGACACCATGAACCCCGAGCACACGGCGGAGCTCACCGAGTCCGTCGGGCTCGCGCTCCTCGTCGTCCTGGAGACGCTGTCGCCGGCCGAGCGGCTCGCGTTCGTGCTGCACGACATGTTCGCCGTCTCCTTCGACGAGATCGCGCGGATCGTGGACCGCACCCCGGCCGCGACCCGCCAGCTCGCCAGCCGGGCCCGCCGCCGGGTGCAGGACGCCTCGCCCGCCGCGGGGCCGGACGCGCGCCGCCAGCGGGAGATCGCCGACGCCTTCCTCGCCGCCGCGAACGGCGGCGACTTCGAGGGCCTGCTCGCGGTCCTCGACCCCGACGTGGTGCTGCGCGCGGACGGCGGCCTGGCCCTCGCGGCCGCGTCCAAGGTGGTGCGGGGCGCCGAGGCCGTCATCTCGCAGGCCCTCATGTACGCGAAGTTCCGTCAGGCGTCGCTGCCGGTCGTGGTCAACGGCGCGCCCGCGTTCGTGGCGGTCGCCGACGGCCGTCCGACCGTCCTCATGTCGTTCACGATCGCCGGGGACCGGATCGTCGGGCTCCAGATCCTGGCGGACCCGGAGCGGCTCGCCGCGCTCGGCCTCTCGGAGGAGGACCTGGCCCGCGCGACGTTCTGACGCTCCGCCCGGCTCCACGTCACCCCGCGCACCGCATGCGGGAGGGAATCATTCGTGCGATTTTGTACGGGTTGGTTCCCTCCCGTCCGCGTACCCGCAAAGGTGGCCGCCGTGCAGCTGACTCCCGAGGAGGCCCGCCGGACGGCGGCCGACGCCTGGATCCGGGGCGTCCCGATCCTCGACAACTACCGCACGATGTACGCGCAGGCGATCGACGCCGACGACCCCCGGTACGTGGGGGGCTTCGGGCGCTTCCGGCACTACTCGGAGCCGTTCACCGCCGCCAATACCGACATCGTGACCCCGAACAACGACACCCCGTACTCCTGGGCATGGCTCGATCTGCGCGCCGAGCCCGTCGTGGTCTCCGTCCCGGCCGTCGACCGCTACTACGTGCTGCCGTTCCACGACCTCGACACCGCGTACGTCGGCTTCGTCGGCGCCCGGACGACCGGCCAGGAACCGGGCGACCACCTGCTCGTGGGCCCCGGCTGGACCGGCACCGTTCCCGACGGCATCGAGAGCGTGCTGCGCGCCGACACCTTCCTCGTCGGCGTCGTCGGCCGCACCTACCTGTCCGGCCCCGACGACGTGCCCGCCCTGCGCGCGATCCAGGAGCAGTACCTGCTGCGTCCCCTCTCCGCGTACACGGACACGGCCGCGCCGCACCCCGTCGACGAGCCGGTCTGGCCGGTCTGGCGCGAGGAGGACCTCGGGAGCATCGAGTTCTTCACGCTCCTCGACTTCCTGCTCGGGTTCTTCCCCGTCCTGGAGCGGGACCGCGAGCTGCGCACCCGCCTCGCGGCGCTCGGCGTCTCCGGCACGGGCGAGTTCGAACCGTCCGCGCTGGCCCCCGACATCCGTACGGCGGTCGAGCAGGGCATCGCCGACGCCCGGGCCCGGCTGGAGGAGGCCAAGGCCGCCACCCTGGTCTCCACCGACCTCTTCGGCACCCGCGCGGAGCTCGGCACCGACTACACGGGCCGGGCGGTCGGCGCCGACAAGGGGCTGTACGGTCTCCCCGCGGCCGAGGCCTGGTACGGCGGCTGGGTGGCGGACGACCGGGGCAACCGGCCGCCGAACGCCTCGGACCACGACCACGTCGTCCACTTCCCGGCAGGACACCTCCCGCCGGCCCGGTTCTTCTGGTCGGCCACCCTCTACCGGCTGCCCGAACGGCTGCTCGTCGACAACGAGATCGACCGGTACTCGATCGGCGACCGCACCCCCGGGCTCGTGTACGACGACGACGGCGGTCTCACCCTGTACGTACAAAGGGACCGTCCTGCCGACGCCAAACAGGCCGCGAACTGGCTGCCGGCCCCCGACGGGCCCTTCACCGTCGTGATCCGGATGTACGGCCCCGAACCCTCCGTCCTGGACGGCGACTGGAGGCTCCCGCCCCTCGCCGTCGCCGACTGACGGCGAGTCACCGACGGCGCGTCACCTCTCCCCGGTGGCCACCCAGGTCACGGCCGCCAGGGAGACGGCGGCGCTCGCGACGCCGAGGACCGCACCCGCGGCGACGTCGCCCGGGTAGTGCACCCCGGTGTGCACCCGGGAGTAGCCGACGGCCCCCGCGAGAAGCGCGAGGGGCACGGCAGCGATGGGCAGCACGACCCCCACGGCGGTGGCGAAGGCGACCGCCGACGCGGTGTGCCCGGAGGGGAACGAGGCCGAGTCGGGCATGGGGACGTGCCGGCCCACCACCACCCGGGCCGCCTCCCGGTCCGGCCGCGGCCTGCGCACGAGCCGCTTGCCCAGCAGATTGGACGTGGCCGAGGCCACGGCGATCGCCCCGGCGCCCGCGAGCGCCGCCCGGCGGGGCCGGCCGGGGACGAGGGCGAGCGCGGCGGCGACGGAGAGCGAGATCTTGGAGTGGTTCGCCGCGGTGGACAGCCGGCGCAGCGCCGTGTCGAGCGTGGGCGTGGGCGTGGCGGCCACGGCGGCGTACACGGCGCCGTCGACGGCGCGGAGGTCGTGCAGGACGGCCTGGAAGGTCTCGGGCTCCGCCGTCTCCGCTGTCATGTCCGTCATGCGCCACTCCTTGGGATGGTTCAGGGGGTACGAGGGGTGTGGAAGGCGAGCGTGGTGATCCGCCGCCAGTCGAGCGGCGGCAGGGGAGGCACCGTGCCCGGCCGGTCGCGCGGGACACGGACCCGCAGCGCGCCGGGGCGGAGGGTGCAGACGACCGGGGTGGGCAGGGTCAGCGCCTCCCCGTCCACGGCGACGGAGATCCCACCGGAGCCGGAGCCGTTGCCATTGCCGTTGCCGTTGCCGTTGCCGTTGCCGTTGCCGGCACTTCCCGGGCTTTCCACGACCTCGACCCTACGGGCCGTCAGAACGTTCAGGCCGGCCGACTGGGTCCCCCGTACCGCCAGCTCGGCGGCCTGCGCGGCGCCGTCCACCCGGATGCCGATCACCCCGAGCTCGCCCCGGTCGAGGCGCGGCCGGTGGGCGGAGGCGACACCGAAGGGATCGGGCGCGGCATAGGGGTTGTTGCTGACGAGGAGCGCCTGCTGGGCCGGGAGCCGGAGGGTGTCGACGGTCGCGTCGAGGCGCGCGCCCTCGCCGCCCTGGAGCAGGTCGGGCAGGACGTCGACGGCGGTGCCGGCCTTCGCGTCGCGGTACTCGGGGCGCTGGACGACGTCCGCGTACACCCCGAAGGAGACGGTGTTGACGAAGGGACGCCCGGCGACCTCGCCCAGGTCGACCCGGAGCTCCTCGCCGTCGGTCAGGGCGTTCAGGCAGGTCGCCGGGTCGGTGCGGTCGAGGCCCAGGTCCATGGCGAAGTGGTTGCGGGTGCCCGCCGAGATGACGAGGAACGGCAGGTCGTGCTCGGCGGCCACCGCGGCGACCAGCGCCTGGGTGCCGTCGCCGCCGGCCACGCCGAGGAGGTCCGCGCCGTCGGCCACGGCCTTCCGGGCGAGCGCGGTGACGTCGGTCTGCGCCGACAGGTCGAGCAGGACGACCTGGGCGCCCATGGCCTCCGCGCGCGCGACGAGCCCGAAACGGCCGACCTTCCCGCCCCCGGACTTCGGGTTCATGATCAGGACGGGCCGCCGGGGGCGGGCCGCGGGCGCGCCGCTCATCAGCGCGCTCCGCTCCCGGTCGGGGCGGCGCAGCGCTGTCCGCGCGCAGCCGAGCGCCGTGCCCCAGAGCGCGAGGGCCACCAGCGCGTTGCCCCAGACGCCGCCGACGACGTACAGGACCAGGACCGCGATCGGCGCGGCCACGGCGAGCAGCCCGCCGAGCACCCGCGGCAGCCCGCGATGGGCGAAGAACCACCAGAGGCCCATGGCCGAGGCGACGAGCCCCACGAGCCCGGTGAGCAGGATCAGCACACCGCCCGTCAGGGCGGTCACGATCGCCACCACCGCGCCGGCCGCGGCCAGCAGCGCGCAACGGGCCAGCCGCCGGGCCGACCTCGCCGGATCACCGGAACCGCTCGCCGTCACCGACCCACCTCCATGCTCGGGATCCACATTCCCCCACGGTCCCTCACTCCGCGCTCCGGAAAGGCCCGTTCGAAGGAAAAGATCTTCGCGTCGCCCGGGTTCTCCCTCTCGGGGGGCTCTTACGGAGCCTCACGGATCCTTACGAAGGCCTCACGGAGCCAGGCCCAGTCCGGCGAGGGCGGCCGTACCGGCGGCGGCGTGCTCGCCCCCGGCGAGGAGCAGCGTGCGCGCCGCCTGGTAGCGGCTGCCGGCCGCGTCGAATGCCCGCGCCGCGGCGAGGAGCCGCTGCGGGTCGCCGTCGAGCAGCGCCTCCGCCCGGTCCAGCTGGGCGGTGGCGACGGGGTTGCCGGCGACCACCGGACGGGCGGCGGCCGTCCGGGCCCGGGCGTCCGGGTGCCCGGCGAGTACGGACGCCTCGGCCCGGAGGGCCACGTACCAGTGCAGCCAGATCCAGGTGACCCACTTCCACACCTGCTCCGGCTCCGGCGCGACCCGGTCGAGGGCCGCGGCGGCGTCGCCTTCGTGGAGCAGGACCGTGGCGTCGAGGATGGCGCCGTAGCCGTGGCGGTACTCGTCCGCGGTGCCCGCCAGGTCGACGATCCCGAGCCACTCCGCCCGGGCGGCGCTGTCGCCGCGCAGGCCGTGGACCATGGCGACGGAGGCGGCCGCGGGGCCGAGGGAGAAGGACTGCTGACGGCCGCTCCGCTCCCACGCGTCGAGGAACCGCCCGCCGCCGGTGAGCACGTCGTCGCCGCGGCCGGCGAAGGCATCCGCGACCAGAAGCCAGGCCGTGGCGTGGTGACCCACCTCGGCAAGGATCGGATGACCGGCGAGCTGCCTGCCCCAGCGGCGGGCTTCGGCGAGCCGGCCCGCGCCGAGGGCGGTTCCGGAGGCCATGGCGAGGGCGTCGAGGAGTTCGTGGGTACGCGCGGGGTCCGGCGGCAGGGGGCTCAGGAGGTCGATCCGGCGGCGCGCTGCGGCCGCGGCGGCGAAGGTGTCACCGGCCCAGCTCCGGGCGCCGGACAGCGCGTCGAGGGCGGCGGACTCCGCCACCGGGTCGCCGACGCTCCGGGCGAGCGCGACGGCCCGCTCGGCGAGGGCGATCGTCTCCTCCACGGTGTTGTCCGTGGCGCCCTGAACGGCGCCGAAGGCGTCCGCGAGCACGGCGGCCTCGGCGAGCGCGACGGCGGCGCCGGCGGGGCCCTCGCCTCCCTCGCCCGCCTCGCCCGCTGCCTCGCCCCCGGACAGCTCCCGCGCCTGCGCGAGGAGGGTCGTCGCCTCCTCCACCGACGGGAGGCGCGTGAACTCGCTGGAGAAGCGGTACGCGACGGTGGCGGCGGCCGCCAGGTCGCGACCCGCCCCGGCGAGGTCCCCGGCCCCGCGGGCGGCGTCCCCGGCCGCCCGGTGCAGGCGGAACATGTCGTCACCGAGCCGCCGGCACCCGGCCACCGCGGCGGCGAGCCGCAGGGACTCCCCGGCCTCGGCACCCGGATCGGCGAGCGCGGCGGCCTGCTCGTACCGCTCCTGGGCTTCGCCGAGCAGGTTGCGGGTGAAGGCCGACTCCGCCAGGGACAGGGCGAGCCGATGGGCGTCGGCGCGCAGCTCCGGCCGCTCGGCGGCCCAGGCGAGGGCGGCCCTGAGGTCCTCGGCGACGGCGTCGAACCGGGCGCGCCAGTCCGCGCCGCCGGCGTCCAGGAGGCCGGCGGCCCGGTCCAGACACCACGCCACGTGACGCGAACGGACGACCTCCGACTCACCGGCCTCGGCGAGGTGCTCGGCGCCGTACTGCCGGATGGTCTCCAGGGCCTGGTAGCGGGTGCCGGCGGCGGACGGTGTCACGGTGAGCAGGCTCTGCTCGGCCAGCCGGCCGAGTCCGTCGGCGACCGCGCCGGGATCGAGCGGGTCGAAGCCTGCGACCTCCGCGGCCGCCTCGGCGGTGAACGGCAGCACGAAGACCGACATCCGGCGCAGCAGCGCCCGGTCCGCCGGCTCCAGCAGGTCGTGGCTCCAGTCGAGGACCGCCCGCACCGACCGGTGCCGGTCGGCGGCGCGGGGCCCGCCGGCGAGAATCCGCAACTGGTCGGAGAGCCCGGCGACGAGCCCGTCGAGCCCGAGCGTGGGCCAGCGCGCCGCGGCGAGCTCGATGGCCAGCGCCATGCCGTCGAGGCGTTCGCAGAGGGCCACGACCGTGTCGCGTACGGCTGGATCCGGCCGCATGCCGACCGCCGCCGCCCGCTCCAGGAAGAGCTCCACGGCCTCCGATTCCCCGCCTCCGTCCCGCGACAGCGGCGGGACGGGGAAGACCCGCTCGAACGGCACCATCAGCCGGGCCCGGCTGGTCACGAGCACGCGCACGCGCGGGCAGGCCGCGAGGAGCCGCTCCAGGAAGGGCGCCACGCCGTCGCGTATCTGCTCGCAGTTGTCCCACACCAGCAGCGCATGACGGTCCGCCAGCGCGGCGAACAGCGACTCGTCGACGCCCCGCCCGGGCTGTTCGCCCACACCGACGGCGGCCGCGACGGCCGCGCCCACCCGGCCCGCATCGGTGACCGGGGCCAGGTCGACGAACCAGACGCCGTCGGCGAAGTCGTCGGCCAGCTCCGCGGCGACGGCCAGCGCGAGCCGCGTCTTGCCCACGCCCCCGGGCCCCACCGCGGTGACCTGCCGATACGCCTTCAGCGCCTCCGCGAGCTCACCGCGCTCCCGCACGCGGCCGACGAACGCCGTCAGCGGCGCGGGAAGAACAGGCGCCCGCATCGCGGCGGGAGCGGACTCGGCCGCCCGCCGGGAGAGCGCCCGCCGGTCCGGCACCGCCAGCTTGCGGAGCAGCGAGGAGACGTGCGACTCGACGGTCCGTACGGAGATGAACAGCCGTGCGGCGATCTCGGCATTGCTGAGGTGCTCCCCGAGGAGAGCGAGCACGTCGGCTTCCCGAGACGAGATCTCTGAAGTGGACACGACGTCATTATCGGCTCGTACGGAGTCCGTTCCGTAGTCCTTTCCGTGGTCACCACGGAGGCGCGGGCCGCCCGGCTGACGGAGAGTGGAACCACGGCGAACGAGAGACCGCCGGAAACCACAGCCCCGCACACACCACAGGAGTGACCATGCCCGGTACGTCCACCACCCAGGGAATCAAGACGGTGCTGCACCCCGTGTCCGACCTGCCGAAGGCCAAGGCCGTGTACGCCGCCCTGCTCGGCGTCGCGCCGCAGATCGACGAGTCGTACTACGTCGCCTTCGAGGCCGAGGGCCAGCACATCGGGCTGCTCCCGGGCGGTGGCCCGCAGGGCCTGACCTCGTCGCTCGCCTACTGGCACGTGCCGGACATCGAGGCGAAGCTCGCCGAGGTGACCGCGGCGGGCGCCACCGTGAAGGACGCGGCGCAGGACGTCGGCGGCGGCCGCCTGGTCGCCACCGTCGTCGACCCCGACGGCAACCTCATCGGCCTCCTCCAGGACAGCTGAGCCCCGCCGATGACCGCCGCGCCCCGCTCCCGCGCCCAGCGCCGCCAGGACACCGAGCACCGGCTGGCGCACGACGTCGACGTCTGGGTGGCCACCGCCTCACCCGACGGCACGCCGTACCTGGTTCCGCTGTCCTTCGACTGGGACGGCGAGGCCCTGCTCGTGTCCACCCCGGCGAACAGCCCGACCGGCCGCAACCTGGCCGCCACCGGCCGCGTCCGCCTGGGCCTCGGCCTCACCCGCGACGTGTCGATGATCGACGGCACGGTCGAGGTCCTGGAGATCGACGCGCTGCCGCAGGACCGCGGCGACCGCTTCACCGAACGAACCGGCTTCGACCCGCGCACCCAAACGGCCCCGTACCGCTGGTTCCGCATCACCCCGCACCGCATCCAGGCCTGGCGCGAGGCGAACGAACTCCACGCCCGCGAACTGATGCGCGCCGGCCAACCGGTGTCCTGACACCCCGGGAACGACGAAGCGCCCCGACGGTCGAAACCGATCGGGGCGCTCCTCGGCGCAGTCAGTAGGCCGTGTGGGACTCGAACCCACAACCAATGGATTAAAAGTCCACTGCTCTGCCAATTGAGCTAACGGCCCGTGGACAAGCACACCCGAGCAGCATAGCCCGAGAGCTCCCCGGAACCGATCGGGTATCCGACACCGGCCGCGCCGTGCGTCATGTATCGCGCCGTATCAGAAGAGGGCCTTGAAGGCGTTCCAGCCGCCGCCGATCAGGATGCGGGAGCCGTACGGGCCGCGGCAGGTGCCGTCGTAGTCGTACAACCGGCCCGCCGTGTCACGGGCGACCAGGTCCGCGCAGCCGTCGCCGGAGATGTCGCCGACGCCCACCAGGGAGGTGTAGACGCCCCAGCCGCTGCCGACCTTCACCCGCGCCGTCACCCCACCGGTGGCCGTGCCGTAGTACCGCCACAGCACGCCCGAGGCGTCCACGCCGAGCAGGTCGCCACGCCCGTCGCCGTTGAGGTCGCCGGCGCCGACGACCTTCTTGTACAGCTTCCAGTTGGTGCCGATCCGGACCCGGGACTTCACCCGGTGGTCGGCCGTGCCGGCGTAGAAGTACACGTCACCCGTCGACGTCTGGCGTGCGATCAGATCGGTGAACCCGTCACCGTTCGCGTCGCCCGGGGACGTCAGGACGTCGTACTGCCCCCAGCCCGCGCCGATCGTCGTGTACGGCGACGAGGCCGAGACCACCTTGCCGCAGCCCGGCCGGTAGGCCCGCAGCTGATCCCCGACGCGCACCAGCACGTCCGCGCACCCGTCGGCGTTCACGTCGCCGAACGGCACCAGGACGGACGCGGTCGGGAACTTCGCACCGGTGCCCGCGATCCGCGCCGACACACCGCTGTACCCGGTGCCCCGGTACATCGACACGAGCCCCGCCGTGTCCATCACCAGGAGATCGCCCTGCGTGTCGTTCCCGGCCATGTCACGCCAGGCCGGCTGGCCGCCGGAGACCGTGACCGTGCCGGTCAGGGACAGGTCGCTGCCCTGCCCGTCCGCCGTGTTCGCCTGGAGGTGCCAGGTGTACCGGCCGTTCGCGACGGGCTTCCCCGCCGACGTCCTGCCGTCCCAGGAGACGTCGATACGGCTCCGGGTCTCGCCGCCCCCGTAGGCACGGACCGGGTTCCCGGAGTGCACGTCGCGCAGCGTCAGCTGCCAGTACGAAGAGGGCTTGGACAGCGTCCAGTACGCCTTCCAGCCGTCCTGGAGCCGCATGGTCGCAGGCACCTTCGCCGAGGCGGCGGTGAGGCCGGACGTGGGGACGCCGGGCCACACGACGTGGACGACGTTCCGGGCGTCCTTGTAGGCGACGGCCCCGCCGAAGCGGTCGACGGTCCAGTACTCGCGGCGGTCGCCGCGCACGGGCGCGGCGTCGACGAGCCGGCGCACCGCGGGCTTGCCGTTGGTGACCTTGGTGAGGTCGGTGAGGCGGAGGTACGCGTCGGGGTCCCGGTCGACGACGTAGCCGTCGCCCAGCAGGGCGTCCTCGGACGTCCCCCCGGACAACAGCAGCTTCGTGTTCGTCCTGATGTCGACCACGCCCCGCGGCTTGGCCGGCCCGCACGACCAGTACAGCCAGCGTCCGGCGGACGCCTGGAGCTCCGTCGGGGCGCACGCCGTCCCGGTCGTGACCTTGGTGAGGTCCTTGCCGGTGGCCAGGTCGGTCCGCGCCACCTCGCCCGCCGTGGCCGTGCCCGTGTACAGGGTGTCGCCCCAGAGGGCCGCCGGCGCCGTGGACGCCTTGTTGCTGACGACCGTCTGCGCGTCGAGGTCCACGACGAGCGTCTTGCCGCCGCCCTGGAAGACCGCCCGACGGCCGAAGACGTCGACGATCCGTCCGGCCGTCTCGCCGGTGGACACCCGGCGCACCTGACCGTCGGAGGTACGGCCGGTGACCTCCAGCGGCTTGGAGTCGTCATGGGCCAGATAGACCGTACGGCCGTCACCGCTGTCGAACAGCGGTGTCCTGCTCTCCAGCCGCTTCGACTCGGCGCCCGCCCACAGCGACTGCGGATGACCGGTGTGCACCGGCCCGACCGGCAGCGGCGTCCGTCCGTAGAAGCCGCTGCCCATCCTGGTGTCGAGCTCCAGCGTGGAGAGCCGGCCCGCGCCGAGGGCGAGCGAGCGCACCTCGGCGGGCAGCGGCTCCACGCGGCTCAGCTTCTCCAGGAGCGGCGCGCCGCCGTCCTTCGCCGCGACGATCTTGAAGGCGGACCAGTCGGAGGAGGACGTACCGCCGACGACGGCCACGCCCCCGCCCGCGATCTGGGTGAGCTCCGCCTCGGCCTTCGCCAGGAGGGTCTGCGAGCGCCCGTCGGGGTGCAGCGCGACGAGCCTCGGCTTCAGGGAGGCGTCGGCGCCGGAGGCCTCACCCAGGGCGAGGACCCAGTCGCCGACGAGTCCGATACGGGCGGTGCCCAGGCCCTCGGGAAGGACGGTCGTCTGCTCGGAGCCGGTCAGGGCCGCACGCTGCCGCACGTGGACGGTGCGGTTGTCGTCGATCCAGGCGATGCGGTCGGGGCTCACGGCCACCGGCGCGCCGCGCCCGCTCCCTTGCGGGGTGGGGGCCGGGATCACGGTCATCCGACCGGTGCTCAGGTCGATGACGCCGAGGTCGGAGTAGCCGTACGCGGCCGGGTCGCCGGACCGGCCGAAGCGGATCACGGCGACGGAGGCGTCGCCGGCCACGAGCGGCGCCGCGTGCAGGGAGGCGCCCGCGGGCCAGCCGGTGACGGGCGTGCGGGTTCCGTTCGGGGCCTCGGCGGGCACCAGGTAGTAGCCGGTGGTCGTGGAGTGGTCCTCGGCGGAGGCGTACTGCTGGAAGAGCAGGGTCGAGCCGAGCAGCCCCCGGTAGCTCGCGTCGGCCGGCATGTCGAGCGGCTGCTCGATGCCGGTCTCCAGGTCGCGGACGGCGTGGACGCCGATGCCGCGCTGGACGTACAGGTGATGCCCACCGGTGCCGGACTCGGCGAAGGGCAGGGCCGCCTTCGTCCCGTACCCCAGCGGAACGCTCTTCGCGGGGTCGGTGAAGTCCGTCCACTCCAGCTGCCCGCCGGAGGACCGGTCAGGGTCCTCCGTCTCGTGCACGTAGCCCGTGGGTCCGGCCGCGGTGACGGTCACCTTCCGGGGCACGGCCCGCCAGTTCGGCGCGATGTCGAGCTGGTCGACGCCGACGGTCGGCGACGCCTCGGCGGCCACGGCGGGCGAGAGGCCGACGGCCGAGGCGAGGAGCGCGGTGGCGAGGACGGCTGTACGCGTGCGGGGACGCCGCACGCGGGCGATACGAGACAAAGAGAGGTCCCTCCCCAGGGCAACCTGATGACCGGCCGAGCGTATCCGCCCGCACAGCCACGCGAGTCCCGGATACGAGTCAGGGCCCGTACCAGCACCGAAGTGCTCGTACGGGCCCTGACTCAGGGTGCTACGCGGACTCAGCCGTTGCGCTTCCAGCGCGGCTTGTCGTCGCGGCGGCCGAAGGAGGAGCCACCGGTCGAACCGGTCGAACCGGCGGGGCGGTCGTCGCGACGGCCGTACGGACGGTCGCCGCCACCGGTGCGGAAGCCGCCGGCGGGGCGGTCGTCGCGACGGTCGCGGTTGAACGGACGGTCGCTGCCGCGGTGGCCGCCGGCCGGACGGTCGTTGTCACGGCGCTCGAAGGGGCGGCCGCCACGGTCGTCACGGTTGAAGCCGCCCGACGGACGGTCGTCGCGACGGAAGCCACCGGTGGACGGACGGTCGTTGTCGCGGCGGAAGCCACCACGGTCGCCGCCACGGTCATCGCGGTTGAAGCCACCGGACGGACGGTCGTCACGACGGAAACCACCCGAGGACGGACGGTCGTTGTCGCGGCGGAAGCCACCACGGTCGCCGCCACGGTCATCGCGGTTGAAGCCACCGGACGGACGGTCGTCACGACGGAAACCACCCGAGGACGGACGGTCGTTGTCGCGGCGGAAGCCACCACGGTCGCCGCCACGGTCATCGCGGTTGAAGCCACCCGAGGGACGGTCGTCACGACGGAAACCACCCGAGGACGGACGGTCGTTGTCGCGGCGGAAGCCACCACGGTCGCCGCCACGGTCGCCACCGCGGAAGCCGCCACGGTCGCCACCGCGGTCGCCGCCACGGTCACGGCGCTCGAAGTTGCCGCGCTCGTCGCGGAACGCCGGGCGCTCCTCACGGCGCTGCTCCTCGGCGCGAGCGGCACGCTCGGCCTCGACGGCAGCGGCCGCGACCTCGGCCTCGGCGGCCTCGGTCACCTCGGCGACAGCGGCCTCCGGGTCCTCGCCACGCTCACGGGCGGCGCGGGCCACCAGACGGTCGGCCTCCTCGCGGAGCTCGACCGCACGGCGCTGGAGGCGCTCCAGCTGCTTGGTCAGGTCGACGACCTCGCGCTCGGCCTGCTTGGCCGAGTTGTTCGCGGAGTCGGCCTGGACCTCGGTCAGCGAACGGGCGCCGGTGATCTCGGCGACCTCGGGCTCGAAGACGCCGGAACCGCCGACCATGTGGCGCGAGGCGTCGACGCCCGCGTCCTCCATCAGGCGGAAGATCTGACGGCGCTGGTGCGGCAGGGCCAGGGAGACCACGACACCGGAGCGGCCGGCACGGGCGGTACGGCCCGAGCGGTGCAGGTAGTCCTTGTGGTCGCCGGCCGGGTCCACGTTGAGGACCAGGTCGATGCCGTCGACGTGGATGCCTCGGGCGGCGACGTCGGTCGCCACGAGGGCGTTGACGTAACCCTTCTTGAAGTCCTCCAGGACGCGGGTACGGGCGCCCTGCGTCATGCCACCGTGCAGCGCGTCGGCCTTCACGCCGGAGTCGCAGAGCTGCTCGGCGATGCGGTCGGCGCCCAGCTGGGTGCGGACGAAGATGATCGTGCGGCCCTTGCGGGCGGCGATCGCCGCGGTGACCGGGGCCTTGTCCTTCGGCTTCACGACGAGGACGTGGTGGGTCATGGTCGTGACGTTGCCCTGCGCGCTGTCGACCTCGTGCGTGACGGGGTCGGTCAGGTAGCGCTTGACCAGGGTGCCGATCTCGTTCTCCATGGTGGCGGAGAAGAGCATGCGCTGGCCGCCGCCGGGGATCTGGTCGAGCAGCTCGGTGACCTCGGGCAGGAAGCCCAGGTCGGCCATCTGGTCGGCCTCGTCGAGGACGGCGATCTTGACCTGCTCCAGGGAGCAGGCGCCGCGGTTGATGATGTCGCGCAGACGGCCCGGGGTGGCGACGAGGACGTCGACGCCGCGCTCCAGGGCGTAGATCTGGTTGCCCATCGACGTACCGCCGCAGACGACCTTCATCTTGAGGCCGAGCACGTCGCCGTACGGCTGGAGGGCGTCCGCGACCTGCATCGCGAGCTCACGCGTCGGCGTGAGGATGATGCCGCGGGGCTTCTTCTTCTCGGTGTGACCGTCGGCCAGGCCGGCGAGCAGCGGCAGACCGAACGAGAGGGTTTTGCCGGAGCCGGTACGGCCACGGCCGAGGATGTCCTTGCCGGCCAGGGCGTCCGGGATGGTCGCGGCCTGGATCGGGAAGGGGGTCGTGACGCCGTTCTGCGCGAGCTTGCGCACGACGCCCTCGGGCAGACCGAGGTCGCCGAAGGTGATGGTGGGCTCGGCGGGCTCCTCGTCGGCCTCGTCGGCGTCGGCGGAGTCCTCGATGTCCTCGACGTCGTCGAAGTCGGTGGTGTCGTCGTCGAAGTCGACGACGGCCTCGGCGGGGGCCGCGGCCTCGGTGGTGACGGTCTCGGTGGCCTCTACGGCCTCGACGATCTCGTCGTTCTCGGGCATGACGGCGTGGTCAGAACTGAAAATGGACATGCGAAATGCGAAACCTTCCGGAGTCTCGGCACGCGCCCGTCAACTCCGTGAATTCGCAAATCGACCGCCTCAATGCGGTCAGCCACGGCTAGGGAGAGTACGCGCCACACGGCGCTCTTCTGTGTCGGCGCCGGGCAATGGGATCAAACGATCTACCACCATACGCACCCTCCCCCACCTATGGCAAACCGGACTCCGTCACACCGGCCCGACCTGCGGAGATGCCACCGGCTCCGAGGGCGCTCCCGGCCCGTCCGCCGCCCGCATCGCACCCAGCTGGGTCTCGGGTCCGGGGGTCGGCGGATCGGTCGGATTCGAGGTCGGCTCCGGCGTCGGTTCCGGGGTGGGCTCCGGGGTCGGCTCCGGCGTCGGTTCCGGGGTGGGCTCCGGGGTCGGCTCCGGCGTCGGCGTCACCCCGCCGCCACCCGGACCGCCGGTCCCGCCGCCGTCGCCACCGCTGCCCGCGCCGCCGTCACCGCCGCCGCTTCCCCCGCTCGCGCCGTTCCCGCCGCTCCCCCCGGACGCGCCGCCACTCCCGTCGCCCCCACCGCTTCCGCCGTCGACAGGACCCCCGCCCGAGCCCTGCTGACCGCCCGCGGCGCCGCCGGACCCGCCGGCCGGCTGCCCGGGCTTCGGGGAGCCGCCGATACCGGCAGGGCCCTCCGAGGGCGGCGTCGCGCCCGTCGAGGGCTTCGCGGAGCCCGTCGGCGAACCGCTCGGCACCGGGGACTTCCCGCCGCCGTCCGCGTCGGGCCCGCCCTTCTCCGCGCTCCCGTTCCAGGAACCGCCGCCCCCGTCCTGGAGCCCGCCGCCGCCGTCGGCCTCGGCCGCCACACCGCGCTTCCCCCCGGACGCGCCGGGCGCCGGCTTCGCCCCCTCGTCACTCACACTCATACAGCCGCTCAGACCGGCGCAGGCCGCGACAGCCAGCGCGGCGGCGGCCCATCTCACACGGGTGGGCAAGCGGGTGGGCAAATGGCGCACGGGGGCACCTCCAGGGACACAACAGGCAGGAACGGAACGCGTTGCCCTGCCCAACTCCCTTTGCGCCGCAAGGGACACGCCCGAGAGGGGACACGCCTCCGCTCAGCCGTAGCCCAGCGCGTGCAGCCTCTCGTCGTCGATGCCGAAGTGGTGGGCGATCTCGTGCACCACCGTGATCTCGGTCTCCGCGACCACGTCCGCGCGTGACTCGCACATCCGCAGCGTCGGCCCCCGGTAGATCGTGATCCGGTCCGGCAGCACCCCCGCGTACCACTCGCCGCGCTCCGTCAGCGGCGTCCCCTCGTAGAGCCCGAGCAGCTCGGGATCGTCCGGGGCGGGTTCGTCCTCCACGAACACCGCGACGTTGTCCATCAGCCGGGCGAGTTCCGGGGGGATCCGGTCCAGCGCCTCGGCGACAAGTTCCTCGAACTCCTCGCGCGTCATCTCCAGCACGCGCCCATTGTCCCCCCGTCAGGGGGACTCGCCCGGGGTGCGCGGAAACCGTTTTGGCGATCGCGGCCGACATCCCATATGCTTCTCACGTCCCCGACGCGCTGAGAAGCGCCCCGGCGGGCCCTTAGCCCTCATCGTCTAGTGGCCCAGGACGCCGCCCTTTCAAGGCGGTAGCACGGGTTCGAATCCCGTTGGGGGTACGCATTAACGTGTGCGAGACTTGTCTCGCACATTGCAAGGCTCTGTGGAGCAGTTGGTTAGCTCGCCACCCTGTCAAGGTGGAGGTCGCGGGTTCAAGTCCCGTCAGAGTCGCTGAAGCTGGAAACAGCTTCGTGGCTGGGTAGCTCAGTTGGTACGAGCGATCGCCTGAAAAGCGATAGGTCGCCGGTTCGACCCCGGCCCCAGCCACAAACAGAAGGCCCCGTTCGAAAGAACGGGGCCTTCGTCGTTTCCCCGGACACCCGGACACCCGGACACCCGTGTACGGGGAAGGGGCCCGCGCCCCTTCCCCGCGTACGGTCACACCTCCTCGCGCTCCCCCGTACGGCTCCCCCGCCTGCCCCGCACCACGAGCGCCACCGCCACCACGGCCACCACGGCGACCAGCAGCGCCCAGTCCGGCACCGCGCGCCCCAGCTCGGCCACCCGCTCCTCCACCGCGAACGACTCGTCCACCGAGAGCAGCCCCGGCAGCGCGGTCGTCCCGTCGAAGACCAGGAAGAGCGTGCCGAGGGCGATGAAGAACAGGCCCGAGAGGACCGAGGTCGAGTGGAGCGTGAGGGGGCCGACCCGCAGCGGCCGGCCGCGCAGCCAGCGCCGCCGGCCCAGGTCGTACCGCTCCCAGAGCAGCGCGAGGACGAACAGCGGGACCGCCATGCCCAGCGCGTACACCGCGAGGAGCAGGCCTCCGTACGCCGGGCTGCCGCTCAGCGCCGCCACCGTCAGGACGCTGCCCAGGATCGGCCCCGCGCAGAAGCCCGCGAGGCCGTAGACCAGGCCGAGGGCGTAGACGGACAGCGCCGACGTGGGCCGGATGCGGCCGCTCGCCTCGGCGATGCGGCGGGAGGCGAAGCCCAGGCCGAGGAGCTGGAGGACGCCGAGCCCGACGATCAGCCAGCCGCCGACGGTCACCAGGAGGTCGCGGTTGCCGTAGAAGAACCGGCCGGCGAAGGATCCGGCCGCGCCCAGCGGGACGAGGGTGGTCGCCAGGCCCGCGTAGAGGATCCCGGTCCTCGCCACCAGCTTCGCGCGCGTGTCGATCGAGTACGCGAAGAAGGCCGGCAGGAGCAGGGCGCTGCACGGGCTGAGGAGGGCGAGCAGGCCGCCGAGGAACGCGGCGAAGTACCCGATGCCGGAGGTCACTGCCCGGCCTTCGCGGGCTTGGCCGCCGCCTTCGCCGCCGCCTCGATGGCCTCGGTGAAGGTCTCCAGCGGCTGCGCGCCCGCGATCGGCCGGCCGTTGACGAGGAAGGACGGGGTGGAGGTCGCGCCGAGCGCGTACCCCTGCTCCTGGTCCTTGCGGACGGCCTCGCGGGCCGCCGCCCCGTCGGTGTCCTTCGCGAACCGGGCCGTGTCGGGGACGCCGGCCTCCTTCGCGAGGGCCGCGAGCCGGTCCTTCCCGAAGCCCTTCTCCTTGGCCCCCTCGGCGTACGCGGCCTTGTGGAACTCCCAGAACCGGCCCTGCTGCCCGGCCGCCCAGGAGGCGCGGGCGACGGCCTCCGACTCCTCGCCGAAGATCGGGAAGTTCCGCCACTCGATGCGCAGGGTGCCCTGGTCCACGTACTTCTTCACGAGGACGGGTTCGGTGTCCCGGGCGAACTTCCCGCAGTAGCCGCACTTGAAGTCGGCGTACTCGATGAGGACGACGGGCGCGTCCGCCCGGCCCAGGGCGAGCTTGTCGGAGGCGTCACGGCGGGCGTACGCCTCCAGCTCGGGATAGACCCCGGCGGACGGATCGGCGGAGACCTCGGCGACGGCGGACGAGCCGCCCGCGCCGCCGGAGGACGGCGCGGTGGCGGTGTACGAGACGACGCCGAGCAGCACGGCGGCGGCCGCCACCGCGGAGACGATCACGATCGGCTTGGACTTGGACATGCGGAAGCGCTCCTGAGGAGGAAGAGGAGAAAGGGAGAACGAGAAGGACGGCGGAGTGCGGCCGTCCGTCTACACCCTCATCAGGGTCGACAGCTCCACCGGTGACGGCGCCACGCGCTCGGGCGGCTCCCGGCCCGGCGCCGTCCCCCGCCCCTCCGGCTCCCCGTGCCGGACCGCGCACGGCGTCCGGTCGGCGGCCAGCGCGGGCAGCAGCTCCGCGAAGCCGTTGGCCCGCGGCGGTACGACGGGACCGGAGGCGCCGGTGTCGGCGGCGTGGCCCGGGTCGCAGCCCGGCACGACGGCGACGGCGGCGGCCTGGGTCCCGGGCGGCGCGGCGGAAGCGGACACCGTCGCCGTCCCGCACACCAGCAGGCCCAGCACCAGACCCGTCAGCGCCGCGAAGGCCGCCAGCGCGCGGGTGGTGCGGAACATGCGATACCTCTCGGGTCCGGTCGACGTGCCCGAAATAGTACGCACCCCCCACCCGGAAATCGGTTCGCCGCTTCTCGTCCGCAGGTGCGATCCTGGGATCCGTATGTCTACTTCCTTCGCCGCCCTCCAGTCCGTCCTGGCCGAGGTCTCGCTGCGGGACTCCCACCGGCTCGGCCGCCGTCTCGAAGGCGCCCGCCGCATCCGTAAGCCCGAGGCCCGTGAGGCCGTCCTGGACGAGATCGCCGCCGAGGCGGCCAAGGCCAAGGAGCGCGTCGACGGGCGCGCCTCTCGCGTGCCCGCGATCACGTACCCCGAACAGCTGCCCGTCTCGCAGAAGAAGGACGAGATCCTGGAGGCGATACGCGACCACCAGGTCGTGATCGTCGCCGGTGAGACGGGTTCCGGTAAGACCACCCAGATCCCGAAGATCCTCCTGGAGCTCGGCCGGGGCGTCCGGGGCATGATCGGGCACACGCAGCCCCGCCGGATCGCCGCCCGCACGGTCGCCGAGCGGGTCGCCGAGGAGCTGCGGACCCCGCTCGGCGAGGCCGTCGGCTGGAAGGTCCGCTTCACCGACCAGGTCAGCCAGGACGCGACCTTCGTGAAGCTGATGACGGACGGCATCCTGCTCGCCGAGATCCAGACGGACCGCGAGCTGCGCGCCTACGACACGATCATCATCGACGAGGCCCACGAGCGGTCGCTCAACATCGACTTCCTGCTCGGCTATCTGGCCCAGCTGCTGCCGAAGCGCCCCGACCTCAAGGTCGTCATCACCTCCGCGACGATCGACCCGGAGCGCTTCTCCCGCCACTTCGGCGATGCCCCGATCGTCGAGGTCAGCGGGCGTACGTACCCGGTCGAGGTCCGCTACCGCCCGCTCCTCGAAGAGGACAGCGAGGAATCGGACCGGGACCAGATCACCGCGATCTGCGAGGCCGTGGACGAGCTCCAGTCCGAGGGACCGGGCGACGTCCTGGTCTTCCTCTCCGGCGAGCGCGAGATCCGGGACACCGCGGACGCGCTCCTGAAGCGGAACCTCCGGAACACCGAGATCCTCCCCCTCTACGCCCGCCTGAGCCACGCCGAGCAGCACCGCGTGTTCCAGGCCCACTCCGGCCGCCGGATCGTCCTCGCCACGAACGTCGCCGAGACGTCCCTGACCGTGCCCGGCATCAAGTACGTGATCGATCCGGGCACCGCCCGCATCTCGCGCTACTCGCACCGCACCAAGGTCCAGCGCCTGCCGATCGAGGCGGTCAGCCAGGCCAGCGCCAACCAGCGCAAGGGCCGCTGCGGCCGTACGTCGGACGGCATCTGCATCCGGCTCTACTCGGAGGACGACTTCCTGTCGCGTCCGGAGTTCACGGACGCCGAGATCCTCCGTACGAACCTCGCCTCCGTCATCCTCCAGATGACCGCGGCGGGCCTCGGCGAGATCGAGAAGTTCCCCTTCATCGACCCGCCGGACCACCGCAACATCCGGGACGGCGTGCAGCTCCTCCAGGAGCTCGGCGCGATCGACCCGGCGGAGAAGGACCCGAAGAAGCGGCTCACCCCGCAGGGGCGGAAGCTCGCCCAGCTGCCCGTGGACCCGCGGCTCGCCCGCATGGTCCTGGAGGCGGACAAGAACGGCTGTGTCCGCGAGGTCATGGTGATCGCGGCCGCGCTCTCCATCCAGGACCCGCGCGAGCGGCCGTCCGAGAAGCAGACGCAGGCCGATCAGCAGCACGCCCGCTTCAAGGACGAGGCGAGTGACTTCTCCGCCTACCTGAACCTGTGGCGGTACGTCCGCGAGCAGCAGAAGGAGCGGGGATCCAGCTCCTTCCGCCGGATGTGCAAGCAGGAGTACCTGAACTTCCTGCGCATCCGCGAGTGGCAGGACATCTACACGCAGCTGCGGACCGTGGCCAAGCAGATGGGCATCCATCTGAACGAGGACGACGCTCCGGAGCAGTCCGTCCACGTCTCGCTGCTCGCCGGCCTGCTTTCCCACATCGGGCTGAAGGACGTGAAGGACGGCGCGAAGAACGACTACCTCGGCGCCCGCAGCGCCAAGTTCGCGATCTTCCCCGGCTCCGCGCTCTTCAAGAAGCCCCCGCGCTTCGTCATGTCGGCCGAGCTCGTGGAGACCTCGCGCCTCTGGGCCCGGGTGAACGCCCGGATCGAGCCCGAGTGGATCGAGCCGCTCGCCGAGCACCTGACGAAGAAGACGTACAGCGAGCCGCACTGGGAGAAGGACCAGGCGGCCGTGATGGCCTTCGAGAAGGTGACGCTGTACGGCGTGCCGATCGTCGCCGACCGCAAGGTGAACTACGGCCGGATCGACCCGGAGGTCTCCCGCGACCTGTTCATCCGGAACGCGCTGGTGGAGGGCGACTGGCGCACCCACCACAAGTTCTTCGCCGACAACCGCAAGCTCCTGACCGAGGTCGAGGAGCTGGAGCACCGCGCCCGGCGCCGGGACATCCTCGTCGACGACGAGACGCTCTTCGACTTCTACGACAAGCGCGTCCCCGAGCACGTCGTGTCCGGCGCCCACTTCGACTCCTGGTGGAAGCACAAGCGCCATGAGGAGCCGGAGTTCCTCGACTTCGAGCGCGAGATGCTCATCAACGAGAAGGCCGCCGGGGTCACCAAGGACGACTATCCGGACTCCTGGCGGCAGGGGCCGCTGAAGTTCCGGGTGACGTACCAGTTCGAGCCGGGCGCGGACGCGGACGGGGTGACCGTCCACATCCCGCTCCAGGTGCTCAACCAGGTGACGGACGAGGGCTTCGAGTGGCAGATCCCGGGTCTGCGCGGCGAGGTCGTCACCGAGCTGATCCGCTCCCTGCCCAAGCCGATCCGCCGCCACTACGTGCCCGCGCCGAACTTCGCGACCCGCTTCCTGGACGCGGTCGTCCCGGTGCAGGAGCCCCTGGCGGGCGCGCTCGCCCGCGAGCTCCAGCGGATGGTCGGCGTCCCGGTCACCGCCGAGGACTTCGACTGGGCGAAGGTGCCCGAGCACCTCAAGGTCACGTTCCGGATCGTCGACGAGCGGCGTCGCAAGCTCGCCGAGGACAAGGACCTGGAGACCCTGCGCCTCCAGCTGCGCCCCAAGGCCCGTAAGGCGCTGTCCCAGGCCGCCGCGGCGGCGACGGCCGGCCCGGACGGCTCCGGGCCCTCCCTGGAGCGCACAGGGCTCACGGAGTGGACGATCGGCACCCTCACGAAGGTCTTCGAGACCAAGCGGGGCGGGCAGCCGGTCAAGGCGTACCCGGCGCTCGTGGACGAGGGCGCGACCGTCGCCGTACGGCTCTTCGACTCGGAGGCCGAGCAGGCGCAGGCGATGTGGCGGGGCACCCGGAAGCTGATCATGCTGAACATCCCGGTGAACCCGGCGAAGTTCGCCTCGGACAAGCTGACGAACCAGCAGAAGCTGGCCCTGTCCTCGAACCCGCACGGCTCGATCCAGGCCCTCTTCGACGACTGCGCCACCGCCGCGGCCGACAAGCTGATCGCCGACCACGGCGGCCCGGCCTGGGACGAGGAGTCCTTCCGGAAGCTGTACGACAAGGTCCGCGCGGACCTCGTGGACACGACGGTACGGACAGTGGGGCAGGTCCAGCAGATCCTGGCGGCCTGGCAGGCCTGCCAGCGGCGGCTGAAGTCCACGAACAGCCTGGCCCTGATCAACAACCTCACGGACGTGCGCGAGCAGCTGGCCTGGCTGGTGCCGACGGGCTTCGTCACCCGTACGGGGCTCAAGCGGCTCCCGGACCTGATGCGCTATCTGGTGGCGGTGGACCGGCGGCTCCAGCAGATGGCGACCGGCGTCCAGCGGGACACCACCCGCATGGAGAAGGTCCACGAGATGCTCGACGAGTACGCGTGGCTGCTCGAACAGCTCCCGAAGGGCCGCCCGGTGCCGACGGAGGTCACCGACATCCGCTGGATGATCGAGGAGCTGCGGGTGAGCTACTTCGCGCACGCGCTGGGCACGGCGTACCCGGTCTCGGACAAGCGGATCGTGAAGGCGATCGACGCCGCGGCGCCCTGACCGGCGGCGGGTCCGGCGGTGAGTTCGACCAGACCGCTGACCTGCTGTACAGTCTTCCTCGCAGCCACTTACGAGGGGCTGCGAGCAAGGACCTGTGGAGCAGTTGGTTAGCTCGCCACCCTGTCAAGGTGGAGGTCGCGGGTTCAAGTCCCGTCAGGTTCGCTTTTCACGAAGGCCCGCATCGCGAGATGCGGGCCTTCGTTGTGTTCCCGTGTATTGACGGCGCGGTGTGCCCGCCGGTACTCCGGAGACAGGGAACCGGGGGACCGCAGCGGAGGTGGTCGCGCATGGCCGCGGCGTCGGCGGCACGACATGACACGCGAGCGCTGCTGCGTGCCCATCTGGCGGCCGCTTCCCGGTACGGACACCTCACCCGCCACTGCGTGGTCTGCCATCGCCTCCAGCGGCTCGTCATGGAGTTCCCGGAGCCCGAGGGTCCGGAGCCGGCGACGGAGGACGAAAGTCCCACCGACCCGTGACCAACGGCGGGTTGGAAGCGATCCCGGGGGTGGCAGGCTGTTGATTGGCAAGGCTTCGCCAGTGTGACGGGTGTCACCGAACGAGTTTCACGAACCCCTTCACTTACACCCCTCCTACACCGGCCCGATTTAATATGTGCAATTGCACCACCTCCCGCAGAGTGGCGCCGGGCACAAAAAAGATCGCGCCAGACCCGGCGGAGTCCAGCGCGATCGTTGACGAAGGCCTGTTGGGGCAGGATTCCGTCGGCAGTACTAGGGGTGGGCGACCGGATTGGGGGATCCGGACAGGCCCGGTGTTACAGGGTGCTGCGGGGTGTTGAGCGAGCCTCAGGCCTCGCTGCGCTGCTGCGGAATACCCGCGAGCAGTGCGCGAACTTCAGCCTCGCGGTAACGGCGGTGCCCACCCAGCGTGCGGATGGACGTGAGCTTGCCTGCCTTCGCCCAACGGGTCACCGTCTTCGGGTCCACACGGAACATCGTGGCAACCTCGGCAGGGGTCAGCAGCGGCTCGGCATCAGGGGTGCGAGCGGTCATGAGCGGCCTCCTCGGGAGAACCGAACCAATCTCGGTTCTTTCCTCTAAATTCTGCACCTTGACCCGCCTTGCCCGAAATGGCAGAAGCGGGCCGAGTCGGTTATAGGACGAACGGCTTGTCCTCGGCACTACAACTACACCATCCGTCCAGCCACGTCGGCCAAACCGATGGAATTGCCCTCGCAGGTGTTCATCAGCGGCGGAAGTCGATGGACCATGCCATAACGGACAGTCACGCGCCCGTGACGATCAGTCACAGGACGATCAGGAGTCCTCAGACCCCCCATAGAGTGCAATGCTGAGCGTTCCGCCCAAACTTGGACGGAAGGAACCCTCCCCGGACTCCTTGTCCTATTTTGGCACGAGGGTGGGTGATGGGCGCAAGGGTGCGTTAAGTGCTGTCCGTCACGCTTGAGCCAAAGGCCCGGATCAGGACCAACGTCCTCGTCCTCGGCGTGCCGAAAGACCCCGGAGCGCGGAGCGCACCGAGAAGCGCCCGGAGCCGTCGGGTCCGGATGCCTGAAGATCATTTACCCCAGCCGGACATGTCTTGTCGATGGCGACCTGACGAAGATGCCCGACTGATGTCAGTTCGCGCCCCGCAGGTCCCTGACGACCCGCCAGCGCTCCGCGAGCCGCCCGTACACCTCACTGGCCCGCTCGCCGTCCCCCGCCCGCAGCGCCGCGATCCCCTCCGCCATCTCCGCCGCCGACCGCTCCGCCGCCAGCCACTCCTCCGCGAGCGCATGCACCAGGCCCCCGAAGTCCAGCTCCACGAGCGCCCGCGGATGGAACTCCTCCAGCCAGCGCCCCACGTCGACCAGACCCTCCGTCATCGGGCCCTCCTCGATCGACTCCCGCAGGGCCCGCAGCGCCCGCGCGAGCCGCCGCCGCGCCTGCGCCATCGTCGTCCGGTAGCGCAGCACCGGAGCGGCCTCGGGGCCGCCCGGCTCGTACCGCCGGTCCTCGTCCCCGAAGAGCGCGAACCAGCGCAGCGGCACCTGCCAGACCGCCGTACGGATCCACGGCCGCGCGTCGGGGTTCCGCTCCAGCCACCGCTCGTAGTCGCCCGCCACCTGGGCCCGGACCACCGGCGGCAGCATCGCGTCGAGCACCGGCTCCGGGTACCCGTCGGCCATCAGCTCCTCGACGGCCAGCCAGCTCCGCAGCCGGGTCCGCCACGGACAGATCACCACCACCCCGTCCAGATGTGCGACGAACGCCTCCGCGCTCTCCTGGACCGGCACCGGCACCGGGGGCGTCGGCAGCAGGTCGGCGAGCGAGCGCCGCAGCTCCTCCTGCGCGCCGGGTGTACGCGGCCGGCGGGCGTACCGGGCCCAGTGGCTCCGCTCCGGCTCGGGGAACGCGGCCAGCGGCTCGTACACCCGCAGATAGGACGCGTAGGGGACGAGGACCGAGGAGGCGACCGTCATGCCGCGAATCCTTCCACGGAGGTACTCCGGGAGGGGGTGATCCCGAAGGACAGGGGGTGATCCTGAGCACTGCGGCCGATCTACGCACAGGTAGGACTTACTCTCTTGCCGAACTGGTCCTCCCCCACCCACAGGGAGGGCCGCAACCGCCGCCTCGTACTTGGGAGTCACCACCGTGACCGATGTGACCGGCGTTCCTGTCGTTCCCGCAGACGTGCTGCACACCCTGTTCCACTCGGAGCAGGGTGGCCACGAGCAAGTCGTGCTCTGCCAGGACCGTGCCACCGGCCTCAAGGCCGTCATCGCCATCCACTCCACCGCCCTGGGCCCGGCCCTCGGCGGGACCCGCTTCTACCCGTACGCCACCGAGGCCGAGGCGATCGCCGACGCGCTCAACCTCTCGCGCGGCATGTCGTACAAGAACGCCATGGCCGGCCTCGACCACGGCGGCGGCAAGGCCGTCATCATCGGGGACCCGGAGAAGATCAAGACGGACGAGCTGCTGCTCGCCTACGGGCGCATGGTGGCCTCTCTCGGCGGCCGCTACGTGACGGCCTGCGACGTCGGCACCTACGTCGCCGACATGGACGTCGTCGCCCGCGAGAACCGGTGGACCACCGGCCGCTCCCCCGAGAACGGCGGCGCCGGCGACTCCTCGGTCCTCACCGCCTTCGGCGTCTTCCAGGGCATGCGCGCCTCCGCGCAGACCCTGTGGGGCGACCCGACGCTGCGCGGCCGCAAGGTCGGCGTCGCGGGCGTCGGCAAGGTCGGCCACTACCTCGTCGAGCACCTCCTGGAGGACGGCGCCGAGGTCGTCATCACCGACGTGCGCGAGGAGTCGGTCCGCCGGATCACCGACAAGCACCCGCAGGTCTCCGTCGTCGCCGACACCGACGCGCTGATCCGCGTCGAGGGCCTGGACGTCTACGCGCCCTGCGCGCTCGGCGGCGCCCTGAACGACGAGACCGTGCCCGTGCTCACCGCGAAGATCGTCTGCGGCGCGGCCAACAACCAGCTCGCGCACCCCGGTGTCGAGAAGGACCTGTCGGACCGCGGGATCCTCTACGCGCCCGACTACGTGATCAACGCCGGTGGCGTGATCCAGGTCGCCGACGAGCTGCACGGCTTCGACTTCGACCGCTGCAAGGCGAAGGCCACGAAGATCTTCGACACCACGCTGGCCATATTCGCACGTGCGAATGCGGACGGAATTCCGCCGGCCGCCGCGGCCGACCGGATCGCCGAGCAGCGGATGGCGGAGGCCCGACGGGGCTGAGCCCCGCCCGTTCGCACGGAGGGTCGCCCCGCCGTCGGAGGCAGGTCGACGAGACTTCGCTCACGCCGCTCGGCGGGTCGACCCTCAAGAAGAGGTTAAAATCGCGATTGACCAGCGAGGAAAGGGCGCCTCGCGGGTTCTGTACCGAGGTATGTGATGCGCACGGCGTACCGTAGAGCCGAGGAAACAGGTACCGTTGAAGCCCTACGGGCCGGTCTCTCTGTCGAGAGCCCGTTCCGAATCATGAACGCGTGTCAAGACTCTGGGGTCATCGAGCCCCGTCACCGAGGGGGTCGAGCCATGGGGCGCGGCCGGGCAAAGGCCAAGCAGACCAAGGTCGCCCGCCAGCTGAAGTACAGCAGCGGCGGGACTGACCTGTCGCGTCTGGCCAATGAGCTGGGCGCTTCGACTTCGAACCAGCCGCCGAATGGCGAGCCGTTCGAGGACGACGACGAGGAAGACGACCCGTACGCGCAGTACGCGTCTCTTTACGACGACGAGGACGAGGACGAGGACGACGAGTCCGGTTCGTCGTCCCCACGTCGCGCTTGACCTTCTGAATCACCGAAACCCGGTCCGGTACACCCGGCCGGGTTTCCGTGCTGTCCTGCTCCGTGCGGATGTACGGACGGACATACGGGCATACGGGAGCGGCCCGGCAGCACCCCTGAGGGGTTGCCGCCGGGCCGCTCCCGTTTGTCTTTACTTGGCGTAGTCCCCGACCAGCTCCGCGCCGGTCGTGTGCGCGCCGCGCTCGGTGATCTCGCCCGCGACCCAGGCCTCGACCCCGCGGTCCGCGAGGGTCGTCAGGGCCACGTCCACGGAGTCGGCCGGCACGACGGCCATCATGCCGACGCCCATGTTCAGGGTCTTCTCCAGCTCCAGGCGCTCCACCTGACCGGCCTTGCCGACCAGGTCGAAGATCGCGCCGGGGGTCCAGGTGGAGCGGTCGACCGTGGCGTGCAGGCCGTCCGGGATCACCCGGGCCAGGTTGGCGGCGAGACCGCCGCCCGTGATGTGGCTGTACGCGTGGACGTCCGTGGTCCGGGTGAGGGCCAGGCAGTCCAGCGAGTAGATCTTGGTGGGCTCCAGGAGCTCCTCGCCGAGGGTCCGGCCGAGCTCCTCGACCCGCTGGTCCAGGGTCATGCCGGCGCGGTCGAAGACCACGTGCCGGACGAGCGAGTACCCGTTGGAGTGAAGACCCGAGGAGGCCATGGCGATGACCGCGTCCCCCGTACGGATGCGATCGGCGCCGAGGAGGCGGTCGTGCTCCACGACACCCGTGCCGGCGCCTGCGACGTCGAAGTCGTCCGGGCCGAGGAGGCCCGGGTGCTCCGCGGTCTCGCCGCCGACGAGGGCGCAGCCGGCGAGGACGCAGCCCTCGGCGATGCCCTTGACGATGGCGGCGACCCGCTCGGGGTGGACCTTGCCGACGCAGATGTAGTCGGTCATGAAGAGCGGCTCGGCGCCGCAGACGACGATGTCGTCCATGACCATCGCGACCAGGTCGTGGCCGATCGTGTCGTACACGCCCATCTGGCGGGCGATGTCGACCTTCGTGCCGACGCCGTCGGTCGCCGAGGCGAGCAGCGGACGCTCGTAGCGCTTGAGGGCGGAGGCGTCGAAGAGACCGGCGAAACCGCCGAGGCCACCAAGGCCCGCGACTTCTGCGCGCTGGGTCTTCTTCACCCACTCCTTCATGAGCTCGACGGCGCGGTCGCCCGCCTCGATGTCGACGCCCGCGCTCGCGTAGCTGGCGCCGCTTCCGGCACTGGTGGACTCAGACATGCTGAAGAACTTTCGTGTCGTACTGCGGGGTGTGCAGCGGGGTCTTACGGGCGGCGCAGGGCGTCGGATGCCGCGGTGGCGGCCGGTCCCGCGGCCAGCTCGGTCTCCAGGAGCTGCTTGCCGAGGAGCTCGGGGTCCGGGAGCTCCATCGGGTACTCGCCGTCGAAGCAGGCACGGCAGAGGTTCGGCTTCTGGATCGTGGTCGCCTCGATCATCCCCTCCAGGGAGATGTACGAGAGCGAGTCCGCACCGAGCGACTTGCCGATCTCGTCGATCGACATGCCGTTGGCGATCAGCTCCGCGCGGGTGGCGAAGTCGATGCCGAAGAAGCAGGGCCACTTCACCGGCGGCGAGGAGATCCGGATGTGGATCTCGGCCGCGCCGGCCTCGCGGAGCATCCGGACGAGAGCGCGCTGGGTGTTGCCGCGGACGATCGAGTCGTCGACGACCACCAGGCGCTTGCCCTTGATGACTTCCTTGAGCGGGTTCAGCTTCAGGCGGATGCCGAGCTGGCGGATGGTCTGGGACGGCTGGATGAAGGTGCGCCCGACGTAGGCGTTCTTCACCAGGCCCGCACCGAAGGGGATGCCCGAGGCCTCGGCGTAGCCGATGGCGGCCGGGGTACCGGACTCCGGAGTCGCTATCACCAGGTCGGCGTCGACCGGCGCCTCCTTCGCGAGGCGACGGCCCATCTCCACGCGGGAGAGGTAGACGTTCCGCCCGGCGATGTCGGTGTCGGGGCGAGCCAGGTACACGTACTCGAAGACACAGCCCTTGGGCTTCGCTTCCGCGAATCGCGAGGTACGGATGCCGTTCTCGTCGATCGCGATCATCTCGCCCGGCTCGACCTCGCGGACGTAGCTGGCGCCGCAGATGTCGAGGGCGGCGGACTCGGAGGCGACCACCCAGCCGCGCTCCAGGCGGCCGAGGACCAGCGGGCGGATGCCCTGCGGGTCACGGGCCGCGTAGAGCGTGTGCTCGTCCATGAAGACGAGGGAGAAGGCGCCCCGGACATCGGGAAGGACCTTGGCGGCGCCCTCCTCGATGGTGAGCGGCTCGCCCTCGTCGTCGACCTGGGCGGCGAGGAGCGCCGTCAGGAGGTCGGTGTCGTTGGTGGCCGCGACACGAGTGGAGCGGCCTTCCTTCTTGGGCAGGTCCGCGACCATCTCGGCGAGCTGCGCCGTGTTCACCAGGTTGCCGTTGTGGCCGAGCGCGATCGAGCCGTGGGCGGTTGCCCTGAACGTCGGCTGCGCGTTCTCCCACACGGAGGCCCCGGTGGTCGAGTAGCGGGCGTGACCGACCGCGATATGACCTTGGAGGGAACCGAGAGAGGTCTCGTCGAAGACCTGGGACACGAGGCCCATGTCCTTGAAGACGAGGATCTGGGAGCCGTTGCTGACCGCGATTCCCGCGGATTCCTGGCCCCGATGCTGGAGGGCGTAGAGCCCGAAGTACGTGAGCTTTGCGACCTCTTCACCCGGAGCCCAGACACCGAAGACGCCACAAGCGTCCTGGGGGCCTTTCTCTCCGGGGAGCAAGTCGTGATTGAGTCGACCGTCACCACGTGGCACGTTTCCGAGTGTAGACGGGCTCGACCACTGGTCCGAATTGAAGAAAAGTGGGCCCTGCGCCACTCGTGCGATCGCACGAAATGATCATCTCCGACTTGGAGAGGCCTACGAGGCAGGCGCCGGAAGGGATTCCGCCCCCGGGGCCCCGATGAGCAGACGCTCGTACCAGGCAGCGAAGGCCCCGGCGATGTGACGGAGTGCACCTTCTTTCGAGTTCATTCGGGGCCGCTACCCCACTGCCGTGGCCGTGAGGCCCTCGCCCGTGGGGTCGGTGAGGGTCAGGGTGCGGTGGTCGAGGCGGTAGGTGAGCGGGCCGTCGAGGAGCTCGTACAGCTTCGTCTCCAGCTCCATCTCCGCGCTCGCGCACATCATGCGGGTCGTCGCCGCCGGGCCCTCGACGGTGAGGGTGGTGCCGTCGACGCGGGCGGTGGCGGCGAAGTTGTTGCAGCCCAGGTTGCCGGTGACCCGGCCGTCCTCGCCGAGCGTGAAGCGGGCCTTGCTCCCGCTGCCGGCGGGCAGCGAGGCGGCCGTGTCACCGGAGACGAGCGAGTCGATCTTCCAGGTGGTGCCGCGCAGCGGGGCGCCCGGCTCCGATGCCAGTTCGAGGTCGTTCCGACCGTCGGCCGACACCAGGGTGAACCGTCCATCCTTGATCGTTCCCGTGAGGGGGCCCGAGAAGGCCCTGAGCAGCTCCTTCTCGAAGCGCCCCCGGTCCCCGGAACAGCCGATCGCGGTGATCTCCTGCGGGGTGATGGTGACGATGTCGCCGTTCACCTCGGCGGTGGCGCCGAAGTGGTTGCAGCCGGTGTTGCCCCGGGCGCGGCCGTCCTCCGTGAACGCGATGCGTGCGTCGGCGGGGGCCGTGGACCTGCGCCCGTCGACCGTCACGGCCTTGATCGACCAGTGCGTCCCGCCGACGGGCAGGCCGGCGCCGACGGTCCCGGCCGGCGCGGCGCCGGGACCCTGCTCGGTGCCGCAGGCGGTGGCGGTGGCGGTGAGGAGGAGGAGCGGGACCAGGGCGGCGAGGGCGCGTGGCTTCGACATGGAAATGGGACGGGCCGGCCCGCGCGTCGGTTCCCTAGGAGAGGACGGGCAGGACGTCGCTCAGGTCCGCGCGTTCGCCGCTCGCGCTCACGCGGGCGGCCTCCTTCTCCGTCGCCCACTCCGCGCGCCCGGTCGCGAGCCTGATCCAGGTCAGCGGGTCCGTCTCGACGACGTTGGGCGGGGTGCCCCGGGTGTGCCGGGGGCCCTCCACGCACTGCACGACCGCGTACGGCGGGATCCGCACCTCGACGGCGCCGCCGGGGGCCTTCGCCGCGAGGGCGTCGGCGAGCAGCCGGACGCAGGCGGCGAGGGCCTGCCGGTCGTACGGGATGCCGGCGCCGGTCGCCGCGTTCAGGTCGTCGGTGTGGACGACGAGTTCGACGGTCCGGGTCACGAGGAAGTCGGCGAGGGTCATGGCGCCCAGGCGGGTCTGGACGAGCCGCTCGTCGGCGGCGCCCGCGGCCCGCTCCTCGTACCGCGCGGCCGTCCGCCCGTACAGGCCCGGCAGGTCGGCCGTGTCGATCGCCCGGGTGTCCTCGTCGATGCGGGCCGAGGCCGTGGCGGTGGCGAGGGGCCAGTCGAGGAGGGTGAGCTCCCGCTTCGCCGGCTCGGGCTCGTCGAGGTTCCGCGCGACCGCTCCCAGGGCCATCGTCACGTGGGCCGCCAGCTCCCGTACGGTCCACTCCCCCAGCCGGGTCGGCCTGGCGAGCTGCTCGGGCGTGAGCGCCGCGACCCCGTCCCGTACGTTCCCGAACTGGGCGAGCACGGCGGCCCGGATCTTGGCGGAGTCGTAGCTGCGGGTGCGCTTCTTGGCCGGTGGCATGGGGGCGAGGGTAGCCGGAGACTGAGAGGGAGGGAGGGCTTCCCGCACACACCTCAACGCGCACGAGAGGGGTCGAGCAGCCATGGCTGAGCACCCTGACATCGCTCTGGTCCGCCGGGGCTTCGAGGCCTGGACCCGAGGGGACATGGAGACCGTCGGCACCCTGATGACGGCGGACTGTACGCACCACTCGCCCGGCAGCAGCCAGATATCCGGGCACTTCAAGGGCCGCGACAACATCCTCGCCATGTACGGAAAGATGTTCGAGCTCACCGGCGGCAAGATGCAGGTGGAGATGGACAGCATCAGCATGGACGGCCGCGGGCACGTGGTGGCGTCGAACAAGTTCTTCGCCGAGCGCGGTGACCGGGGCATCGAGATGAAGGGCGCGCTGATCTTCACGATCATGGGCGGCAAGATCACCGACATCGACGAGTGCGTCGAGGACATCGAGCAGTCCGACGCCTTCTGGGGTCAGGCGGAGGGCTGAGACTCCGCGACGGGCGCTGCCGCTGCCGCTGCCGCCGCGAAAGTCGCGCCGTTCGCCGGTACGCCGATCCCGGTCCAGGTGAACGGGACGCCCAGGGCCGTGTCCAGGTCCGGGCCGTCCATCAGCTGGAAGTGCACGTGGGGCTCGGTGGAGTTGCCGGAGTTGCCGCACCGGGCGAGTTCCTGGCCGGCGACGACCCGGTCGCCCGCCCGCACGGCCAGTGAGCCGCGCCGCAGGTGCGCGTACATCGCGTACGTACCGTCGCCGAGGTCGAGGACGAGGTGGTTGCCGGTCACGCGGCGGGCGCCGGCGAGCGCGCGGACGGAGGACTCGATCAGGATCAGGTAGAGCAGCGCGGGCAGCGAGTTGCGGCTGAGGTGGTCGCGCTGGCCGTCCTCGGCGTGGACGACGGTCGCGTCGGCGACGGCGAGGAGGGGCGCGTCGAAGGCGGGGAAGTCCCGGTTCCCGCGGACCAGGGGCCAGAGCCAGGCGAAGGAGGGGCGCGGACGCTTCTCGTCCTCCTCCACGATGTCGATGGCGTACGTCTGGCCGAAGCGGTGCGTGCCGTGGCTCGGCGTCCGGTCGGCCGGGCTGTTGAGGGCCGACCAGAGGCCGGTGACCGGCGGGCCCACCTCGACGGCCTCCCGGGGCTCCGCCGCGACCCGGCGGCGGGCGGTCGCGGAGATCGCGAGACCGAGTGCGACGGCGGCGATCGCCGGCAGCCAGCCCGCCCAGTACGGATAGGGCGGCTCGACGGCCACCGAGGCGAGCGCCTGCACGATGAACAGCAGCCAGAGCGCGCGGTGCAGCACGGTCACGGACTTGTGCGAAAGCATGGATGTTCCCCCTGAGGTCCCTGGGTTCCCCTGTGTCGGTCTCGGTCTCGGTCTCTACGGGCGGGCGGCGGTGAGCATCACCAGGAGCGGGACGACCCGCGCCCCGGGCACCTCGTAGCGCCCCCGGCCCGTCGTGTGGAGCCAGCCGGCGCCGGTGAGCTGCTTCAGGTGGTGGTAGATCTGGCCGGTCGTGCCGATCTCCGCCAATTCCGCCAGCTCGGCGGCGGTACGGCGGCCGCCGAGGATCTCCCGCAGCAGCCGGAGCCGTACGGGATGGCCGAGCGCGGCGAAGGAGTCGGCGGTCTCGGCCCACTCCTCGTCGAGCAGCCGCTCGGTGAGCGCGCCGAACTGCCACTCGTACCGCTCCTCGGTCGGCAGCCGGACCGAACCCGTGAACAGCACACCGCCGTCGGCGCCCTGCTCGCCGGCCGCGGCGAGCTCCGCCTTGAACCCCTCCAGGGCCCAGAGCACGCTCTCCGTGGACTCGCCGCGGTCGGGTACGGGGCGCTCGGCGCCCTCCAGGGCGGCCATGCGCCGTTCGAGTGCGGCGACCCGCTCTTCCAGCTCCATGGCTCGGAGATTACGTAATTACGTAATCTCATGCAAGCGGGAAACGAGAAAACCCCCGCCCGGACCCGAAGGTCCCGGCGGGGGCTTGCTCGGAAAGCGTCGGATCAGGCCAGCAGGGCCGGGATCGTCGCCTCGTGGGCCGTGCGCAGCTCCTCCAGGGAGAGCGCGAACTCGCCCTGGACGTCCACGACTGCGTTTCCATCAGACTCAGTACCGTCGACGACACCGATCCGGGCCGCCGGCAGACCCCGCGCACCGCACATGTCGGTGAAGCGGAGCTCCTCGCTGCGCGGGACGGCGACGACCGCACGGCCCGCCGACTCGCTGAAGAGGAAGGTGAAGGCGTCCAGGCCCTCCGGGACGACCAGGCGCGCGCCGTTCCCGCCGCGCAGGCAGGACTCGACGACCGCCTGCACGAGACCGCCGTCGGACAGGTCGTGCGCCGCGTCGATCATGCCGTCGCGGGAGGCCGAGATCAGGATCTCGCCGAGCAGCTTCTCCCGGTCGAGGTCCACGGCCGGCGGCAGGCCGCCGAGGTGCTGGTGGATCACCTCGGACCAGGCCGAGCCGCCGAACTCCTCACGCGTGTCGCCGAGCAGGTAGAGGAGCTGGCCCTCTTCCGCGAAGGCGATCGGCGTACGGCGGTTGACGTCGTCGATCACACCGAGCACGGCCACGACCGGCGTCGGGTGGATCGCGGTCTCGCCCGTCTGGTTGTAGAGCGAGACGTTGCCACCGGTGACCGGGGTGCCGAGCTGGAGGCAGCCGTCCGCGAGACCACGGGTGGCCTCGGCGAACTGCCACATGACAGCCGGGTCCTCGGGCGAACCGAAGTTCAGGCAGTCCGAGATGGCGAGCGGCTTGGCACCGGACGCGGCGACGTTGCGGTACGCCTCCGCCAGCGCGAGCTGCGCACCCGTGTACGGGTCGAGCTTCGCGTACCGGCCGTTGCCGTCGGTCGCCATGGCCACGCCGAGGTTGGTCTCCTCGTCGATGCGGACCATGCCCGCGTCCTCGGGCTGCGCCAGGACCGTGTTGCCCTGTACGAACCGGTCGTACTGGTCCGTGATCCAGGACTTCGAGGCCTGGTTCGGGGAGGAGACGAGCTTCAGGACCTGCTCCTTCAGCGCGGCGCCGTCCTGCGGCCGGGGCAGCTTGCCGGCGTCGTCGGCCTGGAGCGCGTCCTGCCACTCCGGGCGGGCGTACGGCCGGTGGTAGGTCGGGCCCTCGTGGGCGACGGAGCGCGGCGGCACGTCGACGATCTGCTCGCCGTGCCAGAAGATCTCCAGGCGCTCGCCGTCCGTCACCTCACCGATGACGACCGCGATGACGTCCCACTTCTCGCAGATCTCCAGGAAGCGGTCGACGTGCTGCGGCTCGACGATCGCGCACATGCGCTCCTGCGACTCGCTCATGAGGATTTCCTCGGGCGAGAGCGTGGCGTCGCGCAGGTGGACCTTCTCGAGGTCGACGTGCATGCCGCCGGAGCCCGCGGAGGCCAGCTCGGACGTGGCGCAGGAGAGCCCGGCGCCGCCGAGGTCCTGGATGCCCGCGACGAGCTTCTCCTTGAAGATCTCCAGGGTGCACTCGATGAGGAGCTTCTCCTGGAAGGGGTCGCCGACCTGCACGGCGGGGCGCTTGGTGGGCTTGGTGTCGTCGAAGGTCTCGGACGCGAGGACCGAGACGCCGCCGATGCCGTCGCCGCCCGTGCGGGCGCCGTAGAGGATGACCTTGTTGCCCGGGCCTGAGGCCTTGGCGAGGTGGATGTCCTCGTGCTTCATCACGCCGATGCAGCCGGCGTTGACCAGCGGGTTGCCCTGGTAGCACTCGTCGAAGACGACCTCGCCGCCGATGTTCGGCAGGCCCAGGCAGTTGCCGTAGCCGCCGATGCCGGCGACGACACCGGGCAGCACGCGCTTGGTGTCGGGGTGGTCGGCCGCGCCGAAGCGCAGCGGGTCGACGACCGCGATCGGGCGGGCACCCATGGCGAGGATGTCGCGGACGATGCCGCCGATGCCGGTGGCCGCGCCCTGGTAGGGCTCGATGTACGAGGGGTGGTTGTGCGACTCGACCTTGAAGGTGACCGCGTACCCCTGGCCCACGTCGACGACGCCGGCGTTCTCGCCGATGCCGACGAGCATGGCGTCGTTCTCCGGGACCTTCTCGCCGAACTGCTTCAGGTGGACCTTGCTGCTCTTGTAGGAGCAGTGCTCGGACCACATGACGGAGTACATGGCGAGCTCGGCGCCGGTGGGACGGCGGCCCAGGATCTCGCGGATGCGCGCGTACTCGTCCTCCTTGAGGCCGAGCTCCTTCCAGGGCTGCTCGCTGTCCGGCGTCTCGCTCGCGTGCTTGACGGTGTCGAGGCTCATCAGGCGTTGACCAGCTTCTTGAGGATCGAGGTGAAGAAACCGAGGCCGTCCGTCTTGCCGGTGCCGATCAGCGGCTCGACGGCGTGCTCCGGGTGCGGCATGAGGCCGACCACGTTGCCCGCGGCGTTGGTGATGCCCGCGATGTCGCGCAGCGAGCCGTTGGGGTTCATGTCCAGGTAGCGGAAGGCCACCCGCCCCTCGGCCTCGAGCTCGTCGAGCACGCGCTCGTCGGCGACGTACCGGCCGTCCATGTTCTTGAGCGGGACCTCGATCTCCTGGCCCCGCTCGTAGTCGGACGTCCAGGCGGTCTCCGCGTTCTCCACCCGCAGCTTCTGGTCGCGGCAGATGAAGTGGAGGTGGTTGTTGCGCAGCATCGCGCCCGGCAGCAGATGGGCCTCGGTGAGGATCTGGAAGCCGTTGCAGATGCCGAGGACGGGCATGCCCGCCTTGGCCTGCTCGATGATGCTCTCCATCACCGGCGAGAAGCGGGAGATGGCTCCGGCCCGCAGGTAGTCGCCGTAGGAGAAACCGCCGGCCAGAACCACGGCGTCGACCTGCTTGAGGTCCTTGTCGCGGTGCCAGAGCGAAACGGGCTCGGCGCCCGCGAGGCGGGCCGCGCGCAGCGCGTCCTGGTCGTCGAGCGTTCCGGGGAACGTGACGACGCCGATGCGTGCGGTCACGACTCGACCTTCACGACGAAGTCTTCGATCACGGTGTTGGCAAGGAAGGTTTCGGCCATCTCATGGATGCGGGCGAGGGCGGCGTCGTCGACCGGCCCCTCCACCTCCAGCTCGAAGCGCTTCCCCTGACGGACGTCGGCGATTCCGGCGAATCCCAGGCGAGGCAGTGCACGCTGCACCGCCTGCCCCTGAGGGTCCAGAATCTCCGGCTTGAGCATGACGTCGACTACGACGCGTGCCACTGGCACTCCCGGTGGTGTGTTGCGTGGGCGGTTCCCTCAGCGTACCTGCCTCCAAATTCTACGCGGGTAGAGATCTGAAGGATCCTCCAAAGAGATCCACCAAAGACTCGTGAACGGACCACGAACGGACCGCGAACACCACCTACCGCCCACACGCACACTCACGCCCAAATTTCCAGCGAAATATTGCGTCCCCCAATCCGCCGGGACACGCTGAAACAATTGCCGGGGCTTCACAATGCGACGTCCACCGCTGTACAAAGGAATGCAGAGGAAAACAGCATTGTCCCGGCACAGCCGAACGGTCGGCATCGTCGCACGTCAGAGACGTCACAAGCGTCGTTCAGACCCCGGCGGCCGCAGGAAAGGACCGATATCCGTGGCTCAGCGTGTGGTGGTCACTCTCTCCGATGACATCGACGGCGGAGAAGCTGCTGAGACGGTCGCGTTCGGCCTCGACGGGAAGACGTACGAGATCGACCTGAATGCTGCCAATGCAAAGAAACTCCGCAAGACCCTCGCCCCCTACCTCGCCGCCGGCCGCAAGCAGCCGGCCGGAGCGAAGGCCGGGACGAGGGAGCGGGCGGGCGTCGAGACCTACACCCGGACCGCGCTCGCGCCCGACCCGGCGGCGGTCCGCGCCTGGGCGCAGTCCAACAAGATGGACGTGCCCGCCAGGGGCCGCATCCCGAAGAAGGTCTACGAGGCGTTCCACGCCGCGAGCTGACGCGAGCCGGGAGCGGATTTGCATTCCACCCCCCATGATCCGCTAGAGTCTGGAACACGCCGAGGGGCGAGGCCGCAGGGCCGAACCTCACGCAGCGTGCGGGTGTAGTTCAGTAGTAGAACATCCCCCTTCCAGGGGGAAGGCGCAGTGTGCAATTCCTGTCACCCGCTCTGCATCGCATTACCAAGCACTCCGGTGCATCAGGTAGAGTGGTGCTCGCGCCGCCCAGTGAAAGCTGGTCGGAGGCATGCGGACGTGGCTCAGTTGGTAGAGCATCACCTTGCCAAGGTGAGGGTCGCGAGTTCGAATCTCGTCGTCCGCTCAGGAAGTCGAAGGCCCCGGTTCTCAGGAACCGGGGCCTTCGTCGTGTCCCCGTCCCGCGCACCGGTCCCCATGACATTTGTCAGAAGCCCGCGATGACAGCGCGCACTGCCGGACGGCCCCGGCCGCCGCGAGGCTGGTCACATGACCAACGCGATCGAAGCGGAAGGCCTGCGCCGCGCCTACTCCGGCGGCTTCGAGGCCGTGCGCGGCATCTCCTTCACCGTCCCCCACGGCGAGATCTTCGCCCTGCTCGGCACCAACGGCGCCGGCAAGACCTCCACCGTCGAACTCCTGGAGGGCCTCGCCGCCCCCAGCGCCGGAACCGCCCGCGTCCTCGGCCACGACCCGTACCGCGAACGGGCCGCCGTCCGGCCGCGGATCGGGGTGATGCTCCAGGAGGGCGGCTTCCCCAGCGATCTCACCGTGGCCGAAACCGTACGGATGTGGGCGGGCTGCACCACCGGCGCCCGGCCCGCCGGCGAGGCGCTGGAGGCCGTCGGACTCGGCTCCCGCGACAGGGTCCGGATCAAGCAGCTCTCCGGCGGCGAGCGGCGGCGCCTCGACCTCGCCCTCGCGCTCCTCGGCCGCCCCGAGGTCCTCTTCCTCGACGAGCCGACCACCGGACTCGACGCGGAAGGGCGGCACGACACCTGGGAACTGGTGCGGGCGCTGCGCGACGAGGGGACGACCGTGCTCCTCACCACGCACTACCTGGAGGAGGCCGAGTCCCTGGCCGACCGGCTCGCGATCATGCACCGGGGGCGGATCGTGCTCTCCGGCACCCCGGCCGAGGTCACCGCCGCCCGGCCCGCCCGGATCCGCTTCGCCCTCCCCGAGGGAGTCGCGCCCGCCCGGCTGCCGCTCGCGCTGAAGGCCGCCGCTCACGGCCCGCGCGTGGAGATCCGTACGCACGCGTTGCAGGACGACCTCGCCACGCTCCTCGGCTGGGCCCGGGAGAACGGCGTACGCCTCGACGGGCTCGACGCGCGGTCCGCCTCCCTCGAAGAGGCGTTCCTGGAGATCGCCTCCCGCGCCGACGACGCCCTGGACCTGGACATGGACCGGAACGTGGACCTGGAGACCGCCCGATGAACGCGACCGCACGCCGGATGACCTCGCTCGGACGGGCCGAGCTGACCCTCCTCGGGCGGAACAAGAACAATCTCTTCATCGCCCTCCTGATGCCGCTGATGATGATCTTCGTGCTGCGGTCCTCGCTCGGGCAGATGAGTACGGACGAGCTGCCCGGCGGCATGGCGGGAACCACCGTCATCGGCGGGACGGGGCTTGTCCTCGTCCTCGTCGTCTACATGGGCCTCGTCTCCGCGCTCGTGGCCCGGCGCGAGGAGCTCGTCCTCAAGCGGCTGCGCACGGGCGAGGCGACCGACCTGGAGATCCTCGGCGGCGCCGCGCTCCCGTCCGCCGCCATCGCGCTCGTCCAGTGCGCCGTCCTCGCCGTCGGCGGCGTCCTCGTCCTCGACGTCCCCGCGCCCCGGCGGCCGGACCTGCTCGTGCTCGGCCTGCTCGCCGCGATCCTGATGCTCGCCGGACTGGCCGCCGCGACCACCGCCATCACGCGGAACGTCGAGAGCGCGGGCCTCACCACCCTGCCGTTCTTCCTGATCTCGGCCATGGGCTCGGGGCTGATGGTCCCGCTCGACGTCCTTCCGGACCCGGCCGCGAACATCGCCCGACTGCTGCCGTTCAGCGGAGTCATGGAGTTCGTCCGGGCCGGGTGGCTCGGCGTCGGCGACACCAAGGACCTCATGACCGCCGCGCTCACCACACTGGCCTGGGGCGTCCTCACCGTGTTTGCTGTCCGCAGGTGGTTCCGCTGGGAACCCCGCAGGTGAATCAGGGGCGGAAGGGGGGCCGGGCGCGTGTCCAGGCTGACGGGGTGGTGGAGCGGGCGCGGCAGTGCGGCCAAGGTCGAGCTGTACACCCGGTGGAGCTTCCACTTCTTCCTGGTGATCGAGATCGCCGCCATCGGCCTGGTACCGGTCGCGGACTCCCGGTACAACCCGCTCGTCACCCCCCTCGGGCTCGCCCTGACACTGCTGGTCTGCGCGCACGCCGTGCTGAACGCCGTGCTCTCCTCACGCGCCCTGGACTGGGCCCTGGACCGGCGTGACCGGCCGGTCGGGCTCGCGACCGCGATGATCCTCCTGACCGCGAGCGGTTCGCTGACGGTGCTCGCGCTGCGGGCCACGGGCGTGCTGGACGACCCCTCGGTCGTCGCCGCCGTCGTCACCGGCCTGGTCACCTTCGCCATGGGCGGCCTCGTGCTCTGCGCGCGCCGGCCCCGGCGCATGCTGTACGTCGTCCCGGCCGCCGGGCTCGCGACCGGCACCGCGGTCGTGGCGATGGGCGCCCACCCGGGCGAAGGCCTCGGCTACGTGATCGGGATCACCCTGGGCGGTGGCGGCCTCGCCGCCGCCTGCGGATTCTCCGCCTGGCTGATGAAGATCGTCTGGGAGCTGGAGCGCTCCCGGGACGTGCAGGCCCGGCTCGCCGTCGCCGAGGAGCGGCTGCGGTTCGGGCGGGACCTGCACGACATCCTCGGCCGGAACCTGTCCGTGATCGCCCTCAAGAGCGAGCTCGCCGTGCAGCTCGCGCGGCGGGAACGGCCGGAGGCCGTCGACCAGATGATCGAGGTGCAGCGCATCGCCCGGGAGTCCCAGCGGGAAGTGCGGGACGTCGTACGCGGCTACCGCGAGGCGGACCTGCGCGTGGAGCTGGAGGGCGCGCGGGGTGTCCTCGACGCGGCCGGGATCGACTGTGACGTCCGGTCCCCCTTCCGCTCCTCCGCCGGTTCCTCCGGGCTCGTGCTGCCCGGTGACGTGCAGTCGGCGCTCGGGTGGGTGGTCCGGGAGGCCACGACGAACGTACTGAGACACGGGGACGCGCGGCGCTGCGCGATCGCCGTCCGCGAGAAGGAGGGTGCGGTGCTGCTGACGGTGGAGAACGACGGGGTGGGGAGCCCTTCCGGGCCCGGCGGCGCGCCCGGTTCGGGGCTCGCCGGGCTCCGGGAGCGGCTCGCTGCCGTCGGCGGGACCCTGGAGGCCGGGCCCGGCGACGGCGGTACGTTCCGGGTGACGGCCCGGGTGCCCGTGCCCCGTACGGAGGTGACCGGGTGACCCCGCCCGTACGTCTCCTGCTCGCCGACGACGAGCATCTGATCCGCGGCGCGCTCGCCGCGCTGCTCGGCCTGGAGGACGACCTCGTCGTCGTCGCCGAGGCCGCGACCGGGCCCGAGGCACTCGCCATGGCCCGCGCCCACCGGCCCGACGTCGCCGTGCTCGACCTGCAGATGCCGGGCGCGGACGGTGTGACGGTCGCCACGGTCCTGCGGGACGAACTGCCCGGCTGCCGCACCATGATCGTGACCGGTCACGGCCGTCCGGGACACCTCAAGCGGGCCCTCTCCGCCGGCGTCCGGGGCTTCGTCCCGAAGACCGTCAGCGCCCAGCGGCTCGCCGAGATCATCCGTACCGTGCACGCCGGAAACCGTTACGTGGACCCCGAGTTGGCGTCCGACGCGATCGCCGCCGGGGACTCCCCGCTGACCGCCCGGGAGGCCGAGGTCCTCGAATTCTCCGCCGACGGAGCCCCCGTCGCGGAGATCGCCCGGCGCGCCTCCCTCTCCCCCGGAACCGTCCGGAACTACCTCTCCTCGGCCGCCGCGAAGCTCGGTGCCGAGAACCGTCACACGGCCGTGCGTCTCGCGCAGGCGAAAGGATGGGTATAGTTAGCCCCGCGCTACGGCGCATGCGGACGTGGCTCAGTTGGTAGAGCATCACCTTGCCAAGGTGAGGGTCGCGAGTTCGAATCTCGTCGTCCGCTCCATGAAGAAGCCCCCCGGTCGATCCGACCGGGGGGCTTTCTCGTGCCTAGAAGCTGTCGGACCAGGTCTTGCCGGTCAGCAGCTCGTACGCCTCCAGGTACTTGGCGCGCGTCGCGTCGACGATCTCCTGCGGGAGCGGCGGCGGCGGCGTCTCGCTCTTGCGGTCCCAGCCCGAGGCCGGGGACGTCAGCCAGTTCCGCACGAACTGCTTGTCGTACGAGGGCTGGGTGCGGCCCGGCTGCCACTGGTCGGCCGGCCAGAAGCGCGAGGAGTCCGGGGTCAGGACCTCGTCGGCGAGGACGAGCCGGTCGCCGTCCGGGGTGCTCTCGAAGCCGAACTCGAACTTGGTGTCGGCCAGGATGAGTCCGCGCTCGCGGGCGATGTCCCGGGCTCGGGAGTACACGGCGAGGGTCGTCCGGCGCAGCTCCGCCGCTGTCTCGGCGCCGACCTGGCGGGCGACCTCCTCGTACGAGACGTTCTCGTCGTGGTCGCCGACCGCGGCCTTGGTGGCCGGGGTGAAGATCGGGGCGGGCAGCTCGGAGCCGTCGCTGAGGCCCTCGGGGAGCGCGACGCCGCAGACCGTGCGGGACTCGTTGTACTCGACGAGGCCGGAGCCGGTGAGGTAGCCGCGGGCGACGCACTCGACCGGGACCATGTTCAGCGACTTGCAGACCGTGGTGCGGCCCGCCCAGTCGGCGGGGGCGCCGGCCGGCAGCTCGGTGGAGAGGACGTGGTGCGGGACCAGGTCGGAGAGCTGGTCGAACCACCACAGGGAGAGCTGGGTGAGGACCCGGCCCTTGTCGGGGATCTCGCTGGGCAGGACCCAGTCGTACGCGGACATGCGGTCGCTCGCCACCATGACGAGGTCGCCTGCCTCGTTCCGGTACAGGTCGCGGACCTTGCCCGTGTGGAGATGGGTGAGGCCCGGGACCTGCACAGGCTCGGGCTTTTCTACGAATCCGGACACGGTTCCTCCGCGTAGGTTGATCCAGGAGCGAGTCCGATTCTCTCGCACATCCGGGCGGCCCCGGCCGCCAGGCCCTGTGACTCCCCGCTCAGTCCCTCTTGCAGATCCGGTCGAGGAGGTTCGCGGTGGCGCGCTGGACCCGGGCGTCGACATGGCCCGGACGGTCGAGCGCCGGAGACCAGGCGAAGGTGCCGGAGGCGAAGACCCAGGCACCGGAGGGCGCCTTGTAGAGCGAGGTCTCCTGGTGGCGGACCGCTCCGTCGCCGTCCCGGTAGGGAGAGTGGGCCAGCAGGATGCGGCCCTGGTGCTCGGGGAGCGCGGTGCGCGGGAAGTAGCGGTCGGCCTCGCCCGCGACCAGGCCGGGGAGCTCGTCGCCGTCGCCGGCGCCGGTGGCCTCCCAGAGCCAGTGCTCGGCGTTCCGTACGATCAGCGGGTGCGGTTCGGGCACCCGGCCCGCGTACTGGATGCCGAGGAGCCGCTGCTCGGGCCGGTCGACCTCGCGCCAGAGGGCGGGGCGGCCCGGGCCGCGCCGCTTGCGGCAGGTGAGGAGGCGGTCCGGCACCCCCGACGGGGACGGGCCCAGCTCCACCTGCCAGTACATGGTGTTGGCGGAGAGGAAGACGAGGGACGTGCCCTGGTCGCGGGCCAGTTCGGCGGTCCGCCGCATCGGCGCCGACCAGTACTCGTCGTGGCCCGGGAAGACCAGGCCCCGGTAGCGGCTGGGGTCGACCCGGCCCGCGTGCAGGTCACGGGTCTCCGCGTAGGCGAGGTCGTAGCCGTACCGCTCGGCCCAGCGGATGAAGTCGTAGGCGTGGCCGACGTGGAGGGGCAGGCCCGCGCCCGCGTACGGGCGGTCGAAGGAGACGGTGACGGCCGCGTCCTCCTCGCCGAGCAGCCGGCCCTCCTCGTCCCAGGCGTGGTAGAGGCTGGCGCCGGTGCGACCGTCCTCCGGATAGAGGTTGTACGCCTGCCAGGTCACGTCCGGGAGGACGAGGAGAAGGTCCGCCGGGTGACTGTCGCGGACCGTGAAGGGGATGTGGGAGCGGTAGCCGTCGGCGGTGGTGAGGACGGCGACGTACGCGCCGATCGACCAGTACGACGGGACCTGGAGCCGCCAGGACTGCCACCAGTGGTGACAGGAGACCGTGCGGTCGGCGGTGAGCGGGGCCGGCTGGACGATCCCCGAGAGCCGCGGGCTCGTGGTGATCTTCGCGGCGCCGTCGCCGCCGTAGTGGCCGATCCGGTAGACGTCGACCAGGAACTGCTGCGGCGGGTCCACGGTGATGTGGAAGTCGATCGACTCGCCCGGCGCCACGGCCCCGGTCGAGGCGAAGCCCTTGATCTGCCGCCGGACGTCGTCGGCCGTGCGCGGGCCGCCGCTGCGGCCGCGGGCCAGGATCTCGTCCGCGTACCAGGGGACCATCTGGCCCGTGTCGTCGAAGTAGTTCTCCGAACCGCGGAGCCAGGGCAGCGGGCCCTGTCCGAAGGGATCGCTCACGGCGTGCGCCAGCGCGCCGGACTCCCACCGTCTGATCTGCTCGGCCCCCATGCTGCGCCCCTCCCTCGACTCCCCCGGTCGGCTGGTCAGTGCCTCTGGTTCTTGCCTTTGTCAGTGACGGTCTCCAGCACATCACATAACGCACGCACTCCGTCACCGTTCGTCGTGAATTGACGAGAGTGGAAGCCGGGCCTCCGGGACGGGGTGGTTCCGGGGGCGCATCCGGGGGGCGCGTCCGGAGGCGGTTCTCGGGGCCGTTCAGACCAGGCGCACGGGCTTCTCCGGGCGGACTCCGGTGCGGGCGAGCCAGGCGCGCAGGGGCTCCGGGTCGCCGTCCTCGACGAGCGCGAGGACCCGGGGGCCGAGGTCCGCCGCGCGCTCGCCGCCGACGAGGAGGGCGGGGCCGTCGAGCCAGTCGAGGCCGGGGGTGGCCTCCGCGGTGTCGACGGCGGCGCAGCAGACCATCGCGGTCACGTGGTCGGCGAGCAGGTCGCGGCCGGAACGGGGCGGCTGGAGCGGGAAGAGCGGCAGGGGCCCGTCCGGGCCGCTGACGACCGCGTGCGGGGTGCCGGCGTTCGGGGCGGTCGCCGCCGCCTTCGCCGCCTCGGCGGCGGTGGCGGTCGCCCGGGCCTCGCGAGCGGCGTCCTCCCGCGCGAGGAGCGCGCTGAGCGCGGCGGCGAGGGCGTCGGCGGCGGGGTTGGCGTGCGGCTCGTCGTCGAGGTCGGGGAGGTCGGGAAGGTCGGGAAGGTCGGAGACCTCGTGGAGGTCGTCCGGGGCTGCGGGGTCGTGGCCGGGTTCGGGGTCGTGCCCGGGTTCGGGGTCCGCGACCTGCGGTGTGGTCGGGGGTGCGGTCGATGGCGTGGGGGGCTGCGGGGCGGACAGGTGGGCCATCACACGCGTCAGGGTCGGGCCGTCGGAGGCGGCCGGGGACCCGGCGGCCGCGGCGGCGACGCCCAGCCGGTCGAGGACCTCGTGGAGCCGGGCCGCGTCCGTACGCCACTTCCGGTCGACGACCTCTTCCGGGTACTGGCTCCACTCCACCGGCGACCAGTCGGGGCCGGGCTCGGCCGGGCCGCCGTGGAAGAGGCGGGCGGCGAGCAGCGAGGTCGCCTCGTCGACCGCGCCCGGCTCCTCCAGGAGGTCGCAGGCCGGCCGCTCGCCGAGCCGGGAGGAGAAACCGTCCGCGAGCCGGTCGCGGCGGGAGAGCTCCGTCAGGGCGGAGACCACGCCCGCGTCGAGCTTGGCGGGCCAGCGGCCCATGCGCCAGGCGGGCAGCGCGACCCGGGTCAGGAGCCGGTCCCAGCCCGCGTAGGCCAGGCCCACCTGCTCCTGGGCGACGATCCGTACGCCGTAGTCCACGCTCTGCGCGCGCTCCGAACCGGCGGAGGCGACACCGCGCTCCATCTCGGCGGCGTGCCCTCGGCAGGCGCGCAGCAGGACGCGGGCGACCTGCCCGACACCGTGGGCACCGAGCCTGCGGAAGGGATCGAGCCCGGGGGTCTCGGGGACGGCGACGGCGGCGTCGAGGCCGCGGACGAAGCGGCGGGCGGCGGCTATGTCGGGGTGGGCGGCCGGGCCCGTACCGGCGACGACCGGGGCGAGGACCGCGCGGAGCTCGGCGACCCGCATCCACCAGAGGAAGGGCGAGCCTATGACGAGGACGGGGGCCGCTCCGCCGTCGGACGTGTGGTGAGCGCTGCTTCCGTGCTTGCGGTGGGCCCGGTGGGTGCGGTCCTCCAGCCAGCTGTCGCAGTCCGGCGTCAGGGCTATCGCGGAGGGCGCGGGGACGTCGAGCCGGTCGGCCAGGTCCCGCACGAGCCGGTACAGATCGGGGGCCCCGGCCTCGGAGAGCTCCACGGTGGGCGTGGCGGCCGGCCGGGCGCGGGCGACGACGAGGGCGACGGCCGTGGCGGCGAGGGCGACGAGGACCGCGAGGACGGTCACCACCCAGCGGGCGGTGTCCCAGCCGGTCCCGGTGAAGTGGCCGGTGACCCCGCCCGCGTACAGGACGACGGCCACCGCGGCGGGGAGCACGGCGAGGCCGAGGGCCCTGCCTCGGACACGGAGGACGGCGAGGGCCCGGGAGCGCGCGGCGCGCGCACCCCACTCCTCGCCGACAACGGCACCGGTACCGGACACGCCGTCCATCACCCCCTCCTGCCCATGTCGGGACCGCCCATGTCGGGACTGCCTGTGGCGGTGTTGCTCACTCCCCCACTGTGGCACCCGCCCCTGACATCGCAATGCCGGTGGGCCAAGTGCCGGAACGCCTCCGCCGCACCCTAGTTGGGGCGGTGGCGGGCGTCATCCGGATGGCCGAGCCGTCACTCGATGGAATGGCTTTGGGCAAAGGTGATGGCGCTCGTGCGGCCGTACGGTTCACCGCACGGCCGCACGAAATAACGGCGTGTCGCCGCGGGGGATCAGGCCTCGGCGGCCTTCCGCGCGATGTCCGTACGGTGCTGCGAGCCGTCGAGCCGGATACGGCCGACCGCCGCGTACGCGCGCTCGCGGGCCTGCGCCAGGTCCGTTCCGGTGGCGGTGACCGAGAGGACCCGGCCGCCCGCGCTGACGATCGCGTCGCCGTCCCGCTTCGTCCCCGCGTGGAGGACGTACGCGTGCGGGGCGTCCTGCTCCGCGATCGCGTCCAGGCCCTCGATGGGGTCGCCGGTGCGCGGGGTCTCCGGGTAGTTGTGGGAGGCGACGACCACGGTGACGGCGGCGTCGTCGCTCCAGCTCAGCGGCGCCTGGTCGTCCAGGGTGCCGTTGGCGGAGTGCAGCAGGACGCCCGCGAGCGGGGTCTTCAGCCGGGCCAGGACGACCTGGGTCTCGGGGTCGCCGAAGCGCGCGTTGAACTCGATGACCCGGACGCCGCGGCTGGTGATCGCCAGGCCCGCGTACAGCAGACCGGAGAACGGCGTGCCGCGGCGGCGCAGTTCGTCGACCGTGGGCTGGAGGACGCTCTCCATGACCTCGTCGACGAGCTTGGGGTCGGCCCAGGGCAGCGGCGAGTAGGCGCCCATGCCGCCGGTGTTCGGGCCCTCGTCGCCGTCGAGCGCGCGCTTGAAGTCCTGCGCGGGCCGGAGCGGGAGGACGGTGACGCCGTCGGTGATCGCGAAGAGGGAGACCTCGGGGCCGTCGAGGTACTCCTCGATGACGACGCGGTCGCAGGCGAGGGCGTGCGCCCGGGCCTTCTCGACGTCCTCGGTGACGACGACGCCCTTGCCTGCGGCGAGGCCGTCGTCCTTGACGACGTACGGAGCGCCGAAGGCGTCGAGCGCCTCGTCGATCTCCTCGGGGGTGGTGCAGACGTAGCTGCGGGCGGTGGGCACGCCGGCGCCGGCCATGACGTCCTTGGCGAAGGCCTTGGAGCCCTCCAGCTGCGCCGCCTCCCGGGACGGGCCGAAGGCCGGGATGCCGACCGCGCGGACGGCGTCGGCGACACCGGCGACCAGCGGGGCCTCCGGGCCGACGACGACCAGTTCGGCGCCGAGCTCGGTGGCGAGGCGCGCGACGGCTTCGCCGTCCAGCTGGTCGACGGGGTGGAGCTCGGCGACCTCCGCGATTCCGGCGTTGCCGGGCGCGCAGTGCAGAGCGGTGACGTCGGGATCGAGGGAGAGAGAGCGGCACAGGGCGTGTTCGCGGGCGCCGCCGCCGATGACGAGGACCTTCACGCCAGCCAGGGTAGCCCGCCGACCGGGGTGCCCCTTGTGCGGGCCACCGAGCGAGACGGCCCTAGTCGTTCGTGTATTCCTCCACAACGGTGGCTCCGAGCTCGCGCACGATCAGGTCGTGCCCGGAGAGGGCGGAGTCGACGAGGTCGGGATCGTCCTCCTCCGGCACGTCGTCCTCGGGCGCCACGGGCTGCGGTGCGGGCGGCGCGTACGCGGGCTCGGGGGCCTGCGCGGGAGCGGGGGCGAAGCCGGGACCGGGGGCGGACGCCTGCGGGAAGGCCTGGGTGGGCTGCGCCTGTGCGGGGGCGGGCGGCGGGGCCTGCTGGAAGGCGGGGGCGGGGGCCTGGGGCCGGCCGCCGCCGAAGTTGGCCGCGGCGGGCGGCGGATTGGCACCGCCCGAGGGGTCGATGATCGCCTCGACCCGCCACTGCACGTTGAACTGCTCGGAGAGGGCCTGCTTCAGGACCTCCTCGCTGCCGCTGCTCGCGAAGTTGTCGCGGGCGCCGGCGTTGAGGAAGCCGAGCTGGAGGGTGGTGCCGTCGAAGCCGGCCACCTGCGCGTTCTGGCTGAGCAGGATCCAGGTGAAGCGGCGCTTGTTCTTGACGGCTTCGAGGATCTGCGGCCAGAGGTTCCGCACCTGCGCCGTGTCTCCGCCGCCGGCGCTTGCCGCGGGAGCCGGTGCCTGTGGCGCGGGCTGCGCGTGCACGGGGGCGGGGGCGGCCGGTGCGGGTGCCTGAGCGGCCGGGGCGGCGGGGGCTGCCGTACCGGGCCAGGCGCCGGGTGCACCGCTGCCGGGGGCGGCGGCCCCGGGCCACGCACCGGGCCGGGACGCGGGGGGCTGGTTCTGTACGGGGGCGGGCTCGGGGGCGGGCGCGTGCTGTACGGGCGCGTGCTGCGTCGGCGCGGGCTGCACGGGAGCGTGCTGCACCGGCTGCGCGGGGGCCGGGGCGGGCGGGAGCGGGGGCGGGGCCATCGGGGTGTGGGCCTCGGGCCCGGGCACGTACCCCATGGCGGGCGTGGGCGGCGCGGGCGTGTAGACGGGCGCGGGCCCGGATCCGACGGCCGCGCCCCGCTCCAGCCGGTCGAGGCGCGCCTGGAACGACCGCTCGTCGTCGAAGGCGGCGGGCAGCAGCACGCGCGCGCAGATCAGCTCCAGCTGGAGCCGGGGCGAGGTGGCGCCGCGCATCTCGGTCAGGCCGGTGTTGACCAGGTCGGCGGCCCTGCTGAGCTCGGCGGCTCCGAAGACGGAGGCCTGGGCCTGCATGCGCTCGATGACGTCGACCGGGGCGTCGATGAGCCCCTTCTCGGCGGCGTCGGGCACGGCGGCCAGGATCACCAGGTCGCGCAGCCGCTCCAGGAGGTCGGCGACGAACCGCCGGGGGTCGTTGCCGCCCTCGATGACGCGGTCGACGACCTCGAACGCGGCGGCGCCGTCGCCGGACGCGAAGGCGTCCACCACCGAGTCGAGCAGGGACCCGTCCGTGTAACCGAGGAGAGAGGTCGCCATGGCGTACGTCACACCGTCGTCGGCGGCACCGGCGAGCAGCTGGTCCATGACGGACATCGAGTCACGGACGGAGCCGGCGCCGGCGCGCACGACGAGCGGCAGCACGCCGTCCTCGACGGAAGCGCCCTCCTGCCCGCAGACCTGGCCCAGGTACTCCCGCAGGGTGCCGGGCGGCACGAGCCGGAAGGGGTAGTGGTGGGTCCGCGACCGGATGGTGCCGATGACCTTCTCGGGCTCGGTCGTGGCGAAGATGAACTTGAGGTGCTCCGGCGGCTCCTCGACCACCTTCAGGAGGGCGTTGAAGCCCGCCGAGGTGACCATGTGCGCCTCGTCGATGATGTAGATCTTGTACCGGCTGGACGCGGGCCCGAAGAAGGCCTTCTCCCGCAGGTCACGGGCGTCGTCCACACCACCGTGGGACGCGGCGTCGATCTCGATGACGTCGATCGACCCCGGTCCGTTCCGCGCGAGGTCGCGGCAGGACTGGCACTCGCCGCAGGGCGTCGGCGTCGGACCCTGCTCGCAGTTCAGGCACCGGGCCAGAATCCGCGCACTGGTCGTCTTTCCGCAGCCACGGGGCCCACTGAACAGGTACGCGTGATTGACCCGGTTGTTCCGCAGGGCCTGCTGCAACGGGTCGGTGACATGCTCCTGCCCGATGACCTCGGCGAAGGACTCGGGGCGATAGCGGCGGTACAGCGCGAGAGACGACACGTATACGAGGTTATAGGCGTCCACCGACAACCCGGGAAAAACCACCGGGCGGGACCCTGCCGCCACCACCTCCGGCACCCGGCGGAATCCACCGCGCCGGGGAACGCAAGCGCCCCCCACGCACCCGCCAGAGCCAACCTACCCTTGCTGCCTTCCGGCCCTGGGGGAGTTCAGTCAGATAGCGCCGCGTGAGGGGCTCCGCCCAGCGTACCCGATCCCGGCAGCCCCACGTCCCACTCCCCCTCACACACCCTCCGCACCCCTCGAAACCTCCCGGGAAACCTCCCTCGAAACCTCCGGGGAACCTCCCTGGGGACCCCGCTCGACCACCCCTGACCTCGCCTCGACCGCTCCACGACCTCCCGCGCCTCTCCCTCCACCTCCCCTCCGCCCCTCCCTCCGCCTCTCCTCCGATCACCTCTGATCACTTCCGCAGGACCTCCGCCGGACCTCGGCCCGACCCCGCTTCGACCCCTGATCGAATCGAGTTCGCGAGCACCCTCCTCGGTCATGTAATGTTCCGACCGGAGGATTCGCCTAGTGGCCTAGGGCGCACGCTTGGAAAGCGTGTTGGGGGCAACCCCTCACGAGTTCGAATCTCGTATCCTCCGCCAGTTCAGAGGGCCGGATCGCGTCAGCGATCCGGCCCTCTGGCGTTGCTTCGGAGCAGTTTGTGTCCCATTCGCAGTCGGACGACAGCCGCACACGGCGGCTCGCGGGCGCATACTGGTCGCAATGACAAAGCCAGCAGCACCGAAGCGCTACTTGCCGACCAGTCCCTTCAAGGCCCCGGTCGCCCCTCCGCCCAAGGAGTTCGCCGTGGGCGACCAGGTCACACACGACATGTACGGCCTCGGCCGAGTGATCGGCATCGAGGACGGAGTCGCAGCACTTGTCGATTTCGGCTCGCTGCAGGAGCGGATCCTGAGCCCGTACAACAAGATGAGCAAGCTGTAGTACCGCTGTGTCGACCACGGCACGGCAGCCCCAGAGGGCCGGACCGCACCCGCGGTCCGGCCCTCTGGTATTTCCTGCGCCGCCCCGAAGGAGCCACACGGGGCCGGGGCCACACGGAGAGCTACATGAGAGCTACACGGGGCAGGGGCGGTACTCGAGGCTGAGCTCGCGGTCGACGGCGTAGCTCGTCCGCATGGAGGCGTCGATGACCTGCTGCCAGGAGCCGTACTTGGCGTACAGCTGATCGGCGTTCGGGCCGAGCGGGTTGCCGTACTTGGCGAGGTTCCGCTCCTCCAGGATGCGGACCTCCTCCGGGCTCATGCCCGCGCGGGTGATCTCCTTCGCCTGGTTCCGCATGTCGACCAGCTCCCTGGCGATCTCCTCGTCGGTGAAGCCCGCCTCGCGCATGTTGGCCTCGGTGCGGCGCATGTCCTCCAGGAGCCCGTGGTACCGCATCCGCGTCCGCTGGGCCTCGACCTTCTCGTCCATCGGCAGGACGCGGATCCGGCACACGACCGGGTCCGTGCTGGGACAGGCCTCGTCGGCGGAGGCCGGCCGCGCGAGCGGGGCGGTGATGATCGATCCGCACGACTCCGCCGCCGTGGCGACGGACGTGCCCGCCGTGCCCAGCAGGGCGACCGCGGCCACGAACGGGAGCAACGCGCGCCGCACGCGGCGCACGCGGAGAGCAGCAGAGGAGAAGGACGGGGAGGGAGGGAAGGGAAGGTGCATGCGCGCCACCCTGGCGAGAGCGCCGCACCCCTTCACGCAGGCGCACCGGTGATCACTCCTACGAGGAACCCGGATGTCCCGCCGACCCCTCACCTCCCTCACCCCACCCTCACCCCACCTCGCCCATATGCCCGAGATGCAGCATTCGTGATCACCGCATTTACTTAGGGCTACCTGTTGCCGAGCGCCGTTGGGCGATCTTCTGGAGGCTGGACGTGGCCACGTTGACCGTGTGGAAATTCGATGCACCCGAGGGTGCGGGGGCCGTGGAGGACACCCTGCTCCAGCTGCAGAAGCAGGAGCTGATCAAGGTCATCGACGCGGCCACCGTCAGCTGGCCGGAGGAAGCGAGCAAGCCGAAGACCAAGCAGCTGAACAACCTCACCGGCGCCGGCGCGCTGTCCGGCACCTTCTGGGGCATGCTCTTCGGCCTCCTCTTCTTCATGCCGCTCCTCGGCGCGGCCGTCGGCGCGGCCGCCGGTGCGCTCGGCGGCAAGATGGCCGACGTCGGCATCGACGACGACTTCATCGACTCGGTCAAGTCAAAGGTCACGCCCGGCAGTTCCGCGCTGTTCCTGCTGTCGGCCGACGCCGTCGTCGACCGCGTGAAGGACGCCTTCCCGAACGGCCACGCCGAGCTGATCCAGTCCAACCTGGACAGCGAGAAGGAGGCCAAGCTCCGCGAAGTCTTCGCGAGCTGAGCCGAGTTCACGCAAGCAAGACGGAGAAAGGGAAGGCTGTTCCATGGGCGACGCCGTCGGACAGATGCTGGCCCCGGCCGTCGGCATCGCCATCAGCCCCATCCCTCTCATCGCGGTCGTCCTGATGCTGGCGACCCCACGCGGGCGCAGCAACGGCGTTGCCTTCACGGTGAGTTGGGTCGTCTCGCTCGCCGTCGTCGTGGCCGCCGTCGTCCTGCTCGGTTCGAGCGCGGGCGCGTCCGGTGACGACGGGCCCGCCGACTGGACGCTGTGGCTCAAGCTCGGGCTCGGCATCCTGTTCCTGCTCATGGGCGCCAAGCAGTGGAAGGACCGCCCGCGGGAGGGGCAGGAGCCCGAGCCGCCGGGCTGGATGAAGGCGATCGACCGGTTCACTCCCGGCAAGGCGGCCGGACTCGCGGCCGCCCTCGCGGTCGCCAACCCGAAGAACCTGGTCCTGGCGGTCGGCGGCGCCGTCTCCATCGCCGGCAGCGGGGCCTCGGCAGGCGGCAAGACCGTCGCCGCCGTCCTGATGGTGCTGATCGGCTCCCTCTGCACCCTGGCGCCGCTCACCGTCTACCTCCTCGGCGGCGAGCGGTCCGCGCAGACCCTGGGCGGCTGGAAGACCTGGATGTCCCGGCACAACGCGGCGATCATGACGACGCTGCTCGTGGTCCTCGGGGCGAAGTACGTCGGCGACGCGCTGAGCGGGCTGGCGGCGGCGTGACGGAACGGGGGCGGGTCGGTACGTCGGGGCGGGGCCGTGAGTCGGGGCAGGGCCGTGAGTCGGGGCAGGGCCGTGAGTCGGGGCAGGGCCGTGAGTCGGGGCAGGGCCGTGAGTCGGGGCGGGGCCGTAAATCGTGGTGGCTCGGGCCACTCGGCCGGCTCGGGCGGCCCAAGCCCGCAGACGTGGGATCCGGCCTCGTCACCGGACTGTTCTCCATCCCCGAGGGCATGGCCTACGCCGCCATCGCCGGCTTCAACCCCGTCGCCGGTCTCTACGCCGGCGTCGTCCCCGCGATCGTCGACTCCCTCACCGCCCGTACCGTCCTCATGGTCACCACCCTGACCAGCGCCATCGCCCTCACCTCCCAGAGCGTCCTGTCCGACGCGGGCCTCGACGCGAAGGACCCCGGCAACATCGCGACCCTCACGCTCCTCGCCGGGCTCGTCATGCTCCTCATGGGCGTGCTGCGGCTCGGTGCGGTGATGAGCTTCGTCTCGAACGCCGTCATGACCGGCTTCTCCACCGGCATCGCGCTCCAGATCGTCACCGGCGTACTGAAGGACGCCACCGGCTACAAGCCGCAGGGCCACAACCGTCTCTACCAACTCGGCGACTGGCTGGCCCACATCGCCGACTGGGCTCTCGGCGCCACCCTCGTCGCCGTCGCCACGATCGGCATCTGGGCCGCGACCCGGCTCGTGAAGCGTCTCGAACCCGTCGCGCTGCTCGTCGCGATGGTCCTGGCGAGCGTCGCCGTGGCCGTGCTCGGCACGGACGTGGAGCTCGTCCGGGACATCGCCCACATCCCGGCCGCGCTGCCCGGCTTCTCCGCGCCCGACCTGTCCGTCGTCCCCGAGCTGCTCGGCGGCTCGGTCGCCGTCGCCCTCGTCGCCCTCGCCCAGGCCGCGAGCATCGGCCCCTCCGTACCCAACCCGGACGGCTCCCGCTCCTCCGTCAACGGCGACTTCGCCGCCCAGGGCCTCGCCAACCTCGCCGGCGGCCTCTTCCAGTCGCTGCCCGCGGGCGGCTCCCTCTCCCGTACGGGCGTCGCCGTCTCCGCCGGGGCCCGCACCCGCTGGGCCGGCGTCTTCTCCGGCGTCCTGCTCGCCGTCATCGTGCTGATCTGCGCCCCGCTCGCCGAACGCATCCCGATGCCCGTCATCGGCGGCCTGATCCTCGTCGTCGGCGGCGAACTGATCTGGGGCAAGCGCCGCGACATCCTGCTGGTGCTCCGCACCTCGCGCCTGTCGTCGGCGGCGATGATCCTGACGTTCCTCGCCACCACCCAACTCCCGCTCCAGCAGGCCATCGTGCTCGGCGCGGTCCTCTCCCTCCTCCTCTACTGCGCCCAGGCCGCCCGGCGCGCCCGCCTCGTCGCCTTCGTACGCGACGAGAAAGGCGGCTGGCACACGGCCGAACCGCCGAAGCACCTCACGGCGGGCGAGACCACCGTCCTCTATTACGACGGCATCGGCTTCTTCGCCGAACTCCCCCACATCGAGGCCACTCTGCCGCGCGCGGACGACGCTCCGGGAGCCGTGCTCGTCCTCGTCATGCGCGGCGTCCCGGACGTCCCGTCCTCGACCGTCGTCAAACTCCTCCGGCGGTACGTGACGGAGCTCCACCGGCACGGCGGCCGCCTCGTCATCGCGGGCGCGGAACCCGGTCTCGTACGCACCCTGAAGGCCACCGGCCTCGACGAGGACCTCGGCCCCGGCGGCATCATCCCGGCCGAGGGCACCCTCTTCGCCCCCCTGAACCGCGCCCTTGCCGAGGCGTCCCGGGGACGCCAGGACCCCGGACGACCTGTCCAGGAGACCCCGCCGGACACCCCCTAGCCCTCGCGTACGACACGGTGGCGGAGGAGGACGGAACGGCCGTCGAAGGTCCGGGACTCCACCGGCTCCAGCTGCGTACGACGCTCAGCGGGGTGGAAGGCCGGGGTGCCACCACCGAGGAGCACGGGGTGGACGACGACCTGGTACTCGTCGACGGCATCGTGCGCGCCGAGGTGGGCGGCCAACTCGGCGCCGCCGAAGAGCACCAGGGTCTTGCCGGCCTCCGCGAGCGCCGTCAGCTCCTCGGCGACGTTCTCGAAGACGACGGTGGTGTTCCAGCCGAGGTCCTGGCCGGCGAGGGTCCTGGAGACCACCACCTTCGGAGCCTCCCGCCAGACCGGCGCGAAGGTCAGGTCGTGCGGGTCCTGCGAGTACTGCTCGGCGTTCGGCCAGAAGCCGGACATCAGGTCCCAGACCTTGCGGCCGTAGAGGAAGACGGTGTCACCGGCGGTCAGCTCCGCGGTGTACGCGGAGAGCTCGGCGCCCATGGCCGGCCAGTCGAACTCGCCGTTCGGCCCGGCGATGAAGCCGTCGAGGGACTGGTGCACGAAGTGGATGATCCCGGCCATGAGGGGTCCTGCCTTCAGGTGACGCGCACCGCCTCTGCGGCCCGCTCTCACCCATGGGTCGAGAGCGGGCCGACGCCGCTCGACATCCGAGAGGAGCCTATTTCGGCCAACTTGTTTCGGCCTGAGGGCCTGAGATCAGCCCGGGATCGGTCTGGGATCAGCCTGGGATCGGCCTGGGATCGGCCTGAGGTCGGCCTGAGTGGTCTGGGATCGGCCTGAGTGGTCTGGGATCAGCCTGGGCTGCTGCCGGGACGACCTGGCCCCCGGAGCGGCGAACGGCCCGCCGGTAGCCGCCGGGCGCCGAGCCGTGGACGCGCTTGAAGGCAGCGGAGAAGGCGAACTCGGTGCCATACCCGACCTGTTCGGCGACGGTACGGAGCGGGGCGTCCGTCGTCCGGAGCAGCCGCTCGGCAAGGGTCATGCGCCACCAGGTGAGGTACGCGAGGGGCGGACGCCCGACGAGTGCGGCGAAGCGGCGGGCGAACGGGGCCCGCGAGAGCCCCGCCTCCGCGGCGAGGCGCTCCACCGTCCAGGGGGCGCCCGGTGACCGGTGCATCGCGTGCAGAGCGGCCGTGACCACCGGGTCGCCGAGCGCGGCGGCCCAGCCGGAGGCCCCGGGCCCGGCCTGGGCGGCCTGTTCGGCGAACCAGATGCGGAGGATGTAGAGGAGCAGCGCGTCCAGGAGGGCGGGCACTGCCGCGTCCGTCCCCAGCCCGGGCCGCCGCAGCTCGGCGGCGAGCAGCTCCACGGCGGCGGCCAGCTCGGGCGGGCGACCGGGCCGGGCGGCCGGCAGATGGATCAGGTCGGGAAGGCCGTGCAGCAAGGGGTGCGTACGGGAGGGGTCGAGCTGGTACGTGCCGCAGAGCAGCTCGGTGACGGGGCCGCCTTGGCCGGTGGGGTCGACGCGGTCGGAGACGTAGGGGGAGGCCGAGGGGGTGGGGGCGCAGTCCTCGACGGCGGTCTCGCGGTATGCGTCCCCCGAGGCGCGGCAGTCGGCGAGGAGATGCCCGGTGCCGTGCGGCAGGAACACGACGTCACCGGCGGCCAGTTCGAGGTCCCCGGCGCTGGGGGACCGCAGTGCACAGGTGCCCTCCAGGACGACCTGGAACCCCGCCGATCCCGGAACTGTGGCGAAACGCTGCGCCCAGGGCGCGTGCCAGCGGACGGAGGCGGAGCGGGGGCGACCGGACCGCATCACGGCGATCACATCGCTCAACACATCCATGGGTGGAGCCTAGCGAGACGAACGCGCATGAAGAAGGCATCCAGGCACATGGATCGTCTCGCTCACCCTTCCTAGATTCACCTCATGACGACAACAAGGCCGCTGATGAAGGCCACCCGAATCCACCAGTACGGCGACGCGGACGTGATCCGCTACGAGGACGCGCCGCTCCCCGGCCCGGCCGCGGACGAGGTGCTCGTACGGGTCGCGGCGACCTCCTTCAACCCGACCGAGACGGCCCTGCGCGGGGGCCTGCTGCACGGCTTCCTGCCGGTGGACCTGCCGTTCACGCTCGGCTGGGACATGGCGGGGGTCGTCACCGAAGTGGGCGCGGCTGTACGGAACTTCACGATCGGCGACCGGGTCGTGGGCCGGCTGGACGGCGGGGCGGGAGCCGAGTACGCGGTGGCGCCGGCGAGACTGCTGGCGGCCGCGCCGGCCTCCGTACCGCTCGCACACGCCGCCGCCCTGCCGGTGGCCGGCCTCACGGCATGGCAGGCGGTCTTCGAGCACGGGCGGGTGGGGGCAGGGCAGCGGGTCCTGGTGAACGGCGCGGGCGGCGGAGTCGGCGGCTTCGTCACCCAACTCGCCTCCCACGCGGGCGCGGACGTCACGGCCACGGCGAGCGCGCGCAGCGCGGCGACGGTGCGGCGGCAGGGGGCGCGGCGGGTCATCGACTACACGACGACCCCACTGCCGGAGGGCCTCCGGTCCCCGGTCGACCTGCTGCTGAACCTGGTCCCGATGCCGCCGGAGGACGCCGCGACGCTGCCCCGCCTGGTACGCCCGGGCGGCCACATCGTCTCGATAGCGACCCCGATCCCGGCGGACCCGGGCAGGTCGGTGACGTCCCGGCACATGGTGGCCAGGAATGACGTGGCCCAGCTGAAGGAACTGATCGCCCTGGTGGACGGGGGTGCGGTGACCTTGGACATCACCGAGACGCGACCACTGGAGCACCTGGCGGAGGTCCACAGGTCGAGCGAGGCCGGGGGCGTGCGGGGGAAGGTGCTGCTCGTGCCGTGAGGGGTTCGTTCACCGGTTAGAGGGGTGCTGCGAGGGAGGGACGTTCCTGCGGTCACCGGTGTGTAGTGATGCCGATACTTTCTGTGATGACCGATCCGGTTCGACCAAACAGGGGTTATCCATGAGGAAGTTGGCGACTGCGGTGGTGGCTGCGGGGCTGTTCTTTGGGGGAATGGGGGTGGCGGTGGCGGACTCGGAGCACAAGCTGATCATCACGGACCCAGGCGTTGTGTTCGCCGGCACGTACCAGTGGCAGCCCACGAGCAAGGTGCCCAGTGGGCTTCATGTGAAGGGCGAACTGAGGGACGACGACGGTGACGACGGGCACAACGTGTACCTCCGCTCAAGGGTTGAGGGCTATGCCTGGGGCCGTCTCACGGGCACCCAGAGGAGGAATGTCAAGGTCGACAAGGTCTTCGTCGACGGCGCGGTCCTGAAGACGAAGGAAGTCCGGCTGCAGGTGTGCCGCGACCGTGGCTCCCTGCGACCGGACAACTGCTCCCCTGAGCGGCTGATCTCGCGGCGATAGTCAACGGTTCTGGGAGCCGCCGATGAGCGGCTCCCACTCTGCAGGGAGCAGACCACGATGGACGTCATCCTCCGCGCCGAGGGCGTGGATCTTTCTTACGGCACGCATCAGGCGGTCAGCGGTGCCGATTTCACGCTCAAGCGCGGCGAGGTAGCCGCCATCATGGGCAGCAGCGGGTCAGGGAAGTCTTCTCTGCTGTACTGCCTTGCCGGGGTTCTGCCTCCTTCCAGCGGCACGGTGACCTTCGACGGGGTCCAGCTCGGTTCTCTCCCCGACGGAGAGCTGAGTGCCCTGCGTCGCACTCGCTTGGGGTTCGTCTTCCAGTACGGGGAACTGTTGCCGGAGCTGACCGTGGAGGAGAACGCTGCGCTTCCCCTCCGGCTTGCCGGGATCAGTAAGACCCATGCTCATGCCATGGCTGGCCAAGTACTGGGGCGGCTAGGAATGGGCGAGCTGGTCCGGCGAAGGACCTCGAAACTGTCGGGTGGCCAGAGTCAGCGCGTGGCGGTTGCGCGGGCTCTGGTCCACCGGCCGGACGTGGTGTTCGCGGATGAGCCGACCGGGGCCCTCGACAGCGCCAACGCCGCTGCGGTGTTGGAGGAGTTCCTCCAACTGGCTCGGAGACAGAAGACGGCCGTGGTTATCGTCACGCACGACGCCGACGTCGCGGCAAAGGCGGACACGCAATACACGATGTCGGACGGTCTGCTGACGCAGCGGGTGCCAGTGTGAACGCGTTTCTCCTCGGGCTCCGCCTTCTCTGGGGAAGTGGGCGCAGGGGGCGGATTCGCTTCCTTTTGATGGCACTCGGATCCGCACTCGGGGTGGCCTGCCTTGCCGCAGTGCTGACCATTCCGTCGATCCTCACCGCGCACGACGCTCGCACGGCTGCCCGGGAGCCACGGCCAGGCGGTAGCAACGCCCTTTATCGTGAGTTCCGGGACCCGTACGGGTCGCAGCCACTCCATCGGGTCTTCGTTGCTCGCACAAACCCCGGGCCGACGCCAGTGCCACCCGGCATCGACGAACTTCCCGAGGCCGGTGAGGCGATCGTTTCGCCGAAACTGGTCGAGATCCTGGCAGCCAACCCGAGGGCAGCCGGTCTTATCCCTGGTCGCGTAACCGGCACCATCGCGCCGGCGGGATTGGGCGACTCGGACGATCTGTACGCCTACATCGGCACCACTCCGGACGAGCTGAGCGGAGCAGAGCAGCTCGGTAGCTTCGGCACCGGCAGCTCGTGGCGGCAGATCATCGACCCCTCAACCCTCGACATCCTGCGCTTCACCCTCGGGTGCATCGTGCTCCTCCCCCTCGTCATTTTTCTCTCGGTCTGTGCACGGCTCTCTGGGGAGTCCCGTGCCCGACGCCTCGCCGCCCTTCGGCTCGTCGGGCTCAGTGTGAAGGACACACTGCGGGTCAATGCCGGGGAGAGCATGGTCGCCGCGTTCGTCGGAGCCGTGCTCGGTGTCGCCGGGTATCTCGGCGTCAACGAGGTCATGGCGCGGGTCGGGTTGCCGGGGCTGCACTGGTATCCGGCGGACGGGCGGCCCGAGGCGTCAACGATTGCCGTGTGTCTCCTCGGATGTCCGGCGCTCGCATGGGTCGTGGGCCAGTTCAGTGCGCGGCGGGCCGCTCTGTCGCCGATCAACGTCCGTCGGACCGGGGAACGCAAGCCGCCGAGGATCTACGGGACACTGCTGCTGATCCCAGGGGTCGGTGTCATCGGCGGGTACTGCGTGCTCAGTGTCATGGGGCGCGACCCCTCCGGGGGTTCTGCGAGTTCTGTACTCGTTCCTGCCGCCGTGTTGTTGACTGGTGCCGGTCTCGTCTTCGGTTTGGCTCCGATTACTGCGTGGCTCGCGAGGCGGGTGGCCGGGGCCGCGAAGTCGCTGCCGGTGGCGTTGGCGATGCGGCGTACGGAGGTCGATCCGGGGTCATCGTTGCGGGTTGCCACCGGTCTCGTGCTGCTGGTGTTCGGAGCCTCGCTCACTCAGGGAGTACTCGTCGAACTGGACCAGGTCAGCCGTCGGACTGCGCCCGTTCAGGAGTACAAGATCAACCTCAGTGATCTGAGCCCCAAGCAAAGGCAGCAGCTCACACTGGTCCCTGGTGTGCGGATGCAGGTGCCCGCGTACAGCTCATGGGATCCGCTAGACGGCACCTTGCGGCCGCACGTCGACCTACTGGTCGCCACCTGTGCCCAACTCACCGCAACAACTCAGTGGGCAAGAGGCTGTGTGGACGGAAGGATCATGCAGCTGCACGACGGCAACTCCGCGTACCCCGAGGACCCTCAGCCTGGTGACCGATTCCCCTTCGAGACACGCGACGGGCGAAAGATCATTCTCACCGTTCCTCCTGAGCGGATCAGCATGAGGGCATACCAGCCGTCCGTCTTCCGCACGAGTGCCCTCCTCGTACCGCCCTCCCTCCTGCCCCCCGACCTGGCCGACGCCGACGGCACTCTCACCCTCGTCAGCGCCGCCGACCCCGCCACCATCCGTTCCGTTCTCGACGGGGTCGGGGCCATCGCGCCCACCGCGTCCGTCGATCCCGTCGGGATCGTGATCGATTCGCTCGCGCAGCTCGCTGTGATCCGGAGTCTGCTGGCCGTCGGGATGGTGCTCGGGCTGGTGATCGGGGTCGCCGCGTTCGTCGTTTCCGTTGCCGATCGGGCCATGGAGCGGCGCGCGCAGGTGACCGCGCTCGCATTGTTGGGGGCTCGGGCCGGGACCTTGCGGGTGGTGCAGGTGTTGCAGGTCGGGTTGCCGCTGGTCGTGGGGTTGGGGGCGGCGATCGTCACCGGGTGGCTCGCCGAGTCCAGCTATCTGATCACCGGGGGTGGGGCCGTGCATTGGGACTGGGAGGGGCTGCCGCTGCTCTTCGCCTGTGCCCTGGGCGTCCTGTGCGCCGCTGCCCTCGCCTCCGTACCCATGGTCCGGCGGCACATCGATCCCGAACACATTCGGCGGGATTGATCTTGCGGTCGGCGATGAGTTCCGGGTGCAGTGGGGGTCTTACCTTCAGTTGCCCACTTCACCCAGGAGATCACCGTGGCCGAGAACACCCCCAAGGGTCCCGCCAGCTACTTCCCCTCCATCGAGAAGAAGTACGGGCGGCCCGTCGCCGAGTGGCAGGAGATCATCCGGGCCTCGCCGCTCACCAAGCACATGGAGCTCGTCTCCTGGCTCAAGGCCGAGCACGGGCTCGGGCACGGCCACGCCAATGCCCTCGTCGCCCATACCCTCGCCGAGGGCAAGTAGGGCAAGTAGGGCAAGTAGGGCAAGCAGGGCGAGTAGGGCGAGTGCGGGACGCAGCCTCAGGCCGCCAGTTCGTGGGCCGTGCGGCGGTGGACGCGCGGCGCCAGCATCAGGGTCGCCACCGATGCCGCCGAGCCCGCCACCAGGGCCGTCCACCACAGGGCGCTCGGGCCCAGGGTCGTGTAGGCGGCGACGCCCACCGTGAGGGCCGCGAAGCGGGCCACGCCCCACGTCCAGCTGAAGGCGCCCTGGTAGCGGCCCCGGGCGTGCGCCGGGGCGAGGTTGGCGACGACTCCGGCGGCGATGCCGGCGACCACGACCTCGCCGAGGGACCAGACCACGACCGACACCGTGTAGCCGACGATCCCGTCGGCCAGGCCGGTGAGCGCGACGCCCACGGCGATCAGGGCACTGCCCGCGCTCTGCACCACGAGCTGCGGCAGCTTGGCCAGCCGGGCGGTCACGAAGGGCTGGAGGGCGACCACCAGGACCGCGTTGACCGCCGCCATCGCCCCGTACACCGCCGGGGAGAGGCCGCTGTCGCGGACCGCGAGCGGCAGGGCGACCTCGGTCAGCGAGTACACGAAGAGCTGGATGCCGAAGAGGGGGAGGAGGAGCAGGGCCAGGCGGTCGCGGAGGATCACTCCGTAGCCGATGCCGTCCTTCTTCTCGTCCTTCTGCTCGCCATTGGTCTTCGGGGTCTTCGCTCGTGCCGGTTCCTTCAGGCGCGTCGCCACGACCACCGCGTACAGCAGCATCGAACCCGCGTCCACCGCGAACAGCAGCCAGTAGCCGTGGGCCGCGAGGTAGCCGCCCAGGACGCCCGCGACCGCGGTGCCGATGTTCACGCCCCAGCCGAAGAGGGCGTACGCGCGCTGGCGGCGTTCGCTGTCGACCGCGTCGGCCAGCAGCGCGTACGCCGCCGGCGACACCGTGCTGCCCGCCGTGCTGATCAGCAGCGACGCCGCCGCCATCGTCCACACCCCCGGCGCCAGGAACAGCGCGCCCTGCGCCGCCGCCGCGCCGATCAGGCCGATCAGCATCGTCGGCCGGCGGCCGATGCGGTCGGCGAGGATGCCGCCGACGGCGGGGCCGATGAGGTTGCCCGCGCCGAGGGCGCCGAGGACGTACGAGGTGTCGGTGCCGGTCACTCCGCGCGCGGCGAGGAAGAAGACCAGGAACGGCGTGACGAGGTAGCCGAGGCGGTTGACGATCGTTCCAGCGAAGATCGTCCAGACGATGGGCGGGAGACCGCGGAAGGTGGAGGGCATGGGCTGATCTTGTGGGAGCCCCCGCTTCCCTCTCCAATGATTAAGCTCAGGACGAATCCATTCGATCCTTCATGATGAGCAGGGCGGTAACTCCATGGAATCCGGGCTCCGTTTCTCCGCCGCCGACCTCGCCCAGACCCGCTTCGCCGTCTCCCCCATGTGGGAGGTCGTCACCAGCTTCCGTCTGCTCGTCCGGAACTCCGACACCTCCCCCCACCGCCGCTGGGCCGCCCAGGTCCGCCCCCGCCTCCTCCGGGCCGGGCTCGACCGCGGCTGGCTCGCCGCCCTCGTCCCCGCCCACGGCTACCTCGCCGACTTCCTCAACCCCACCCCCACCGGGCCCTTCCCCACCCTCGACGCCGAGCTCGACGCCATCCGCCGCACCCCTCCCGAGCAGGTACGCGACGACCTCGGGCGGCTCGGGGCGGAAGGCGGCGACGAGGCCCGGCGCCGGCTGCTGCACGAGGCTCCCGAGGCCGCCCTCCGCAAGGTCGCCGACGAGGTCGACACGTACTGGGAGATCAGCCTCGCGCCCTACTGGGCCCGCATCCAGAAGCTGCTGGAGGCCGACGTCTTCCACCGGGCCCGCCAGGTCGCCGAGCACGGTTCCGCCCGGGTCCTGAGCGAGCTCCACGAGACCGTACGGTGGGACGACGGCACCCTGCGGCTCGTACGCCGCCACTGCGCGCTCACCCGCGACGAGGCCGGCTCCGGGCTGCTGCTCATCCCCTCCGCCTTCGCCTGGCCCCAGGTCCTCACCCGGTCCGTCCACCCCGATCCGCCCCAACTCGCCTACCCCGCCCGGGGAATCGGCACCCTGTGGGAACCCCGTACCACCGCCGCCACGGACGCCGTCGCCGCCGTCCTCGGCCGCTCCCGCACCCTCCTGCTCACCGAGCTCGACACCCCTGCCTCCACCACCCAACTCGCCACGCACTGCGGCCTGTCCGCCGCCGGCGTCTCCCAGCACCTCATCGCCCTGCGGAACGCCGGCCTCGTCACCGCCCACCGCAGCGGGCGCTCCGTCCTCTACGCCCGCACCGCCGTCGCCGACCAGCTCCTCAATCCGTAGCGAGGTCGGGGAGGATGTGGGGATGACTGCTTCCTTGGGGTTCCGCTGGGCCGAGCGGGTCGTCGTGCGCGACCACGTGCGGCTGTCCTGTCGCGACTGGGGCGGCTCCGGGCCCGACGTACTCCTCCTCCACGGGCTCGCCGGGCACGCCGGGGAGTGGGACGCGACCGCCCGCGCCCTCCGGGACGCCGGATACCGGGTCGTCGCCCTCGACCAGCGCGGGCACGGCAGCAGCGAACGGCGGCCCGCGGACGTCTCGCGCGCCGCGTACGTCGCCGACGTGGTGGCTGTCGTGAGCGAACTCGGGCTTCACCGGCCCGTGTTGATCGGCCAGTCCCTCGGCGGGCACACCGCACTGCTCACCGCCGCCGCCCACCCCGGGCTGCCGAGCGCCCTCGTCCTCGTCGAGGCCGGGCCCGGCGGGTCGAACCCCGGCGTGCAGGACGCCATCGGGGAGTGGTTCTCCGCGTGGCCCGCGCCCTTTCCGTCGCGGGAGGCGGCCGTCGCGTACCTCGGCGGCGGGAAGCGGGCCGTCGGGGAGGGGTGGGCGGACGGGCTCGAAGAGCGCGGCGACGGGCTGTGGCCGCGCTTCGACGCCGACGTCATGGTCCGGTCGCTCGACGAGAACGCCACCCGCACCTTCTGGGGCGAGTGGGCGGCGGTCACCTGCCCCACCCTCGCCGTCCTCGGACAGGGCGAGCAGGGCGGGATCATCGGCGACGAGGAGTACGCGGAGATGGTCCGGCTCCGGCCCGGAGCCCTGCACGGGGTCAGCGTGCCCGGCGCGGGGCACGACGTGCATCTGGAGCGGCCCGAGGTGCTGCACGCGCTGGTGACGGGGTTTCTGGGCTGAGCCTGGCACCTCACACGGTCCGGTAGTGCTCGCCGAAGAGTCGTGCGACGAGTTCGCCCCGGCTGGACACCTCCGCCTTGCCGAAGACGGCCTTGAGATGGTCCCGCACGGTGTGCGGGGAGATGAACAGTGTCGCGGCGATCTCAGCGGTGGGCAGCCCGCGCGCGATGAGCTGGGTGATCTCCAGCTCGCGCGGCGTCAGGCCGTACGCCTCGGCGATGAGGACCGCCCGGTCGGTGGCGGCCGCCGGCTCGATGACGAGTGCCACGGGACCGGGTCGTCCAGCGGGGCCGCTGAGACAGGAGGCGTGGCAGGTCAGCCAGCGGCCGTCGACGGTCCGGATGCGCGTCCTCGCGCCGCCCGCCCGGTCGCGGCCCCGGGCGATCGCCCGTGCCTGCAGTGCGGTGGCGACCACCCAGATCGGGAGCCTCAGGCCCAACTGCGAGGGGATGTAGGGGCCTTCAGGCAGTTGCGAGAGGTACTGCCGTGCCTCTTCGTTGATCGACGTCGGCTCGCCGGAGGGATCGAAGAGCACCAGTCCGGGCGCGGGCGCGTCGGATCCGCCGCCGGACGCGGACGGGCGGGCGAACCGGCGCACCCGGGAGGCCAGCGGAGCGGACAGACCGGCGAGCAGTGTGGTCTCGGCCGGTCCGAACGGGGCGCCACCGCCCATGCGGAACAGGCTCACCACGGCCCAGGGCCGGTCGCCGACCCGCAGCACGGCCCGTAGCTCGTCGTCCACGCCCTGGCTCCCGAGGAGCCGGCGGAAGCGCGCGCTGCGCGCGGGCAGGTCGCCGGTGGCCGCACGCAGACCGGCCACTGGGACGGCGGCGCGGGCGAGGTCCCGAAACGGGAGGACGTTCTCCTCCAGGAGTTCACTTTCCCAGTACTCGGCGCAGCCCTCGCCGGAGCCGAGGTTCTCCACCAGCATCGGCGCGGTGATGAGACCGGTTTCCGGGTCGGTGGCCGCCCAGACGGCCGAGTCGAACGGAACGATCCGACACAGCTTGGCGGACACCCTGCTGAAGAGTTCGCGTGTGTCGGTGGCCCGATCGGCGTCCGACAGCACCTTGGCGTGACCTGACAGCACCTCGGCCTGGCGGCGCGCATCGGACATGGAGATCCCTCCCGTGGTCTGGACGCAGGCCAGCCTTCCCGCCCTCCCGTCCGGCACCAACCCCCCGTTTGAGGGGGTTATTTCCCACCGGTCACCCCTCGCGGGGGATGGGGCTCCGCACTGGGGGCGGCGAGTCTCGACGAGGCCGCGGTTCTTTCGGCGGCAGCCCGGAACGTGAAAGGAAGGACGAAGCACATGGACATCGCCATCGTCGGAGCGGGTGCTGCCGCGGTCGGTCTGCTGGACAGCCTGGCGGCCACCGCCGACAGCCCTGGGGCCATCACGGTGTTCGAGCCATCCCCGCATCTTTGGCGAGGCCGCCCGTACGGCCCTGACCTGGACACGGTGCTGGTCAACGCACCACCGGCCATCATGTCGATCCGCCACCTGGACTTCGGGCACTACGCGGCCTGGCTGGGCACGCGTGCCCCGGCTCACCTCGACGAACGGCTGGGCCGGCCGCTGGTTCCGCGCGCGCTCTACGGCGAGTACCTGGCACACACCGCGGAGACGGCGTTGGACACCCTGCGCGAAGCCGGCCGGCGGGTGCGGGTCGTCACCGCCCGCGTCATCGGGGCAGCCCGGTCCGGGGCCGTCTGGTCGCTCCGCACCGAGGACGGACGTGGGCACGAGGCCGACCACGTGGCCTTGTGCGTGGGCGGGGGGACGCCGCAAGACCACTACGGTCTCGGCGGCGCCTCCGGTTTCGTCGACGATCCGTACCCGCTGGCCCGCAACCTCGACCGGGTCCCGCCCGGCAGCAACGTCGCGGTCATCGGGAGCGGTCTGACCGCGGTCGACGTCGTCGTGTCGCTCGCCGCGCGCGGGCACACCGGGCCGATCACGCTGCTGTCCCGCAGTGGTGTGCTGCCCCACGTCTGGCAGCGCCCGGTCGAGCACCGGCCGCAGCACGTGACCGCCGAGCGGGTGGCGGCACTGCACCGGCAGCACGGTGTCGTCACCCTTGAGGACCTCATCGGGCTGCTGCGGGCCGAACTGGCCGAGACCGGAGAGGACTTCGATGCCTTCGTGGCCGATCTGCTGGCGACCACGACCGAAGATCCGGTCCGGCGCCTGCGGGCGCAACTGGACGCCATCGACGACTACAGGATCGGCCGCCGGGTCCTCCAGGAGACAGCGCACAGCGTCGGCCCGTACGTGTGGCGGCTGCTGCCCGAGCCCGACCGTATGCGGCTGCGGCGCCACTTCCGCACGGCGACGAGCGTGGCCTCACCGATGGTCCCGGTGAACGCCGCCACCATGATGCGGCTGTTGGACTCCGGGCAACTCTCCGTCGCCGCGGGCGTCCGCAAGATCGAGGCGGCGGACGGGGTGTTCCGGGTAGGCCGCGACGAGGGCGAAACTACGTTCGACGCCGTCGTCAACGCCGTGAACCCGCCACCGCGGGCGATCCCTCGGGGGGCCGGGCAGTTGGTCGCGGCCTTGCTGGCCGACGGCTCCGCCGAGCTGCACCCGGCCGGTGGGCTGGTTCCGGCCGACCCGCGCCTGCACGTGGTGGGAGACCTCGCCGGGGGCGGTCCGTTCATCACGTCCAGCATCGCGGGCATAGCGGCCCAAGCGGCACGGGCCGCGCAGACGATCGTCGCGGCCGGCGATGGAGGAGCCACGCCTTGACCGGCCACTCACGCCGCTGGGACTGAGGGACGAAGGCCTGGGCTGAGACCTGGCCTGGGGCCTGGCCTGGGGCCGGTCAGGTCTTGCCTTCGAGTGCACTCCAATTCCTAGAGTGCGGCGCATGCGCTATCGAACACTCGGCGGGACCGGGATCGACGTCAGCACCTACTGCCTCGGCACCATGATGTTCGGGGCCGTCGGCAATCCGGACCACGAGGACTCCGTACGGATCATCCATGCCGCCCTCGACCAGGGCATCAACTTCGTGGACACCGCCGACATGTACTCCGCCGGCGAGTCCGAGGAGATCGTCGGCAAGGCCCTGCGCGACCCCCGGCGCCGCGAGGAGACCGTCCTCGCCACCAAGGTGTACTTCCCGATGGGCGGCGAGGGCCCCAACAAGGGCGGCTCGTCCCGTCGTTGGATCACCCTCGCCGTCGAGAACAGCCTGCGGCGGCTCCAGACCGACTGGATCGACCTCTATCAGGTCCACCGGCCCGACCCCCGTACGGACATCGAGGAGACCCTCGACGTCCTCGGCGACCTCGTCACCCAGGGGAAGATCCGGGCGTTCGGCTGCTCCACCTTCCCCGCCGAGGAGATCGTCGAGGCGCACGCCGTCGCCGAGCGGCGCGGGCTGCGCCGCTTCCGCTCCGAGCAGCCGCCCTACTCGCTGCTCGCGCGGGGCGTGGAGGCATCCGTGCTGCCCGTGGCCCAGCGGTACGGGATGGGGGTGCTGACCTGGAGCCCGCTCGCGTCCGGCTTCCTCACCGGCCGGTACCGCAAGGGCGCGCCGATCGACCTGACCAGCGGGCGGGCCGCGCTCACCCCGCACCGCTTCGACCCGTCGCTGCCCGTCAACGCCGCCAAGCTCGACGCCGTCGAGGAGCTCGTCGCGCTCGCGGACGAGATCGGGTGCAGCCTGCCCGAGCTGGCCCTGGCCTTCGTGACCGCGCACCCGGCCGTGACCTCCGTGATCATCGGGCCGCGCACGATGGAGCAGTTGGAGGGGCTGCTGAAGGGTGCGCCGGTCGTGCTCACGGACGAGGTCCTGGACCGGATCGACACGATCGTGCCGCCGGGGACGAACCTCTACCCGCCGGACGGCGTCTGGCGCCCCCGCGCCCTCACCGAACCGGCTCTGCGGCGACGGCCGTTGGAGGAGCGCGCGGCGGGCTGAGTCGGTCGAGTGCGCGGGGCGGGGAGTGCGGCGGCGTGGGTCACGGGGTGCGTCGCGCGCCCGCCGTTTCCTACGCCGGCGCGAACTGCTCCCCGCCCACCACCCTGAGCAGCGCCAGCCGCTCCCCCGCGTCCGTGCCCGGCGGCGGCGTGTGGATCACGAGCCGCTGCTCGCCCTCCGGGGCCAGCAGCACCTGGCAGTCCAGGTCCACGGGGCCGATCACCGCGTGCACGACCCGCATCCGGCTGTGCCGCCGGACCCCCACCTCGTGCCGCGCCCACAGCTCCGCGAACTCCTCGCTCGCCCCGCGCAGTCGCTCCACCAGACGGACGCACGCCGGGTCGCCGGAGCGGCGGCCGACGGCCGCGCGCAGGTCGGCGACGTGGAGGCGGCTGTAGTACGCGTGCTCCTCGGCCGGGTACGCCGTACGGGCCTCGGGGTCGGCGAACCAGCGCCACACGACGTTCCGCCCGTGCTCGGACACCGTGCACACGCCGCCGAGCAGGGCGCGGGCCATCGCGTTCTGGGCGAGGACGTCCCCGAGGTCGCTCAGGACCTGCGCCGGGGTCGTGTCCAGCTGGTCCAGGAGGTGCAGGAGGCCGGGTGAGACGTGGTCGCCGACGGTGGGCCCGGCGGGCGGGCGGTGGCCGGCGAGAAGGTGGAGGTGGTCCCGCCCGTCGGTGTCGAGGCGCAGCGCGCGGGCGAGCGCGGCCAGCATCTGGGGCGAGGGCTGCGGGCCGCGGGCCTGCTCCAGGCGGATGTAGTAGTCGGCCGACATGCCGGCGAGCTGGGCGACCTCTTCGCGGCGCAGCCCGGGCGTACGGCGGCGGGGGCCGGCCGGGAGGCCCGCGTCCTGCGGGCGGACCCGGTCGCGGGAGCGGCGCAGGAAGTCGGCGAGTTCGCGGCGGTCGATCGTCGTCATGTGGATCATCCTGCCGGAGGGGTGCCTGCCCATCCAGGCCGTATCCAGGGACTGGCGATCCCAGGGTCGGAAGGGCTCTCCCGCCCGTTCCCGGCGGTCGGCAGAGTCCTCGGTGTCAGCCACTCACCCCCTTCCACCGGGAGCAGCGATCATGGCCACCGTCACCGTCGGCACCGCCCGCGTCCACTACGACGTCGAGGGCTCGGGCGCCGGTCCCGCCCTTCTCCTCGTCCACGGCACCGGTTCGGGCGGCGCCGCCGTCAACTGGGGTCGGACCGCGCCCCGCTTCACCGGCGACCGTACGGTCGTCACCCTGGACCTGTCCGGCGCCGACCGGACCGTCGACGACGGCGGGCCGCTGACCGTCGAGGCGCTCGCCGCGCAGGTGATCGCGGTGATCGAGGCGGCCGGCACCGGGCCGGTCGATCTGCTCGGTTTCTCGATGGGTTCCCCGATCTCGGCGACCGTCGCAGCGCTCCGCCCCGACCTGGTGAACAAGCTGGTCCTGGTGGCGGGTTGGGCGTACACGGACGGCGACGAGTACCTGCGGAACCTGTTCACGCTGTGGCAGCGGCTCGGTACGTACGACCCGGCGGGCTTCGGGCGGAGCGTGACGATGACGGGGTTCAGCCGTGGTTTCCTCAACGGCATCGGCCGCGAGGGCGTCGAGGCGCTGATCCCGAACCTGCCGCCCACCCCCGGCACCCTGCGGCACGTGGCGCTCGACCTGGAGGTCGACATCCGGGAGCTGCTGCCCCGGATCACGGCGGAGACGCTGGTCGTGGGCTGCACGCAGGACGCGACCGCACCCGTGGAGAACAGCCGGGCGCTGCACGCGGCGATCGGCGGCAGCTCGTACGCGGAGATCGACGCCGGGCATGTCGTCTTCTTCGAGAAGGAGGACGAGTTCGTGAGGACGGTGACGGATTTCCTCGGTTCCCTCGTCGGTTCGGTCCGCGTCTGAAGCCATGCTGGGAGGCATGGGTGAGACAAATACGCGTACGAGAACGATCGACGACGCCGAGCGCAGGGCCCGGCTCGCGGTCCGGCACCGGCTGGCCGGGGCCGCGCGGGCGGCGACGGCGGAGGAGGTCGGGGACTCCTTGGTGGCGCTGCACGGCACGGATCCGGCGAGCGTGTTCCTCGCGATGGGGGCGCGGCTGGCGGGCGGCGAAGGGCCGGTCGCGTCGGCCGAGCGGGCACTGTACGAGGAACGGTCCCTGATCCGGATGCACGGCATGCGGCACACGGTCTTCGTCTTCCCGTCCTCTCTCGCGCCCGCCGTGCAGTCCTCGACGACCCGCCCGGCCGCCGTGCGTGAACGGACGGTGCTCGTCCGCCACTTGGCGGAGGGGAGCTCCTTCGACGAGGCCTGGCTGGCGGAGACGGAGCGGCTGGTCCTGGCCGAGCTGGCCGTACGCGGGGAGGCGGCCGGCACCGAACTGGGCGCGGCCGTACCGAGGTTGCGGGAGACGTTCGTGTACGGGCCGGGCACCCGTCAGGAGGGCGTCCAGTCCGTCGCGAGCCGGGTGCTGCGGGTCCTCGGCATGGAGGGCCGGATCGTCCGGGGGCGGCCGCAGGGGACGTGGACGTCGAGCCGTTTCCGCTGGGCGCTCGCGGAGGAGCACCCGCCGGTGCCGGCGGCGGAGGCGCGGGCCGAGCTGATCGGGCGCTGGCTGGCGGCCTGCGGGCCGGCGACCGAGGCGGATCTGAAGTGGTGGACGGGGTGGAAGGTCACGGACGTGCGCGCGGCGCTCGCCGCGGTCGGGGCGGTGGCGGTGACGCTGGCCGGGGACGGGGACGGGGACAGGGCTGGGGCTGGGGCTGGGGCTGGGGCCGGGGCTGGGGCCGGGGGGACGGGTTTCGTCCTGCCGGACGACCTCGACCCCGTACCGGCGCCGGAGCCGTGGGCGGCGCTGCTGCCCGCGCTCGACCCGACGGCGATGGGCTGGCAGGGCCGGGACTGGTACCAGGACCCCGGCCACCGGGCCGCGCTGTACGACCGCAGCGGGAACATCGCGCCGACGGTGTGGTGGGACGGCCGGATCGTCGGCGTCTGGGCGCAGCGGCCGGACGGCGGGATCGTCCACCGGCTCCTGACCGACGTGGGCGGGGACGCGGTGCGGGCGATCGGGGTGGAGGCGGCGCGACTGGCGGCCTGGGTGGGGGACGTACGGGTGACGCCCCGGTTCCGCACCCCGCTGGAACGGGAGCTCGCCGCGCCCTGATCACCGGCACCTACTCGCTCTCGCCGAGGCCGGGGACCCCCAGCTCGGCGAGGCCGTTGAGGACGAGGTCGACGCCGACCGCGGCGAGCAGCAGGCCCAGGAGCCGGCCGAGGAGCTCGATGGTGGTGCCCTGGGCGCGCCGCAGGACGCCGGCGAGGAGCAGCACGCAGGCCAGGTCGAGGGCGATGACCGCCGCGTACGCGAGGACGACGGTCGAGCGCCAGCCGAAGGAGTCCCCGGAGGCGCCTCCGATGAGGATCGCCGTCATGGCGAGCGGGCTCACGACGTACGGCGTGAGCAACTCGCGCACTCCGCTGACCAGGTCCGGGGAGTCCCGGTGCGTGCTGACGGGTCCGATGTGGAGGCCGAGGACGAGTCCGAGGGCGTAGAGGAAGAAGATGATGCCGCCCGCGAGCATGAGCGCGGGCGTGCTGATGTGGAAGAGCTCGAGCAGCCACGGGGCCGTGATGCCGGTGCCCAGACCGACGAGGACGGCCAGACCCGAGGAGACGAGGGCGATGGAGCGCAGCTGGCGGGCGGGGTGGATCTGGGCGAGCCCGGCGAACGACAGGAGCACCTTGGGCGGGCCGACGACGGAGAAGAAGGCGATGAAGGCGGTGGAGAAGCTGAGTGCGTGCACCCTGGAATCATGGGACGGCCGGGTGATTTCTCCCGTCTTTCCGGCCTTTGCCCGCGCGGTGTCGAGAATCGCCCGTCGGCTCCGATTCTCCTGCGAGAGGCAGAACCGGCCACGGATGTGAGGAGGACGTCATGAAGTACCTGGTGATGGTGCAGGGCTCGCAGATCGACTACGAGGCGATGGTGGGCCGCGGCTCCGCCGGGAGCCCTGCCTGGGACAAGGCGGACCTCAAGGCGATGTTCGAGCACATGAACGCGATCAACACCGAGCTGACCGCCAGGGGCGAGATGCTCGACGGCCAGGGCCTCGCCGCCCCGGCCACGACTCGCTTCGTGACGGTGGACGGCGAGGGCAGGCCGGTCGTCACGGACGGCCCGTACGCGGAGACCAAGGAGGTCCTCGCGGGCTACTGGCTCCTCGACTGCGCCTCCCTGGACCGCGTCACGGAGATCGCCGCCCAGGTGGCCCGCTGCCCCGCCCCGGCCGGCTCCCCGGAGTACGCGGTGGTGATCCGCCCCGTCGACGAGTCCGGTCCGAGTCAGGACTGAGCTCGCCGAGGCGCCCTTTCCTCAGTGCACCCCGTGGGGGCCGCCCGTGTGGCGGGGGGTGCCGCGGGGGATGAGGAAGGGGGCCGTCAGGGCCGCTGTGGCCGCTGTGGCCGTGCAGAGGGTGAAGGCCGCCGTGAAGCCCGTCGGCGTCGGGTCCGTGGTGGCGGTGAGGGCCAGGGTGGAGACGGCGGCGACGCCGATGGAGCCGCCGACCTCGTGGAAGGTGTTGACGATGCCGGAGGCGAGGCCGGCCTCGTGCGGGGCGATCAGGCCGAGGGACGTCGTGGTCGCCGCGACGAAGACCGCGCCGAGGCCGAAGGACGCCGTGGCGAGGGCGGGCAGGAGGGTCGCCCAGGGGTTGGCGCCGGGGGTCAGGAAGGTCAGCGGCAGGCAGCCCAGGGCCGCCAGGGCCAGGCCGCCGGTGGCGCAGGCGCGCGGGCCCGCCGTCGTCACGAGGCGCGAGCCCAGGTGGGCGCCGATCGCGGTCGTGAGGGCGATCGGGAGGAAGAGCAGTCCGGTGCGGAAGGCCCCGAGGCCGTACACGTGCTGGAGCTGCATCGAGCCCAGGAAGAAGAAGGAGATCAGGAGCGCGGTCGCGACCAGCATGAGCAGGGAGCCCGCGACGACCGGGCGCCGCGTCAGCATCCTGAGGTCCATCAGCGGGGCGGCGCTCGCCCGCTCGACCGCGACGAAGATCCCGTAGAGCGCGAGCGCGCCGAGCAGCGGCAGCAGGGTCGCGGCGGAGGCCCAGCCGGAGTCGCCCGCCTGGACGAGGCCGTAGACGAGCGCGCCGGTGGCGGTGGTCACGAGGAGTGCGCCGGGGGCGTCCAGGCGGGCGTTCGTGCGCCCGGGCCTGTTGTCCGGGAGGACCTTCGGGAGGGTGGCGAGGAGGGCCAGGCCCACCGGGACGTTGACGTAGAAGATCCAGGGCCAGCCCGGGCCCTCGGTGAGGGCTCCGCCGAGCAGGACGCCCACGGCCGAGCCGGTGCCGCCGATCGCCGCCCAGGCTCCGAGGGCCTTGGCCCGCTCGGCGCCGTGGAAGGCGGTCGTGACGAGGGCGAGCGCGGCCGGGGAGAGGAGCGCGGCGCCGATGCCCTGGGCGATGCGGCCGCCGAGCAGGACGGGGGCGTTCGCGGCGAGGCCGCAGACCAGGGAGGCGGTCGTGAAGAGCGCGAGGCCGGTCAGGAGGACGCGGCGGGCGCCGAGGGCGTCGGCGAGCCGGCCGCCGAGGAGCATGAGTCCGCCGAAGCAGAGGGTGTACGCGGTGACCACCCAGGTCAGGGCGGTGCGCCCCAGGTCGAGGTCGGCGGAGAGGGCGGGCAGGGCGAGGTTCACGACGGTGACGTCGAGGATCAGCATGAACTGGGCCGCGCAGATCAGCGCGAGGGCCGTCCAGCGGCGTGGGTGGGGTTGCGGGTGGGCATGGGTGTGGGCCGGCGCGTCGAGCTGAGGCTTCATAACTGAACTGTACGGCACAGTACAGTTGAACTCAACGGTACAGTTCGGTTGTAGGGTGACGGGTATGAACGCGCAGCCCCCGGACGTTCCCGCCGCCGTCGCCGCACCCAGGCCCGCACCCAGCGGCCCCCGCGCCGCCCGCAAGCGCCAGGCCGTCGTGCGGGCCGCCCGCGATCTCTTCCTCCGCGAGGGCTTCGGCGTCGGCATGGACGCCATCGCCGCCGAGGCGGGCGTCTCCAAGGTCACCGTCTACAACCACTTCGGCAGCAAGGAAGCGCTCTTCACCGCCGTCGTCGCCGGCGCCCTCGACGAGCCCCTGGCCGGAGGGGAGGAGGCGGAAGGGCCGGACCTCGCGCTGCTCGTCGCCGCCGAGGGGCCCGACGCGCTCAAGGCCGCCCTCACCGACGCCGGCCGCGCCTGGGCCCGGGCCGTACGCGCCGACGACGAGGGCCGCGCGCTGCGCACCCTCGTCGCCACCGAACTCCACCGCTTCCCCGAGCTGGGCCGCGCCTGGCGCGCCCACGGCCCGGCCGGCCACCACCCCGCCGTCGCCGACGCGCTGCGCACCCTCGCCGACCGGGGCCTCCTGGAGATCCCCGACCTGGAGGTCGCGGTCCTCCAGCTCTACTCGCTGCTCGTCTTCCCGCAGATGGTCTTCGAGCAGTACGGGACGGAGCTCGCCGAGGAGCTGAGCGAGCGGCTCGTCACGGACGGGGTCGAGATGTTCCTCCGGCGTTACGCCGCCTGAGACGGCCGGCCGGCAGACGCGTCGCTACGCCTCCTGACGCAGGCGTGCGAGCGTCGCGTCGAGGGTCGGCCCGCCGTTCTTCGCCGCGCGGTTGTACGGGAGCTTCCCGAGCATCAGCGCCATGCCGCAGGTGTCGGTGAGCGCCGAGAAGACGAGCCCGCCCGCGACGCCCGCCGAGAGCAGCTGGAACGCGGGGTGGACGAGGAGACCCAGTGCGAGGCCGAGCAGGACGAGCGAGCCCGCCACGAGCCTGACCTGCCGGTCCATCGCCCAGACCGGCTTCGCCGGGGCGCCCACCGGGCGGTCGAGGCCGTGCCCGCGGGCCGCCCAGCCGCTCGTACCGCCCGCGAGGTCGATCGCGGCGACGCCGTGCGCGGCGAGCCGGGCGCAGGCGTCGGCCGAGCGGCCGCCCGACTGGCACACGACGAGCAGCCCGCCGCGGGCCGCCGCCTCCCGGAGCTCGGGCACGGCCCGGCCGAGCCGGTCGAGCGGGACGTTGAGGGCCCCGGGAACGTGCCCGGAGGCGTACTCGCCGGGTGTCCGCACGTCGACGACGGTCAGCTCGGCCAGCCGCTCACGGGCCTGGTCGGCGTCGAGCGAGAGGGGTTCGTTCATGGCAGGTGTCATCCTTGGTCTTCGGCGGACGGGCCCTAGCCCCGTGCTGGGGAGTAAATTACCCCCTGGGGTATCTGTGGAGGAGTAGTCGTGGAACTCGATCTCGCGGGCGCGGAGCTCAAGGCGGTACTGAACCGGCTGCGCCGGGCCCAGGGCCAGATCGCCGGCGTGATCCGGATGATCGAGGAGGGACGGGACTGCGAGGAGGTCGTGACCCAGCTCGCCGCCGCCTCCCGCGCCCTCGACCGGGCCGGGTTCGCGATCATCGCGACCGGACTCCAGCAGTGCCTGACCGACATCGAGGACGGCCGGAAGAACGGCGAGGACCGCGATGCCATGCGGGCGCGCCTGGAGAAGCTCTTCCTGTCGCTGGCCTGAGGGGCGCAGAAACGCCGAGCACCCCCGGGGATGTCCCCGGGGGTGCTCGGCGTTTCGGGATCTCGCGCCTCAGTCGTCCGCGAGGCCCTTCAGGCGCTTCGCGATCCGCGTCAGACGCGCGCCCTGGTAGCGGGCGGCCTGGAGGACGCTCTCCTCCGGGGCGCCGTTGGCGCCGGGGTGCGAGGTGCCGTAGGGGTTGCCGCCGGCCGCGTAGACGCTCGGGTCGGTGAAGCCGGGCGAGACGATGACCGAGCCCCAGTGGTGGAAGGTGTTGTAGAGCGCGAGCAGCGTCGACTCGTTGCCGCCGTGGACGTTGTGGGCGCTGGTGAAGGCGGTCGCGGGCTTGTCCGCCATGACGCCGCGCTGCCACAGACCGCCCGAGGTGTCGACGTACTGCTTGAGCTGGGCGGCGACGTTTCCGAAGCGGGTCGGGGAACCCAGCGCGTACGCGTCGGCCCACTCCAGGTCGTCCAGCGTGGCGGTCTCCACGTCAGCGGTGGCGTCGACATGCGCACGCCAGGCCGGGTTCGCGTCGATCGCGGCGTCCGGGGCGAGCTCGGGCACCCTGCGCAGGCGCACGTAGGCGCCGGCCTTCGAGGCGCCCTCGGCGACGGCCTGGGCGAGCTGATGGACGGCGCCTGTGGACGAGTAGTAGATGACGGCGACCTTGACGGACATGACGAACTCCCTCAACCGGATTACTTTCCGCTTCGATGCTCCGAGGTTAAACGGATGACTATCCGCTTTGCAAGGGCAGCGGGTATGCTCACATCGAGGAGCGATCGAGGGGGACGCGAGCACACGCGGGCGAGCACGGGCGAACGGACGAAGGACAGGAGTCGGCAGATGAGCACGAGAGAACCGCGGGCCGGGGACACGGCCGCGGCGCCCGCCGCGCCGATGCTCAGCCTGCTCCCCACCGGCGGCGGCAGCCCCGCCCCCGAGCGCGCCGACGCCGCCCGCAACCGGCGGAAGATCCTCGACGCGGCCGCCCGGATCGTCGCCGAGGACGGCCCCGACGCCGTCACCATGAACCAGGTCGCCCACGCCAGCGGCATCGGCGTCGGCACCGTCTACCGCCGCTTCGGCGACGTCTCCCAGCTCCTGTGGGCCCTGCTCGACGACCGCGAGCGCCAGTTCCAGGAGGCGTACATGAGCGGCCCGCCGCCGCTCGGGCCCGGCGCTCCCGCCGCCGAGCGGCTCGACGCCTTCCTCGACGCGCTCGTCGACCGGGTCGGCGAGCAGCGCGAGATCCTGCTCGCCGCCCACTCCGCCGCGCCCCGCGCCCGCTACCACAGCGGCGCGTACCGGGTGATGCACACCCATGTGACCCTGCTCATCGGCGAGTTGAGGCCCGGCTCCGACGCCGCCCTGCTCGCGCACCTGACGCTCGCGGCGTTCTCGCCGGACGTCATGCACCATCTGACGGTCGAGCAGGAGCTGTCGGGCGAGCGCTTGAAGGCGGGCGTGCGGGAGCTGCTGACCCTGCGGGGCTGAGGCAGCACCCGGCGATCAGGCTCCGGGCCCGCCCAGCGCCGCCAAGCCGTCCAGCGTCCGCGCGAGCCCGAAGGCGTACGCGTGCTCCGCGTCGTACACGCCGTCGTACGCGATCGCCGACGCCTCCCCCACCCGCGCCGCCAGCGGGAACCTGGCCTCGTCGAAGACCCGGGCCAGCAGCGGCTCGTGGGTGTCCCACCACTCCGCGTCGGACATCGCGCTCTCCCGCTCCACGGCCCGCGCGTCCAGCTCCGCCCTCGCGCTCGCCTGGACGGAGCCGAGGAGGTACGTCAGCGCCGAGTCCCGCGCCACGTCGTCGAGCCCGAGCCCCTCGAAGGCCCCGAGCTCGTACTCGTACTTGGCCATCACCCCGGGCCCCAGCGGGGCGCGCACGACCCGCAGGTCGACCAGCCAGGGGTGGCGCAGATGCAGCGCCCGGTTCGCGTCGGCGACCGCCGTCACCCTGGCCCGCCAGGGCTCCTCCGGGGCGAACGGCGGCCGGTCCATCCGGAGGAAGGCGGCGTCCAGCATGAGGTCGATCAGCTCGGCCTTGCCGGGGACGTACGTGTAGAGCGTCATGGGGGTCACGCCGAGGCGCTGGGCGACCGCGCGCATGGTCACCGCGTCGAGCCCGCCGCCGTCGGCGAGGCCGAGGGCCGTGTCGACCACCGCGTCGACCGTCAGGCCCTGCCGGGGGCCGCGCCGCCCTGCCGGGGCCCCCGGCAGGGCCTCGCGCCACAGCAGCTCCAGGGTGCGCGCCGGGTCGCCGGCGCCGCTGCGGCTCTTCCCCTTCGTCTCCGTCATGACGGCCATTCTCGCAGGTCAGTAACTGTTTTCCCTAACTTTGTACGCTGTATAGAGTAACCTGTCCGGAGAGCATCGGAGAGCCATGGGACGATCGCCGGAGGGCATACGCATGAACCACCCCGTCGCAGCGGACAGCCACCACGTCATCCAGGTCCGCGGGGCCCGGGAGAACAACCTCAAGAACGTCGACGTCGACCTCCCCAAGCGCCGCCTCACCGTCTTCACCGGGGTCTCGGGCTCCGGGAAGTCCTCGCTCGTCTTCGGCACCATCGCCGCCGAGTCGCAGCGCCTGATCAACGAGACCTACAGCGCCTTCCTCCAGTCCTTCATGCCGTCCCTGTCCCGCCCGGACGTCGACGGCCTGCACAACCTGAGCGCGGCGATCGTCGTCGACCAGGAGCGGATGGGCGCCAACTCCCGCTCCACCGTGGGCACCGCCACCGACGCGTACACGATGCTGCGGATCGTCTTCAGCCGCCTCGGCACCCCGCACGTCGGCACCTCGGGCGCCTTCTCCTTCAACCTGCCCGAGGGCATGTGCCCGCGCTGCGAGGGCGTCGGCCAGGTCTCCGACATCGACGTCGACGAGCTCGTCGACCGCACGAAGTCCCTCAACGAGGGCGCCCTCACCGTGCCGGGCTACGCCGTCGACTCCTGGATGTGGCAGATCATCGCCCACTCCGGTTTCTTCGACCCCGACAAGAAGCTCGCGGACTTCACCGAGCAGGAGTGGGAGGACTTCCTCCACAAGCCGTCCTGCAAGGTGAAGGTCGGCAGCAACAACTTCACCTACGAGGGCCTCGTGGTGAAGCTCCAGCGCACGGTCCTCTCCAAGGACCGCGAGTCCATGCAGGCCCACATCCGCGCCTTCGTCGACCGGGCCGTCGTCTTCCGCACCTGCCCCGAGTGCGAGGGCACCCGGCTCACCCGGGCCGCGCTGTCCTCCCGTATCGAGGGGGTCAACATCGCCGAGTGCTCGGCGATGCAGATCAGCGACCTCGCCGCGTTCATCCGGAAGATCGAGGACCCCTCGGTCGCCCCGCTCCTCGCGAGCCTCCGCGAACTGCTCGACTCGCTCGTCGAGATCGGCCTCGGCTACCTCTCCCTCGACCGGTCCTCCGGCACGCTCTCCGGCGGCGAGGCCCAGCGCGTGAAGATGGTCCGCCACCTCGGCTCGCCCCTCACCGACGTCACGTACGTCTTCGACGAGCCGACCACCGGGCTCCACCCGCACGACATCCAGCGGATGAACGACCTGCTCCTCCGCCTGCGCGACAAGGGCAACACCGTCCTCGTCGTCGAGCACAAGCCCGAGGTCGTCGAGATCGCCGACCACGTCGTGGACCTCGGGCCGCGCGCCGGGACCGCGGGCGGCGAGATCTGCTACAGCGGGAACGTGGCGGGCCTGCGCGGCTCCGGCACCCTCACCGGCGACCACCTCGCGCACCGGGCGAAGCTCCGCCCCGAGGTACGGACCGGGACCGGCTCCCTCACCATCACGGGCGCGAACCAGCACAACCTCAAGGACGTGAGCGTCGAGATCCCCACCGGGGTCCTGACCGTCGTCACGGGCGTGGCCGGCTCCGGCAAGTCCTCCCTGATCCACGGCAACCTGCCGGGCCGCGCAGGGGTCGTCGTCGCCGACCAGTCCCCCATCCGCGGCTCGCGCCGCTCGAACCCGGCGACGTACACCGGGCTCCTCGCCCCGATCCGTACGGCCTTCGCCAAGGCCAACGGCGTCAAGGCGGCGCTCTTCAGCGCCAACTCGGAAGGCGCCTGCCCGCACTGCAACGGCCTCGGGCTCGTCTACACCGACCTGGCGATCGCGGCGGGCGTGGCCTCGGTCTGCGAGGCGTGCGAGGGCAAGCGGTTCACCGCCGAGGTCCTCACGTACGAGCTGGACGGGAAGAACATCCACGAGGTCCTGTCGATGTCGATCGAGGAGGCGTACGACTTCTTCACGGCCCTCGGGGCGAAGAGCCAGGCCCGCACGATCCTCGGCCGGCTGAAGGACGTCGGCCTCGGCTACCTCCGCCTCGGCCAGCCCCTCAACACCCTCTCCGGCGGCGAGCGCCAGCGTCTCAAGCTCGCCATCCACATGGCGGAGAAGGCCGCCGTCTACGTCCTCGACGAGCCCACCACCGGCCTCCACCTGGCCGACGTCGACCAGCTCCTCGCGCTCCTCGACCGCCTCGTCGAGGCCGGCAACACGGTCGTCGTGATCGAGCACCACCAGGCGGTCATGGCCCACGCCGACTGGCTGATCGACCTCGGCCCGGGCGCGGGCCACGACGGCGGCCACATCGTCTTCGAGGGCACCCCCGGCCGGCTCGTCGAGAAGGGCGACACCCTGACCGCCCGCCACCTGCGGGAGTACGTGGGCGGCTGAGCACCCCCGTACGGGTCCGCCCGCTCCGTGGACGGTGGTGGACCGGGAGCGGGCCCCGGCCGCAGGATCGTGGCATGACCACGTATCTGATCCTGCACGGCTTCCAGAACCACCGTCCGCCGGGTCACTGGCAGCACTGGCTCGCCGGGGAGCTGCGGGCGCGCGGGCACGAGGTGCGCTACCCGCAGCTGCCCGAGGCCGACGCGCCCGTCCTGGAGGACTGGCTCGCCGCCCTGGAGGAGCACGGTGAGCGGCCGGCCGACGGGGAGTTCGTGGTGCTCGCGCACAGCCTGTCCGTGCTGCTGTGGCTGCGGGCCGGGGAGCGGCGGCCGGACGCCGACCGGGTGCTGCTCGTCGCCCCGCCCTCACCGCCGGTGACCGCGTCGATCCCGGCGATCGCCGCGTTCGCCGACGGGCTCGACCTCGCGGAGAAGGGCCTGGCGGAGACGGGCCTGGCGGAGACGGGCGTACGGGCACGGCTCGTGTACGGGGACGGGGATCCGTACTGCCCCGAGGGCGCGGACGTCCACTACGGCACCCCGCTCGGCCTCGACACGGACCACGTCCCGGGCGGCGCGCACCTCAACCCCGACTCGGGATACGGGGAATGGTCCTCGGTCCTGGAGTGGTGCGAGAACCCGGCGGCCCGCGTCAAGGGTCGGTAGCCTCGGCCGGATGCACCCCGAGACCGCACCCTACGACCAGAGCCTGCTCGACGTGGGCGACGGCAACCTCATCCACTGGGAGGTCTCCGGCAACCCGGCGGGCCGGCCCGCGCTCGTCGTGCACGGCGGGCCGGGCTCCGGGTCATCCCCGCACAACCGGCGGTTCTTCGACCCGGAGGCGTACCGGCTCGTCCTCTTCGACCAGCGCGGCTGCGGGCGCTCCACCCCGCACGCGAGCGACCCGGCCGCCGACATGTCCGTGAACACCACCGCGCACCTGGTCGCCGACATGGAGCGGCTGCGCGAGCACCTCGGGATCGACCGCTGGCTGCTGTTCGGCGGCTCCTGGGGCTCCACGCTGATCCTGGCGTACGCGGAGGCGCACCCCGAGCGCGTGACGGAGATCGTCATCACGGCCGTCACGACCACCCGCCGCTCCGAGATCGCCTGGCTGTACGAGGGCGCCGGCCGCTTCTTCCCGGAGGCCCACGACCGCTTCCGGGCCGGGGCCGACGGGGCGGAGGACCTGGTGAGGGCGGAGGACATGGTGGCCGCCTACTCCGCCCTGATGAACCACCCCGAACGGGCCGTACGGGAGAAGGCCGCGGCCGACTGGTGCGCCTGGGAGGACACGGTGCTCTCCATGGAGGGCAAGGGCACCCCGTACACCGACCGGGTCGACGACGCCCGGCTCGCCTTCGTCCGGATCTGCGCGCACTACTTCGCCCACGGCGGCTGGCTGCCGGAGGGCGCGCTGATCCGCGACGCGCACCGGCTCGCCGGCATCCCCGGCGTCCTGGTCCACGGCCGGCTCGACATGGCAGGCCCGCCCACCACGGCCTGGGAACTGTCCCGCGCCTGGCCGGGCGCCGAACTGCACATGATCGAGGACGCCGGGCACCTGGGCGGCGAACGGACCCGGGACCTGATCCTTTCGGCCATGGACCGCTTCGCGAAGGGATGAACCCACCATGCGGGCGCCCGGCGGCGGCGGGATGATCGAAGCATGAGTTCCCAGGCAAGGCCCGAGATCCATCTCGCCCAGCAGCCCGAGGCCGACGCCCTGCTCGGGCGTTCGCCGCTCGCCGCGCTCGTCGGCATGCTCCTGGACCAGCAGGTCCCGATGGAGTGGGCGTTCTCCGGCCCGTACACGATCGCCTCGCGGCTCGGGGCGGACGATCTCGACGCACACGAGATCGCCGCCCGCGACCCGGAGGAGTTCGCCGCGCTGCTCTCCGAGAAGCCGGCCGTGCACCGGTTTCCCGGGTCGATGGCCCAGCGCGTGCAGCAGCTCTGCCGCTTCCTGGTCGAGGAGTACGGGGGCGACGCCGAGGCCGTCTGGGCGGACGCGGCGACCGGGAAGGAGCTGCTCGCGCGGCTCGAAGCGCTGCCGGGCTTCGGGAAGCAGAAGGCGCAGATCTTCCTGGCGCTGCTCGGCAAGCAGTACGGGGTGCGGCCCCCGGGCTGGCGGGAGGCGGCGGGGCCGTACGGCGAGCAGGGCGCGTACCGCTCGGCCGCCGACATCACCGGGCCGGAGTCGCTCGTGAAGGTGCGCGCGCACAAGCAGGAGATGAAGGCGGCAGCGAAGGCGGCAAAAGCCGCCAAGGATCCCAAACCGTCCGGGAATCGATAATTCCAGATGTCAATCCTGCTCAAGGTGACAGGAATTGCGCAGAACCTGTTCACAGAACCCCCCACAGATCGCTAACTTCCCCTCAACCTCGTCCGTTTCGGGAAGGACTTCTGTGAACGCAACCCAGCGCCGTGCCGCGGCCATCCTGGCCGCTGCCGCCCTCGCCACCCCGCTGGTCCTCTCCTCTCCCGCCACCGCCGGCCAGGACCCCGCGGCCGCACCGGCCCGCGATGCCGCCAAGCTGGCGAAGAAGCTGGTCCGCGAGACGTCCGGCAAGGACGCCTTCAAGCACCTGCAGATGTTCCAGGCGATAGCCGACTCGTCCGGCGGCCACCGCGCGGCCGGCACGCTCGGGCACGACGCCTCCGCCGCGTACGTGTACACGCAGCTCAAGAAGGCCGGCTACAACGTCTCGTACCAGAAGTTCGAGTTCCTCTACACGCAGACGCTCGCCGAGAAGGGCTCCGTCGTCTCCCCGGCGCCCCGCACGCTCGACGTCAAGGCGATGACGTACACCAAGTCCACCCCGGTCGGCGGCATCACCGCGGCCCTCGCGGCCGTGCCCGTCGACGCCGACGGCACCACCGGCTGCGAGCCGGGCGACTACGCCTCCGGCACCTTCACCGGCAAGATCGCGCTGATCAAGCGCGGTGGCTGCTCCTTCGCGATCAAGCAGGAGCAGGCCGCCGCGGCCGGCGCCACCGCCGCCCTGGTCTACAACAACGTCGAAGGCGCCCTCTCCGGCACCCTCGGCGACCCGGCCGCCGGGAAGCTCCCGACCGGCGGTCTCACCCTGGCCGAGGGCACGGCGCTCGCCGCCGACCTCGCCAAGGGGCCGGTCTCGCTCTCCCTGGAGATCCGCCAGCTCCAGGAGAAGCGTTCCACCAACAACGTCATCGCGGAGACCAAGGGCGGCAACGCCGCCAACACCGTGATGCTCGGCTCGCACCTCGACTCCGTCACCGCCGGCCCCGGCATCAACGACAACGGCTCGGGCTCCGCCGGTCTTCTCCAGACCGCCCTGGAGCTCGCCCAGTCGAAGGACAAGGTCCGCAACAAGGTCCGCTTCGCCTGGTGGTCCGCGGAGGAGAACGGCCTCCTCGGCTCCGACCACTACGTCAAGAACCTCACCGCGCTCGACAAGAGCGAGATCAAGCTCTACCTCAACTTCGACATGATCGCCTCGCCGAACTACGGCCTCTTCGTCTACGACGGCGACAACTCGGACAACGTCGGCGAGGGCGCGGGCCCCACGGGCTCCGCCCAGCTGGAGCGCGACATCACCGACTTCATGGACAAGAACGGGGTCCCGAACGAGGGCACCGACTTCTCCGGCCGCTCCGACTACGGCCCGTTCATCAAGGTCGGCATCCCCTCCGGCGGCACCTTCACCGGCGCCGAGGGCATCAAGACCGCCGCCCAGGCCGCCAAGTTCGGCGGCACGGCGGGTGTCGCGTACGACGTGAACTACCACGCCAAGGGCGACGACCTGAAGAACGTCAACATGAAGGCCTTCGACGTGAACATCGACGTCATCGCCAACGCCGTGGGCACGTACGCCCACGACATCTCCTCCCTGCGCAAGCCGGTCGTCTCCGTCCCGACCACCGGCGGCACGGGCAGCGGCGGCGGCCTGCACGACGACCACCACGAGGTCACCGAGTAAGCCGGTAGTCACTTCCGGCGGCGGGCCGTGCCGAAGATCGAGCGGCTGATCTCCCGGCCCAGCTGAGTGCCGATCGACCGGGTGAGGGATTTGAAGATCCCACTGCCCACCACCTGTTCGGCGAGCGAGGGCTCCGGCTTCGGAGCCCTCGCTCCCTGCTGTCCGGAGGCCTTCTCGGCCTTCTCGGCCTCCTTCGCCGCCGCGGCCTCCAGGGCCGCCGCCTCCGCCGCCCGCTGCTCGGCCGTCAGCCGCTCGTACGCCGACTCCCGGTCCACCGCCTCCGCGTACCGCCCGTACAGCGGCGACCCCTTCACGGCGGCGTCCAGGGCGGCCGCGTCGATCGGGCCCATCAGCGACTCGGGGGCCCGCAGCCGGGTCGCCGCCACCGGGGTCGGGGCGCCCTTCTCGCTCAGTACGGTGACCACCGCCTCGCCCGTGCCGAGCCCCGTGAGCACTTCCTCCAGGTCGTACGCGGAGTTGGGGAAGGTCCGCACGGTCGCCTTGAGGGCCTTCGCGTCGTCCGGGGTGAAGGCGCGCAGCGCGTGCTGCACCCGGTTGCCCAGCTGGGCGAGCACGTCCGAGGGGACGTCCTTCGGCGTCTGGGTCACGAGGAAGATCCCGACGCCCTTCGAGCGGATCAGCCGGACCGTCTGCGTGATCGACTCCAGGAACGCCTTCGACGCCCCCTTGAACAGCAGGTGCGCCTCGTCGAAGAAGAAGACCAGCTTCGGCTTCTCCAGATCGCCGACCTCCGGCAGGTCGTCGAAGAGGTCCGCGAGCATCCACATGAGGAAGGTCGAGAAGAGCTGCGGCTTGTCCTGCACGGCCGGCAGCTCCAGGACCGAGACGATCCCGCGCCCGTCGGCCGCCGTCCGCAGGAACGCGGCCGTGTCGAACTCCGGCTCCCCGAAGAAACCGCCCGCGCCCTGCTGCTCGAAGGCCGTGATCGACCGCAGGATCACCCCGGCCGTCACCGTCGACAGACCGCCGATCCCCTTCAGCTCGGCCTTCCCGGTGTCCGAGACCAGGAAGGCGACGACCGCCCGCAGGTCCTTGAGGTCGACCAGTTCGAGGCCCTTGGAGTCGGCGTAGTGGAAGATCAGGCCGAGCGACTGCTCCTGCGTCTGGTTGAGCTGGAGCACCTTCGAAAGGAGTACGGGGCCGAAGCCGGTCACCGTGGCGCGCACCGGGATGCCGGGGCCGATGCCCCCGAGCCCGTAGAACTCGCAGGGGAAGCCCGTCCCCCGCCACTCCTGGCCGACCTGGGCGGCCCGCTCCCGCACCTTCTCGCCGTCCGCCCCGGGGGCCGAGATCCCGGAGACGTCCCCCTTGACGTCGGCGAGGAAGACCGGCACGCCGTGGGTCGAGAGCTGCTCCGCGATCAGCTGGAGCGTCTTCGTCTTGCCGGTGCCGGTGGCACCGGCGACCAGACCGTGGCGGTTGAGCATCGGCAGCGGGATGCGGACCGGCGCGTCCGGGTGACACGCGCCGTCCCAGAGGAGCGCCCCCAGATCGAGTGCGGGTCCGTCGAAGGCGTACCCGGCGGCGATCTCGGCGGCGGGCCCCGCAAGGGGTGCGGGCGGCTGTGCGCTCTGCTCACTGACGCTCATGACGACACCTTGATTTCGCTTTTGTCACGGTTCGCACCAGCATCGCACCGCCCTTGCGTGGCTGCGCCGGGAGCCGCTTGCCCGGTAGGCTTTCCGTGTGATCTTCAAGCGCATCGGAAACGGAAAGCCGTATCCCGACCACGGCCGGGAAAGCACCCGGCAGTGGGCGGACGTCGCGCCGCGCCCGGTCCGCCTCGACCAGCTGGTCACCACCAAGGGCCAGCTGGACCTGGAGACGCTGCTCGCCGAGGACTCCACCTTCTACGGCGACCTCTTCGCGCACGTCGTGAAGTGGCGCGGCGACCTCTACCTCGAGGACGGACTGCACCGCGCCGTCCGCGCGGCACTGCAGCAGCGCCAGGTGCTGCACGCCCGCGTCCTGGAACTCGACTGACGCTCCACCGCCACTGACCCTTTCGGGGTCAGTTCGCCCCCATCCGGACGCGATCACATGATCATCAAGTAGGCATCGCCGACGGGCGGTATTACGCTGCGTTCATGAGCATGCTCACACCCCCCGGAATGGGCGGAAAGTACCGCATCACGGGGGATGTCTACCCGCGCATGCGCCGCCCCCACCGCCGGCGCCGGATCATCCTCGCGGCCGCGGCCTCCGTGGTCGTGCTCGGCGCGGCCGGCTGGGGCACGCTCCAGCTCGTCGACGTCTTCTCCGGCGACGAGGGCACGAAGACGACCGCCGGGAAGCAGACCGACTGCAAACCCGTGGCCAAGGCGACGACCCCGCCCGTGGCCGCCCTCCCGAAGCCCGGCCAGATCACGGTCAACGTCTACAACGCGACCCCGCGCAGCGGGCTCGCCAAGACGACCGCGGACGAGCTCAAGAAGCGCGGCTTCAAGATCGGCAAGGTGGGGAACGCTCCCGCCGCCTTCGACAAGAAGGTCCCCGGCGCGGGGCTGCTGCTCGGCCCGCCCGCGGCCACGAAGGGCGCCTTCCCGGTCCTCGGCACCCAGCTCAAGGGCGCCACGACCAAGACGGACACCCGGGGCACGACGGACGTGGACCTGATCATCGGGACCGCGTTCAAGACGCTGTCCCCGAAGGCGACGGCGGACGCGGCCCTGGTCGCCCTGACCAAGCCCGCGCCCGTACCGACCGGAAAGTGCTGAGGTACTCCTGAGGAGCTACTCGGCAGAGCCGGCTGCGTCCTATTCGGCGGAGCCGGCTGGGTAATTACTCGGCAGAGCCGTACATGCGGTCGCCCGCGTCGCCCAGGCCCGGGACGATGTAGCCGTTCTCGTTGAGCCGCTCGTCGACCGAGGCCGTCACGACGGTCACCGGCGTGCCCGCGAGCTCGCGCTCCATGATCTCGACGCCCTCCGGGGCGGCGAGGAGCACGACCGCGGTCACGTCGTCGGCGCCGCGCTTGATCAGCTCGCGGATCGCCGCGACCAGCGTGCCGCCGGTCGCCAGCATCGGGTCCAGGACGTACACCTGGCGGCCCGAGAGGTCCTCCGGCATCCGCGTGGCGTAGGTCGACGCCTCCAGCGTCTCCTCGTTGCGGATCATGCCCAGGAAGCCGACCTCGGCCGTCGGGAGCAGACGGACCATGCCGTCGAGCATGCCGAGCCCGGCACGCAGGATCGGGACCACCAGCGGACGCGGGTACGAGAGCTTCACACCGGTCGTGGGAGTGACGGGGGTCTCGATGTCGACCTGCTCGGTCCGCACGTCCCTGGTGGCCTCGTAGGCGAGCAGGGTGACCAGCTCGTCGGAGAGACGACGGAAGGTCGCGGAGTCCGTGCGCTTGTCGCGCAGGGTGGTGAGCTTGTGGGCGACCAGAGGGTGGTCGACGACGTGGAGACGCATGACTCAACAGTAGCCCGCCGCGCACTGGCGTCGACCCACGCCGCTGGGGGAAGGTGGGGGCACAGGGACCCAGCGATGGGGTGGTGTGGCCGATGCCCGACCTGGAAGAACCGGCCGAGGAAGCCGCCGAGGGGGCGGCCGACCAGCCGGCACCGGAGACCGACGCGCAGCGCCGCAGGCGCCGCGCCCAGTTCCTCCGCGAGCTGAACGAGGCGAAGGCGCTGCGCGAGCGCGTACAGCCGCGGCGCGCCCGGGCCGCACGGATGCGCCAGGCCATGCGTATGCGGACCTTCCGCTGGTGAGAACACCCGGCGCGGCCCGCCGTGCGCCCCCTGTGTGCGCCGGGGTCGCACGCCCGCCCGATGGCGGTGCCCTTCAGACTGATGCACGACGCAAGAGCCGAAGACCTCTCCTGAGCGCCCTGTTTCTGTCACGATGCCGATTGGGCGGGGCATCGGAAGCGCGCCGCCGGAACGTCACACCTCTGATCAGTGGGAGAGAGTCAGGTGTACATCGCCGCACTGCTCGCGCGCACCGAAGACGGGTGGGAAGCGAGCGACACGGAGCTCGACGACGTGGAGACCCTGTCGGATCTGGCCGAGCTCGCCCGTGAGGCCTCGGACGACGACACGGTGATCGTCTACATCGAGCAGGAGGACGCGTGGTTCGGGATCGTCCGGATCGAGGGTGAGGAAGACCCTCGGATCTACGTCTCGGACGGCGCCGCCGCCGCCCGTTCCTCGTACGGGGAGATCCTCACCCGGGAGATCCTCGGCGACGACCTCGACGCCGAGCTCGACGAGCTGGAGTCGCTGGACCTGGACGGCACGGAGGACGGGGAGCCCCTCGTCGACGATGCCGACGATGACGACGACGAGCGGGCCGGCGCGGCCGCGGAGGCCGTGCCGTCCGCTCCCGTGGGCGACGCGCTGGTCCTCGCGGACCTCGGCCTCTCGGAGCGGGAGCTCCGGGGGCTCGACAGCGACGCGCTCGCGGTGATCGCGGACGCGCTGGGCGCCGCGGAGGTCCTGGAGGCCGTCCGCTAGTGACCCACGCCGTACCTGTCCCCGACCCCGGCGCCGGCCCCGTACCGACGCCGGGTGCCGACCCCGTATCGACGCCGGGTGCCGATCCCGTATCGACGCCCGTCGCCGACCCCGTACGGGACCCCGTAAGGGACCCCTGGCGGGACGCCATGCGGCTCGCTCTCGCCGAGGCCGACGCGGCCGCGCCCGCCGGTGACGTACCGGTCGGCGCGGTCGTGCTCGGCCCGGACGGCACGGTCCTCGCCCGCGCGCACAACGAACGGGAGGCGGCCGGCGACCCGACCGCCCACGCCGAGGTCCTCGCCCTGCGGCGGGCGGCCGCGGCGACCGGGGAGTGGCGCCTGACGGGGTGCACGCTCGTCGTCACCCTGGAGCCGTGCGTGATGTGCGCGGGCGCCCTCGTCCAGTCGCGGGTCGAGCGGGTGGTGTTCGGCGCGCTCGACGAGAAGGCGGGCGCGGCGGGCTCGCTCTGGGACCTCGTACGGGACCGGCGGCTCAACCACCGCCCCGAGGTGATCCACGGCGTGCTCGGCGAGGAGTGCGCGGAGCAGCTGACGGCCTTCTTCCGCACCCGCTGACACCCCTCCTGACCTCGCCGGGGATACGGATTTCATCGCAGCGCCAGTTTCGGCTAAGCTCTCTCTCGGTAGCGTGTCCGAGCGGCCGAAGGAGCTCGCCTCGAAAGCGAGTGTGGCGCAAGTCACCGAGGGTTCAAATCCCTCCGCTACCGCTCTTGGGAACCGCCCCTGACCTGTGAAGAACAGGTCAGGGGCGGTTTCATTTTGACGCGACGTCAGTGGGTCGGGTCCGGAGCGAATGCCTGGGCGACGGCGAGGCTGTCCTCGTAGACGTGGTGGCGGGTGACCAGGCCGTCCTCGACGGTGAGGTGCAGGGCGAAGCGGGCGCGGTACGGGCGTCCGGTGGTGCGGGCCGTCTGGCGGATCTCGCCGAGGACGATCGCGTCGTCGCCGTCGACGAGGATGCGTTCGATCCGGGTGTCGGCGGCGCCGGGGACGTGGTGCTCGGCGATCTCGCGGTAGTGGGCGGCCGCGTCGGCGCGCGAGGACCGGTGGCGGATCCACGGCGTGGCGGGTCGTCCGTGTTCGGCCTCCGGCCAGTCCAGCTTCCAGTCGCCGTGCTCCGCGTAGAGCTCGGCGATCTTCTCGGGATCGCCCTCCCCGATGCGGCGCAGCAGATCCTCCAGGACGGCACGGGTGGTCGCGGGCGCGGGTGTGGTCATCGTCTTCTCCTCGTGTGCACGGGTCCGGGGGTGGGGCTCAGGCACGGGCCGGGTGCTCGGCGATCCTGAGCAGGAGCTTTCCGGTGCTCGCCCGTGAGGCCATCAGCCGGTGCGCCTCGGCCGCCTCGGAGAGGGCGAACTCGGCGGTGACGGGCAGGGTGACCGTGCCGTCGGCGACCTTCGCGAACGCCCGCTCGGAGAGGGAGCGCAGGGCTTCGGGGGCGGTGCCGGCGAGCGCCAGGATCGAGAAGCCGCCGACCGAGATCCCTGCGGGGTAGAGCTCGGGCTGGCCCACGCTCCAGGGAGCGGCCGCGCCGGCGTTGCCGAAGGAGACCAAGCGGCCGAAGAGGGCGAGGGATGCCAGGGAAACCTTCAGGGTCGAGCCGCCGACGGGGTCGAGGGCGACGTCGACGCCGCGGCCGCCGGTCGCGGTGCGGACGCCGTCCTGGAAGTCGTCGCCGAGGAAGACGTCGTCGTAGCCGTGGGCGAGGGCGTGTGCGGCCTTGGCCCGCGACGACACGACGCCGTACACCGCGCTCATGCCCGCGTCCTTCGCCAACTGGCCCACCACGGTGCCGATTCCGCCGGCCGCGCCGTGGACGAGGAGTGTCTCGCCCGGCCGGACCCTGGCCACCTCGTGGAGCAGGGCGTAGGCCGTCGGGAGCACGGTGGGCAGGGTCGCGCCCGTGCGGAGGTCGACTCCGGACGGCAGGGGGAGGACGGTGGCCGCGTCGGTCACGACGACCTCCGCGTAGGCGCCGCCGTCGGTCAGCGCGGTCACCTCCTGGCCGACGGCGAGGCCGACGACGTCCGGGCCGAGCGCCCGCACACGGCCGGAGACCTCCAGACCGGGGCGGAAGGGCAGGGCCGGCACGCGGTAGCCCTCGGCCCGCGCCTTCAGGTCGGCGAAGTTCACGCCGGCGTAGGAGACGTCGATGCTCACCTGGCCAGGGCCGGGTGCGGGAACGTCGGTCTCCACCACCTTGAGGACTTCGGGACCGCCGTACTCACCCAGTTCGATCGCGCGCATGCGTCACACCTCCCGCTCGACTGTTCAATGAAAAGCGAACACTCGGGACTGTATGATCTCCATCGAACACTCCGCAAGTCTCCTTTCCCCGACGGAGGGCACCATGAGCGCGAGCAGCCACCGGACCGCCCCCCAGCACACGCACCCCGACGACGTTCCCCTGCTGACGGCCCTCGCCGCCCTCGCCGACCCCGTGCGCCTCACCCTCGTACGGGAGCTGGCCGGCTCCACCGACTGGGCGCGCACGTGCAGCAGCTTCGACGTACCCGTGGGCAAAGCGGCCCTCAGCCACCACTTCGCGGTGCTGCGCGCGGCCGGACTCGTCGAGAGCCGGGACGAGGGGCCTCGCCGGGTCAACCGCCTGCGCCGCACCGAGTTCGACCACCGGTTCCCCGGCCTTCTCGCCCTCGCCCTCCGCCTCGAAGACCCTCTCCCCCGGCGCTGACGGGAGCCGGTCGCCACGTCGCACGGGAACGGCGTACGGGAACGGCGCAAGGGAACGGCGTACGGCAAAGGCGCACGGGAAAGGCCCCGGTCCGCGCTCGGGGCGCGGGCCGGGGCCTTCTCCGTAGGACGGGGGGAACGGCATCGGGGGGACAAGCCGTTCCCCCCGATGAGAACCGGACCAACAAGTCCTGCGCCGCAGTCAGGGGGGAAGCTGGCGGCGCGGACCCCGCAGTGCGGGCCGGTTCCGGAAGCCCTTCGGATTCCTGCCAGATCCTCCGGGCTCGACATCCATACTGCTCGCCCGTCACTCTTCCGGGGGGCGGCGAAAGGCCTCGATCTCCGGGTCCTTGGTCCATAAAGGCTCGGTTAGAGTGGCGCGATCGTACGGCGGGGACAGGGGAGGGCTGAGCAATGGGGCAAGCGAGGAAGATCGCGCTGTACGCGGTCGCGGTCTTTGTGCTGTACACGATCATCAACTCCCCCGAGCGGGCGGCCGATCTCGTGGGAGTAGGGTTCGAAGGCATTGCCAGCGCTGCCCAGGGCGTCGGCGAGTTCATGACCGAACTCATCAACTAGGAGCCCTTCGTGATCCGCCATCTGGTCCTCTTCAAGCTCAACGAGGGCGTCAAGCGCGACGAGCCCCGTGTCGTCGCCGGTGTCGAGGCGTTCCGCGCGCTCGGCGAGCAGATCCCCGAGCTGAGGTTCTGGGAGTGCGACTGGAACATCACCGACCGGCCGATCGCGTACGACTTCGCCATCAATTCGGCCGTCGAGGACACGGACGCCCTCCAGCGCTACCTGGAGCACCCCGCACACCAGGCGGGTGTCGCCCAGTGGCGCGAGTTCGCCACCTGGGTGATCGCCGACTACGCCTTCTAGCCACACCCGGAGCATTCGCGCCGCCGAGGCCCCCCGCCGTCATGGTGGGGGGCCTCGTGCGGTTCTGGCCTCCCCTTTTGCTCCACCATGCCCTCAACACGTAGCTATACGGTGCTTGCACACAGTGGACATGTCTTGTGATGCTATGACCGCTTTTGACGGATGAGTTGACCGTAGTTGACCCAGTCGACCAGCAAGACCAGCCAAAGGGGTGGCGTGAACGTGCCGGCCAGTACAGCGCCTCAGGTCCCGCCCCAGCACGAGGCAGGTGGGGCGGAGACCCCGCGCCCCCGCCCCCAGAGCACCCGCGGCGCCGACACCCGCGCCCTCACGCAGGTGCTCTTCGGGCAGCTCAAGCACCTGGAACCGGGCACTCCGGAGCACCACCGGGTGCGCGGGGCCCTCATCGAGGCCAACCTGCCGCTCGTGCGGTACGCGGCGGCCCGCTTCCGCTCCCGCAACGAGCCGATGGAGGACGTCGTCCAGGTCGGCACCATCGGCCTGATCAACGCCATCGACCGCTTCGACCCCGACCGGGGCGTGCAGTTCCCGACCTTCGCCATGCCCACGGTCGTCGGCGAGATCAAGCGGTACTTCCGCGACAACGTCCGGACCGTGCACGTGCCGCGCAGGCTGCACGAGCTGTGGGTCCAGGTGAACGGCGCCACGGAGGACCTGACGACCGCCCACGGCCGCTCCCCCACGACCGCGGAGATCGCCGAGCGGCTGCGGATCGGCGAGGACGAGGTGCTCGCCTGCATCGAGGCCGGGCGCTCGTACCACGCGACCTCCCTGGAGGCGGCGCAGGAGGGCGACGGGCTGCCCGGGCTGCTCGACCGGCTCGGCTACGAGGACCCCGCGCTCGCCGGCGTCGAGCACCGCGACCTCGTCCGGCACCTGCTCGTCCAGCTGCCCGAGCGCGAGCAGCGGATCCTGATGCTGCGCTACTACAGCAATTTGACCCAGTCTCAGATCAGTCAGGAACTCGGCGTCTCGCAGATGCACGTGTCAAGGCTCCTCGCCCGGAGCTTCGCGCGTTTGAGATCCGCAAACAGAATCGAGGCGTAACCGGAACGGGTAGACCGGTTCGGAGCAGTTCTACGGCGCCCCAAATGCCGTACACCCCTTGTTTCCTGCGGAAATGCACCGTCTGCTTGTCGACAAGTCACTACAGCGTGTTGCCGACATGTGACATTCTGCTGGAACCGAGTTTGCCGCAGCCCCGCCGCCGGTATTCAGGTGGAGGCTGCGTTCCTCAGATGGTCGCGGCCACCGCGACCGTCCGCGACCTCAAGGGGGTGGCATGTCCACAGAACTGGGCAGCTCGAAGGTGCTCACGCTCACGCCCGTTCCCGTGCCCACGCAGACGACGGCTCCGACCGCGGCCGAAAGCTCCGCAGGGAGCTCCGCGGCGAGCTCCGCGGAAACCGCCGTCGTGAGCGTCGTCGACACCGTGGAGAGCACGGCTCCGCCGCTGCCCGCCACGCCCGGCGCCCTCGACACCCGCACCCTCTCGCGCTCCCTGTTCCTGCGGCTCCGCGCCCTCACCGACGAAGGCGCCGCCCCCGACAGCCCGGAGCGGACCTACGTCCGCGACACCCTCATCGAGCTCAACCTCCCCCTCGTGCGGTACGCGGCGGCCCGCTTCCGCTCCCGCAACGAGCCGATGGAGGACATCGTCCAGGTCGGCACCATCGGCCTGATCAAGGCGATCGACCGCTTCGACTGCGAACGGGGCGTGGAGTTCCCGACGTTCGCCATGCCCACGGTCGTCGGCGAGATCAAGCGCTTCTTCCGCGACACGTCCTGGTCGGTGCGGGTGCCGCGCCGGCTCCAGGAGCTGCGGCTCGCCCTCACCAAGGCCAGCGACGAGCTCGCGCAGAAGCTCGACCGCTCCCCCACCGTCCCCGAACTCGCCGCCGTCCTCGGGGTGTCGGAGGAGGACGTCGTCGACGGCCTCGCCGTGGGCAACGCGTACACCGCCTCCTCGCTCGACTCCCCCTCGCCCGAGGACGACGGCGGCGAGGGCTCCCTCGCCGACCGCCTCGGCTACGAGGACACCGCGCTCGAAGGCGTCGAGTACCGGGAGTCGCTCAAGCCCCTGCTCGCCAAACTGCCGCCCAGGGAGCGGCAGATCATCATGCTGCGCTTCTTCGCCAACATGACCCAGTCGCAGATCGGCGAAGAGGTCGGCATCTCCCAGATGCACGTCTCGCGGCTGCTCACCCGCACCCTCGCCCAGCTGCGCGAAGGCCTCATCTCCGACTGACCGAACGGGCGGACTTCTCGAAAACCACGCCTTGCTGACGATCCGTCAGCCAGACTGTGGTCCATGAGGCGAAGGAAGCCGGGACTCGTGGCGGTGGCGCTCTGCCTCGGCGGGGCGCTGACCGCCTGTGGCGGCGGAGGAGACGACGAGGGGTACGCGGCGGTCGGCGCCGGCCCCTTCCCGAGGGGCGCGGTCGCCCCCTCGGGTGCGGTCACGCTGGTCCCCCTGGACAGCCCCACCGCGAGCGGGACAACGTCCAGTACGTCGTCCCCGGCGCCTGCGCCGTCGTCGCCGTGGTCATCGCCGCCATCGTCATCGTCGTCGTCGCCTTCGTCGTCATCGTCGGATGCGGCGGGTGGGAGCGCGGCGCCCTCCTCCGGCCCCGGGACCTCCGGTACGTCCGGCGGCTCGGGCTCTTCCGGTACGGAGTCGGGTACGGCTCCGGTGACCTCCGCGCCCGGCGGCTCCACCACCTCCGGTACGGCTCCTGGTACCGGCGGCGGCACCCCGCCCCGTACCCCCTCCAGCACTCCCGGGACCACGCCCGCGCCCGGCACCAGTGGCCCCGGCCCCTCCACGGCCCCGCCCACAACCCCCGGCCGCCCTTCGCCGTCCCCCACGCCCCCGCCCGCCCTGCTCACCGTCTCCGCGCCCGCCCTCGCGGACGCCGACCGGCGCTGGTGCGAGCAGGTGACCGTCACCTTCCGGAACACCGGTGGCACGGCGGCCCGTTCGGGCACGGTCACCTTCGCCACGCACGTCATCGGGGCCCTCGGCGTCGACTGGGCGACGGTCACCTCCAGCCAGGCCCTGCCCGCGCCGATCGCCGCCGGGACGGCGCGGACGCAGACGTACCGCGTGTGCGTGGACTCCTGGCGGGTGCCGCTGGGGATGCGGATCGACACCCAGCAGGTCACCGTCAGCTGGCAGTGACCGGGAAGCGCACCCCGGTCAGGCCCTCCGACACCTCCCACAGCCGGCGCCCCGTGCCGGCGTCGGCCGCCGCGTCCGAGAGACGCACGCGGGCCGGCGCGCCCCGCAGCTCGGCCGGACCGTCCGGGCCGATGAACTCGCCGCCCGTCACGTCCGGGGCGGTCGCCGCGTACAGCTGGGGCAGCGCGCCCCGCTCCGGGGGCTGGGCGAGCAACGGGTTGCCGATGCGCCCGAAGACCAGCCGCGTCAGACCGCGTGTGTCCCGGGTCTGGAGGCTCGTCGCGGAATAGCCGGGGTGGGCGAGCACGCTGCGGACCGGGCTCCCGGTCTCGGTCAGGCGGCGGTGGAGCTCCCGGCCGAAGACGGCGTTGGCGAACTTCGACTGGTTGTAAAAGGCCATGGGCGCGTAGCCGCGCTCGCCGCCGAGGTCGTCGAAACGAAGGCTGCCCTGCCGGTGGTTGATCGAGCTGACGGTGACCACGCGGGGGTCCCGTCCGGCGGCGAGCAGGTCGAGGAGCAGCCCGGTGAGCGCGAAGTGGCCGAGGTGGTTGGTGGCGAACTGGAGCTCGTGGCCCTGGGCGCTCAGGGTGCGGGGCGGTGCCATCACGCCCGCGTTGTTGACGAGCACGTCGAGGTGGCGGTGCTCCTCGCGGAGGCGGGCGGCGAAGGCGCGTACCGAGTCGAGGTCGGCGAGGTCGAGCCGCCGTACGTCGAGCAGACGGGCGTCCAGGGGGAGGGCTCCTGACCCCGCTGCCATCAGGCCCTCGACGACCTCGCGGCCCTTCACCTCGTCCCGTACGGCGAGGATCACGCGCCCGCCCCGGTGGGCCAGCGCCCGGGTCGTCGCGAGGCCGAGGCCACTGGTGGCTCCGGTGACGACGAAGACCCTTCCGGTCTGGTCCGGGATCCGGTCGGCGGTCCAGCTCTGCTTCTTGGTCATGCGACACACGCTGCCGCTAGTGTCACCGAGTGTCAAGCATGCGCCCTGGTGTCATTGAGGGCACCGCGTTACCATCTCCCCGTGAGCCCTGTGAGCACCCGCCCCGACGTCACCCTGGCCCAGCGCAAACGACAGCTCGTCGCGACCGAGCTGACCGAGGCGGCGCTCCAGCTGCTCGCCCTCAGAGGCTTCGACGCGGTCACGGTCGACGAGATCGCGACCACCGCGGGCGTCTCCAAGCGCACGTTCTTCCGGTACTTCGCGTCGAAGGAGGACGTGGTCGTCCAGTTCCTGGCCGACATGGGCGCCGACATGCGCGCGGGACTCGCCGCCCGGCCCGCCGGGGAGCGCCCCTCCGAGGCGCTGCTGCACGCCGTCTCCGTACCCCTGTCCCTCTGCGGCGACCACGCCGAACGTGCGCTGCCGGTGGTCAGGCTGATCCTGCGGACGCCCGCGCTGCTCGCCCGATTCCTGGAGCACGAGGCGCGGTGGCGGGAGGAGCTGACGGAGGAGCTCGCGGGGCGCCTGGGGCTCGACCCCGAGGCCGAGCTCTATCCGCGGCTGGCAGCGGGCATGGCCATCGCCGCGTTCGACACGGTGCTGCACCACTGGAGCGGCGACGGGGACACCGAGGACCCGACAGCGCTCATCGGCCGGGCCTTCACGCTGCTCGCGCCCACCCTGGACCGAGAGACACGGTGACAGCATGAGACACGGCGAAAGCAAAGACGGGCCGGGTCCGCGTGATGCGGACCCGGCCCGTCCGGGGTGTGCTGTAGGGACGAGCGGTCAGCCCAGGGCCAGCCAGGCGACGGCCGCCAGGACGGCGATCACCGCGACGACGCCGACGATCAGGCCGACGCGCGGCCCGGCCGGGGCCGCCGCCGGGGCAGCGGCCTGCGGCTGCTGCCGCTGCGGAGCACCCTCGTCGACGAAGGCGCGGAACATCTGCGTGCTGCCGGCGGGGTCGTAGCCCTCGGGGCCCTGCCCCTGGGGTGCCTGGCCCTGGCCGTACGGTGCTTGGGGGTTGTGTGCCATGAGCCAGGACCCTAGCGAAGTGCGGGTGGGGGGCCCAAGCCCGTCACCCTCCTCCGCGGCCTCGACCCCGCCGCGCCCCCGCCCCGGCCGCCCTTTGCCGATTCTTTAGCGCCGTTTGACCGATTTAGTTTGCCTGAAGCA